>CAIXHP010000049.1 GCA_903919315.1 uncultured Pseudomonadota bacterium | reverse complement strand
GTCAGGCGCTGAAATTGCCGCTTGCGTAAAAGCGCCGCGCTATTAAACTTTGCCATCGGAGAGGCCTCCAACGCCTCTCCACCCTTGAATCACAAGCCGGTTAACAAAGATTCAATGCCTCTTTCGCAACGAGTCTAATGACTAATTACCGCCGCCGCATCCACGGAGGAACTTATCTCTTCTCTGTCAATACGGCACCTAACGTGAAGCCGTTCTAGCGAATTTCGACCCGCCCGTGTTGGCTGGCCGGTTTTTTCGTGGGCCGCGTTGCAGGCGTAGACTTTCAGGCTGGAGCCCACTCTGCCCCTCACCTCAGAGGTTCCCTCGCGGCGAAAAAACATCTAGACTGATTCGACCTGCCGCGACCGACCCAAGGGAATGTTCATGTCACGCTCTGCTTTGCGCCTTTTGACCGTTTTTTCCGCTCTTTTGCTCTTGGCGGCGTTTGCCGGTTGGCATGCAACCCAAGCGCGAACCGCCGGGCCGGTGGCGGCTTCCGCTGCGGACAGCGATTCGTCTTCCAGCGACACGTTTAAGCAACTGACGTTGTTTTCGGACGTGTTGGAGCGGACGCGGGCGGATTATGTCGATCCCGTCACCGATGAAAAGCTGATCGAGGCCGCGCTGAACGGGATGTTGAGCTCGCTCGACCCGCATTCGGGCTATCTCACCAAAAAGAATTTCGAAGACATGCAGACCCAGACCCATGGCGAGTTCGGGGGCCTCGGCATCGAAGTGACGATGGACAACACGCTGGTCAAGGTCGTGTCGCCGATCGACGACACGCCTGCGGCCAAGGCAGGGTTGCAACCGGGCGACCTCATCACCCATCTCGACAACAAGCCGGTGACCGAGATGACTTTGAACGAGGCCGTCGACAAGATGCGCGGCGTGCCGGGCACCAAGATCACGCTCACCGTTCGGCGCGGCGGCCTCAGCGGCCAGCCGTTCGACGTGACGCTGACACGCGCCGTCATTCACATTCAGTCAGTGCGGTGGTCGGCCAAGGACGACATCGCCTATATCCGCATCACGACATTCAACGAACAAACGATGCCGGGCCTCGACAAGGCTCTGGCCGAAGCCGACAAGCAGATGGGCAGCAAGCTGATCGGCTATGTCCTCGACCTGCGCAACAATCCCGGCGGGTTGCTGGAACAGGGCATCAACGTCGCGGGGTCATTCCTCGAAGCGGGCAAGGAAGTGGTTTCGACGCGGGGCCGCCATAAGGAGGAGAACCAGTCTTTCCTCGCCAAGGGCGGCGACAAGACGCGGGGCAAGCCTATCGCGGTTCTGATCAACGGCGGATCGGCCAGCGCGGCCGAGATCGTCGCGGGCGCGTTGCAGGATTACCGCCGCGCCCTCCTGATCGGCACCAAGAGCTTTGGCAAGGGTTCCGTGCAGACCATTTTGCCGGTGTCGGGCGGCGGCGCGATGCGCTTGACCACGGCGCGGTATTACACGCCGTCGGGCCGTTCGATTCAGGCGCTCGGCATCGAGCCGGACATCACCGTCCAGCCCGCCAAGCTTGAGGAAATCGCGACGGGTCAAGGGCTGCACGAAGCCGATCTGCGCGGCGCTCTCTCGAACGACACCATCAAGCCGGACAAGGATGCCAAGCCGAAGCCCGATGCCGACGGCAACGACAAGGGCAAGAAAGACAAGGACAGCGACAAGACGAGCGACAAGTCCGACAAAAAGGACGAGCCGTTCGATTACCAGTTGGCGCGGGCGCTTGATCTGATCCGGGGCGTTCATCTGTTTGAGACGAAGACCACCCCTGTGACCTTTTCCGGCGAGGCGACGCGGAAGTGAACCTGTCGCCCGATCTTTCGCCGGACAGCGGCTTGCCTCCCCGGAAAGAGACTTTTCTGGCGCGCTATCCGCGCAAGCTGAAGCTGGCGGTGACGGGTGGAATTTTGGTGGTTTTACTGGCGCCTCTGTTTCTGCCGTGGGCTCCTTCGAAACCGCCAGAAGCCACGCCCGCGCCCGTTGTGACCGAAAGCCAGAGCGCGGCCGCGTCCCGCGTCGATATGTCGCCGCCACCGGCGGCGACGGGCTCCGAATCCGCGCCGACGGCGGAGTCCCTCGCCGCCGCCGCGCGCAACGACACCGACGACCACGGCACCCGCATGGCCCGTGCGCCCGACCCCGGCTTGACGGAGGACACGGCGGAGGGAAGCCTGCCGCGCGTCGGCGAGGATGGCCGCATGCCGTGGCAGGTCTATGCCCGTCCTTTTGACAAGGCCGACCGGCGGCCCCGGATTGCCATCGTCGTGAACGACCTCGGCCTTGCGCGCGTGGCCACCGACACCGCGTTGCAGAGTCTGCCCGCCAACGTGACCTTGGCCTTTGACGTTCAGGGAGCGGTGGTGGGATCGTGGATGGGACGCGCACGGCAGGATGGGCATGAAACCTTGCTGGCGCTGCCGATGGAGCCGTTCGACTATCCCCGCAGCGATCCCGGCCCCAACACGCTGCTGACCAATTTGCCCAATGTCGATAATCTGCAGCGGCTCAACTGGTCTTTGCGGCAAGGGTCGGGCTATGTGGGCGTGACCAGCCTAACCGGTTCGCGCTTCACCACCGATCCGAACAAATTCGCGCCCGTTCTCGATGTCCTGAAACAGCGCGGGTTGCTGGTGCTGGATGCCCGCGCCGCGCCGCACAGCGTGGTGAAGGATCTCGCCCGTCGCGCTCAGGTTCCGACGGCAACGGCCACGCTGTTCATCGACCCGACTCCCACGCCCGAAGCCATCGACGCGGCGCTCAGCCAGCTTGAACTGGCCGCGCAGCAAACGGGACGCGCCATCGGCATCGCCTCGTCCTTGCCAATGACGGTGGATCGACTCGAACTCTGGATCAAACAACTGCCGAGCCGGGGCATCGCCCTGGCTCCGCTCTCAGCCATGGTGGAATAAAGAATGGATCCCCTTACGCTCTCCTATCGCGCCTGCGTCGGCTTGTGCCTGTTTAATCATGACGGCCTCGTCCTGTGCGCCGAGCGCCGCGACAAGCCGGGCGCGTGGCAGATGCCGCAAGGCGGCATCCAAAAGGGCGAAGACCCCGTCGCCGCCGCGATGCGCGAATTGAAGGAAGAGATCGGCACCAACAACGCCACGATCATCGCCGAGCATCCCGAACTGCTGCGTTACGAATTCCCCGACTATCTGCAATACCGCAACGGCGTTTTCAGGGGCAAATATCGGGGGCAAGAACAGCGCTGGTTCGCCCTGCTCTTTCAGGGACAGGACAGCGATGTCAGCCTCGCGGGCGAACACGACCCCGAAGACCCCGAATTTACGGCGTGGAAATGGACACCTTTAGCGCAGACCCCGTCCCTGATCGTCGATTTCAAGCGCCCCGTGTACGAAAGCGTCGTCGCCGCCTTCAGCCCCTTGGCCGAAGCGATCAAGCGGGGGGAGACGTTGCCATCGTGATCCCGTGAGGTCCTTCGCCGCATTTTCGGCAAGCTGACCAACGCCAAGCTAAATTTGAGAAATCAGAGCCCTCATTTGTTCGATGTGGAGACCTTATGAAAAAGCTGAAATGCGATGCGTTGTTTGTTTCCGACCTTCATATAGGTTCCAACCAGAGTCAGTCCGACCATCTGGTTCCGTTTCTCAAAAGAGTTAAACCGAAGCGTTTGTACATTGTCGGCGATGCCATCGACATGTGGGCCATAAAATACAATGCCGGCGTAACCTATTCGTATATTCAAGACATCATTGACCGCGCGATTGAGAGCGCGCGCGGGGATGTTTTCGACCTCAGCGTCCTCGGCGATAAAAGGCTGGTGAAGGCGTCCCATTTGGAGGCGCTCCAGTATATTTTTTCGATGGCGGAAGACGGCGTTCAGGTCGTCTTCGTTCCCGGAAACCATGACATTTATTTCAGAAAATACGACGGATTCCGCCACGGAAAATTTTCCATCGCCAACGAAGCCATCTATGAAACCCCCGCCGGGAAAAGATTTCTGGTTCGCCATGGCGACGAATTCGACACACTGCTGAAGGCCTTTTCCCGTTTGTCGGACAGAACAGCTTGCGTCGAAGAGATTTACAGCGGCACCGGGCGTTTTTTGAACGCGGCGTTCGAAGTCTTTCGCCGCCGCCCCCATGTGCAGAGCCGTTGGTCACCGCAAGCGACACTGGAATCCGCCGCCACGCTTCTGGCCGCCCACATGGATTTTGACGTTCCAAAGCCCACGACGCGCTGGCACGATCATTTTTCCTTGGCCTTTACTCTCGAACAGGCTTTCAAGGAACGAACGGGCCATGATCGCACGCTCAAAACGCTGTTGCTGCGGCATTTGTTCCGTGAAAACGGGAAAGCCTTTGCCTGTCGGGCCAAGGGCGAGGACGCGCCCTATCTTGACGGATCCATCAGCGGCCATACGCACATCTCTGAGGCTCTCGCGGTCGAATCGCCGCGAACCCCGTCGGGACATCACATCGGCCCCTGCCACGTCACCCTCCTCAACGACGGCAGCTGGGCCAGAGGTTTGCCTCACATCGGGCGGACGGCCTTGCTCTTTGACGGAAAGGGACGACCCTCTATGGTGCGCTGGGATAAAAAGAAGGGCATCGTCCCGCATCAGCCCCACATCTTCCCGTTCAACACCTATCCGACTCTGCCCTGCTCCGGTTGCGGAACCGAGGCGAAGATCATTACGGCTCGCCCGTAAGGTTACTCCGCCTTGGCCGACTCCGTCGTCTCCGCCTCAGTGCGGCGCAGGCCACGGACGCGGACGCGGTGGATGCGGTTTTGATCCGTTTCCAGAACTTCGAACAGGATGCCGTTCGGGCCTTCGACGCGTTCGCCGATTTTGGGCACATGTCCGGCGAGGTGAAAGACATAGCCCGCAAGCGTGTCGATGGTTTCGCGTTCCGGTTCGGTCAACAGCGTGCCGACGCGGGCTTCGAAATCCTCAATCGTCACGCGGGCGTTGACCAGCAACGTGCCATCGGCGCGGGCCACCATGTCTTGCGTCGCGGGATCGTCATGTTCGTCTTCGATCTCGCCGACGATTTCCTCGACGAGGTCTTCGAGCGTCACCAAGCCGTCGATGCCGCCGAATTCGTCCACCACCATCGCCATATGCTGGCGCGTCGTACGCATTTGCAGCAGCAACTTGGCGGCGGGCATGGACGGCGCCACGAACATCACCGGACGCAGCAAATCACGAATGCGACATTCTTTTTGCTGCGCGATGCAGACCAGAACGTCCTTCATGTGCACCATGCCCAGCGTTTCATCGAGCGTGTCGCTGTAGGCGGGGATGCGGCTGTGGGTGTGTTCTACCATCAGGCCGACCAGCGTCTTCATCTCGCTGTCGGCGTCGATGGCGACGATGTCGGCGCGGGGCACCATGCAGTCGCACACATGCCGTTCGCGCAGATTCAAAAGGTTGGTGAGCAGCGTCCGTTCGGTGGTCGGCGCACCGCCGGAGTCGGCGGCGGATTCCTCGATCAATTCTTCAACCGCCTCGCGCAGCGCCTCGGCTTCGGACGAGCCTTGCCAGCGTTCGTTCACACGCCGCCATAGGCGATGCCAAGGACTAGGCGCGTCCTCGTTTTCGCCGGACGACATTCCGTTGTTCTGCCGTTGAGGATCGCTCATGCCTTTGACCGTTGGCCTCGGTGCGCGGGCTTCGCCTTGGGGACGAGCGATGTCGCGGAGGCGTAAGGATCAGGCAGGCCAAGTTCGGCCATTCGTTTTCTCTCCAGTCGTTCCATGCGAACGGCAGGCGCGTTCGCCTGATGATCATACCCGAAAAGATGCAAAAGGCCATGGATCATGAGATGGGTTACATGATTCAACAGTATTTTGTGTTCGCTTCGTGCCTCAGCCACCACATATTGATATGCGATGGCTATATCCCCGACATAAACGACCTCGCGGCCCTTGTTCGTTTTGACGAGTTGGGGGCGGGTGAAGTGAGGGAAGGACAGCACGTTGGTTGGTTTGTCGATGCCGCGAAAGTCGTTGTTCAGCCGCCGCACCGCCGCGTCCGAGGTCAGCAACACCGTCCACTGCGCTCGTCGCGCCGCCGGTTGCAGCGCTTCGGGCAAGGCGGCCAACGTCAAAGCCGCCGCTTTTTCCAATCTTGACTTCAGTCCAGAAATTTTTCGCCACGGGACAATAGCCACTTCGATGTGGAGCGGATTATGTTTAGACACTGCCTTGATATCCCTTTGGGTATACATTCCAGACCATGGCGAAGTCAGGATTAACGACGACCTCCCCTGTCGCCCTTAGTCGATACTCTCCCGGCTGAGCCCGCACAAGATGGGGCAAATAAGGCGGAAGCTTGAATTCTTTGCCTTCATTATTGACCCGAACGACAATGCCCTCATCCTCGTTGATACGGACTATGATCCCGTGAATTTGCACACACGAGTCCACGTTTCCAACCAAGTCAAAGTAAGTTATTCCAGCGAGAAGATGCTTTCCAATGAACTCCTCGACTTCTTCATCCGTGATTTTGACGTTTTTACTGTTTGGCTTTTTTCTGGCCATCATTCCCACCCATGTCTAGGCCTCTCATTTTAGGCCTAGCTTCCAACATTTTCTTTGACTAGCATACGCCCCATGAACTGGCTAACAAATTTCGTCCGACCCAAAATCCGCGCGCTCGTCAGCAAGAAGGAGGTTCCGGACAACCTCTGGGAGAAATGCCCCGGCTGCAGCGCCATGCTCTTCCGGCGCGAGCTTGAGGAACAGATGAGCGTGTGCCGCCATTGCGGCCACCACCTGAAGCTCGCCCCCGCGCGGCGGCTGGGGATGCTGTTTGACGACGGGGGCTATACCGTCATCGACGTGGAAAAGGTGATCGTCGACCCTTTGAAATTCCGCGACCAGAAACGCTACAGCGACCGGCTTAAAGACGCCCAGCACAAGACCGGCAAGCAGGATGCCATTCTTGTGGGCGAAGGTTTGATGGGCGGCCACCGCGCCGTCGTCGCCGCGTTCGATTTTAGCTTTATGGGCGGTTCGATGGGCATGGCGGTGGGCGAAGGCCTCGTCACGGCGGCGCAAAAGGCCGTCGAGCTTCGCGCCCCGCTGATCGTCATCCCCGCTTCGGGCGGCGCACGGATGCAGGAGGGCATTTTGTCTCTCATGCAAATGCCGCGCAGCATCATCGCGGCGCAAAGCGTCAAGGCCGCCGGTCTGCCCTATATCGTTGTGTTCACCGACCCCACCACCGGCGGGGTCACGGCATCCTTTGCCATGACGGGCGACATTCACATCGCGGAAAAAGGCGCGCAGATCGGTTTTGCCGGAGCGCGGGTGATCGAAAGCACGATCCGCGAGACTCTGCCGCCGGGGTTCCAGCGTTCGGAATATCTCCTCGACCACGGCATGGTGGACATCGTCGTGACGCGGCACCAGTTGCGCGACACGCTGGTGCGCGTTCTCGGCCTCCTCCGCAAGGAGCCGCGCACAAAGCGTCCCGCCACGCTGACGCTGGCCGGGCCGGTGCCGCACGGCGCACGGCGCGACGCGACGGCGCGACGGAAGTAAGCGTAAGGCGCAGCGGCGGGCTTTTTCATGGCAGAAACATCCGCCGACATTCTTGAGCGTTTCCGCCCCTACAACATCGATCTGGGACTTCGACAACCTTATTTCGATCTTCTGGAAAGACTAGGCAGTCCACATCGCCACCTGCCGCCTGTCGTGCATGTGGCGGGGACGAACGGGAAAGGCTCCACCTGCGCGTTTCTACGCGCGATGGTCGAGGCGGCGGGCTACAAAGCGCATGTCTACACCTCGCCGCATCTGGTGCGGTTTCACGAACGTATTCGCATCGCGGGCGCGTTGATCGGCGAGGACGAACTGGTTGCCATCCTCCGCGACTGCGAGCGGCTGGCCGAGCCGGGCGCGGTGACCTTCTTTGAGGCCACGACCGCCGCCGCTTTCGTCGCCTTTGCCCGCCATCCTGCCGATCTCGTGATCCTCGAAGTCGGACTCGGAGGACGTCTGGATGCCACGAACGTCATCCCCACCGCCGCCGCTTCCGCCATTACGCGCCTGTCGTATGACCATTGCGCGTATCTCGGCGACACGCTTACCTCCATCGCGCGCGAGAAGGCCGGGATCATGAAGAAAGGCGTCCCCTGCTTCGCCGCGCCGCAACCCGCGCCCGAGGCGCTCAACGCGCTGCGGGAGGTGGCGGCGGAACGCAACGCGCCGCTGGTCGTCGGCGGCGAGGACTGGCGCGTCGAGAGGCTTGACGACACACGGTTCCGTTTCACCGGCCCCGCCCGTTCGGTCGATCTACCGCATCCGGCGCTGGTGGGACAGCATCAGTTCTGGAACGCCGGTCTGGCCATCGCGACGACGGCGGCCGTTCCGCTGGCGATCTCCGACGATGCCCTGCGGCTGGCGATGCGTCGCGTGGAATGGCCCGCGCGGCTGCAAAGGCTGGATCGGGGCGTTTTGCCATCGCTGTTGCCGCCGGGCTGGGAACTCTGGCTGGACGGCGGGCACAATGATTCGGCGGGCGAGGTTTTGGCCGCGCAAGCGGCGGCGTGGCAGCGCGAGGATGGCGACTCGCCACGTCCGCTGCACATGATCTTTGGCATGTTGTCCACCAAGGCGCCGAAGGACTTTTTGAAGCCGCTCGCGCCCTTTGTCGATCGGTTGCGCACCGTGGGGATTGAGGGCGAGCCGCTGGCTTGTCCGGCGGACGATCTCGCGCGACTGGCGCAACAGGCTGGCTTTCCGAAAGCTACGGCCGCCGCCGATGCGGCTTCGGCCCTGCGGGACATCGTCGCCGCCGCGCCGCGTCCGGGACGCCTTTTGATCTGCGGCTCGCTCTATCTGGCTGGGCAGATTTTGTCGCTCAATCAGTCCGGCCTTTAAGCCTTCGCACATAAAAAAACCGCTGCGGGGCTTGCGCCCGACGCAGCGGTTTTCGGAATGACCGTGGGTCAGAGCTTATTCGCCGACCTTCACGCCATCGGAAGCCTTCACCTTCTTGGCGTGGACCTTCTTGACATGATGCTTCTTGACGCTGTGCTTCTTGACGTGGCTCTTGACGGGAGCCTTGACAGCCTGCTCGGAAGCCGCGGTCGGCTCAGAAGCGGGGGAGACGGCATCTTGCGCCATCACGGGACCGGCAACCAATGTGGCCAAAACGGCAGCGGCAGCCAGAAGTTTCATCGAACGCATCTTGAGACCCTTTCCATGGATTTTTTTGTTTTTGGACTCGAACGAGTCCTTGGTCGTATGTAGGCAGGCAAGCATGGCAAAACAAAGGCGCTTTGTGGGACTCCGCAGCCATTTGAGCATTTTTTTCCGGACCGATCCGAAAAGCCACAGTTTCGGAAACGCTACCGGAAGCTGCAATCCGTGTTTGTTTTTTGTCGCGCAGTCGCTATAAACTTGATTCTATCCTTGTTCCCCGGCTGTCCCTGCGTTGGAGAGACTTTATGCTGCGAGTGTTGCGCCCCGTTTCCCGCCTGCGTTTTCTGGCCCTTTTGCTGGCCACGACCGGCTTTGTCCTGCCGAGTCCGAGCATGGCGCAAGCCCCCGTCGCTGCGCCCAAGCCGCCCACGAGCGCCGTCGAGGCCGCCGCCGCCACGCCGGAGGGGCGCTTTATCGCCACGCTCGGCGACAAGGCCATCGCCATCCTCGCCGACAAAAGCATCAACGCCGAGCAGCGCAACGACCAGTTCCGCGACATGCTGCGCGATTCGTTCGATCTGATGACCATCGGGCGCTTTGTGATCGGGCGCAGCTGGAACGCCGCCGCGCCGGATCAGCAGCAGGATTACATGAACCTGTTCGAGAAATTGGTGGTCAAGACCTATTCCGACCGTTTCGCGCTTTACACCGGCGAAGGCTTCCGCGTTCGCGCGGTTCAGCCCGAAGGCGATCTGGACTTCGTCGTCAAAAGCGAAATCACCCATCCCGACGGCTCGGCTCCCACGACCGTGGACTGGCGCGTGCGCACCAAGAACGGCAAGCAGGGCATCATCGACGTTGTGGTCGAGGGCGTGAGCATGAGCGTCACCCAGCGGCAGGAATACGCCGCCGTCATCCAACGCAACGGCGGCAACATCGGCGGTCTGCTCGACCTGATGCGCCAACGGCTTCAGGAGCCTTCGACCCACGGCAAGGGCTAACAGCCTTTTACCGCCGACACGCGGGGCGGGTCACTCACCGGTTATGTTCAGGTTCCGCTCATGTGGCTTTACCGCGTTCTGACCGACCTCGGCGCACCGGCGATTGCGCTCGTCTTGCGCCGCCGTCGCGCCAAGGGGCGCGAGGATCCGGCGCGTTTTCCCGAACGGCTCGGCTACGCTTCGGCAGCGCGTCCTGCGGGCAAGCTGGTTTGGTGCCATGCCGCCAGCGTCGGCGAGGCCATGTCGGTTTTAAGCCTCGCCAAAGCCCTGCGCCGCGCCTATCCGCACTGGAGCATTCTTCTGACCACCGGCACGGTCACGTCCGCGCAGCTGTTGGCCTCGCGCCTGCCGCCGGGCGTGTTTCATCAGTATGTCCCGGTGGATCGCTGGGCTTATGTGACGCGCTTTCTCGATCATTGGCGGCCTGATCTGGCTTTGTGGGTCGAGTCCGAACTGTGGCCCAACATGCTGACCGCTCTGCGCCGCCGCGCCGTTCCGGCGGTTCTGCTGAACGGGCGCATGTCGGAGAAATCCTTTCGCCAATGGAGCTTTGTGAAAAGCTGGGCGCGGGAGCTGCTCGGCGCGTTCGCGTTGGGTTTGGCGCAAACCGAAGTCGAGCGCCAACGCTTTGCCGCGCTGGGGTTGCGCGACATGCGCTACGTCGGCAATCTCAAATTCGCCGCCGAGCCGCTGCCCTGCGACGAAGCGGAATTGCGCCGCCTGAAGGCCCAGATCGGCGGGCGCAAGGTATGGGTGATGGCCTCCACGCATCCGGGCGAGGAGCAAATCGCGCTGGACGCGCACCAAATGCTGCGCAGGCGCTGGCCCGACCTTTTGACCATCATTGTCCCACGCCACGCCGAGCGCGGCGGAGCCATTAAGGCCCTCCTGCAAAACCCTCCCCCTCTGGGGGGAGGGTTGGGTGGGGGGTCTCTGGACGCTCGTCCTGATGCGTCCGCGCTTGCGGAAACCACCCCCCACCTAACCTCCCCCTCAAGGGGGGAGGAATTAGGGAGGGATTCCGGGAGGGGACAGAGCGGCACACTGCAAAGCCCTACCCCTCTGTGTGGAGGGTTAGTTGGGGGGTCTGTGGACGCTCGTCCTGATGCGTCCGTGCATGCGGAAACTACCCCCCACCTAACCTCCCCCTCAAGGGGGGAGGAATTGGGGGGGGATTCCGGGAGGAGACAGAGCAGCACACTGCAAAGCCCTCCCCCTCTGGGGGGAGGGTTGGGTGGGGGGTCTGTGGACGCTCGTCCTGCAACGTCCGTACATGCGGAAGCCACCCCCCACCTAACCTCCCCCTCAAGGGGGGAGGAATTGGAGGAGGGCTTTCGGGGCTCCCTCCCCCTTGAGGGGAGGGTTGGGGAGGGGGTGCGTGACGTTTGCGTTCGTCGTTCCCAGCATCAGGACATTACCCCCGCCACGCAAATCTATCTCGCCGACACGATGGGGGAACTGGGGCTGTTTTATCGGCTGGCATCGGTGACATGTTTGGGCGGATCCTTCACTTGGGGCGGGCATAATCCGGTGGAGCCTGCGCAACTCGGCTGCGCCATGGTCTTTGGCCCCTGCATGCCCAACTTCGCCGAAATCGCCGCCGACCTTGTGCAGCACAACGCCGCCCTGCAAGTGGCCGCGCCCGACGAGCTGGCCACGGCGCTGGCGCGTCTGCTGGCCGCGCCGGAGGAAGCGGCCGCTCTTGCCGCCGCCGCCCGCGCCGTGGCGGAACGCCAGAGCCATGTTCTGGACGCAACGCTTCGCCTGTTGGATCCGTGGCTCGCGCAGGAGAAAACGCCATGAAAGCGCCCGCTTTTTGGTACCGCCCCTTTGGCCTTTGCGCCGCGTTGCTCATGCCCTTTGGCCGCGTTTATGAAATGGCCGCCGAAATCCGCCGCGCCTTTGCGCGGCCTTACCGCGCCGCTATTCCTGTCATCTGCGTCGGCAATGTCGTGGCGGGCGGGGCCGGAAAAACGCCGACCGCGCTCGCGCTGGCGCGGCTGTTGCAGCAAACGGGCGCTCAACCGGTTTTCGTCACGCGCGGCTATGGCGGGATGGAAGCCGGGCCGTTGCGCGTCGATCCCGACCGCCACAGCGCGCGCGATGTCGGCGACGAAGCGTTGCTGCTGGCTTGCGCCGCGCCGTGCTGGATCGGGCGCGACCGCGCCGCCGCGATCCGCGCCGCCGCGCCGCAGGCGACGCATATCATCCTCGACGACGGCTTGCAGAACCCGACCATCGCGCCGAGCGTCAAGCTGTGCGTCATCGACGGCGCGACGGGACTCGGCAACGGCGCGATCATTCCCGCCGGGCCGCTGCGCGAAGATTTCATCGAGGCGACCAAGCGGTTGGACGCGGTGATCGTGATCGGCGCTCTGGCGCGGCCCCTGCCCTTTGCCCGCAAAATCCCCGTCCTTCAGGCGCAATTGACTTCTGCGTTGTCCGACGATTTTCCGCGCGACGGCGCGTTCCTCGCTTTTGCCGGAATCGGACGGCCTGCGAAATTTTATGCCTCGTGCCGCGAGGCGGGGCTGGCGTTGGCCGTCACAAAGGATTTCCCCGATCATCACCTGTTCACGCCGCCGGAACTCGCCGCGCTGGCGGAACAGGCCAAGGCGCAGAACCTCCGCCTCATCACCACGGCCAAGGACTGGGTGCGCCTCCCCGATGCCTTTCGGGCGCAGGTCGCGGTGTTGCCCGTGACTTTGACGTTCGAGGACGAAGCGGCGCTAAAGCGCGTGATCAGGACAGCGTGATAAAATGCACGGCGGTGTCGCCGTACGTCCGCGCCAGCGCCACGGCGTGGTTTTCGGGAAGCGCCAGATTCTCGTCCTTCGCGGTTTCCGCGACGATGAGGGCGTGGGGCGCGATCCATCCGGCGCGGCCCAGTGCTGCCAGCGATTCCGGAATCAAATTCTTGCGGTAGGGCGGATCGAGGAAAACAAGCGTGCAAGGCTGCGCGGCTTGCGGCGGGCGCGTGGCATCGGCGGGCATGATGGCGCAATCGTCCGTGATTTTTAGAGCAGCCGCATTCTCGCGGATGTGTTTAAGCGCCTGCCGATCCGTGTCGAACAGCGTGGCGTGGGCCGCGCCGCGCGATAAGGCTTCGAACGCTAAGGCTCCCGTGCCGCCGAAAGCGTCCAACACCCGCGCACCCACCAAAGGGTCGCCGATGGCCGCGCCCCAGTCGTGGTGCATCAGGATGTTCAACAACGCTTCGCGCACGCGGTCGCTGGTGGGGCGCGTCGTCCGGCCTTCGGGAGCGACGAGGGTTCGACCGCGCAAGCTTCCGCCGGTGATCCGCATGGTTACTTGCCGAGTTCCTTGAAGAAGTTGCCCAGCGATTCACGCAAGATTCGGCGCGGCACTTCTTCAACGCCGCCGCGCACCAATTTGCCGAGCTGGAACGGGCCGAAAGCGACGCGGATCAGGCGCGTGACTTCCAAATCCAGATGCTCCATCACGCGGCGAATCTCGCGGTTTTTGCCTTCGCGGATGCTGACCGACAGCCAGCTGTTGGAGCCTTCCTGCTTTTCGGTTTCCAGCTCGGCCTTGATCGGCTCGTAATGCACGCCGTCGATGGTGGCGCCGTCTTCTAGCTTTTTCAGCTTGGCCACGTCGACCCAGCCGTAGACCCGCACGCGGTAATGCCGCAGCCAAGCGTGCTTGGGCAATTCCAAATGCCGCGCCAGCTCGCCGTCGTTGGTCAACAGCAACAGGCCTTCGGTGTTGTAGTCCAGCCGTCCGATGGTCACGACGCGGGGGAGTTCCGGCGGGAGTTTCTCAAAGATCGTCGGGCGGCCTTGCGGGTCGCTGTTGGTCGTCAGCGTTCCGGGGCTTTTGTGATAGCGCCAGACGCGGGCTTCCTCGGCGGCGGCCACGGGTTTGTCGTCCACGGCGATGCGGTTCGCCGCCGTGACGTTCAGCGCGGGCGACGGGATGATCTTGCCGTCCACCGTCACGCGGCCCTCGGCAATCATGCGCTCCACCTCGCGCCGCGAGGCTACGCCCGCGCGGGCCAGAACCTTGGCAATTCGTTCGCCTTTTGCAGGCTCGATTTTCTCTGCTTTTTCAGTCATGGTGGGGACTGTAGGGGAAAAACTGTGAAGAAACAACGATAGGTCGTGATTTTTTAGCGTTTTACGATAAGAAGGAGCGCCCTCCCTCCCCCCTTGGGGGGAGGCTAGGTGGGGGGTGGGTTCCGCCGGAGGTGATCTTTGCAGGTTTATCCCTAACGTCGACCCCCCACCCAACCCTCCCCCCAAGGGGGGAGGGCTTTCGTGCGTTTTCAAATGGTTGAGGCACAACATGAGCGATCCGATGCAACGGGCTTTTGAACAGGCCGAGGCTGCCGCGCGGCGCGGCGAAGTGCCGGTGGGGGCTGTGGTGGTGACGGCGGAGGGGCAGGTTCTGGCCGAGGCCGGAAACCAAACCGAGGAGCTGACCGACCCCACTGCCCACGCCGAAATGCTGGCGATCCGGGCGGCAACGCGGTTGAGGAACAGCCCTCGGCTGCCGGATTGCGATTTGTATGTGACGCTGGAGCCTTGCGCCATGTGCGCGGCGGCGATCAGTTTTGCCCGATTGCGCCGCGTGATCTTTGCCGCCTATGACCCGAAAGGCGGCGGCATCGAACACGGCCCGCGCTTTTTCGCCCAACCCACCTGCCACCACGCCCCCGAAGTCATCGGCGGCATCGAAGAAAGCCGCGCTGGCGACCTCCTCAAACGCTTCTTCGCGGCACGACGGGGGTGAGGCGTTCTACGCCCCCTCCGTCCCGCGCCGGTTGTCGTTGGCGGAGGCGGCGGCGATGGCGCGCCAGCCGATGTCGCGGCGGCAGAAGCCTTCGGGCCAGTTGATTTTATCGACCGCTTGATAGGCGCGGGTTTGCGCTTCGGCGACGGTGGGTGCCCAGCCGGTGACGCCGAGGACGCGGCCTCCTGTGGCGATCATATCGCCCGCCGCGTTCTTGGCGGTTCCGGCATGGAACACGATGCAATCGGGGACGGTCGCCGCTTGGTCAAGGCCGTGAATCACGGTGTTCTTTTTGTACGCGCCGGGGTACCCCTCGGCGGCCATCACCACGCACAGGGCGGCGCGGTCGTGCCAGTTGAGCGGGAAGCCGTTGACGGTGCCTTTCGCGGCGGCGAACAACACCGCGAGCAGGTCGGATTTCAGGCGCGGCAGCATGGCTTGGGTTTCCGGGTCGCCGAAGCGGACGTTGTATTCGATCAATTTCGGCCCCGAGGCGGTGATCATCAGGCCCGCGAACAGCACGCCGGTAAAGGGCTTGCCCGCTTCGCGCATGGCCACCATCGTCGGGTTGATGATTTCGTGCATGATGCGCCTTTGCATCGTGGCATCGACGATCGGCGCGGGCGAATAAGCGCCCATGCCGCCGGTGTTGGGGCCTTTGTCGCCGTCAAAGACGGCCTTGTGGTCTTGCGCCGCCGCGAAGGGCACGGCGTCGTTGCCGTCGCAGAGGGCGAAAAAGCTGGCTTCCTCCCCGACCATGAATTCCTCGATCACGATTTCGTTGCCCGCGTCGCCAAAGACCTTGTCGTTCATGGCTTCGTCGATGGCCTTGAGGGCTTCGTCCACCGTCTGGGCGATGGTGACGCCTTTTCCGGCGGCGAGGCCGTCGGCTTTGATGACGATGGGAGCGCCCTGCTGGCGCACATAGGCTTTCGCGGCTTCGGCCTCGGCAAAGCGGGCGTAGGCGGCGGTGGGAATTCCGGCCTTGGCGCACATGTCCTTCATAAAGCCCTTGGAGCCTTCCAGCGCCGCCGCGTCCTTGTTGGGGCCGAAGCAGGCGATGTTGGCGGCGCGAAGCGCGTCCGCAAGCCCCAGCGTCAGCGGCAATTCCGGCCCGATCATGACAAAGTCGATGGCGTGTTCGCTGCAAGCGGCAAGGATGGCATCGATCTGATCCACCGCGATGGGCAGACAGGTCGCGACGCTGGCGATTCCCGCGTTGCCGGGGGCGCAATACAGTTTTTCGCACAAAGGCGACCGCGCGAACGACCAGCAAAGGGCGTGTTCGCGTCCGCCGGAACCGATAACGAGAATATTCATGGCTGCTCCTGCTTAGGTCTTGGATTGCTCTGTCGCCAAAGGGGTAAACGTCTTATAAAGGCTTGTCCGCCTCCTGTCCTCCGTCTTTTGTTGTCCGATGGCCAAAACGACCGCCGCTCCGCCCCCTGCCCCCAACCTGTTCGACGCGCCGCGTCCGGGCAGCAATTTGCCGGAATTCTCCGTCAGCGATCTGTCGCGCCAATTGAAGCGCACGGTCGAGGAGACGTTTGGTCTGGTGCGCGTGCGGGGCGAAATCGGTTCATGTAAACTGCACTCAAGCGGCCATATGTATCTGTCGTTAAAGGATGAAACGGCGGTGCTGGATGCCGTGTGCTGGAAGGGGCAAGTGAGCAAGCTCGGCCTGCGGCCCGAGGTCGGCATGGACGTGATCTGCACCGGCAAGCTCACCACCTATATGGGTTCGTCCAAGTACCAGATGGTCATCGAGAGCATGGCTCTGGCGGGCGTGGGCGCTTTGCTCAAGATGCTGGAGGAGCGCAAGAAGAAGCTGGCCGCCGAAGGCTTGTTCGATCCGGCGCGGAAACAGCTGTTGCCCTATCTGCCGGAGGTGATCGGCGTGGTCACCTCGCCGACGGGGGCCGTGATCCGCGATATTCTGCACCGTCTGGCCGACCGTTTCCCGCGCCGCGTTCTGGTGTGGCCCGTCGCGGTGCAGGGCGAAGCGGCGGCGGCGCAGGTCGTGGCGGCTCTACGCGGATTTAACGCCCTGCCCCTCGACGGGCCGGTGCCGCGTCCCGATGTGTTGATCGTGGCGCGGGGCGGCGGCTCGGTCGAAGACCTGATGCCGTTCAACGACGAAAGCGTGGTGCGGGCGGTGGCGGACAGCATGATCCCCATCATTTCCGCCGTCGGGCATGAAACCGACACGACCTTGATCGACTATGCCGCCGATGTGCGCGCGCCGACTCCGACGGCGGCGGCGGAGATAGCTGTTCCGGTGCGCGACAATCTGCTGGCGCAAGTTCTGGACGACGGCGCGCGGCTCAACGGCGCGATGCTGCGCATGACGCGCGAGCGCAAGGAAAAGCTGGCGCTGCTCAGCCGCGCTTTGGGCGATCCGGCGCGGGCGACCGAGCCGTTGATGCAGCGGCTCGACGAACGGGCCGAGCGGTTGGCTCTGGCGTGGCAGGGATGCTTTACGCGGGCGCGGGGACGGTTGGCCGAAGCTTCGGGCAAGCTCCGGCATCCGCGCGATCTGGTGCAACTGGCGGCGCAACGGCTTCAGCATCAAACGCATCGTTTGCAATCCGGCGGGCGCGAGCGGCTGTTTCAGGCGGACAAGCGGCTGGAGCGTCTGACGACGCTGTTGGAGGCTTTGTCGCCGCGCGCGGTGTTGGGGCGCGGCTATGGCTTGGTCTATGACGCGCAGGGCCACCTCGTCACACACGCCGCCGCCATGAAACGCGGCGACAAGGTGCGGATCGAGTTGCAAGACGGCACGCGGGGGGCATCGGTCGAAGACTGAGGGTTCGTCCAAAAAACTTAAAAAACAACCCCGAAAACCGTCATCCCCGCGAAGGCGGGGATCCATCACCTGTAGAATGAAAAGCGTCGGTCTGGAAAAATTGAGCTCAATCCTGTCACCGGGAGATGGATCCCCGCCTTCGCGGGGATGACCGTCCCCTTTATAACTCGTTGTGAACAAACGACAAGCTTCTGAACGGACACTGAGGCTCAGCGTCGGTCGAAGAGTTTTTCCAGATCGGCTTTCTTCAATTCCACATAGGTCGGGCGGCCGTGGTTGCACTGGCCGCTGTTGGGCGTCGCTTCCATCTGGCGGAGCAAGGCGTTCATTTCATCGACGGAAAGGACGCGGCCCGAACGCACCGAGCCGTGGCAGGCCATCGTGGCGCAGATGGCTTCCAGTCGGTCGCGCAGGGCGTGGTCTTGTTCATGTTCGGCCAATTCTTCGGCGAGGTCGCGCAGGAGCGCCTTCACGTCCGTCTTGCCGAGCAACGCCGGAATCTCGCGCACCAGAACGGCTCCGTTCCCGAACGACTCGATCACTAGGCCCAACTCGGCCAACGACTCCGCCCGCGCCGCGAGGCGCAGGGACGAAGCCTCATCCATTTCAACAACTTCGGGGATCAACATGATCTGGCGTTTGATGCCTTCGCCGCTCAGGCTTTGCTTCATCTTTTCGTACACGATGCGCTCGTGCGCGGCGTGCTGGTCGATGATGACGACGCTGTCCTCCGTCTGGGCGACGATGAAGGTGCCGTGCATCTGCGCCACCGCCGCGCCCAGCCGCCCCATCGCCGTCGGCATGGCTCCGGCCTCGGTCACGCGCGCGCCGGGGGGCGCGTCGGCCATCAGGTGCGGCGTGGCCGCGCCTTGAAAGGGCGCGTAGGTCGCGCCGAAAGAACGCTCGCCAAAGCCTTGCGGCACATAGCCTATCGACTCGGGGCGCAGCATCTCCATGGCTTGCGGGGCCAGCGTGCTGGAGGTGAATTGGGCGGCTTGTTCCAACGCGCGGCGGATGGCGGTGACGATCAGGCCGCGCACGCGGCTGCTGTCGTGAAAGCGGACCTCGGCCTTGGTCGGATGCACGTTCACGTCCACGTCGCGCACGGGAACATCGAGGAACAACACCACCGCCGGATGCCTCCCGGACGGGAGAACATCGCCGTAAGCGCCGCGCACGGCGGCCAGCAGGACGCGGTCGCGCACCGGGCGGCCGTTGACGAACAGGTATTGATCGCGCGTCGTCGGACGGTGCCACGTCGGATAAGCGGCGTAGCCCGTGACTCCGAGGCCGTCGCGCGTCACGTCCACACGCGCCGCGTTGCCCATGAAATCCGCGCCGAGGACAGCGGCCAAGCGTTCCTTGCGGCCTTCTTCGGGCAGCAGGCCCGGCGCGGGTGGGGCAAAGCGCACCGGGCGGCGGTCGTCTTCCTGCAACGTGAAATCGACATGGGGATGCGCCATCGCCAGACGCTCAACCACTTCGCGGGCGGCATCGGCTTCGGCGCGGGGAGATTTGAGGAATTTGAGCCGCGCGGGGGTGGCGAAAAACAAGTCGCGTACCTCGACCACCGTGCCTTCGGCCAGCGAGGTCGGACGCGGGGACACCACCGCGCCGCCTTCAACACCGATCTGCCACGCTTCGTCCGCGCCACGGGCGCGGCTGGCGATGCTGAGCCGCGCGACGGAGCCGATGGAGGGGAGAGCCTCGCCGCGAAAGCCGAAACTGTGGATGTTCCATAAATCGCCGTCCGGCAATTTAGAAGTCGCGTGGCGTTCGATGGCCAGCTCCAGCTCGTCGCGGGTCATGCCGCAGCCGTTGTCGGCGATGCGGATCAACGCCTGCCCGCCGTCGCGCAACGCGATCTCCAACCGCGTCGCTCCGGCATCCAGCGCGTTTTCCGCCAGTTCCTTCAAAGCGGCAGCCGGACGCTCGATCACCTCGCCTGCGGCGATGCGATTGACGAGGGATTCGGGGAGGCGACGGATCAGCATGGGGGCAGCATAGCCCTTGCGCCCCCGCTAACTCCAGCCCCTACCTATTTGATGTGACAAGCAACTAATTCTTTTCTTTCACCATCAACGACTAATGTGATATCAACATAGGGTCAGGTAACCAATTGTATTATAAACACCTTATTAAACAAGCGAGGCGTTATGAATAATTTCCCGATTTTCCTATCCGAAATCCCCAACGGACAAGTCCATTACGGCCTCAAGGGCAGGCCAAACGCATACAAAAATCTTTCCATCCTTTTTATGAGCAAAGAAGCTTTCAGGGCCATGGTAAGTGAGCAACCCGAATTGTCGCACCAGATCAATGCCCCGGCTCCCCGCACGCCGCAGGACATAAAGCGTGGCATCGACATCGTGACCGGCGGACCCGCTTCGCCGTTCGAGCCTATCACGATAAATTATGACGCACGGAAAAACCGAGCCGCGATCACCTCCGGCGATCCGGAAAGCATCCGCGCTTTGCTGGCCCTCGGGGCGAACCATATCCCGCTCATGATACGGAATGACCAGACTTCGGCTTTTCGGAATCGTTACGGGACAACCGGTCCGGCCGAGCCCGCCGCCAATTTCTTTGGCGACAAAAACCGGGCCTGCCGCGCCTTCGCGGAAGGCTTGCCTGTTGCCATGGCCATGGGCATTGAGCGCGATATTGAGGAAGGGGCCACAATGAATGGAACCGTCGGTTCCCTTCACAAGACATGCTCCGAATACAAACGTCTGATTGCCCAGCAAATCGAACCCATCGAAACCCGCGTCAAGGCTTATGCCATAGGCGGTATGGTCGCCTCGGTTGTCGGACATCAGTCGTCGCTGAGACGATTCTTTGCCCTTGCCATAGGCGGCAAGCCCGTCGCGCTGGCCCCAGCCGAAAAAGTGGCCCAACAACAAGCCGAGGACTCCGCCACATGGCACCACCGCCAGACGCACTTAATCCGGTACATGGAAAGGCTGGACAGGGTTATCTTGGAAGGTACTGATCGCATTGGCAGCAGTTTTCTGGAGCAACCATTGCGATGCACCCCCGACATCGAATTCCACCTTTGGCCTACGCCGCGTTCCACCCCCAATATACCGGCACCAAGGTCTCCTCGCGCTGGCGCTGGCACGGGCCCAAGGATGTGATGCCTTCGTCCATCACCCCGTTTGCGCCTTGAGCAGCGCTTGCTGGCTGGGGTTTAGTTTGGCGCCTTCCAGTTTGGCGGCGGTGAGGTCGGCTCCGGTCAAATCGCAGCCGAGCAGGTTGGTGAAGGACAAATCCGCGCCGCGCAAGTTGATCTGGCGCAGGCAAGCGCCTGACAGATTCGCGTAGCGCAGCGCGACGCCGGAGAAGTCCGAGACCATCACCCGCCCGCCCGTCAACACCAACGGCTGGAGCTGCGCGCCCTGAAAGCTGATGTTGTTGAGCCGCGCATTGCGAAAATCCACGCCGCGCAGGTCGGCCGCCATCAGATCGGCATGGCGCAAATCGGCGGCGCGAAAGTCGGCGGCCTGCAACTGGGCATCCGAGAAATCCACGCCGTAGAGCATCGCCCCCTCGGCGCACATCATGGTCAGGTTCGCGCGGGCAAAGCTGGTGGTGCGGCGTAGATCATAGCGGCTGAGGTCGAGCCGTTTGCCGTCCTTGCCGCCGCTTTCCAGCCAGAGGGCATGGCGGGCCATCATCGTTTCCAACGGCACGGGCAAATCCTTGACCGTCAGCCCGACCGGTTTGTCGGTCAACGCGCCTGCCATGTCGGCATCGGTCAGGTTGGCGAGGCTCATGCTCACATTCACCATGATCGCGCCGCGCAGATTGGCTTGCCGCAAGTCGCACATGCTGAGGTCGGCGTTTTCCAGATTGGCCCCCTCGAACCGCGCGCCCTGCAGATTGGCGCGGATCAGCCTGCAGCCGCGCATGGTCGTGTCGCTGAAATCGCCGTTGATCGCAATCGCGCCGGAGAGGCTGGCCTGCGTCAGGTTTGCGCCGCTGAAATCCGCGCCGCGCACGTCTTCGGGCGCGGCGGTGTCGATGTCGTCATGGCTGCGCTGGCTGCCGTCCTTGCCCGCAATCACGCCTTCGCGCAGGTCAACGCCCGTCAGGTCGGCGTTCGCCAGCAACGCGCCGCGCACGCAGGCGCCGCGCATGTCGGCGCGCACCAGACTGGCGCTTTGCAGGTTGGCTTGCCGCAAATCAGCGCCGAACAGGACGGCATAGTCCAGCCGCGCGTCGCGCATGTCGGTTTGGAACAGCAACGCGCCGGTCAAATCCGCATGGGACAAATCTTGCCCCACCAGCGAAAGCTGCGACAAATCGTGATAGGCCAGAACCGCGCGCGCGCCGCCCATCCGCGCCGCGCGAAACATCGCGTGTTTGCGCACGACGGCGTCGAGCTCGTTTTGCGTGATGATGGTCAAACGTCGCGGTTCGTTCATCGTCCACAGCCGGGATGACGGGCGCGAGCGAATCCCGCGCCGGAGGAGAGCCACACTATGCCAAAAAGAACGGGCTTTGGGACATAAATTTTCACGCCCCCCAAACGCCGCGGCTAGGGGCCTGATTGTTTAGTCCCACGGTGAAAATGTGTGGGTCTGAGTTGAAAGCCGAGGGGTCAGCCTTCCAATCGGCGCAGATTTTTTCATAGGGAGAACGGAAGAGCAAGGCTTTGCACTTTTTAGCGAAGTTATATCTTTATACCTAGAGTTCTGCACACCTATGAACTTGCGCGATCTGAGCAAGACGAACATCTGGCCCTTTGAGGTGGGTTTGAAAAAAATCGACACATGTTTCCATTTCATTCGGGGCGACAATATGGTCGAGCAACGCTCCGACCATAAGCTGTGCTAAAGTCATCATGTCGTGCGCGGCAATCGTTGAGTGGAAACGAACAGTCTCAACCACCTCGTAACCTGCAAAGGTGTAGTGGGCATGTTCGGGATTAATGTTCGGCAACGTGCATTCGGCCCATGCGACCAGTTCGCCATAAAATCCTTCTCGTACATCCGTCACTGACAACACGGTTCGCGGCGCAAGCTCCGCGATGCGACGGTTGAGGAGCGGCATGTTTTCGTCGAGGTATTGGAGGCTATGGGAAAATACCAGTGTGCCCGCCGATCTTCCTTCCGACCAATCTTCGTGAAAAAAATTTGCCCTCACACGTGTATGCATTTGGTCGGTGGGGGCTGGATATTCCTCCATATCGACGAGTAGAACATTTCGCGATGGCCACGCGAGGGCGGCAATCAGGCCCGTCCCGCTTCCCACATCAATAATCGGATCAAAAGTGAACTTGTTGAACCCATTTAAAGTGTCGGCAATCAAACGCTCTTCGTTGGAAATTTGTTTAAAGGCTAGAATGGCCTCTTTGTTCACTCCCGGCGGGGCCATCGTCTCGCTATGTGTCACGAGCCCTCCTGGTGGGGTGCTTACTTGATATGGAAAGGATTGAAGTCTGTTGCACTGTCAAAATAGTCCACCTGCTCGATATGCTTTATTTTGTTGACGAGTGGAATGGTAACTGGGAGCGCTATGATTTCCCATGTAACTTTAAATACCCACGCTGAAAACATGAGTTGAACCATATCTCCCGCTTTTAGGACTCCCCAAAAGGCGATAGCGATAACAACACTGGTGTCCACGAATTCGCCAATTAGAGTTGATGCTACGAATCGCAATGACATATATCGACCCTTGGTCCTGACTTTCATTTTGGCGACGACATAAGAGTTCATAAATTCCCCGCACAAGTATGCGGTGAATGAGGCAAGAACCATACGCGGAGCACCTTGGAAAATACTCTCGAACGCCGCCTGATTGTTCCAGAAAGAAGCCGCAGGGAGCGCGATGGCAATTTCGTAGCAGACTAACATCAGCAGGACACTCGCAAACCCCGTCCATACTATGCGGCGTGAAGTGGAATAACCATAAACCTCAGTTAGTATGTCGCCTAACAAGTACGAGAGCGGAAACACAATGATGCCCGCTGGAAAGGGGATGCCGCCGATGGCGAACATCTTGGTATTCAATGTATTGGTGATCAGAAGAATGGCCGCAAACAGGCCTGTGATAGGAAGAACAAATTTGTACTTCATCACGAACTCACAATCGTTTTTCATAAAGCGTTACCTAATCCACCGCGCGCATGGTCGGGAAGGCGATGACTTCGCGGATGCTTGCGCTGTCGGTCATCAGCATGCCGAGGCGGTCGATGCCGATGCCCAATCCGCCCATCGGCGGCATGCCAAAGGCCAGCGCCTTGATGAAGTCCTCGTCGATGGGGTGCGGGGGATCGTCGGGGCCGCGCTTTTGCTCGGCTTGCTCCAGAAACCGCGCCCGCTGTTCGCGGGGGTCGTTCAGCTCGGAGAACGCGTTGGCGATTTCCCAGCCGTTCACATACGTCTCGAACCGCTGCGCCACATGGGGGCGATCCGGCCACGCCTTCGACAACGGCGAGATTTCCTTGGGCAGGTCGATCACATGCGTCGGCTGGATCAGCTTGTCCTCGACCTTGTGGCCAAAGACGGTTTCGACGATCTGGCCCCAGCTGAGGCCCGGCTCGGTCGAAACGCCGATTTTTTGTGCCGCCGCCCGCGCCGCGACCGGATCGGTCAGCGCGTCGAGGTCGAGGCCGGTATGTTCGCGCACCAGTTCCACCATGCCCTTGCGCGGCCACGGGGGCGTGAAGTCGATTTCCTTGTCGCCGAATTTCACTTTGCCCGTGCCGTGCAGCATCAGCGCCACATGGTGAACGATGGCTTCCGTCAGGTCGATCATCGCGGTGAAATCGACGTAGGCCTGATAGACCTCCAGCGAGGTGAATTCGGGGTTGTGCTTGGGGCTCAGGCCTTCGTTGCGGAAGCAGCGGTTGATTTCGAACAGTTTCTCCGACACGCCGCCGATGACGAGGCGCTTGAGATGCAGTTCCGGCGCGATGCGCAGGTAAAGCGGCATGTCGAGCGCGTTATGGTGCGTGACAAAGGGCTTGGCAATCGCGCCGCCCGCCATCACATGCAGCATCGGCGTTTCGACTTCGAGGAATTCGCGGTCGTAAAGATACTGGCGGATCGCGGCGACCATTTTGTAGCGCGCGCGCAACGTCTCGCGCGTGCGGGGCGTGGCGACAAGATCCTGCTCGCGGTGGCGAAAACGCGCTTCGACATCCTTGAGGCCGTGGAATTTTTCCGGCGGCGGCTCCAAGGCTTTGCTCAGAACCTTGAGTTCCGTCGCGTCCACCGTGATTTCGCCGCGCGGGGTGCGACGCACGAGGCCCGTCACGCCGATGATGTCGCCGAGATCGAGCAGCGCGAGCAGTTCCAACAGCTCCGGCGCCGAGGCCTTCAGGTCGTGGAAGATTTGCAAACGGTCGGTGTCGTCGAGGATGACGACGAACATGCCGTTGTTGCGGATCGCCATGACGCGCCCGGCGACGCTCACGCTCTGGTCGGTCTTTTCACCGGCGGCTAGGCCTTCGAACTTCGTCTTCACCGCCGTGGCGCTGTGCGTTTTGTCGAATTTGGTGATGAAGAACGGATCGCCGCAGAGTTCGGTGATCTTCGCGAGCCGCGCGGTGCGGCGGGACAATTCATCTTCGGCGGCCAAGGGGGCGGCGGGGACGGCACTATCAGACATAATGGGCTCAAAACTCGGTCAGGGGATCAAGGCCCGCTCATCGGGAGCGGGCCATACCGCCCAACCCTAAAGGCCCGCCGGAAAGAATACAACAGGGGCGTAACGATTTAACGGCGGGGCTTCGAAGCCTGATGGACAAACCGGCCAAAAAGTCGGAAGTTTCCGGCTTCGCCGTCCTTGTCCTCCGTCGCTATGGGCTTCGTTCATGACCCTCGAAACGTCCCCCATGTCCTATCAGCAAGCCCTGCGCGAGGTGCGCGCGCGGGTGGCGGCTTCGCGCACGTCGTTCGGCGCGGGCATGGCCGTGTTGCCGCGCGCGCGGCGGGAGGCCATGTACGCGCTCTATGCCTTTTGCCGCGAGGTGGACGACATCGCCGACGATCTGCCGACGCTGGAGGAACGCAAAGCCGGATTGGCGCTGTGGCGGCAACGCATCGCCGATCTGTTCCGGCGCAGCGCGGCCAGCGACGCGATCACCACCGCCCTCCTCCCCGCCATCAAGCCCTTTGCCCTCGTCGAGGACGATTTTCAGGCCATCATCGACGGCATGGACATGGACGCGGACGCGCCTATCTGCGCGCCCGACATGGCGACGCTCGACCTTTATTGCGACCGCGTGGCCAGCGCCGTGGGGCGGGCTTCGGTGCGCTTGTTCGGCGATGCCAGCGCCAACGGCATGCGCGTCGCGCACCATCTGGGCCGCGCGTTGCAGCTCACCAACATCCTGCGCGATGTGGCCGAGGACGCGGCGCGGGGACGGCTGTATCTGCCGCGCGAATTGTTGGTCAAGCATGGCGCTTCCCTCGATCCGCAGCAGGTCTTGCGCGATCCCAACCTCCGCGCCGTGTGCCGCGATCTGGCCGTCCTTGCGGGCGATCATTTTACGGCGGCCTCTGATGCTATGAAATTGTGCCCCGCCGCCGCCATGCGCCCCGCCCGCATCATGCGAGCCTATTACGGCGCGATCTTTGCCCGTCTGGTCGAAGAAGACTGGCGCAATCCCATGACGCGCGTTTCGCTGTCACGCTGGCGCAAGGCGTGGCTGGTGGCGGCGAGTTTGGTGTAGGAGTGCCATCCCCCTCGCGTTCTCGCGTTGCGGCTTGATCAGAGGGCTTTTGCAAAACGGCTGAAAAAAGCCCCGTTAACCATCCTGTTTATCTTTTTAGTTTCATCTTTCTGCAGTATACTTGCACTCAAGTTTAATTTCGGTGGGAGGATAAAAATGACTGCGCATAGTGGCAAGATTGACCCCAAACGGCCTACTGTCCATTCTGCATGGGATGTGGTCAAAAAGGAATTAACACTTGGCGGTGCCTCCTTTGCCCCCGCAGGTAGTAATGCGACTGCCGGTATTAATCTATCCAATGCAGGTTATCCACTTCCTGCTCTCGTCTTTGGTGTTGCTGCGGCCTGCCTTTGCCTGCCCGTTTTATTGCATGCTGTGCGCACCGTCCGTTACTTGAAGAACATACCCGCTCCAAAGCCTTGATCGACTGCGTAACGAGCGGGTTTCGGTATGCTTGTTCGGCTATGCTATCGCGTACGGTCTGCTCGCTTATTGCGGCGCAATAGCTTCACGCGCGTCGTGCGGGCGCAAGGCGTGGTGGGTTTGACGCAGGAGTTCCCCCCCCCTCGTGGGAAGGGGGTTCGGCTACCGCTTCATCGGTTCAACGCCGCGATCCAGCAAAAGTTTGATGTCGGCTTCGTCGCTGCGGGCCATGATGGATTCGGCGAAGGCGACGGCTTGGGGCATCGAGGTGGCGCGGATTTCCTGTTTGACCAGCGGCAGGCGCGACGGCGCCATCGAGAACTCGCGCAGGCCCAAACCCAGCAACAACGGCACCGCGCGCGGATCGCCCGCCATTTCGCCGCAGAGGCTGACGGAAATATTAGCCCGCCAAGCCGCCGCAATCGTGAATTGGATGAGCCGCAGCACCGCCGGATGAAACGGATCGTACAGGTCGGCCACGCGTTCGTCGCCGCGATCGATCGCCAGCGTGTATTGGGTCAGGTCGTTGCTGCCGATGGCGAAAAAATCGCAGACTTTGGCGAAGGCATCCGCCGCCAGCGCCGCGCCCGGAATCTCGATCATCGCGCCGATGGGCGGGATGGCCGTTGCCGTCTTAAGCCCGCGCCGGTGCAAACGGCGCTCCACCTGCATCACATGCTCGCGCAGTTGCCGCATTTGCGCGACCGACGACACCATCGGCACGAGGATGCGCACAGGCCCCAACGCGGCGGCGCGCAGGATCGCGGCCAGCTGCGTTTCCAGCAATTTCGGTTCGCGCAAACCTAGGCGAATGGCGCGTAGGCCCAAGGCCGGATTGACGCTCTCGCCCACCGCGTCGCCCAGCGCCGTCGCCAGTTTCTCGCCGCCGACATCCAGTGTGCGCACGGTCAGCGGTCTGCCGTCCATCGCCTGCACCAGTTGGCGCAGCACGTCGAATTGTTCGTCTTCGTCCGGCAGCGTGGCGCGGTTCATGAACATGAACTCGGTGCGCAACAGACCGATGCCCGAAGCTCCGGCTTCCAACGCCGATTCCGCTTCGCGCGGCAGTTCCAGATTTGCCTGCAGCGTCACGGGAACGCCATCGCTGGTGACGGCGGGAACGTCGCGCAACGATTTCAGCCGCCGCGTTTCGCGGGCTTGCTTTGCGGCCTCCTGCCGATAATGCTGCAACGTCGCCGGTTCGGGACGCACGATAATCAGCCCCTGCCCGCCGTCGATGATGACCGTGTCGCCGTTGGCGATGCCGCTGATCATCGCGGTGACACCCAACGCAGCGGGAAGCCCCAACGCGCGGGCCATGATGGCCGCGTGGCCTTCGGCTCCGCCCAGCACGGCGGCGAAGCCCGCCACGCGCTCAGGGTTCATCAGGGCGGTATCGGCGGGCGTGATTTCCTCGGCGATCAGGATGCTGTTTTCCGGCGCGTCGGCAAAGGGATTGTACTGCTGCTGCAGCAGATTACGGATCAGGCGTTCGCCCACCCCGCGCACATCGGCAACACGCGCCGCGAGATAGACATCGTCCATGGCCGCAAAGCTGGCCGCGATGGCGGTGATCTGGCGGTGAATGGCGGCTTCGGCGTTGATGCGTTCGTTCTGGATCAGCGACTCCACGCCGCCCACAAGCCGCGCACTCGACAACATGCCTTTGTAGGCTTCGAGCAGCAGCGAGATTTCGTCCGCCGCTCCGGCGGGCAAGGCTTCGGCCTTTTGGCGCAGCTGGCTCAGCTGCTTTTGCGTTTTGGCGACGGCGGCGTTGAAGCGCTTTAACTCCTTGTCAACCTGCCCCGCCGGAACGGCGTACTCCGGCACCGGCACGCCGTGCTGGTCGATGACAAAGGCCGGGCCTATCGCGATGCCGGGCGAAACCGGAATCCCCACCAGACGTTGCTCGTCGATGGGCTTGCTGTCGCTAATCTTCATCGAATTTCCGTTTCACAAGTTCGACCACGGCGGCGACGGCGGCATCAGCATCATCGCCGGTGGCGCATAATTTCAGGCAGGTTCCGTTGGCGGCGGCCAGCATCATCAGCCCCATGATCGAGCGGCCCGACACGCGCATATCGTCGCGCGAAACATTCACGTCGGCCTTAAAGCCTTCGACCACGCGCACAAGTTTGGCAGCCGCGCGCGCGTGCAGGCCGCGCTGGTTTTCCACCACCACCATTTCGCAAATCTCGTTCACGAAAAAGTCAGGCTCCATGGCGCTTACCCTGCGGTGTGGGTCAGGTTTTCGGTGACCAACTGGATGTATTTCCGTCCGGCCGTCTCCGCCTCGCGCACTGCGTCCAACAGCGGCGTGGCGTTCCGCAACGAGGCCAGCTTGATCAGCGTCGGCAGATTGACACCCGCCAACACCACGGCGTTGGTCTTGGGCATGACCGACAGCGCCAGATTGCTGGGCGTGCCGCCGAACATATCGGTCAACAGCACGACACCGTCGCCTTTGTTCGCTTCGCCAATCGCCCGCAGAATATCGTTGCGACATTTTTCCATATCGTCGTCCGCGCCGACGCTGACCGCCAGAGCCTGCGTTTGCGGCCCGACGATTGTGTTGAGCGCGGCCAAAAGCTCGGCGCCAATTCCACCGTGCGTCACCAAAACCATGCCGAACATATAGTCTTCTCCCATGAAGCGACGACAGACAGCAGGGGCCGGAAACCGTGCGTTCCCGACTGCACCCGCGCCCGAACCTTTCCTAAGCCTTGTTCGCGTTCCGATCCAGATCGCGGTGGCCGATGCCGACGATATAACCATGTCCGGCCAGAATTGTCGCCAACTGTTCCGCCACCAAAACCGATCTGTGACGGCCTCCGGTGCAGCCAACAGCTATTGTCAGGTAACTTTTTCCCTCTTGTAGATAGCGCGGCAGCAAGGGCACCAAGAGCTGGGTCATGTGGTCGAGGAACGGGGCGTAGTCGGCATCGCGTTCGATGTAGGCGGCGACCTTGGGATCCTGCCCCGTCAGCGGGCGCAGCTTGGCATCCCAATGCGGATTGGCGAGAAAGCGCGCGTCGAACACCAGATCCGCTTCGCGCGGCACGCCGTGGCGGTAGGAAAAGGACGTGACGAACAACGTCAAGCCCGGCGCGGCATCAAGCCAGTAATGCCCGACGATCAAACGGCGCAAATCGTGGATCGAAAGCAACGAGGTATCGATGACGTGATCCGCTTCGTCGCGCAACCGCCACAGCATCTCGCGCTCGCGCTTGATGCCGTCGGTTACGGGACGGTCGACGGCCAAAGGATGACGCCGCCGCGTTTCGGTAAAGCGCCGCTGCAACGCTTCGTCCGAGCATTCGAGAAACACCAGCTTGGCATTGAGTCCCGACTTCTCGCTTAGTTCATGCGCGACACGGAGCAGTTCTTCGACCGTGAAATTGGCGTTGCGCGTGTCGACCGCGACGGCCAGCGCCTTGGCCGCCGTCGTTTGTTCATCCGCGACCAGCGAAGGGATGAGCGCGAGGCGCAGATTGTCGACCGCCTCATACCCGATGTCTTCAAAAGCCTTCAACGCCGTGGACAACCCCGCGCCCGACATGCCGGTCAGCAGCACGATATGGCGACGGCCATCGCTGGGAGGCGTGTCCGATGGCGTTGAGTCTGTCATCCTGTCACCGCTCTCATGAAACGACACCCGTCCTGAACGCACGTATTTCTTGGTTAAAAGCCCTAGAAACTAAATCCGGACTACCAAAGACATGGGCCACTTTATACAGTGGGATAGATTTTAAACAATCAAGAATGGGTTAACATTTTGTCGCATCTTTCCATTGAAGCTGCTCCTCATACGGATTTTTCGCCGGACGAACGAAAGCTGATTGACGAATGGCCGACCATGCACCGGCAGATCGAAGCCCACAGCCGAAACGGATTCAAAACATCGCGGGTCGTTATCAACGGAGCCTCGCTGATCGGCCCCGCAGACAGGCGAACTGTGCTCACCGTTCAGGCCCGCGTGCATTACACCACCCCCGGCGGACACGAAGCGTCCTATCACGTCAATTTCATGCCGGATGCGGCAACTCTGCTCGTTGTCTTCAAGGTCGCAGGGAAGGATACCACCGCGCGGCCTGCCCTGAACCAGCATCACGTCGTCATGATCGAGCAACCGAGATGGGGCGGAAACGCAGTCGGCATGCTTGAGGTTCCGGGCGGTCTGTTGCACGAGAAGACGGGTTTCAATCTTTCCTCTTGGGAAAACCCCACGATGGGCGCGTTGCGCGAGTTCGTCGAGGAAACGCATGCCTCTGGCGGCAAGGACGATTTCCCGCATCTCGACCGCCGGAAGATCAGGAAGCTCGGCGCACCTGTTACATGCCATCCTGCGCTTACCGATGCGCAGCATCAATATTTCACCGAGCTGACGATTACGCCGCAAGCCTTTCGCAATCTTCGGCGCGCACTCAAAGACCGCCACGGCGGCAACGCCCAAGAGCAGGAAACGACCAAGGTCCGGCTGATGCCCCTGCAGCAGGCTTGGCGCACAGCCTTGGCGCGAGGCGAGTCGCCTTCAACCGTCGTGGCCTTGAGCCGTTATATGAAACGCGTGGGATTCCTCGCACCGCGTTAGGCGGACGACTCCAGACGATAGCGCAACGCCGCGCGGATCTTGGCGGGCGTGGAGGCCGCGTAAGCGGGCAAGCGAAGCCGCCGCACCGCGTGATCCAGCAATGTGATCGGCTCAGGTTCCGGCAGACGCTCCAACACCCTATCCATGGGCATCAGCTCAACATAGAGCGCCACCGGCGCGTTGGGTTCGTGCGGGACGCTCAGCACGCCCACATGGCGCACTTCGATCAACCCGGCGATGGGCGGCGGCGCAAAGGCCGTCAGGACTCCGTCAACGTCGCGCAATTCCACACGATCATCCGCCACAAGCCGCGCTCCCGCATCGATCAAGCGCAGCGCGACATCCGATTTGCCGCCACCGGGCGGCGCGGCCAGCAACACGGCGCGATCTTCCACGACGACGCACGTCGCATGAATCAACATGGCGAGCCTCAGGCCAAGGTGTCGAGCAGTCTTTTATCGTTCTCAAGCGTCGCCTTGATAACGGCGGCGTTGGCGCTGTACGTCACTTGCGCCAATTTGGCATCCAACAATTTTGATGTGACATCCACAGGCGCTTGTTGATCGCGCGCGTTCAACGCTGCATCGGACAATGTCACGGCATCTTCGCGCGTTTTTGCGGGCGCGGCGCTTGTTGAGGAAGCATTAACGATGCTTGAAATCGCGTTACTGACACGCGACACCGAGTCATTCAGGCCTGACAAAGCCGAGCTAATCGCGCTGAACATGGCGGTTTTCCTAGAGATTCGACCTATGAGCAGCCGTCAGTATAGCAGATCATGTTTAATAGTTTCTCAACATTACCTAGCAAAACCTGAAGTTTTGAGCCAAAAAAAGTACGATTTGATCCAAAAAAACCCCTTGCGTTAACTGTGAATTCAAGAATCGCCTGTAGGTTGGATGTACGGAAAGAGACAAACAAGAAACCAGCAACCGGAAGAGATTTTATCATGGCCCAAGAACGCGAACTCCAGTACGCCGTAGGCTCCGCCGACGAAACGCTCGAACGCCTTGTGGCGATGACCAATCAAACCAATCTGGTCGCGCTCGACAAGACGATGGCCGCCATCCGTCGCGCTTCCTCCAGCTATGCCGCAGCGGCAGCCCGCGTCGGCAGCATCGGCGAACGCATCGTCCGCGCCGTGCATGAAGTGGGCATGACGTTGCCGCCGCATCAGCGCGCTTCGTAAAGCCGCGACCGTTTCACCCGTTATTCCGCCGGTTCCTCCTTGCCGGGGCTCATGAAAATGGGTCCCGGTTTTTTTTCGGCCAACGCCAGCACCCTCGCCCACTCCGCCTCGGTCACGGACGAGACCGACAGCCGCGACTGGCGCACCAAGGCCATGCCCTGCAAAAGTTTATCCATCTTAATCTCGCGCAACGTCACGGGACGCGGCAAGGCGCGGACGGGGGCCACATCCACCATGACGAAACGCCCGGTCGGATCGCTGCCGTCGGGATAGGCCAATTTGGTGATCCGCATGATGCCGATGATCGCCAGACCTTCGTTCGAATGATAGAAAAACGCTTCGTCGCCCAAGCGCATCGCCTTCATGTTGTTCGCGGCCTGATGATTGCGCACGCCGTCCCACTTGGCGCGCTTGTCCACCGCCAACTGCTCCCACGCAAACGCCGTAGGTTCCGACTTCATCAGCCAATAGGCCATGGGCTTCCTTTCGGGCAAAAAGGGACTATAGCCCGGTGCCGGAAATTGGCCAGAGGCGGTTCAGCCGCTCAAAACATGGTAAACAGCGGCTGTACACCGGGCACAAATAAGTCGTTTCGGCTCTAAAAACAGGTTCAATAGTTTCATGGAATTTTGCTAGGGTGGGGCCGACATTCCACATTTTCTGAGGGGGATTTGATATGCGCTTAGGTTTTTTGAAGACATTGTGGGCCGGTCATGCCCAAGCCGTTACGGCCAGCCTACAGGAATCCCCTATCCCCGCGAGCGGTTATTACACCCGCGTGACTCGCGTTTCGGCACCGGATGCTCGCCGCAACGGCTCGACCGTGACGACCGTGTATCATAATGGCGACTTGGTTTACCGTGGCCGCCAGTCCGCCGACAACAGGCACGTCTTCAACCGGATATATATGGCGGATGGATCCACGGCCACCTTTACGAAGGGGCCCTCTGTCTGGCTACATGCGATGCCAAGGGGATGCGCAACCCGACCTACAAAAATCATGTGCCGGACAACGTCTGGGCCGAACGGATGGCCGAATTCCAAGCACAGAGAAACGACATCCTCGCGGCCGCAGCTCAGGGGCCAACCGTTCATTTCATTCAAAAAATCAGTTTGGCCAAAGTTGGCCCCGAACGCCCGGCCAGCGCCTTCGGCCAATACTTGCGGGAAGCGCTTCGCCAATAGCCGACGCGCAGCGTGAAAACAGCCATAATAAGGCCAATTTATTGCATAAACTTGGAATACCATTACAATTACAAACGTATATTCAAAGGAAGCTAAGCTATGAACACTCTATCCCAACCCTCTTTTCGGTTGTTTGGTTCGCGTCATGCGGCACTGCGCACGAAGGATTCTCCTGTCGCTCAAACGGGGTATTACACGCGCGTAATCCATGAAACGCAAATGATCGGCGGCAGACCGAGCCAAATTGTGGACACCACCGTCTATTTGGACGGCGAGATGATGTACAAGGGCCGCCACGCCAGACTCCCGCTACAACACACAGAAACGCTGTATGCGGCCGATGGATCGGCGACGATCCTTGCCTACCAGAACGAGATTGGTTGGTTCATTGAGAAGCAAAACCGTGATGGAGAGATTCTGAGCCGGGATGTGCGTCCCGCCAACGATTCCCGACCGGGCTTTGCCATGCCGGACGAAAGATCGTGCATCCACAACAAGGATCCGAAAATTTATGATGATGCCATTGCGGCATGGGAACGCATGGCGCAGGAGTTCGAGCGCAATAGGAAAGCCATCATGCTCGGAGCCAAGCTAAGCAAAACCGAACATTTCGACCGGATTATCCCGCCGGATGGCCAACCTGCCCGCCCGGACAAGCGAGTCTCCAATCTTCGGCTTTGGTTGCGCGGCAAACAAATCGGCTTGTGATTGTCGGCGACTGGTAAACATTAGAACTCTCTGACATATTGCTGGCTGGCGCGAGGGGGGAGCATGACGTTTGTTCATATCGGCTGTTTCGATCATTTCAGGCCGGGCAAAACGCTGCTTTTGGCGGGCGATTCTTCGGGGATGCTGTTATTGGCCGAGTCGTTTGATCGTATCGCGTCCGACAACATGAGTACTACGGCCCTGCACCTGATGCCCTTTGTTAAGGTTCATCGCGGCCTCAAACTTCAGATGTCGTGCGTCCTTCATGACATCGGCTTGTCACTTACCGGCGATGTTTTTTGCTGGCAACGCAATCAAAACGGCTGGAAAGATGCAGCCAATAGAACACGGCAGGTCAGCGCGGTCAGTTCCGGACATCACTATCTGGACGCTGAGCATGATGACATCATGGTCATGGTGTCATCAGGCGAATATCCAGAAGCATGGTGGGATTCCAACGCCTGACGATACTCGACCCCCGCCATCCTGCGGCAAGTTCTGCCGCATGCCGGGGAACCTCTTGCCGGAACGGCGGGGGTGCGGCGGGCGGGGTGTTGTTGTAACCACCTGAAAACACGCTAGATTTCTTCTTGGCACGAAGTCTGCATCTCCCTTTGCGAAGGCGGGGTTTTCCCGTCGCGTTTCAGGGACGACACACATGCAGGCCGCCGCGCTTGTCCTCATCGCTCAACAAGACTCGCTGACGCGGGCGCTCGACGTTGTGGCCAACAACGTCGCGAACGCCAGCACGACGGGCTTTAAGCGCGAAGAGTTGCAGTTCGAAACTTTCGTCAGCCGTCCGGCGGCGAATGAAAAGATCGACTTTGCCGTGGAACGCGGCACGTTGCGCGACACGGCGGCGGGGCCGTTGCTGACCACCGGCAATCCGTTCGATGTCGCCATTCAGGGCGCGGGCTATTTCCCCATCCAGACCCGCGAAGGCACGCGCTACACGCGCGGCGGCGCGTTTCAGTTGAACGGTGCCGGCGAGTTGATCACCGCAGGCGGGGACAAAGTTTTAGGCGAAGGCGATCAACCCATCACGCTCCCCAGCGATGCCGAAGACGTGCAAATTTCCGGCGACGGCGTCATCGCCGCCAAGTCCGGCGGCGGCACGACCATGACGCAGGTGGGTAAGCTCAAGCTGGTCAAATTCGCCAACGAACAAGCGCTGCAAAGCGTCGGCAGCGGTTTCTATACATCCTCACAACCGCCGGAAGCGGACACCGAAAGCCGCCTCGTGCAAGGCACGGTCGAGCAATCCAACGTCCGGTCGGTCAGCGAAATCACGCACATGATCGAAATCATGCGGGCCTATCAGATGTCGGTGCATCTGCTCGACCTCGACAACCAACGCCGCACCAACGCCATCGACAAGCTGGCCCGAACGTCAGCGTAATTCAGGAGAAACCGAATGAGGTCACTTAGCATCGGCGCGACGGGCATGCAGGCCCAGCAGCTCAACGTCGAAGTCATCTCGAACAACATCGCCAACTTGTCCACCACCGGCTTTAAGCGCTCGCGCGCCGAGTTTCAGGACATGTTGTACGAAAATCTCCGTCGCGTCGGCTCGCCTTCGTCCGACACCGGCACGCTGTTGCCGTCGGGCTTGCAGGTCGGCTTGGGTGTCATGCCGGTGGCCACCTATCGCATCAACGAACAAGGCAACCTAAACGTCACCAACAATCCCTATGACATCGCCATCAACGGACGCGGATTCCTGCAGGTGCAGCGCCCCGACGGCACGACGGCCTATACCCGCGCCGGATCGTTGCAGCTCAATCAGGACGGCCAGTTGGTCAATCCCGAAGGGTTGCCGGTCATTCCTTCCATCACGGTGCCGTCCAACGCCACAGGCATCACGATCAACGCGGCGGGCCAAGTTTTGGCCAACATCGACGGCCAATCGACGCAATCCAATCTGGGGCAATTGCAACTCGCCACCTTTACCAACCCGACCGGGCTGGAATCCATCGGCAACAACCTGCTAAAGGAAACCGAATCCTCCGGCTCGCCGGTGACCGGCAATCCGCAGGCGGCGGGCTTTGGCTCGATCGTGCAGGGGTCGCTGGAAACCTCGAACGTCAACATCGTGTCGGAAATTACCAACCTCATCACCGCGCAACGCGCCTATGAGATGAATTCGAAGGTCATCAAGACGTCCGACGAAATGCTCACCACCATCAGCCAGTTGAGGTGATCGGAATGTTGAACGCCCGTCGTTTCGTACAGATATTCGTCCTCGGCCTCGCGCTGGCCGCCCTCTTCGCCGCCGCGCCCGTTCGCGCCGACGAGCCGGTGACGTTGCGCTCTGTGGCCGAGGTGGATCGCGCCGCGATCCGGCTCAGCGACGTGTTCGCCAATCTGCCCGAAGGAATCGACCGCGACATCGCCGTGGCTCCTGCGCCGGGCAAGAGCGTGACCTATAACACGAGCGTCCTGACGCGTCTGGCGGCGCAGTATCGCCTCGACTGGCAGCCGCAGAGTCTCGGCGACCGCTCCGTTCTGACGCGGGCCGCCACACGCATCACGCAGGACATGATCCGCACGGCGGTCGTCGCCGAATTGGCGAAGCGCGACGTGAAGGGAAAAATCGAAGTAGCCTTCGACAATCGCACGCTTGAGGTCAATTTGCCCACGGGGCAAGCGCCGGACTTCGCGCTCAACAATTTCGACTATGACGCGCCGAACCGGCGTTTCCGCGCCGAACTGATGGCCGATGCCGGAACGTCGCCCGTGGTCATGCCCGTGATGGGCCGCGTGACGGTCAAGCGCGACGTGCCGGTTCTGGTGCGGCGGCTTGAGGCCGGAACGACGGTGGGCGAATCCGATCTCGATTGGCTGACTCTGACGGACGACCGCGTGACCGGCGACGTCGTGACCGATGCCGCGCAATTGATCGGGCGCGAGTTGCGCCACCCCGTCGCCGAAGGCCAGCCCTTGCGCGACCGCGACGTGATGCTGCCGCGCCTTGTGACGCGCGGCGGTCTTGTGACGCTCAAGATCGAAACGCCCGTTATGCTCATCACCGCGCAGGGCCGTTCGTTGCAGGACGGCGGCGAAGGCGACGTGGTGCGCGTCACCAACACGCAGAGCAACCGCGTGGTCGAAGGCACCGTCGAAGCGACCGGAGTCGTGCGCATTCACACGGCGCAAAAAATGGCGAACGCCGGATCATAAGGATGGCTTTTATGTCCCTTCGTTTTCTTCTTGTGGCGACGGCGCTGATCGGCCTTACCGGCTGCAATACGTTTGATCGGCTGAACGAAGTCGGCTCCGCGCCCAAGCTGGCGTCGGTGCAGGACCCCAGCCACATCGCGGGGCCGTCCCCCGTCCGGATGCCGATGCCCGCGCCGACGCTCAACGAACGCCAGCCCAATTCGCTGTGGCAGACAGGCTCGCGCGCTTTCTTCCGCGATCAACGCGCCAGCCGCGTCGGCGACATTCTGACCGTCGTCATCAGCATCGACGAAAAGGCGCAGCTGCAAAACGAAACCAAGCGTTCGCGCCAGAACAGCGAGAACGCGAATTTGGATGCCGCGCTGGGGTATGAAACCCATTTGAAAGACCTGTTTCCCAAAGCCGTCGACCCCACACAGTTGTTTAAGATGGGCAGCGATTTGAGCAACGACGGCAAGGGCTCGGTGGATCGGTCGGAAAAAATCAACCTCCGCGTCGCCGCGACGATCACGCAGGTGCTGCCGAACGGCAACCTCGTCCTCGCGGGCAAGCAGCAGGTCGAGGTCAACTATGATCTGCGCGAACTGAACGTCACCGGCGTGGTGCGGCCTGAGGATATCAGCTCGGAAAACACCGTGAATTACGACCAAATCGCCGAAGCCCGCATCTCCTACGGCGGTCGCGGCACGATCCAAGACATGCAGCAACCGCGCCTCGGCAGTCAGGTTCTTGATGTGCTGATGCCGTTCTGAGAATGACTGCCGCCCCTTTGGCCTTCCGCCGCGCAAACACGGAAGCCGTTGCCACTACGGTCGCGGCACATCCCGGTTCGCCTGTTGCGCAATAGGCAATGTCGGGCGGGAACAGGATTTCGTGTAAAAATATTATAGCTTTTTCGGAATGAGAAGTCGTGACAAACTGCTGGCTTGATACAAAAAACCGGCAGCAAGCAAACGAGGTCGTAGAGCTATGTCTTTCATCGGTATTGATTATAGCGCTGACCATAGTACCGGACGCAGTTGGATAAAGCCTTGAAGAGATTCAAGATAAGGATTCTTTCCGACCAAAGAAGGAATCCAAAATGCAAGGAATACTGTCCAAGGCTCTATCCAGTTGGATAGAGAATCACATTCCCCTT
>CAIXHP010000048.1 GCA_903919315.1 uncultured Pseudomonadota bacterium | reverse complement strand
CCGCTATTCCAAAGCAACCTACGCCGCCAAGTTCTCCTCCATCGCGGGCATCGTCAATCTCATCGCCGGTTTCTGAACCCAGCTCATCCGCCCAAGCCCGCTCCGCGCCCAAATCCCTCCGACTTTCGCAACAGGTCTATTCGTTAGCAATTTTTGCAGCCGTTACGGCCAATTTACCTTGAAAGGTAGCGCGACGAATGGCAGTGCAACACCTCTCCACACGTTTGCGTTTCGCCAATATCTTTACGTAACGCTCAAACTGATCAACCAATACCCGCTCAAATTCGAGGCCGTGTTTGGCATCAGTTCCACTCTCGCGTTGTCTGCACAACGCCGACACGATGGCAGCGTTTTCAAAAACATCCAATCTGGACATATCATTATATTGACTAAGCTCTACGGCTTCTACAAATCGCTTAGTGGCACGCGCCTCAGTGTCACCGTCTGTCACACGCGCTACCGCGGCATAGGCTAGGCTCGAAAATTTATAATTGTGCGCCCCCGCCCTAAATATCTCGTCGGCAATAATCAACAATGGTCCGACCAAGTGATCGCGATCTTCCGGCCATGACGCACTATCTATGATTTGAATAAGGCTACTGGCGCAATATTTTAGGTTCGAACAATGACCGTGAGCGCAAATATCACTAGATGCGCGATTCAAAATATCTCCCAAATCGCCATTTTGCGACATCGCATCCGCGCTCATAATAAAATCCTTCCTGTTCGTTTCTTGACAATATAGTCGCTGGGGTAATGACAATGAAGGCAAATATTATAGTTAATAGTTGCGCCCTACCGCTCCACCCGCCGCGCCTCCTCAATCAACATGATCGGAATACCTTCGCGGATGGGAAAGGCGAGTCCGGCTTTGTCGCTGATGAGCTCTTGTTTTTCCGCGTCGTAGCGCAGCGGAGCTTTGGTTAACGGGCAGACGAGGATGGCCAGAAGTTTGGGGTCGATGCGGCGTGTGATGGGTTCGGTCATGTCGGATCCTCAGTGTCGGGCGATGTCGGCATCTGGTGGCGCGACACAGGCCATTTCCAGCAACGCGGTCAGCAGCTCGGCCCGCTCCAGCAGTCCGGGGGCTTCCACCAAAGCTTGTTTTTCGTTCGGCTCCAGCGGGCACATCATCGTCAGCGAGGTGATCAGCGTCTCGCCTGAAGCATTCTGCACCGCGCTCCAATCGGCGGCGATGCCTTGCGTTTTAAAGTAATAACGCAAGACCTCGGTCAACCGGACGCGGTCAAAGGGAGCATCTTCCTCAGGGCCTACGTCCGCTTGATACGCGCTCCAGTCCGGTTTTACGCAGCGGTAGATTCGTTCTTGCGGCAGTTCCGCCGCCACGGAAAAACGGCACAAGCCGGACAGGGTAATCAGGTAGCGGCCATCGTCGGTCTCGGCAAAAGACGTTATGCGTCCGGCACACCCCACTTGATACAGCGTCGGGGCCGGATTTTGGGTGTCGGGATCAGAAGGCTGGATGACGCCGATCATGCGCCCCCGCCCCAGCGCATCGTTGATCATCGTCAGATAGCGCTGCTCGAACACATTCAGCGGCAAACGTCCGCGCGGCAACAACACCGTGCCGATCAAAGGAAAGATCGGCAATACATCCGGCAAAAACGGGGCGGCAGCAGCCTTGGGCGTGGGAGTTTCGGTCATGCGAACAGGATCGACGAAAGGCGTTTGCGGGAAGCGATGGTCAAAGGATGGGTCGGGCCAAAGGCCTCGAACAGTTTGACCAATTGTTTGCGCGCGGCTTCTTCGTTCCAAGCGCGGTTGCGGCGCACGATGTCCAGCAAGGCCTCCACAGCTTCTTCGTTCTGACCCGCCGCATAGTGGGCCATCGCCAGATCAAAGCGGGCTTGATGGTCGTTCGGGTCTTTTTGAAGCTTGGCCTGCATCGCGTCCAACGAGCCCGCCGCCGCTTGCGCCTGATCGGCCAATTCCAGCGCCGTACGAATGGGCGCGAACGCCTTGTCTTTGGCCATCGCCTCAGGCGCTTGCGCCAACAAAGCGCGCGCCTGCGTCGCGTTGCCCTGCGCCATCAGGCATCGCAGAACGCCCGCATAGGCGACGGCATGCGTAGGCTCCATGTCCAAAATGTCGGCATAGATCGACTGCGCCGTCGCGGCATCGCCGGACGCGAGGAATTCTTCAGCCTGTTTCAGCGCGGTGTCCAAGCCTGCGCCCGGAGCAGCCGCACCCGTGGCTTTCAGCAGCTTATCCAGCCATGCCTTCAATTGCGATTCAGGCAAGGCCCCCATAAAGCCATCCACCGGCTGGCCCTGAAAAAAGGCAAACACGGCCGGGACGGACTGCACCCGCATCTGCTGGGCAATTTCGGGGTTCGTGTCGATGTTGATTTTTGCCAGCGTCACCGCGCCTTTTTGCGCCCGCACCAGCTTTTCCAGCAGCGGCACCAATTGCTTGCACGGCCCACACCAAGGTGCCCAGAAATCGACGATGACAGGCCTCTGCCGCGAGCCGTCGATCACTTCGGCCATAAAATTGGCAATCGTGACATCCTTCACGAGATCGGCGGCAACCGGTTCCGGAGGTTGGGGGGCGGTCGAGGAAACGAGCGGCGGCATAGAGTTCCTGTGGCCAGAGTTACGCGAAATTCCGAGGCGATACTGCCTCTTTTGGCCCCATTTGGCAAACCGCAAGGCCGGAATCGGCCCCATGAACGGGCCGCAAAGAAATCACAGGATAGGGCTTGCAAACCGCGCCGAGGCATGTATGATCGCCTCGCTTTTGGCAGTCCGGGCTAGTTGACGCTTGGACAAGGATGCGGGTGTAGCTCAGCGGTAGAGCACGACCTTGCCAAGGTCGGGGTCGAGGGTTCGATCCCCTTCGCCCGCTCCAATTTCCCCTTTTAATTTCAAAGGGTTGGTTTTTCTCACGGTAGAGCACGTTCGCTACTATGAGAGCAAGTATGAGAGCAGATTTTTTAGTTAGTGCCTTTTCGTGCAGTTTTTCCCCGTCAATTGACGTGAGAGTTTAAAATCAAAGCCGTGCGCACCGCCAAAGTGCGCGCGGCTTTTGCTTTTTCGTTGAGTTTGTTTAGTGGAGGACGGCGGACTGGGTGGCGTCGATTTTCTGCACCTGCCCGACATAGGTTGCCTTCGCCAAAACGTCCACCGCGCCGCGCAGATAACTCGGCTGGAAGTGCGCGTACATCTCGGTCGTCTTCTGCACAGAATGCCCCAGCACCTTGGCTATCAGGAAAAGGTCAATACCTGCCAAAGCCATGAGCGTTCCCGCCGTGTGGCGCAACGTGTGCGGCGTGACGCCCTTTATTCCGGCGCGCTGGCAAGCCAACCTGAACCCCGTTCTGATATTCGCCACAGGCGCGTTACGGAATGCGACAACATGATCGCATGGCGCGACCGGATGGCCTGTTTCTTCCGCAATTTTATCAGCCTCGGCTTTGCGCTGAGCTTTGGTTTTCAAGAGAACGTCATAAAGCAAATCGTTCATCGGCACGATGGCGCGGCGTTTGTTGGTCTGGGCGCGGCCTTCGGGGTTCAGATAAATGATCCGGTTCGCAAAATCGACCTGTTGCCACGTCAGCCCTAGCAGCGCGCCTTTGCGCGCGCCGGTGTTGATAGCCAGCGTTACAAACAATCTGATGTGAGGCTCTATGCAGCTGTCGAGCAAAAGCTCAATTTCATCGCGCTCCAGATAGCGTGTGCGATGAGCTGGTGCCGGAGGCATGATAATTTTGGGTGCCGTTGTCAGGCGCCCGTTTTTAATGGCGTGATTGAGTGCCGCCGATAAAACAACAAACTCACGCCTGATCATGGCTGTGGTAACGGGTCGTTTATCGGCCACAATTTTTTGGCCTTTTTTGGTGTTGTAAATTCTGACCGTTCGAACGCGTTCACGCTCGTAGCGTTTCAGAACCTGCGGCGTTATGGTGGAAACGGTTGCACGGTCACCAAAAAATGCGATCAGCCTTTCAGACGCGCGGGCGGCAAAAGCAGCGCTTGCCAACTCTTCTCCCCGCTCTTGCAAATACCAACGCAAGGCTGTGGCAATAAGGTGCCTCTCTGGCGGTTCTATCGGCCCAGCAGTTTCCTCATTGGCATGATCTACGATGAACTGGCCGAGCGCTTTTTCAGCTTCGCTGCGATCGCTAGTGCCAGCGCTGCGTCGCCGGACGCGTCGCGTGTTCTCGAACCAATAGATGTACCAGACATGTTGGTTCGGTTCTTTTCCGAGCCAAGGCGTGCGTGTTGCTCTCGGCATGGGTTCAATGATCTCCTGAGATAATCTTCAACGTCTTCAATACGGAACCGTAATTGGCTTCCAATTTTGACGAAGGCAAGTTTTCTTTGATTTCGCAGACGAACAACGGCACGCGGCTCGATTTGCAGCTTTGCAGCGACTTGATCGACGGTGAGGACAAGCGGTTCATCGACCATCGTCTCACCGCCCCGTCCAGACGGTCTTCCACCAGCGCCATTGCTGGCGCAAGGTGCGGGAGATTCCGCGAATGAGGCGATCCCACAGGTTCATGCCCTTTGCCCCGCCTTGCTTTGCTCGGACGAATGTGGGGTGCGCATGGCCAGCGCAACGAATGCATCAAGATTGCCGTTGCGAGCGCGGGCGACAGCCTTGTGATATGTGTCGGCAGCAAGTTCAGCGACTTCGAGGGCCTCATCGGTGCGGCCTTGGCGCACAAGCTTCAGCGTTTCGCGTACACAGCGATGCGCCATATCTATGTAGAGTTGGGAAACAACGGGGATCATGCAATTCTCCTTGGAAATATGGAGCGGAACCTGTCCGCCAATTCCCAAGAACCTATCCAAATAGGCATGGTATGTCAAGAAAACGCTTATTCATATCCATATTGGATATGCTCATGCCCTCAAAGCCCTACCTCGCACCATGGCATTTTCTTCAATTTCTGCGTCGGAAGCGGGCAATGCAGCCCAGAGCATTTCGAAGGTTTGCTTCAGCCCCTCAGCCAGCATTGGTGATCGCACAAGAAGGACGCGGTGAGGTCTGATCATTTGCGCGACCGTTGATCCATAAACGACCTGAAGAGGCAGCGGCGCGAAATTGGCAGGGATGATACGCGCAAACGCGGCCTCATTTTTCTTCTGACATATGGAACGATAGGAAAAACCGTCTTTTTGCAGAAGCGCACAATAATCGACGATTTTTTGCTGCAAGGAGCAAGGGGTGTCTCCATACAGAAAGAGCGCCTCCCCGTCTTCCTGCCCTCTCAAATGCGCATGGATGTCTTCGAACATCTGCGCGATTACGGTTTCCCCCTCCAGCACCAGATGATCAGCTTCTCGCAACGCAACTCCCCGCGCGCCGATGAATTCTATTTTTTCGCTGAGAAAGGCCAGCAAGGCATTTTCGGTTTTCTGCTGCAGATTTGTTGTGGTGCCGAGTTCGAATTGGCGGATGGATGTGACTGCCACGTTGGATTCCTTGGCTAGATCATCCTGAGAGATGTTCAGGAGTGCACGGGCGGCGCGGAGCTGGTCTGGAGTTAGGGGCATTTTATGGTTTCCATATCGTTAATACGCAAACACTGGCTTTTTCATGCTAAAAGTCAAGATTTTTCTTGATTTTTTTGTTAATTTTTGCCATCTTGCAACCCAAGCTTGCAGTTTTTTGGTAGCACTCATTCTTCGATGGAAGATATTTATGAGCAATTCCAATGTGATAGTCTCCCTCATTTTTGAGGAAATGGCCGAAGAAGAAAATCTCTTTTCGGTCGGTCGCGCTTCCTTCTTTGCGGGGCTATACCCCACAATTGATGAAACTCAGGTAAAGATTCTTGAGGGAATCATTTTCTCCCGCGCGGATAGACTGCATTGCAGTCCAGTCCTTTTGCGCGAGGCTTTCATCGATGCATACAAAATTGACGATTTGGAAGATCTGCCGAACAACCTGTTCGAGGACGCCATAAGACATCTGGTCAGCTTTGTTGGAGCGAATTGAGTTAATCGACAACGCAGGTGAGCATGTCGTCCACGCGTTCCTTGATTTCCGCTTCCTTCTGTGTGCCGCTCATTTTGCGGCATTTTTTATAGGTTTTGCACACGACTTTGGCGAGGGTCGCAGGATCGACATCGAAGCCTTTGCATCGGGTTTGCGCGTAGGTGAGTATTTCGCGCAGAATGGCCTCGTCGACATCGTTGTCGACCGACTTGATGTCCTGCACATTGACTTCATCGACCAAAGCGGACACGCGGACGTTATAAAACTTCGCCAACTTTTCGAGCCAGGCGAGGCTGATATTGCGCGTTCCCTTTTCGAAACGCTGAATCGTTTGCGGGGTCACCTTGTGCGCTTTGGCGACTTGCTCTTGGGTAAAACCCGCATCTTCTCGTATGATTTTCAATCGGTTCATCTGCTTCACCCTATCCAATTCGGATTAAGCACCCTATCCGAATTGGATGGTTAATGCAAATAGTTTCGTCAATACATCCAAATAGGCATTTTTAATCTTGCCTTAACTAGTCCAAATGGGATATGTGATTATCTCATGAAACTAGCTGATTACCTCACAGAGAAAAATCTCTCCCACGCTGAATTCGCGCGGATGCTTGGCATGGGCAGCACCAGCGCGGCTCTCAACGTCTCCAGATATGCCAGAGGGCTGCGCCGACCGCGCCCCGCCATCGCCGACAAAATCGTCGCCGTAACCAAAGGGCGCGTGAAGCACAAGGATCTCTACAGCGTGGAGATTGCCGAATGACTCTTTTCGTCGGCATCGATCCCGGTTTGTCCGGTGCTTTGGCTTTTCGCTCCGACGAAGAGATGGACGTGCTGGCCATGCCGACGCTCACGATCACAAAGAGCAAAGGCACACGCCGCGTCATCGATCTGACGGCGCTGGCAAACATCGTCGACGACAAAACCAAAAACGCCAAGGGCGTGAGCGTGTTCATCGAACGCGTCTCCGCCATGCCGAAACAGGGTGTCGCCAGCATGTTCGCGTTCGGCGAAGCCTATGGCGCGATCAAAGGAATCGTGGCCGCGAACTTTCTCCCCATGACGCTTGTCACGCCGGTGACATGGAAGGCGAAACTCAAAGTTTCCAAAAACAAAGACGACGCACGTTATCGCGCCAGCCAACTGATGCCGAGCTTCGCTCATTTCTGGTCTCGGCGCAGTGACGATGGTTTGGCCGAAGCTGCGCTCATCGCTTTTTACGGACAGAATTTCGGAGGCGTTCAATGATCCTCAGCAATTATCATCCTGCCGCGCTCGATGAAATGGACATCGCCTCCATCGCCGCTTTGCAGGCGCAAGAACTGGCCGACCTGATCGATTTGCTCGAAAGAGATTCGACGCTTCTCAAACTTCGCAAGGATAAGCTCGCCTGCGCGTTGAACCGTAAGTATGGCGAGGCCGCGCACCGGACGCGCATCGCCGCCGGCAAGGACACAGGTGTCGTCCATCTGGAGGATGCAGGCTTCGATGTCGCCGCTGAAGTCAGCAAGACTGTCAAATGGGATCAAGTCAAACTGATCGTGGCGCTGGATTCCCTGCCAGCCGAGACGGCCAAACACTATGCGAAGGCCGAGTTCAAGGTGGATGAACGCAAATACGCGGCAGCCCCTCCCGACATTCAGAAAATCTTCGCCCCTGCGCGTGCCGTCGTGCCGGGACGAGAGACGTACACCCTCAAACCAAAGGACAAGGCGTGACATGACTTTTCAGATTATTACCGCCGATCAAAGACTGTCCGAAAAGCGCGGAATCAAAGGCTGCATCTTCGGGCGTTGGAAGATCGGCAAGACCAGTCTGCTCTGGACGCTTGATGCGGACAAAACGCTGTTTATCGACCTTGAAGCCGGAGATCTGGCCGTCGAAGGCTGGGCTGGCGACACGATCCGCCCACGCACATGGCAGGAATGCCGTGATTTTGCCGCCTATATCGGTGGCCCCAATCCAGCGCTGCGAGAAAACCAGCCCTACAGTCAGGCACACTATGATTACGTGTGCAGCCAGTTTGGCGACGCGGCAGCCCTCGACAAATACGACACGATCTTTGTCGACAGCATCACGGTCGCAGCACGTCTGTGCTTTCAATGGTGTACGGGGCAGCCGGAGGCCATCAGCGAGAAAACAGGCAAGCCCGATACGCGCGGTGCTTATGGTTTGTTAGGCCGTGAGATGATCGGCTGGCTCACGCATCTTCAACACACGCGCGGGAAGAATGTCTGGTTTGTCGGGATCCTCGACGAGAAAACGGACGACTTCAATCGCCGCATCTACATGCCGCAGATCGATGGCAGCAAAACGGGTCTTGAACTTCCTGGCATCGTCGATCAGGTCGTCACGATGGCCGAGATCAAGGCCGACGATGGCAAACCTTATCGCGCATTCGTGTGTCAGACGCTGAATTCATGGGGCTTTCCGGCAGGCGACCGCAGCGGGCGCCTTGCCATGATCGAGGAGCCGCATCTCGGACGGCTCATGGAAAAAATCAGGCAACCCCTGACAAAGACGGCATCGGAGCGGCTGGAGTTTTGCAGGCCACAGCCGACCGATGCCGATACCCCCGCGCAAGCCGTTTAACAAACACAGGAGTGAAAAAACATGTACCAGAACCAAGGCATGGATTTCAATGACGCCGGTCAGCAGCAGGCAGGCGAACTTATTCCGGCAGGAACGATTGCCAAAGTGGTCATCACCATACGTCCTGGCAGCTCTGGCCAAGGCGGCTGGCTGACGCGCAGCAATACCAGCGACGTGGAATACCTCAATTGCGAATTCACGGTTCTCGAAGGCTCGTTTGCACGGCGCAAGTTCTGGCAAAACATGACCGTCTCCGGCGGCAAGGTTGACGAGCGCGGCCAGTCCAAGGCATGGGGCATCACAAAAGCATCCCTGCGCGCTATGCTGGACAGCGCCTTCGGCCTTGATCCCGATGACGACACACCCGCTGCAAAACAAAAGCGCGTCGCACAGGATTGGGGCGCGTTCAACGGTCTGCAATTCGTCGCCAAGATCGGCATCGAAAAAGGCAAAGACGGTTATTCCGATAAGAACCGCCTTCAGTTCGTCCTGACACGCAAAAATCAGGAATACGCCTCCGTAATGTTCGGCGCGCAGACGGGATACGCGCCGCAGCCGACACAGGCACCTATCCAGCAGCCACAACCTCAGCAACAGCCCTCCCAACAGCAAACACCTCAACAGCAAGGAACGCCTAACGGCAACGTCCCCACCTGGGCGCGCTAATACCCGTTTTTCTTTTCCTGTCTTTTTGTTTTCCCGCCTGTTTGAGAGTGTCCGATGCTGCTGCGGCCACGCCAGAAAATCTTTGTCGAAAATTGCGTCGCTGCGCTGAAGCAGCGGCGCAATACGCTCGGCGTTGCTCCAACAGGTGCTGGCAAAACCATCATGCTGTCGGCGGCCACAGGCGACATTCTGCGCGAAACGGGCGGCAAGGCCGCGATCCTCGCCCACCGTGATGAGTTGACGGCACAAAATGTCACGAAATTCGCGCGGGTTAATCCCAGCCTTAATACGTCCATCTATGACGCGAACAGCAAATCGTGGCACGGGCGGGCTACCTTTGCGATGGTTCCAACTTTATCGCGGCAGGAGAACTTGTCGAGGATGCCGCAGCTTGATCTGCTTGTCATCGACGAAGCCCATCATGCGGCCGCCGCGAGCTATCTGCGGATTATTGAAGAAGCGAAAGCTAAGAATCCCAACCTGCTGCTCTTCGGCCTGACGGCAACGCCAAACCGTGGCGACCAGAAAGCCTTACGCCCGATCTTCGACAATGTCGGCGATCAAATCCGACTGGCTGAGCTTATTCAATCCGGCCATCTCGTTCCCCCGCGCACCTTCGTGGTCGATGTGGGCGTTCAGGACGATCTTAAGAAAGTACGGAAGAACGCGCTCGATTTCGACATGAACGAGGTCGAGCAGATCATGAACCGTCCCGTTATCACGGACGCGGTTGTAAGGCATTGGCTTGAGAAAGCTGGCGACAGGAAGACCGTGGCCTTCTGTTCAACCGTCGCGCATGCCGAAAACGTCAGGCAGACGTTCCAGAACAACGGCATCGAAGCGGTCATCGTCCATGGTGAAATGGCCGGCAGTGATCGAAGACTTGCTTTAGCGCGGTTTCAGCAAGGCAGCGCGCGCGTGATCGTCAATGTGGCGGTTTTGACGGAAGGCTGGGATTATCCGCCGACTTCCTGCGTTTTATTGCTGCGTCCGAATTCCTATCGCTCGACCATGATCCAGATGGTCGGACGCGGTCTACGTACCATCGATCCCAAGGAACATCCGGGCGTTATCAAAACCGACTGCATCGTTCTCGACTTCGGCACGTCCACGCTGATGCATGGAAGTTTAGAGCAAGACGTCAATCTGGACGGAAAAACCTTTCATGGCGATGCGCCCACAAAAGAATGCCCCGAATGCAAAGCGACGGTTCCGCTCTCCGCGCAAGAATGCGCCCTGTGTGGCTACGAATTTTTCTCCGGCGCGGCGACAGGCGAAGCTGGCGCGGGCGACGAACCACTACCGCTCGAAAACTTCTCACTGACCGAAATTGATCTTCTGAAACGCAGCAGTTTCCGCTGGATCGATCTTTTTGACGACGACGCGGCGTTTATGGCCTCTGGCTTCTCGGCGTGGGCCGCGATCTTCTGGCTTGGTGGCTATTGGCATGCCGTGGGCGGGTTTGAGCGCGACGTGCAAATCCTCGGCACGGGCGAGCGTACCGTCATGATAGCCGTAGCGGACGATTTTCTGAATGAGCGCGAAACGAGCGAAAGCGCCCACAAGACTCGCCGCTGGATGAACGAACCAGCCAGCGAGAAACAATTAGCCCTTCTCGGCGAGGCCGTGCGCTTCGACTTCAGCATGACGAAGTATCGCGCGTCATGCCTGCTCAATTTCCGCTTCAACAAAGGACGCATTCGCCAACTGGTCGAACGGGCTGTCGGGCAAAGGGAGGTGGCGTAATGACTCAGCGCATCGTCTTTTTCTCCGGCGGCGTCGGTTCATGGGCGGCGGCGAAGCGTGTGGTCGAACGGTTCGGCGGTGCAAACACGACGCTGTTGTTCACCGACACGCGCATGGAAGACGAGGATTTGTATCGGTTCCTTGATGATGCGGCAACGAATGTCGGCGCTCCGCTGGTTAGAATTGCCGATGGCAGATCACCATGGGATGTCTTTTTCGACAGGCGTTTTCTCGGCAACAGTCGTGCCGATCCCTGCAGCGAGACGCTCAAAAGAAAACTTGCCGACAAGTGGCTCGCCGCAAATTGCGATCCTGCGGACACCGTTTGTTATGTCGGAATCGACTGGACGGAACAGCATCGCATCGACCGCCTCGCCCCGCGCAAACTGCCGTGGGTTTATGAAGCCCCAATGTGCGAGCCACCTTATATGGACAAGCGCGGCATGCTGGCCTGGCTTAAGCGCGAAGGCATCAGACCGCCGCGCCTTTATGAAATGGGATTCGCGCACAACAATTGCGGTGGCTTCTGTGTCAAAGCTGGGCAAGGACATTTTGCAAACCTTCTCCGCACCATGCCTGACCGCTACGCCTTCCATGAGGAAAAAGAACAGGCTATCCGTCATTTCCTCGGCAAAGATGTTTCCATTCTTAAAGACGGTCTGACACTTAAATCCCTCCGCGAAAAAATAGAAAGTCGCGGGGAAATCGACCTATTCGAAATCGGCGGCTGCGGCTGTTTCGTCGATGAGACGGAGGTAGCGTGACATGGTGCGCTATTTGCCTTCGCAAAGAACGCGGCTTCGGTTTTTCCCCGCGCATGACCGGCTACCTCGATCTGCCGGACGCGAAGTTTTGCAGCGTGAGCTGCCTCAATCTTTACGCGGCTCTTTTCAAGAAAGGAAACGGGATGGTCGATATGACTGATTTTGAACGCGCGGCTATCCAGTCTTGCCTCAAACCGCTCGGTGAATGCGTGGCCGAGATTGGCATGGACAAGCCTCTTTCCGCCTACAGCAAGGAACAAGTTCTCACACTGATTGAGGTCATCGTCACGGCCTATCAGGACGCCATGCGCAAAGGCAGTCCGGAGGTGCCGTTTTGATCCTCGACTTCAATCATGGCTCCGATCGCCCCGCACAGGATCCGCGCGCACTTCCCGCCGCTATGCGCATCAACGATCTAGTTG
>CAIXHP010000047.1 GCA_903919315.1 uncultured Pseudomonadota bacterium | reverse complement strand
GCCCGTCAGGCGCTGAAATTGCCGCTTGCGTAAAAGCGCCGCGCTATTAAACTTTGCCATCGGAGAGGCCTCCAACGCCTCTCCACCCTTGAATCACAAGCCGGTTAACAAAGATTCAATGCCTCTTTCGCAACGAGTCTACTGATTAAGTGTTTTTATTAACAATTCCGATTGGTTAATCTGGGGGGTGCGTGGTTGGATTTGTGCGATTTCTCGTCGGACCTATCCATTCTGATGTGCATGTGCATAATCATAGCGGTGTTCAGTCTATTTTCCCCCACGGTCAGCATGACGATCCCAAACTACCAAGAGATTACAGATTGGAGCTGCGTGCAGTGAAAAAATGGGGTTTCAGTATCTTGTGACGATGAATTCAGATTCTGTGCCTAAAGAAGGTTTCCAAGAAGAGTTCGATCTGAAGAAACACATTCTCCCCGTCAGATTAACTGACGAAGATGAAACCGGCGGATTGTTTGGGGCAAGATTTTAGGTTTATGTCGATTAGCCCGTCCTGGTCATGGCAAGCGGTTCCGCTTTTTTCCTCGTCTTCCTCAACATCGCTGAAAACGGAATCCTTGATGATCCGATCAGTGATTGAGGCGAGATGCTCGATCAGCGCTTTGTTGCCTTGTTTGATTCCGGTCACAACACTCCCTTGAAGGAGGAGAAAAGTATGCTCGTTGATTTATATGGCAAAATCATCCAATAGAAACGCTTTATAAAGCGTACAGCTACTTAATGCGCTTTAAATAGCATTTTTCTTGACAATTCGACGATTCTGCTTTATAAAGCACATCATGAACTGCAACCAGCTTTTTAAGGCATGTCATGGCGCGCAAAAACAAACTCTTGGAAACGCCTCCTTACGCTGTGGAACAGGCGTTGAAGCGATTGGGGACGAACCTGCGCACAGCCAGGCTGCGGCGCAATCTGACCATTCAGGACGTGGCCGCGAAGATCGGCACGGGCCCACGCGCGATAGCCGATGCCGAAAAGGGCAAGCTAGCGACAGGCATCGGCACCTATGCCGCCTTGTTGTGGGCCGTTGATTTGTTGGCGCAGTTGGATGACGTTGCGGATCCCGCCAAGGATAAGGAAGGCATGGCGCTTTCGCTGATTAAGGGCCGCGAACGCGCGCATCCGGTGGGAGGCCTCGACAATGATTTCTAAGCCGCAACCGCACGAAGCCTATGTCTACATCACATTGACGGATCATCTGGAGCCGGTGACGGCGGGGCGGTTTGCGATGACGGAAGATCGTCACGGCATCGCGCTGGGTCGCTTTGTCTATGGCAAAAGCTATCTGGAGCGTCGAGATGCGGTGGCGCTTGATCCCGTCGAACTCAAACTGGCAACAGGCACTTTCGAGACCACCGCTTTGGGCGGCGTGTTCGGCGCGTTACGCGACTCCAGCCCCGATTATTGGGGAAGGCGCGTGATCGAACGCCATGCGGGTAAGCCAAAACTCAGCGAACTCGACTATCTGCTCTACGCGCCGGATGACCGCGCCGGTGCGCTTGGTTTTGGCCTTCATCAAACGCCGCCCGCGCCAAAACGTGACTTCAACCGCACACTTGATCTGGCAAAGCTTCAGCAGGTTGCCGAGGCGATGATGCGCGAGGAAGATTTGCCCGCAACCGCCAGCCACAGGCAGATCAAAGACTTGCTGTTGATCGGCACATCCATGGGTGGCGCGAGGCCCAAGGCTGTGGTCGAAGATGAGGGCGGTCTTTGGATCGCCAAATTCAACCGTGCCGACGATCCCTGGAACAATGCGCGGATAGAACATGCCATGCTGGTTCTGGCGCGCGCCTGCGGTCTTGTCGCGGCGGAAAGCAAAGTGGTCGATGTGGGCGGCAAGGATGTTCTTCTGGTCAAACGCTTTGACCGCGAGAAAGTGGAGGGGGGCTACCGCCGCGCGCGCATGGTCAGCGCGCTGACGCTGCTGCGCGCCGAAGACACGCATCGTTCGCGCGAGAAATGGTCGTATGTCGCGCTTGCCGAAGACCTGCGTCGCGTCAGCGCGGATCCTGAGCGAGACGCCGCTGAACTTTTCCAGCGCATGGTTTTCAACGCGCTGATTTCCAACACGGACGATCATCCGCGCAACCACGCGATCATCGCCAGAGCCAAGGATTGGCAACTTTCTCCCGCCTACGATTTAACGCCATCGGTGCCGATCAGCCTTGAACGGCGCGATCTGGCGATGAGCTGCGGCGATGAGGGACGATTTGCCAACGCCCATAATCTGCTGTCTCAAAGCGCACGGTTTCTCCTCAACCAAGACGAAGCGACGGCGATCATCGACACGATGGAAAACATGATCAAAACCGCGTGGTATAAAACCGCCCGCGCCGAAGGCGTTTCCGAGCGCGATTGTGCAGCCATTGCCGGAGCTTTTGTTTATGAGGGGTTCAGAATAGAAGATCGTTGATCGTGATTTTCGCAGACGCAAGCGCCAGCGATTCCTCGGTGCTTCCAAATGCGATCATCGGGGGAAATGAGCGATTTGTCCGCCAGAAATAGGCGTCCTTGTTTAGCTAATCAAAAGGCGGCTCATATGGGAACCGAAATAACGCTTGAAATTGCTGGAATGACCCTTGACTGGAGTAAAAATTCCAGAGGAGCAGATCACGGCGCACTATTTCAGTACGCGGACCGAAAACGCATTCATTCTGACCAATTCAATTATGAGTATTTCGAGGAGAACAACGAAGATCCCGCATCAATGGAAATGGGGTTTGTCCGAAAACTTAAGAACGTCTTGCCTCGGTTGGATCTGCTTGGATTCACGCGAGATCAAGCCAAGCTGGAATATCTGAGAGCGGTCGAGATATGTAAGGAGGAAGATCGTGATGACGATACGGTGACGCCACAAGACATAATGAGCTTCGAGGAATTTTGTGCCTTTGTCACATCACAGCCTGTCGAAACATTGGACAATGTCTACGATGGCGAGAAGAGCGACGAGCAGATTAAAGGACGATTTTCTGGTGACAGATCCATACAGCGGATTCCCCACCCTTCGTTATATGAGCAAGCTAACGGTTACTCTGAACGTAGTTATTTTGGGAATCTTTTGGGCTTTCTTCATCCGTATTCCGTCTTGCGCTTGCTTGCCGAAAACAAACAAAACAAAGAGGCTGATGTTGTGTGGCAATACGGCCCATTGGTGGAGAACGGCTGGGCCAAAGAAACTGAGTTTGTCCCACACGCCAGACGACCGCAGACATTCCTCATTGCCACCGAGGGCAGTTCAGACGTGCACATTCTTAAACACGCAATTTCAATTCTGCGCCCAGAAATAAATGACTTTTTTCGCTTCATTGATGTGGAAGAGAGCCACCCATTCTCAGGAGCAGGAAGCTTGGTAAAATTTGCAGAAGGACTCGCTAAAATTGACGTGCACAATCAGGTCGTTTTTCTGTTCGATAACGATGCGGAAGGTTGCGACGCTTTCCGACGCATAAACAAGATTTCGTTGCCACCAAACATGCGAGCCACCACACTTCCGGAACTGAAACAGTTTCGTACATTTTCCACCCGTGGCCCGCAAGGAATATCCGATGCGGACATCAATGGATGCGCTGCGGCTATTGAATGCTATTTAGATATGGCATCTGTAGAAGGGGCATCCCCTTTAGTGACCTGGACGAATTATAAAAAAGACCTTGATCGCTATCATGGGGCGCTGGCCGATAAGGAGGCCTACACAAAAGTGTTTTTAAGACAAACCCCTAAGAGCATCGAGACTGGCGAGTATGACACAAGCAAAATCCGCAAGGTTTTGGATGCGCTGGTCACAGAGTGCACTTCAATAGCAGAAAAAGCATTGGCTGATTTAGGCTCAAGCTAGGCGTGCTTTGACTGGTAAGCCAGTTAATGCGCGTGGCTCCGCTTTCTCTTCAGCTTCGCCGACATCGCTGAACACAGAGTCTTTGATAATGCGGTCGGTGATTGAGGCAAGATGCTCGGTCAGGGCTTCGTTGATCTGTTTGAATTCAGGCCACAGCACATCGTCGAAGAACGAGCGTGGCATTTTCACGATCAGGCTCTGCCGATGCATGCGGGGATAGCGGTAGGGGCGCAGGTCATAGCGACGACAGAGCGCCACGAACAAACGCCGCGACCACGGGTCGCTGATGCTGACCTTCAGCTCTTCGGCTTGCTCGCGCCTTCCCGTCTCGCGCAGCCGCGCCTTGATCCGCTCGGCGGCGGCTCCGGCAGCAGCTTTCTCGCCCGCCGTCGCGGCACCTGCGAACAGGGCTTCGATCTTGCGGAGTTTTTCCTGAAGGAGAGTTTCGTCGAGGGGAGAAGTCATGATGATGCAGAAATCGAAAAACAGTTGGAGGCACAAAAATCGCTTCAAAAATATACCCGCCAGCCGCCAGAATTTGGAAGCGACTTTCGCCCTCTTGCTTCCACAGTGCTTCCAAATGTCGATTATGAAGCGGACAAGCGAAAATACGGTTGAAAATTAACCGTATAACGCTTTGATATGTTTGGTAAAATTGGTTGCGGGGAGAGGATTTGAACCTCTGACCTTCAGGTTATGAGCCTGACGAGCTACCGGGCTGCTCCACCCCGCGTCACCAAGTGCGAGGGGGCTTGGGGCCGCCTCGTGACAGGAAGTGGCTGTTCTAGGGCTTGCTGCGGGATTATGCAAGCTCAATTCGAAAAAACCCAATGCCGAAGTCGTTTTATCGCTCTTGAGGCGTATGATTTCTGAAAAACGAGTGTGGAGGAGGGGGCTAGCTGTTAATGTTTGTCCTTCTTTTTGCGTTTAACGCCATAGAGTTCCAGTCTGTGGCCTACTAAGTCGTAGCCTAGCTCGGCGGCGATTTTTTCTTTGAGAAGTTCGATTTCCTTGTTTTTAAATTCGATCACTTTGCCGGAATTCAGGTCGATCAGATGGTGGTGGTGTTCGTTGGGGGCGCCTTCATAGCGTGCGCGGCCATCGCCTATGTCGAGGCGGCTGATGACGTTGGCATCCTCGAACAGGCGCATGGTGCGGTAAACGGTGGCGAGGCTGATGCGTGGATCGATGGCCGAGGCGCGACGAAAGACCTCCTCGACATCCGGATGGTCGGCGGCATCGGAGAGAACACGGCTGATGACGCGCCTCTGTCCGGTCATTTTCAGACCCCGGTTCTGGCACAAATCCTCCAGCCTTGATGTCATGCCCCGTACTCCTGTTGTGCCCATTTGGGGCTTGTTATAGACTAATCCGGTTGCTGATTTAAGACCCGCTGTGCCCTGTGTGGCCGGACACGAAAAATTTGTCTGGCGCGAGGGGCCAAGCCGCATTAAAGGAAGATTCCTAACCACGCCCTGATCGCGCCGGAGAACGCTCAATGCCGTATGTTGTCACCGAAGCCTGCATCCGTTGTAAATACATGGATTGCGTCGAAGTTTGCCCCGTGGATTGCTTCTATGAGGGCGAGAATATGCTTGTGATCAGCCCTGACGAATGCATCGACTGCGGTGTCTGCGAGCCGGAATGCCCGGCCGAGGCCATTATTTCCGATACCGACAAGCAGGCCGAAAAATGGTTGGAGCTAAACCGCGAGTACGCGGCCAAATGGCCCAACATTACACGCAAGAAAGAAGCTCCGGCCGACGCAGACGCATGGAAGGATACACCGAACAAGTATCCGGCCATGTTCAGCGACAAGCCCGGCAAATAACATCCATCTGACTCACTTGTGTTTTTGTGGCGCGGGTTTCTTGGGCGTGGTTTTCGTGCGCGGGGCTGCCGCTTTGGGAAGTTCTGTGACAGGCAACCCACACGCTTTTCCGATGGCGTGATAGGCCGAGTCGGCGCCCTTTAAAAAGACGGTTTCGGCTAGTTTCATCCCTTTGGCCGAAACGCCCGTCACGGTCATGCTGGCGCTCCCGCGCATGGCGGTGGCTAGGGCGTGGTCGGTGGCGGAATCACGCGACCACGCCGTATCGCCTTGCGTAAATAGACTGAATTTCTTTTTTCCGATATTGATCATGACCTCGCTGGCGGGCTTAAACTTCATGCCGGCGGTATAGCTGATGACATCCGAGCTGTTTTCGGCGGGGCGGTGTGTGACCATGAGGGCGATTTCGCCGCGTCGAATGTCTTTCTTGCCGGGTGTCTTGGTTGGTGGGACGCGCGAGGTGATGGACATGTAGCAGACCGGTTGATCGTGTTCCCGCACGACATAGGCGGTCCAGAATCCGAATTTTCCCACGGAAGATGGTTCGGCCGCCCTTGCGGAAGCGCACGGTAAGCCGAGGGCAAGCAGAACGGACAGCAGGATGAAACGAGGCTCGAATCGCATGTTCTTAAAGTAAGAGAAACGGGGGCGGCTGTCTATTGGGCTTGTCGCGCCGCGTCCGGAGCATCGTTGTTGTTCGTGTCTTCATCCGCCTCCTTGTTGCCTTCGTTAACCTCGTGAATGTCGGCGGGGGGTGGTTTGGGCAACATGCCCTTCTTTGCCAGATCGGCCACGGTGACCGTCTGGGGCGTGCCGTTGATGAGGGGCTGAAGGACTGGCTGCATCGAGCGCAGCATCTGCGCCGAAAGCGCGCTTGTAAATTTATAGTCGGCGGCGCCTTCGCCGGCGACATGCGCCGTGATGGTGCCAAAGAAACGGTCGCCTATGAAAAAGGCGATGGTGCCGGTGCGGTTGACGACGCGCGAGGAGATCAGTTTTCCTCCCTTGCCGAATTCGTCGAAACGATGGTCGCCCGTACCCGTCTTTCCGCCGACGGCAAGGGGCTGTCCGTCCTTGTCGACATAGGCGCCGTACAGTCGCTTGGCGGTACCGTTTGCGACCACTTCGGTCATGGCGGCGCGGACGACGCGGGCGACAGAGGGTGAAAGCACCTGTGCTTGCGTGTTGCCTCCGGGGATCATGGTGGTTTCATAGGGCGTGTCGGCAGCAAAACGCAGCTTTTCAAAGCGCAGCATTGGTTTTTTCACGCCATCATTCAAAAGAATGCCGACCAATTCGGCCAGCGCGCCGGGCCGGTCGGCGGAGCTGCCGATGGCCGTGGCAAAGCTGGGAACAAGTCTGCCGAACGGATAACCAAGCCGCTCCCAGCGTTGCTGAATATGGGCGAAGGCGTCCGCCTCCAGCAATATGCGTATGCGCGTATCCTGCGCCCCCTTCAAATGCGGATGAAAGAGCCAAGCGTAGCTCTCGATCAATATAGGTTTGCTGACGGCCAAGATAGCGCTACGCGACGCTTTGGGATTGGACTGCCTGTAACTGATCAACCAGAGTTCGAGCGGATTAAGTCCCGCGATATAGCCGCGATCCGACAGATTGTAACGTTCGGACGGATAGTCGGTGTAGAGTTTACGCAGCCGTTCCGGACCCAATTCGGTGGTGACGTGGCGGCGCATCCAAGCGGCATAGTCCGCAAAGTCCGCCTTGGGGCGGACCGAGCGGAACAGGATGGTGAGGGCCGTCGCGCCCTTGTGCGCGTGCGACGCCGCTTTATCGAGCGCGTCGTCCATCGACAGTTGGGCGTAATCGCTGATGTAACGCCCTAGAAACACCGAGCCTTCGCGCTCCGCATAACGTTCCAAATAGGCCTTGCGCGCCGGGTGATCCGGATCCTCCATCAGCTCTTGTCGAGTCATCTGGCCCTGAGCGATTGTATAATTAACGATATCGCGCATGAGCCGGATGAAAACCAGATTGACGGAATTGCGCATGGCTTCGTGCAAATCCATCGCGGATTTGTCTTCGCTATGCTCAAAGTTGACGAAGTGATGCGCTCCGCCACCGGTAAAGAATGTTTCGTTGGGATTGCCGGAATATTGGCGGTTCATTGCCGCCTCCAGCATTTCGTCCAGCGTTGCGTCCGGCGCGGCGGCCAGCCGTGTGGTGGCCCAAGCCGTCAGAGCGTCGGGGGCTTCGGCTGCCAGATCACGCAGGTCTTCTGCGGCCAGACCCGCATAGCGGCGGTGCAGTTCGCAGACAATTTCAAGATAGGTTACGAGCGTGCGGAGCTTTGCGGTCGAGCCGAGGTCGAGCTTTACGCCGTCGTTCATGTCGAACGGCCCGTCGATGTTATCGGCTTGGACACGCAAACGATTCCCGTCTTGCGCGCGTTCATAAAGTACAACGCTCCATTTGATCTTGCTGGGGTCGTTGCTGGGGTTCAAAAGGCGGAAACCGTATAAGCCGATGGCGTTTAAGAACGCCGGATCGTCCATGCGCTTTAGGAATTCGATAACCTGCTTTTGCGTGTTTTGATCCAGCGTACTGGTTGCGTCGAGGTCGATACGGTCTAATTCGTAAAGATTTTTAAGTCTTAGCATCGACAGCAAATGGTTGCGCAGGGCGGTGCTGGCTTTTTGTTCTAAAAACGATGATGTCGCCATGGGGGGGATGTCGGCCAGAAACTTGAAGCGGGCGGCCTTTGTTGCGTCGCGTAAGTTGCGCGAAATGATCCCCGCCATTGCCAAACGGTCGAGTGTTGCGGCGGTGAGTTCGTCGAGCGCTTCGCGGTCGGTCAGCAAATAACTTGTCGGCCGTCGTTGCGCCAAAATTAGTCCTACAATTTCGCGATAGACTATGGCCTTGACACGGAGAGAATCCCTGTCCGTCTCCGGCAGGTTGAGGGCGGTCGTCACATCGCTTAGGTTGTGGCCGAACCATGCCCACAACCCGTCGCCGATGCTGTTGACCTCGCCGAATCCGGGACGGGCGCTGAGCGGCGTGCTGTTCAGATAGTCGAGAACGATGCGTTCACGCGCGGCGCGTGTATCGGGGCCGTCCAGATAGACGCGCAGGGAGGCTGAAGCGACTTGCCGCAGTTTTTCCATCGAGCCGTTTGTTTGGCCGCCGGGCGAGTAACGGAATTTTTCAATCTGCGTCGCCAGCGTACTTCCGCCGCCGGTGTTGAAGCCGGGCGCAAAATTTTGAATGACCCGGCCCACGGCGGCGAACAAAAAGCGATCCCATTCGATGACGGGATTGCGTGTGACGGTGCCGGGCTGCAGCAACTCGCGATTCTCGATGAACAGCAGGGTGTTGACGAGCAAAGGCGGGATCGAACGAAAATCGCCAAAGATGTGCGTTGGATAACTGGAGCCGTACAAAGGTTGCCCTTCGCGGTCGAGAACATTCAGACCAGCGACGGTCTTGGCGTGATAGATCGGGTAAAACCCCTTGTCCACCAACTGCTGATAGCGTGGTGAAGCGCGCATTTGCTGCGCTATCGTATAGTCGTTGCCATTGAGGGCTTTGATGAAAAACGGGAGATAGCTATAACCGAGCCTCTGATTGTAGGGGCCAAAGGTGGGAAAGCGCATGTCGGGGTTGGCACCATCATCCAGTTCGAACCGTATATCGCTCGTCAGCTGCGTCAGATACTCGGCTTGAAGATTGGAAGTCTCCATTTCGCGCGAAACGACATAGCAAAAAACCGTGCCGAATCCGATCAACAAAGCCAGCGGCACCAGCCAAATCGTCTGAGGCACCCGCATGCGATAGGCGGGGCGTTTGGGCGAGATGGGAGGACGACGCTTGGGGGACAATAACGAAGAAACGCTCCGTGAATCATGCATCCGCTGTTTCTACCGGAAGACGCGATCAGGAACAATTAAAGAGATGGCCAACGGCACGATTTGTGAGCACCGCACAAAAAGGTAGGGAATAATGTGATGCTGGGGGAGGCTGGGCGCTTTGGCGCTAGATCTTGCGTACCTGCATCTTAATCGGCCCGTCGGCCCGACCGTGGATGAACTGGTCGACATAGGGATTGCCGGAGTGATCGACATCGCTTTTGGGGCCTTCCCAAATGATGTGGCCTTCGTGCAGCATCGCGATGCGGTCGGCGATCTTGCGAGCGCTGGCCATGTCGTGGGTGATGGAGAGCGTCGTCGCGCCTAGTTCACGCACGCACTTAACGATCAGTTCGTTGATGACATCGGCCATGATGGGGTCGAGTCCCGTGGTCGGCTCGTCGAAGAAGATGATTTCGGGCCGCGCCGCGATGGCGCGGGCCAGACCGACACGCTTTTGCATGCCGCCGGACAACTCAGCCGGGAAAAGCTCGCCCACATCCGCGCTTAGTCCGACCGAAGCGAGCGTGGCCATGGCTCGATCCTTGGCTTCCTTGCGCGGTACTTGATGGGCGCGGAGCAGCTTAAAGGCCACATTTTGCCAGACGGGCAGGGAGTCGAACAACGCCGCGCCCTGAAACAGCATGCCGAATTTGTTGAGGTGAACGTCGCGTTTTTGTCCTGATAGCCCGATGGTTTCCTCGCCGTCGATTTTGATCGAGCCGGATTCGGGCTGCATGATGCTGAGGATCGACTTCAAAAGTACGGACTTGCCCGTGCCTGACCCGCCGATCACGACGACGGATTCGGCCTTGCCGATTTTGAGATCGATGCCGCGCAACACTTCCTTTTCGCCAAAAGACTTTGTGACGGCGGTCAGTTCGATTTTCGGGGGGCTATTTTCCAGCAAAGAGAATCCCCGTCAGCAAATAGTTGGTGATGAGTATCATGATCGAGGCCGACACGACGGCGTTGGTCGTCGCCGCGCCCACGCCTTGAGCGCCGCCCTTTGAATTGAACCCGTTGTAGCAGCCCATCAGCGCCACGATAAAGCCGAACGCCGCCGCCTTCCACAGGCCGGACGACACGTCGCGCCATTCCAGATACTGCCAGCTTTGCGATATAAAGTTGGCGGCGTTGAATTTCAGCCGATAAACGCAGACCAAAAAGCCACCAAACACGCCCACGATGTCGGCGACCAGAACCAACAGCGGCAACGTCAGCGTTCCCGCCAACAGACGCGGCACGATCAGGTACTTATAGGGATTGGTCGAAAGCGTGGTCAGAGCGTCTATCTGCTCGGTCACGCGCATGGTGCCCAGCTCGGCGGCGATGGCCGCGCCGATACGCCCCGCGACCATCAATCCCGCCATCACCGGCCCCAGCTCGCGGGTGATGGACAGGACGACAACGGTGGGAATGGCGCTCTCGGCATCAAAGCGCGAAAAGCCGGAGTGGCTCTGAAGCGCCAGAACCATGCCCGTGAACAAAGCCGTCAAACCCACGACCGGCAGCGAATAATAGCCAATATCGACCATCTGACGCAGGATCGCGCCGAAATACAGCGGACGTCGGAAACAATGGCTTACAGACCGGCTGGTGAAATAGGCCAGATGTCCGGTTGAAGCCAGAAAGTTCAGGAACGTCCGGCCAATGGGTGCGAGAAAGTTCATGGAGCCCCGAGTCCGAAAGAGCAGCGAGCTGCGAGCAGGCAAGAGCCGCCCGTCGCTTGGGGCGTATCCGTGACATCCGTCATGATCAATCCCATGGATAACAGCCCGCGCAACCGAGAATTCGACTCGCCCGCGATTCTTACACGCGAGGCGATGTTCGCACCGTACCCAACGGTCGGGAGGGTGTCAACGCCGTGCGCGAGAAAATCACTCGCCGATTGTCTCGTAATGCCGCTCGAGATTGCTAAAGCGCGTGAACTGGCCGTCGAAGTGGAGCGGCACGGTGCCGATGGGGCCGTGGCGTTGCTTGGCGATCAGGACTTCGGCGATGTTGCGGACTTCCTCGCCGCGCTCCATCCAACGCTGGTGGCGCTGGTTGAACTTATCCTCGCCCTCGTCGGCGCGGCGCGTAGGCTCTGAGCGGGCGTGGTAATATTCCTCGCGGTAAACGAACATGACCACGTCGGCATCCTGTTCGATGGAGCCTGATTCGCGCAAATCGGACAGCATGGGCCGCTTGTCCTCGCGATTTTCCACGGCGCGGGAGAGCTGGGACAAAGCCACCACGGGAACCTGAAGCTCCTTCGCCAGACCTTTGAGACCGCGTGTGATTTCCGAGACTTCCTGCACGCGGTTGTCGCCGTTCTTTACGCTGCCGTGCAGCAGCTGCAAATAGTCGATGACGATCAGACCGAGGTTCGGCACCAACCGCTTTAACCGGCGCGAACGCGTGCGCAGAGCCGCCACGGAAAGCCCCGGCGTGTCGTCGATATAAAGCGGCGCGCGCGATAGAATCTTGGTGGCTTCGAGAAATTTGGAAAAATCTTCAGCCTTGATCTCGCCGCGCCGGATTTTGTCCGAAGGCACCTGCGAGTGTTCGCCGAGAAGACGCGTGGCGAGTTGTTCGCTCGACATTTCGAGTGAGAAGAACGCGACTGCCGCGCCTTCCGCCGGTTGTTCATGCGCGGCGTGGGCGGCGTTAAAGGCGATGTTGGTGGCCAGCGCGGTTTTGCCCATGGAGGGGCGGCCTGCGAGAATGATGAGGTCGGACTTCTGCAAGCCGCCCATCTTGCGATCCAGATCGCGCAACCCTGTCGTCACGCCGGTTATATGGCTGTCGCGCTTGTAGGCTTCCTCGGCCAGTCTCAGAGATACCGTGAGCGATTTGTCCAGCTTGGTAAAGCCGCGATCCAGTTCGCCCGTTTGCGCCAGTTCAAACAGGCGTTGCTCGGCCCCCTCGATTTGCTTGGCCGCCGGAACTTCGAGATCGTGCCGGTACGCGTCGTTGACGACATCTTCGCCCAAAACGATAAGCTGACGGCGCAAATGCAAATCGTGGACAAGCTGGCCGTAATCGACGACGTTGATAATGGTAATGACGCTGGCCGCGAGGTCGCCGAGGTATTGCGCTCCGCCCACCGCTGCCAGAGCCGGATCATTCTCAAACAAACCGCGCAAAGTCTTGGGATCGGCGATCTGCCCACGGTTGATGAGCGTGCAGATAGCGGCAAAAATGCGCTCATGCACCGGATCGTAGAAATGCTCAGGCTTCAAAAAGTCGCCCACGCGCTCATAGGCGTTGTTGTTGACGAGGATGGAGCCGAGCAACGCCTGTTCCGCCTCAAGGTTATGCGGCGGCGTACGCGCTTGCGCCAACTCCGTCGAAGCGACGGCGCGCAGGGCGGGGGCGGAAAAGGATTTCAGTTCAGACATCAAAGTCCTCGACGGTGAAAGTGCAGCTTAGCAAACTCTGCCGCACGAATCACCCACCTGCCGGAAATGAACTGTGGATAACTTGCCTGTGAATGATGGGGATAACTCTCTCGGCAATCATGTCACACACAGCGCCGAACTGCATCCCCGGTGTCGAATGGGTTTGTGGCTTTATTTCAAATTTTCTAACTTATCGCGATGATCCCACGGCCAGCGGGGCGGTGAGCTTTCGGACAAGGAGAATCTTTATGGTCAAGTTTCAAAAAATGGCGCGTTGCGTTGGTCTGGGTGGTCTTATTGCCCTTATGGCGTGCGGCTCGGCCATGGCGGACGACGGCGCGGCAAAGGGCAACATGATGGTGCGCCTGCGCGGCCTCAGTGTTCTGCCGACGGTCACCAGCACCACGACGATCGGCGGCGATGTTAACATTTCCAAGGCCGAAGCGCCGGAAATCGACTTCACCTATTACATCACGCCCAATATCGCGGTCGAGGCCATCGGCGCAACCACCCGCCACCACGTCACATGGCTGAATCCCGCCGGTGCGGATGTTAATCTCGGCAAGGTTTCGCTGCTGCCCCCGACCGTCACGGCGCAGTATCACTTTTTGACCGACAGCCGCATCAGTCCCTACCTCGGCGCGGGCATCAACTATACGTTGTTCTACAATCAGGACGCGTCGGAAGGCACTGTGACCAAGATCCATTACGAAAACGCCTTCGGCCTCGCCCTGCAGGCGGGTGCGGACGTTCATATCGATGGGCCGTGGTACGCCAACCTCGATGTAAAGCACATTTTCCTGAACACGGATGTGAAGATGAACGGCGGAGCGATCAAGGCGGATGTTCATATCGACCCGACCATCGTCGGCCTTGGCATCGGTTATCGTTTCTAAATAGGGATCGAAAGAAGAAACCAAATGGGATCCCCGCCTTCGCGGGGATGACGACCGTGGATGAAATTCAAACACAAACTCCGTCATGCCCGCGAAGGCGGGCATCCCATTTTTTTAAATCTCTTAATCTGATCTGGGCTATAGGCTCAAGAATCCGAACGTAAAACGGACAAGCGGGGATGGCCCCGCACCGGAGCGAGGTTCTGTTTGCGTACTCCTTATTCCATTGGCCTTGCCGCTGTCGTGTTTTTGGTTCTGGCCGCGTTTTCGGTCTGGCCCGAACTTGATCTGGTGGTGTCCGGTCTGTTTTATGTTCCGGAGCAAGGCTTTATCGGACCTGATCTGTGGGCGCTGAGGGCTTTAACCGATACGGCCTATTACGGGGCGCGAGCTTTGGGGGCGCTGTTTGCTCTCGGGGCCATCATCGCTCTGATCCGCCGCAGGCCATGGCTAAGGCTGCCCGCCAAGGCTTGGCTGTTCCTGCTTTTGGGGCTGCTGTTGGGGCCGGGGCTGGTGGCCAACGTCATCTTTAAGGACAACTGGGGCAGGGCGCGGCCGCACACGGTCGAGGCTTTCGGCGGCACAGCGACCTACACCCCGCCATGGGTTTTGAGCAAGGCATGCGACACCAATTGTTCCTTTGTCTCCGGCGACGGAGCCTTTGGCTTTTTCTTGCCGAGCTTTGCCTATGTCGTGGCTCCGGCTCGCCGTCGTCGGGTTTTCTGGAGCGGTATGGGGCTGGGGTGTCTGTTCGGTGGAGCGCGTGTCGTGATGGGGGCGCATTTCCTCAGCGACGTGCTCTATGCTGCCGTTCTGATGCTTTTGGTTGCATTTTTGCTGCATCGTCTTATGTATGGAGTTAGCGACTCAGGGCGTGAGTCTCTAAATCCTTAATGCGTCTTTAACCACTTCGGGCTTAGAGTCTAAAGACGTTGGTGCTTAACGGGAGGCCGCGATGACATTGGCTGTTCGCCAGATGCTCTACCAGCAGTCGGTGGTCAACAAGATCAACGGCACCGTGGCGGATGCCGCGCATGTCGGCTATCTTGATGCCAACAAGACCGCGCTCGAAGTTCGAGGCACCATCACCCAGCAAGATCCCGTCGGCTATTACAAATTTTCTTTCCGCAAGGGCGATAGCGTTAAGCTTGCGACGAATAACAACCGAGGCACCCGCGTCCAGCTCTACGACCAAAGCGGTTCACGCCTTCTCGCCGACAGCGGCGGGACGAACAGCACCTTAAAAGCCGCCTATGCGAAATTGAAGTCCTCGGAAGGGCTTAAGCTAAAGAACACGAACTATGTCCTGAAAGTTACCTACGATGTCGGCACATCGAAAAGCCGTGGCCTCAATTTTGACGTGACCCTTACCTCAGGCGACACTTTTACCGCCAAATACAAAACGCTGGCTTCGGCGGACACGATCCAAAACCAACTAATGTCAGGGCAAAGCACTGGCTATAACATCAGCGCTACCCTCGGAACGCTGCTTACTTCTCAGTCCGATGGCTCTTCGACATCGATCACCAACGTTTTCGATTATTTCGCCTGAACCTTCGGCAAGCGAACGCTTACAAAAAGAGCGGGACGATCATTTTGGCGGCGATCAGCAGAAGGATCGCGGCGAAGACCTTTTGTAATGTCCGTGGCGGCCATTTGTGGGCAAGGTCTGCGCCATGGGGAGCCATCAACATGCTGGATGGCGCCAGCAACGTGAAGGCCAACAAATTGATATGCCCGAAGCTGCCGGGAGGCAGATGCCCCGTCGGCGCAGGGGCCAGCATGAATATAATCGTGGCGGGTAGGGATATGAGAAGCCCGATGATCGGCGAAGTTCCGATCGCGTTGCGAAGGGGCATGCCAAACATCACCATGGTCGGCACCGAAAGCGAACCGCCGCCGATGCCTAATAACGACGACAGGAATCCGATCGCGCCAGCCAGCAAGCGCTGCCACGGGCCGCTCGGCAATCGCACCGTGGTTGTCTCTTCCTTCTTGGGCGGTCGCGCCATTTGAAACGCGACGGTCAGGGCGAACGCGCCAAATAGCAGGCTAAGAAACTGCCCCCCGACGACATGCGCGACCAAGCTCCCCAGCGCCGAGCCGACGACAATAGTGGGAGCCCACAGACGCAACAGCTCTTTGTCCACCGCTCCATGCCGGGCGTGGGCAATGAACGAAGCAATGGATGTCGGAATGATCGCGGCCAGCGAAGTTCCTATGGCCATATGAATGGCCGTATCGGGCGACGCGCCATCGAGCCTGAACAACAGCGAAAGAACCGGAACAAGAATGACCCCGCCTCCGATGCCGAACAATCCAGCCGCTAGCCCCATGCCCAATCCGGACGCGAGTAAGGCAAAAGCGAAAAGCGATAATTCGACCGAAGACATTGGCAATCCTAGAAAATAGGTTGGGCCTATGTGGGCGAATCTACGCCACGCGCCAGAAAGGCGAAAGCGAAAAGTCAGTCTCCGCGTGTCCGCGCGTCGATCAGCCAGCCCTGAAATTTCGTCACGCCGTCGGTGATGCCGCGTTCGAGGCCCGACGGATTGTCGCAACGGAAAAAGATAATCTTTTCCGGCGGAATCTGTCGCAAAGCCCGTTGGGTCAAAGGCTCGTCCAAAGCGGCAAAATGATCCTGCGACACATTGATCTTGATGTAATCAACCTCGAATGCGCCGAAATTGACATAGCGCAGCATATCCGGCGTGATCCCGTCGATGGCGACCTTAAAACCCTCGCGGTGGAGGAGCGTCGTCGCGTTGAGTGTGAGCGCGAAATCTTGCAAGAGATCGCCGCAATGCAGTTCAAACCCGATAGCGCCGCGATCCGCCCGTGGCACGCCGTGGGCGAAACGGGCAAAGGCCGGATCCATAATCGAGGCGACGGAAAGATTGATGTGAATCCGCCGTCCGGTCAGCGTTTCAATGTTTTGCGCCAAATCTGCCAGCAAACGGCGATCAAGGACATGGCACAGCGCCATGAACAAATGTTCCGACGCGGCAAGTTCGACGTGGGGGAATTCGGCGCGGCGCAATTCGTCGAATCCGACGTACCATTCCTCCGCCAGTCCCGACCATGCGCCGTCGCGCTGTCTCTCAAAGATCGTTTGTGTACGAAGGTAGCCTTGAAGGTCGATTTCGTTAAGCCTCTTTTCGATCTGGCTAACGCTCCACGCGGTGAGCGGGCCGCGCGCGGCCTCGCTGTGCAAACTCCGCGTTGGTGTCGCGGTCTGGCCTGAGATGGCTGCAGTGCGTTCCTTTTCGATGTAGTGATTGATGCGTTCGCGCAGCGCCGCATAATCGGCGGGCAGTTGAAAAAGCTTCACCAGCCCGTCGCGCCCCTCTGTCCCCGAGTTCAGGGGGATGGCAACTTTTTCAAGCGCGGCGGGGAGGGTGCGTGGCGCGTTTGCCGTGGGCCAGAGCAAGAACGCGTCCCCGTTCGTCATTTCGACATAGTCACCACGGGTGGTTTTGGCAAAGTCCTGCAATCGTCGCTGTGCGTCCTCCAACGAGCCGCGTCCTCCCGTGGCCGCGTCGATGGTGTTCAGCGCGACGTTGGCAACCACTTGCGGAACGTTAAGCCGATGCAGCCGCCGGATGCGCATGGTAAAATCCTGCTCGCGCACCAGATCGGAAGGGATGGCCTTGTTGTCTTCGACTTCCCATGTTCTCATGACCGAGATTTACCATCGTCGGCGCTAATTTTAACTTAAAATACTCGCCTGAGGCGATTTTCAGCACGATTTTCGCGAAAAAGGGCTGCAGCTTTCCGGCAACACCGGTTTCTCCTGATAAGCAGGAAAGTAAAATCAGGGTTTCCAAAGCGTTAACATTTGTGGCATAGTGCGGCATCGCAAAATTGTGACCCAATCCCGATGCCGGTTTTTCAGGCGCGAAACGCATTACCTCAGAACTTCAGGAGAAAAAGCCCTATGACTGCACCGCTAGTTGAAAAGACCATTGCTATTCTCGCCGCCAACGGCTTTGACGAAAACAACATTACGGAAATGCAACGCGCCCTGACCAAGATCAAGGCTCCTTATAAAATCATCGCGCCTGAGCAAGGCCTTGTGAACGGCTGGCAGGACAACGCCTGGGGCCATTATTTTCCCGTCGATGCCCCCATCGGTTCGGCGCTTGGCTCGGATTATGACGCTCTGGTGCTGGTCGGCGGTGAACGCGGCGTGGCCAAGCTCAAGACCAACCCGCACGCGCGGCGCATCGTCAATCACTTCCTCGAAGCGCGCAAACCCATCGCCGCTATCGGCGCGGGCGTAGCCCTTCTGGCTCTTTCGTCCAAATGCGAAGGTCTGAGCGTAACGGCGGCGGCGGCGTTTCATGACGAGCTAAAGGCGGCCAAGGCCGATGTCGTGGCCGATGTTCAGCATCAGGACGGCCCCGTGCTGACCTCCGATGGCTCAGACGTGGCCGCTTGGGTCGAGGCTGCCCTCAATTTGTTCAACGAAGCCGCACCTCTCGAAGACCAGCAAGCCGCTTAAGCGCAACGCCCCCTTCCGCCGGAAGGGGGCCGCTTTCCCCGTTTAAACCCTGATCCCCTTTGCCCGCGCCAGTTCCTTGAGGGAATGTTGGGGGCGCGGCCCGTAGTGGCTGATGATTTCGGCGGCGGCGATTGCGCCGAGGCGGCCGCTTTCTTCGGTGCTGTGGCCATGCGTCAGACCGAACAGCATTCCGGCGGCGAACAGATCGCCTGCGCCGGTCGTGTCCACCACCTCGGCCACCGGCTCTGCCGCAATCGTCGCCGTCGCGTCGCCACAGGCAATCACCGCGCCTTTGTCGCTGCGGGTGCCGACAACCGTTTCACACAGCGTGCGCGCTGTCGCCAGCGCGGACTCAAAGGAAATAGACCGAAACAGCGCCATAAGCTCGTGTTCGTTCGCGAACAAAATATCGACATCGTTGCGGATCAGGTCGAGAAACGCCTCGCGATGGCGTTCGACGCAGAAAGGGTCGGAGAGCGTCAGTGCCAGTTTTTTCCCGCCCGCATGAGCCACCTGCGCCGCGAGCCGAAACGCCGCTTGCGCTGTCGGTTTGTCGAACAGATAGCCTTCCAGATAGGTGATCTGCGCCTGATGGATCAATTCCGGGTCGATGTCGGCGGCGGTCAGCTCGACGCTCGCGCCGAGATAGGTGTTCATGCTGCGCTGCGCGTCCGGCGTGACAAGGATCATGCAACGCGCCGTGGGGGGCGCGTTCAGCGTCGGGTCGGCGGACAAGGCGGGAGTCGCGAAATGCACACCTGTTGAGCGCAGGTCGTGGCCGAAAATCTTTCCCAATTGGTCGTCTTTGACTTTGCCAATATAGGCCGGTTTTCCGCCCAAAGCGGCGATACCCGCCACCGAATTCGCCACCGAGCCGCCGGACGTTTCAATCGCAGGGCCGATCTTGTCATAGAGAAAATCGGCGCGTTTCGCGTCGATCAACGTCATCACGCCCTTGTCGATTTTGTGCGTTCGCAGGAACGCGTCATCGGCCTCGGCGATAATGTCCACGATGGCGTTGCCGATGGCGCAGACGTCGAAAGTGGGCTGAGGCATGGGTGGAATCTCGCAAAGAAGGAGGGAATCATCCCGTTAACCATTAACGGCTGGCAAAGTTATAGGCGCTTTAACGCCTACGTTTGTCAATGGAGCCGTCCTTGGTAATTTTAAAATCCTAAATTCATCGTTTTGCTTCCGATTTGCCCAAGTCTTGCCATACCTTGCCGTTAGCGTCAGAGTCGGTTCATTGGGCGGATTGCCTATGAAAGCGGACGGCAGGGGGAGAAAAGATCAAAATGCGCAAGCTTCTGATGACGTTGGGAGTTATCGCGATGACGGTTGGGGCCGCCGCTCCGGCCCATGCGGGCGAGAGCGCAGTGTGGGGTACCGGTATCGGCGCGGCGTTGGGCGGATTGCTTGGCAGCCAATTCGGCAAGGGCGATGGCCGCTTGGCCACGACGGGGCTGGGCGTGTTTATGGGTGGAGTGGTCGGCAACCAGATGGGCCAATCGATGGATCGCGCCAACGCGGGTTATGCCGGGCGGGGCTATAGCGGCTATGGCTACTATGCACCCGGCCCGTCCTACTACGCCGAGAGTTACAGTTATTATCAACCCACCTATGTCGCGCCGCCTGCGCCGCCGGTTCGGGCCGTTTATGTGCAGGAAGAGGACGATTACCGCACGAGAGCGCCGGTTTATGTCCAGCAAAGCTATGTCGGCAGCCGTTCGACGAGCTATTGCCGCGAGTATACGCAGCAGGTGCGCATCGGCGACCGGATCGAGGAAAGCTACGGTACCGCCTGCCTTCAGCCTGACGGAAGCTGGCAAGTTCGCCAATAATTACGCCATCTCATAGCGAGAGAAGTCCCGGGGTGCCGGATGTACGCACTCCGGGATTTTTTATGCTCAATTCGGGCAATTGAGGCTTTGCCGGACGTTCCCGCACGGCTATAGCTTGGCACATGACGGAAGCCTCATTTCTTAACGATTTGCGCACGGACGACTTTGATTTCGTTCTGCCGCCGGAGCGCATCGCTGCCGAACCCGTGTCGCCGCGTGATCGGGCGCGGATGCTGCATGTTCGCCGCGACGGGCTGGCGGATCGCCACGTTTTCGACTTGCCCGATGTGTTGCAGCCCGGCGACTTGCTGGTGATGAACGATACCAAGGTTATTCCGGCGCGGCTCTATGGCCAGCGCGGCGCGGTGAAAACCGAAGTTTTGTTGCATAAGAAGCATGCGGAACGCACATGGTTGGCCTTCGCCCGTCCGGGTAAAAGGCTGCGTTCAGGTGACGTGATCGACTTTGCGCCGGACTTCCACGCTGAGATTCTCGAAAAGCGCGACGGAGGCGAGATTCTTGTGCGCTTCGACGTGGAGGATGCCGCGTTCTTCGCGCAGCTTCAGCGCCACGGCCACATGCCCCTGCCGCCCTACATCAAGCGTCCTGACGGCGATACCATCGCGGATCAAACCCAATACCAGACCGTCTATGCCCGCCGCGAAGGCGCGGTGGCGGCTCCGACCGCCGGACTGCACTTTACGCCGGAACTGTTGGCGCGACTGGACGGTCAAGGAATCAGCCGTGTAACCGTCACGTTGCACGTCGGCGCGGGAACCTTCCTGCCGGTCAAGGCGGAGCGCCTGTCCGATCACGTCATGCATGCCGAGTGGGGCGAGATTTCAGCCGCCACCGCCGCCACGATCAACGCCGCCAAACGCGAAGGCCGCCGCATTGTGGCGGTTGGCACGACCTCGCTGCGCTTGCTGGAAACGGCGGCGGATAAGGCGGGCATCGTCCATCCCTTTGCGGGTGACACCGCGATTTTCATCTATCCCGGTTATCGTTTCAAAGCTGTCGATGCGCTGATGACCAATTTTCACTTGCCCAAATCGACCTTGTTCATGCTCGTGTCGGCCTTCGCAGGGCTGGGACGCATGAAGGAAGCCTATGCGCACGCCATCGCCCAAGGCTACCGTTTCTATTCCTATGGCGACGCAACTTTGCTGGAAAAAGCCCCATGACAAACTTCTCCTTTGACGTTTCCGCCACTGACGGCGCGGCGCGGCGCGGGCGCGTGACGACAGCGCACGGCTCGTTCGAAACGCCTGCCTTTATGGCGACGGCCACAGCCGGAACCGTCAAGGCTATGACCGTCGAATCCGTCCGCGCCACAGGCGCGGAACTGGCCATCTGCAACACCTATCACTTGATGCTGCGCCCAGGAGCCGAGCGCGTGGCCGAGCTGGGCGGCTTGCACAAATTTATGAACTGGCCCGGCCCGATTGTGACGGACTCCGGCGGCTTTCAAGTGATGTCGCTGGCCTCGTTGCGCAAATTGACGGAGCAGGGCGTAACCTTCCGCTCGCATGTCGATGGCAGCGCCTATGAGCTGACTCCCGAACGTTCGATGCAGATTCAAAACTGCCTCGATAGCGACATCACCATGTGCTTTGACGAATGCACTCCCCATCCCGCCACGCACGAACAGGCGGCGGAGTCGATGCGCATGTCGATGCGCTGGGCCGAGCGTTGCAAGGCCGCGTTCCAGCCGCGCGAAGGCTATGGCCTGTTCGGCATCGTGCAAGGCAGCGTCTATCCCGATTTGCGCGCCGAGTCGGTCGAAGCCCTCAACCTCGTCGGCTTTGACGGCTATGGCATCGGCGGTCTGGCGGTCGGCGAGGGGCAGGAAACGATGTTTCATATGCTCGATGTCACTGTTCCGCTGCTGGACGGTTACAAGCCCTGCTATCTGATGGGTGTAGGCCGCCCTGACGATATTGTCGGGTCGGTCTTGCGCGGTGTGGATATGTTCGACTGCGTCATGCCGACGCGTTCGGGCCGCACGGGGCAGGGCTTTACGCACGGCGGCACCGTGAACATCCGCAACGCTCGACACGCTCGCGACACGCGTCCTCTGGACGCGCGCTGCCATTGCCCGACCTGCGCCAACTACACCCGCGCCTACCTGCATCATCTGTTCCGCACCGAAGAAATTCTGGGGCCGATGCTGCTGACCCACCATAATCTGCATTATTATCAAAGCCTCATGCAGGATTTGCGTGTCGCGATCGAGGAAGCACGGCTTCAAGAATTTGCCGCAAAGTTTCTGGAAGATCAGGCCCAAGGCGATATTCCGGCTTTGGATAAAACGGAGCCGTGTTAGGATAATCGAATGAAAAGATTGCTGAGTTTGATAATGCTTCTTGCGCTTTGCGTCCCTGCTTGGGCCGCTGACGGCGACAAGGAGGACGAGGCCAAAGGCACGACGGGCTTGCCGTTGCCGCGCTATGCTGCGCTGCGTACGAACGAGGTCAATCTTCGCACAGGGCCGGGAACGCGCTACCCCATTGAATGGGTGTTTGTGAAGCAGGGGCTGCCGGTCGAAATCACGGCGGAGTATGAAATCTGGCGGCGCGTCCGCGATTCCGACGGCGCGGAAGGCTGGGTCCACAAAACCGCGCTGTCCGGCAAACGTGCCGCCATCGTGGTGGCTCCTCCCAACGATAAAACCTTGCGCGATCTGTACCGTGCCGAAGATCTGGCATCCCCCGTCGTGGCGCATCTTGAGCCGGGCGCTATCGGCCAGCTCCTATCCTGCGCTCCCGAATGGTGCCGTATGAAATTCGACGATGTGAAGGGCTATTTGCGCAAAACCGAAATATGGGGCGTGTACCCGAACGAGGTCTTTGACTGATCTTCCGCTTTGGCGAGGAAATCCCGATGACAAACAGCCTCCATGGCCGCACAATCCTGCTGATCATTTCTGGTGGGATAGCCGCCTACAAAAGCCTCGACCTCATCCGCCGTCTGCGCGAGGTGGGAGCGCGGGTGCGCTGTGTTTTGACTCAAGCCGGTGCCGAATTCGTCACGCCTTTGTCGGTCGCCGCACTGTCGGAAGAGCCGGTGTTCACCGACCTTTTTGCGCTATCCGATGGGCAGGCGATGGCGCACATTCGCCTATCGCGCGAGTCCGATCTCGTTCTGGTCGCGCCTGCTACCGCGAATCTGATTGGCAAAATGGCGCATGGACTGGCGGACGATCTGGCTAGCGCCGTCCTGCTCGCCAACGACAAACCGCTTATGATCGCACCCGCGATGAACGGAGCGATGTGGAGCCACCCGGCGGTGCAAGCCAATGTCGCGACGTTGCGCCAGCGCGGAGTAGCCGTGATTGGCCCGGGCAAAGGTCTGATGGCTTGTGGCGAGGAAGGCGAGGGCCGGATGGTCGAAGTCGCCGCGATTGTCGAAGCGGTCACCGCGCATTTCGCTGTGTCCGGCCCGCTCGCCGGAAAGCGCGTCTTGGTCACCAGCGGCCCAACCTACGAACCGCTCGATCCTGTGCGGTTTCTGGGCAATCGATCCTCCGGCAAGCAAGGCCATGCGATTGCCGCTGCCTTGGCGCTGAGCGGGGCCGAGACGATTTTGGTTACCGGCCCTGTTGCTTTGCCCGATGTTTCCGGCGTTCGCACCATTCACGTCGAATCCGCGCGCGAAATGTTGGCGGCTTGCGAAGCCGCCTTGCCCTGCGACATCGCCGTGTGCGCGGCGGCGGTGGCCGACTGGCGCGCAGCGGATACGGCTTCCGGCAAATTGAAAAAAGGCACGGGTGCGCCGCGCCTTGACCTCGTCGAGAATCCCGACATTCTCGCCACCCTTGCGCAATCCTGCCCGCGCCGCCCGCGCTTGGTGATAGGCTTTGCCGCCGAGACCGAGAGTGTCCACGACAATGCGAAGAGCAAGCTCCAACGCAAAGGTTGCGACTGGCTTGTCGCCAATCAGGTGGGAACGGACAAAGTCTTCGGCAAAGACGACAACCAAGTCACGCTCCTGCGCCGTAACGCGCAAGACGAAGTAACAGCCGACCCTTGGCCCAGCCAAAGCAAGACCGACGTAGCTCGCCGCTTAACGGAAGAAGTCGTCGCATTCTTCAACCATTCACCGTAACAGATTCCTCTCCGTCTATTGAAACAACAAGGAACCGCCTCATGACCTCCATCACCGTCGCTATCACTGCGTTGCCTCACGCCGCCGGACTTGATCTTCCCGCCTACGCAACCCTGCATTCCGCCGGAATGGATTTGTGCGCTGCTGTGACGGACGATGTGGTTGTGGCTCCCGGCGCGCGCGTACTGGTACCGACAGGGCTGTCCATCGCTTTGCCGGAAGGCTATGAGGCGCAGGTTCGTCCGCGCTCCGGCCTAGCGTTCAAACATGGAGTCACGGTATTGAATAGCCCCGGTACCATCGATGCGGACTATCGCGGCGAGGTGCAAGTTATCCTCGCCAACCTTGGCGCGGAGCCTTTCACCATCACGCGCGGCATGCGCATCGCGCAAATGGTGGTGGCATCCTACGCCCGCGTGGGATGGCAAACGGTGGATGCCTTGCCGGAGTCCGGGCGCGGCACGGGCGGATTCGGTTCGACCGGATTGTCGAAGTCGGCCTAATCGTCGTTAAGCCGTTATACCCGCCAGACGATCGCTTGCCGCCTCCAACCGCGTTTCCAGTTCGCGCATCATCTCTGACCGCGTTAGGCCGGGAGGAATGGGGGGGAGGAATTCGATGGTGATGGTGCCGGGAGTTTTGATGAATCGCGTCTTGGGCCAGAATAGGCCGGAGTTCAGTGCCATCGGCACGACCGGAAGATTCAGTTCCTGATACAAAGCCGCTACGCCGACCTTGTAGGGTTTGCGCACGCCCGGCAAAAGCCGTGTGCCTTGCGGGAAGATGACGATCTTGCGGCCTTCGGCGGCCCGTTCCTGCGCCGCCTTCTTCATCTTCACGAGCGCTTTACCGCCGCTGCCGCGATCAATCGGGATCACGCCCGTAGCCTTGCCGTACCAGCCCCAAATCGGCACCCGCTCCAGCTCTTCCTTAAGCACAATGGCGGGATTGCCGAACAGAACGTGCAATTTGCACGTCTCCCAAGCCGATTCATGCTTGGCGGCGATGATGCAAGCGCCTTCGGGAATATTCCCGCGCCCGATCACGCGATAGTCGATGCCGACGATATTCCGCTCCAGCCAGCCCAGCTGCGTTTGCCACCTATGGATACACCAGAACAAAACCTTCTTGGGCATCACCAAAGTCCAGAGCAAGGCGATTTGGAGAATGAACGTCCAGCCGAAAAACAATACGACGAAAACGAGCGAACGCACCCACAACACCGCGTTTTTCATAGCAATCCTCCCATCCGGTCGCGGAGCGCGACGAGTAGAAATTTGTTGTACTCAGTCACCAAAAGATTCGCTGTGCCGGAACGGCTCCACCAATCGGCCAGATGAACGCTCTCCGGCGCGACGGGGTAGGGGACGATGGCGATATCCGGCATAAGGTCGCGAAATACGATCAGGCTGCGCGGCATGTGGTAGTGCGCGGTGACGAGCCGGAGGGACGAAAAGCCCTCCGCCTTCATCCAGCGTGCGGTCTCTTCCGCGTTGCCGATGGTGTTGTCCGCCGCATAGTCGAGGGCGATGCAACAGGCGCGAAGCTCGGCCGGAACCTGCTGATTGGCCAAAAGCCGTTCCAGCGTCAGCCCTTGATGCACGCCCGACACCAAAAGCTTTTTCCCTTTGCCCGCGATCAGCAGCTCCAGCCCGCTGGACAGCCGCTCGCTGCCGCCGGTCAAAACGACGATGGCCTCCGTTGGCTGCAAGTCGGCATCGACCGAGGGTTCGTTCAGGTGGGCCACTGTGCCGACGAACAAAAGCAATCCCGCCATCCATGCCGCCGCCGAAAGCCCGACCGCGACGATCAGATAGAGGAAAATCCGCCCCTTTCTCATGGCAACCGCCGTAACAGGCTGAGGACGGAGAAACGCGCCGTGATCATGGCCCCCGCTACGGCGATCAGCGGCACGGATAGGCTCATCAGGATAAGCCGGAGCCACGAGCCGCCCAGCGACAACAGGGGATGTTCAACAAAATGCCCCAGCAGAAGGGCCAGAACCGCAAAGGTCACGGCTGCAAGGCCAAAGCCCGCAAGCGCGGCTGGGAACGACAGGCGCCGCGCGTGATGCTGAAACTGCCGCGCAATATCGGCATCGGTGGCGCCCATCAAATGGAGCAACTCAATCGTTTCGTGCTGAACGGCCATTGCGGTGCGGCAAATCAAGCTGATGGCGATCACCATCGTCAGTCCCGCCAGCAGGATCGTCAGTCCCGCAATCAGGCTCAACCCGCGCAGCAAACGCAGCAACGCGGCCATCCAATCCGCATGATCGTCCACGCGCACATTCTCGATTGTGCCCGCTAGAGTCTTGCGCAACGTCTCGGCCTCCAGCGTCCAACCTGAAGCCGCCTTCACATCGATCAGGGCGGGGAGGGGGAGGCTGCGCAACAAAGCGGCGTCGTTGATCCAAGGCTTGAGCAAGCGGGCCGTTTCGGCATCCGATCCCGACTCAACCATTCCCACTTCGGGCATGGCGCGGAGCGCCGCTATGACCTGACGTACGCGTTCGGACTGCGCTACATTCGCTTTCTCGTCGGGCGGTGGAATTTCGATGGTCAGGCGGCCCTCGCGGCTATGGCCCCACGCCGTCGCGACGGACGACAGCGACGCTTGCGCCGACATGGCCAGAGTCGCCAGATAGACCATAATGGCCATGATGACCGTGAACATCAGGCCGAGCCGTTGCTGGCGAAAGGCCATAACAAATAGATTCGACGGTACGGTCATATCAGGCCGCCTCCGCCACGGTGGTAGAAATCAGACGGCCCTGCCTGAGCCGCAATTCCGGTTTGCCCAAGCGATCCACCAAAACCTGCTGATGCGTGGCGAGGAGTACCGCCGTTCCCATCTTGTTCAATTCGAGGAAGAGATGGAGCAGCTTGAGCGCCGATTCATCGTCCACATTGCCGGTCGGCTCGTCGGCCAAGAGCAGGCGCGGCTTGTTAATCACGGCGCGGGCAATGGCCACGCGCTGCTGTTCGCCGCCGGAAAGCTCGGAGGGCAGGGCTTGCGCCCGGTTTCCTAATCCGACCCAATCGAGCAGTTCGGCCACATGCGCGCGCACCTGATTCTCCTCAGCCCCCGCCAAGCGCAAAGGCAGGGCGGCGTTTTCCAGCGCCGTCATGTGAGGGATCAGGCGGAAATCCTGAAAAACGATGCCAAGCCGCCGCCGCATCGCCGGAAGCTCGCTTCGGTGCAAACGGGCCATATCTTGCCCAAACAGGGTCACATGGCCTTCGCTAGGGCGCTCTGAGCCGTAAATCAGGCGCAACAATGACGATTTGCCCGCCCCGCTGGGGCCGGTCAGGAAATGGAACGACCCCGGCGCGACGGAAAGATGAATATCCGTCAGCACGGGGCGGTCTTGACCGTAACGCAGATGGACGTGGTTGAAGGCGACGAGCATAGAGGGGATATAAGGTTAACAATGCGGTTGAAAGCAAGGGAATTTAACGCGCCCATTTTGTCCCCAGCCAAAGTGGAACGCAAGCATGCCTGTGGTTGCTTCGGAGGGCGCGAATTCCTATAACATAGGTGATGATTCTGATTTGTCCCAATTGCAACGCCCGTTATCTCGTGGCGGCCACCGTGTTCGCGTCGGGGCCGCGACAGGTTCGCTGCGCCCGTTGTTCCCACACATGGCAAGCCGATTTGCCCGCCAACGTCGCGGCGATGTTGGCGGAGGTGCAAGCCGAGACGACCGATGCCCTGTCGTCGGAGAAGGTCGCTGCGCCTGCGGTTGCACCCAAGCTTCCTCCTTTGACCGAGCCTCCTGCGGCGACGACACCGATTCCGCCCGGCTCGAACCTGCCTGCCGTGTGTGCAGAGTCGCGGTGGCACAGGGTACGTCTGTGGCTTTTGGTCTTTCTGTTTCTTCTGGTGTTGGGCGTGATCGTCGCGCTTGTGCAGGGACGGCAGATGGCGGCGCTACGCTGGCCTTTCCTTGAGCCTTATTACAACGCTCTCGGCATGGGCATCACGCACGGCGGTCAAGGGTTGAGCCTGCAACAGATTCACTCCGAGCGCCGCTACGAAGGTGGCTCCGTGGGGCTTTCGGTGGAGGGCGAAATCCACAATGACACCGCCTCCGACCAAGACGTTCCTGATATTCTGGCCTTGGCCATTGGGCCTGACGGCAGCGTGATGCGGAGCTGGCGCATCGACGCGCCTACGCCTAAACTGCGTCCGGGCGAGGTTGCGCGCTTTGAGACTGTAACCAGAACCCCGCCGGGAACGGTGGTTGAGGTTAAACTGAGTTTCGCCGAGTTGAGCCATGACTCCGAAAAGTGAACCTCAGGGCGAAAGCGTCATACGGACGCTTGTCGTTGAAGACAACCCCGCCGTGCGCGAGTTCATCGTGCGGTCGTTGCAGTCGGTCGGCTATGGCGTGGCCTCCGTCATCGATGGCCAACAGGCTCTTGATGTGTTGGCGCGGGAAAAATTTGATGTTCTGGTCACGGACATCGTCATGCCGAACGTGGATGGCATCGCGCTGGCGCTGAAAGCTATCCGCCTGTTTCCCGACTTGCGGATTGTTATGATTTCCGGCTACGCGCAGGAACGTATGAGGGCGCACAACCTTGACGCGCTGGTGCATCGGATCATCGCCAAGCCCTTTTCCCTTGAGGAAATCTGCGACGCGGTGAAGGAGGCTCTGGCGTTGCCGCCGGGGACGGTGTAAAACGCTCGTCCGTTTCCCCTAGATCAGACAGCGTCTGTTTTGCCCTTGAAGCAAAGAGGATTTTTCATGAGACAGCCCATTCGTAAGGCCATCTTCCCCGTCGCCGGACTAGGCACGCGCTTCCTGCCAGCCACAAAGGCGATGCCTAAGGAGATGCTGACACTGGTGGATCGTCCGTTGATCCAACATGCGGTCGACGAAGCCCGCGCTGCCGGGATCGAACAGTTCATCTTCGTGACCAGTCGGGGTAAGGGCGCTCTCGAAGACCATTTTGACCGCAACGACGAGTTAAAGCGCACGCTTGAGCGCCGTAACAAAATGCGCGAACTGGCGCTGCTGCAAACCACCGACATCGACTCCGGTCAACTGCTGTTCACGCGCCAGCGCGAACCGTTGGGACTGGGCCACGCCGTGTGGTGCGCCCGTCATCTCGTGGGCAACGAGCCGTTTGCGGTCTTGCTGGCCGACGACGTTGTGCTGGCTGAGAAACCCTGCCTCAAGCAAATGATGGAAGCCTATGAGGAAGTCGGCGGCAACGTCGTCGGCGTTGTGGATGTTCCCCGCGAACAGACCAACCGCTATGGCATTCTAGATGTCGAGAGCGACAATGGTCATCTCGCCAAAGTGCGGGGGCTGGTCGAAAAGCCTGATCCCGCGCAAGCGCCGTCCACGCTCTCGATCATCGGGCGTTATATCCTTCAGCCCCAGATTTTCGAAGAACTGGAATCCAAAAGCCCCGGTGCGGGCGGCGAGATTCAGCTCACTGACAGTATGGCACGTCTGATTGGCCGTCAGCCCTTCCATGGTGTGCGTTACACGGGTACGCGCTACGATTGCGGCGATAAACTGGGCTTCATTGAAGCCAACGTCGCCTTTGCCCTGGCCCATCCTGAAATGGGCGCTCGTGTGCGCGAAGCGTTGAAGAAGATGGTCGGATGAGCCACGGGTAAGGCGGCTTGGCGTTTGTTAGCGTGGGGCGGCGTTCCAACTGGATTGTGCGACTCGTCTTTGGGGTGTTGTTGCGGTCGAGTCAGCGGTGTCCGATGGGGCTTTATCCTTAATTTTATCAATTATTTCACTGACTCGACAAACAAGATGATCGAGTGCCTGACGAGACCCGCCGGCCCTTTGTGGATATATTAAGCAGCTAGCTATGCCTTGTAGTGGGCTTGCTTTTTTACCGAAAGTTGACCTGTTTTCATTGTGCAGAGTTGTAACCCCTGCGCCTCTCAATTTTTTATTGTTAAGCATTTGGGCGAGGGCTGTTTCATCAACAAGACGAGAGTTGCCCGTCGTGTTGATAAGGAATGCGCTAGGCTTCATAAGGCCCAGGAGTTCACTCGTGAGATAGTGCGCCGCTGCCCCTGTGTGTTTACAGTGTAGCGAAACAAAATCGGATTGTGCCAATAGCTCTGTAAGTGAGCGGAATCCGACAGTGAGGTTATCTATACTGGTGGGGCCGCTGGTGTGGACGAGTGTATTCATGCCAAGAGAATGGGCCATACGTGCAACAGCAGTGCCACTTGTCCCCATGCCAATGATGCCAATAGTCCGAGAAGACAATTCGTTAAAACCAATGTAATTAGAGATTGTGCGCGCCAGCGCGCATTCGCCGTCGTGGGCCATACCGTTTAGATTGGTTGCGTTGTGCTCTAAATTTAGCATCATGTGCAGGACACTTTGCGCGACGGCGGTTGCATCGAAACCAGCTGCGCTCGTTACGGTAATGTTTCTCGCTTTCGCAGCAGCAACCTCAATGTGATTTGTATCTCCCGCCGCCGCGATAATGTGTCGAACGTCGGGGCTTAGGGCCTGAATGGTATCGGCGGTAAGCGGCGTTGAGCAAGAGACAAGACAAATCGGTCCCGTTGTGCCATTTGGCAGCGTCGCTCGTCTGGCTATCTGTCCCTGATCCGTATTTTCGTACAGAGCGCAGCTCTGTCCCTTACTCAACAGATCCCAAGCCTCGTGCCTTCCATAAACAGCAGCATCCAAAACAACGACATACATAATGAACGCCCCAATGTGCTTCCGTTTCAAAGTCGCGGCAATTTTCAGCGTAACAAATCACCGTACTCACATCATGGTATATCAAATGGACAAAGCCAATCTATTGATTCGAATTAGTTGCAAGAAAAAATCCCGCACCGGAGTGGTGCGGGATTTTTGGGGATATTGGAGGGGATTATTGTGGTGCTGCGAGTGGGTGTTCTCTTGCTACGGTAGCCTGTACTCCAATCGCAGCACTTTGTTGACGTCGTCCGGGCTTTGTTATGATAACGGGTGGGGTATCTGTGCAACTCGTCGGTAGTGGCATGTCCGATGACACAGGGTGTAGAGGGGTTCCATGTTCAACATAATGTTTAACATTACTAATGACTGCTACTCTGAGATTGTTAAGAGACTCAATTGAATTCCATGCGAGATGTGGCGAAATTATGCAGTTATCACGTCTCATTAACGGGCTTTTCCATCTGCCTGCGGCAATATCCTTCTCCCTATCCAACACATCGGTGTAAGCGCGAGCGATCTGTCCGTTATCAAGCGCAGCAGCAAGCGCATCTTCAACAACGACCGGGCCACGTGACACGTTAATTACAACTGATCCTTTGGGCATTGTCGCGAGCCGTGCCGCTGTGACGAAAGCTGTGGTTTCAGGTGTGAGTGCACATGTTAGACAAAGAAAGTTTGAGAGTTCAAAAATTCTGTCTGCATCGCAATACTCAATTTCTTCGAGCTTTGGAATATTTTTTCTGTGAGGAGTGTTTACGGCCAATTTCATGCCAAAGGCAACAGCACGATGTGCGACTGCTTGGCCGATGTTGCCCAAGCCGACAATTCCTAAAGTCTTACCTACCAACCCCGTTCCCGGCGTACGTGTGCCAACAGTGCGCGCCAGTTCCCACTCACCGGAATGCACCAAAGCATTCGGCAAGCTAGTGTCGCCTCGCGCCGCTTGTAAAAGCCATAAGGTGACCGTGTTTGCCACAGCTTCAGTGGCAAACCCCGGTGCATTCGCAACCATAATGCGTTGTTCTGTCGCTGCGTTAAGGGCTATATGCTCGATGCCCGTCGATGTAGTACAAACGAGTTTTACGGAACCGGGAAGTGTATGAACAACCTCCTCTGTGAGTTGGCTTGTGCTAATCACAACAATTTCTGCTCTCGCCTTTTTCACTCGCGCGGCAATTTGATCCGGTTCGGTTTTGTCAAAAGAGACGTATTTTCCCACAAGTCGTTCCAACTCGGCTGTTTTGCCGAGAAATGGATCGAAGGTGCCTATGTCTAGAGCGATAAGATTTGGCTTTGTCATCGGCGAACTCTTTAAATCTCTATGGATCGGGCAAAAAACAAACTCATGTCCCAGCACTCTCGGTCGCTATCTGCCACATCATGTTAAATTGATCTCTGTACGACTGAGCAACGACCGCCGATGAAATAATGACGATACGCGGCGGATTCTCAACATCGAAGTTGATGATAGCAAATTTATCGTCGTAAACATAGAACGGAACATCCACGCCGGATTTAGGGAGTTGACGATAGATTCGGTAATTGGTGCCGTCTTGCGGTTCCACATGATTGGGCGTGATAATTTTGATTTTAAGATTCTTGATCCGCGACATGCGCGTGACATGAAGTTGCGCGTAGTCGCCGAGAATAGACCGAAACATGTCGTTGTCGACGTTGTAGGTGCACAACTCTTTCTCGCCATTTATCGAGGTAGGAAGCTGTGCTACCAGATAGAGGTCGTCCATAAAAGTCTTAAAGCCTTCTTTGCCTTCCAGAACCGTGATCGTTTCCTTGGCGCGGCGCACGCCTTCGTTTTCGGTGAATTCGACATCGTGCGATTTGAAGGCGCGCACAATGGCATCTGCCGTCGATTCCTGTGGGCGGAACGTACCGTGTTCGATGTTCTTGATGGTCTCGGGCGACACGCCTGCGGCTTTCGCCAAATCGGCGCGAGTCCAGTCCAGCAAGCCGCGAGCAGCTCTCAATTGGGCAGCCGTGATCATAACAATATCAAACCTCGCTGTTCTTTAATGACAAAGGCTTACTCTTTTTTGGGTATCCAGCACAAGCCTTTGATTTGTTTCGCGTCATTTTTTCGCCGTTAGGCGGCATCGTTCTCCCTACGGTATGGAGGGGAGACTATAGCACAAAATTTACCATGAAACTAATTTTGTTATTTAGTTACCTCGAGAAGGGATGTATAAGCTCAATGCGGACCGCGAAAGTCGCAATAGGCGGGAGTCACGACCAGATGGCTTCGGCTCCGTAAACGCTAGATCAGAATACGTATTCTGATAGAAGGCTTAGGAAGGAAGACTATGAAAAAGCGCCCCCATGCATCGTCCGTTTCCCCGGTCTCACGAGTCCTGTCTGGTTCCAGAGGGACTCCGATGCGTGGGGGTATTTCCGCCGTGAAATCCATGGTTAAAAATTGGATGCACCACGATCCCATCGCGTCCGAACCCGTTTCGACCAACGAACTGACATCGCTGTCGGCGCTCATTGCTCATGTCGCCTATGCGACGGGCCAGAGCGAATTCGGCGTGGAGCGCAATTTGGCCGACCGGTTCAGCATTCCCAACGTGAAGTGCCTGCCGATGAAGGATTACGACGAAGCGATCCGCCACCTCGTGGATCAAGTCCCTGCCTCGCAGAACAATCATAGATAAAAAAGCGGAACGCGACGGCCGGTCAGTGAACGCTGGCGGGTTCCATTTCGTGTTGGCGCACGGTGGCAAAGGCCACCTCGCGATCCGGCACCATGGTGAGCGGCGTTCCGTCGGCGGCATGGATGGCGTGAAAGCGCTGGCCTTCCACGATCACCGGCTTAACATAGGCCACATCCTCAACGCCGAGAGCGCCGAGATCTTTGAGCGAAAGCGTTCGTTTGAGATGTTCCAGCTTGGTCATGGCGCACCTCGAATGCTGTCAAGAGAGCCTATGCCTATAGTTTAGGTCACAAGCTGATAAACAAGTCTTAACGAACAACTGCGCTAGAAAAGAAACCGCTGTTAATCGCGGTTTTTGTTGGGCTTTCTTCCCAAGAAGGGCGCTACAGCCAGCCGAGCTTGGCGCGTGGGTTGTAGGCGTTCTTTTTAGCCCATTTCTCGATCACGTTCACTAAATCGTCGGGCAGAGGCTCCGGAAGCATGATTTTCAGCTTCACGAACATATCTCCGTGTTCACCATGAGGCTTGGGTATCCCTTTACCTTTGAGGCGTAGGACAGTCCCGGAATTCGCCCCCTTTGGCACCTTGACCGACACATGGCCGCTCAGCGTCGGCACTTTGATGCTGGCACCGCCGATGGCCTCAGGAAGGCTGATGGGAACTTCGAGGTGGATTTCATCGTCCTTGCGAACAAAGTGCGGATGTGGCTCGACCTGAAGCTCGATAATGGCATCTCCGGGCTGTGTTCCGCCGGGTGACCCCAGCCCGCGCAGGCGGAGCTTGTGTCCGTCTTCCGTGCCGGGCGGAATATTGACATCGACCGTCTTGTGGTCGGAAAGCGTGACGCGTTTGCGTTCGCCAAGACAGGCTTCGACAAAAGGAATCGACAGTTTATAGGTGATGTCCTGTCCGCGCTCCGGTGCGCGATGACTTCCTGCGTTGCGACGCGCTTGGCCCTGAGCGCCAAAGAATTCCGCAAAGAAATCGTCCGCGCCCATGCCGGAAAAGGGATGACCGCCGCCCGCATAACTGCGGCTCCGGCCTTGTGCGCCGCCAAAAGGATCGGCTCCGGCGCGGGAATAGCCGCGCTCGTTGCCCATCCCGTCAATCTCACCGCGATCATAGCGGGCACGCTTGGCCGGATCCGACAGCAGGTCGTAGGCCGCCGTGACTTCTTTAAACTTTTGCTCAATGTCCTTGCGACCGGGGTTGACATCCGGATGCAGTTTCTTCGCCAGCTTGCGGTAAGCGCTTTTCAGCTCGTCCGCGCTGGCAGACTTCGTGACACCGAGGGTTTGATAGGGGTCGGGCATACGGACTTCAAGAACCGGCGTTCGAGATTGCACGCAACCTCAAAGGCCGATTCTCGCTCCTGAACGGTTGTTTTACTGAACGATCTTCCACGAGCCGTCCGGCTGCTGGCAAGCCTTGCCATAGCCCTGCTGCCTTTGGCCGCCGACCGTGATGGTCTGCTGGAACTCGCGGCAATAGGCTCCGTAGGAGTCATAGCCATCGCGCGTCGGAACGATCACGCCTGAATTGCCGGACTGAGGGTTGTTCCAAGTAATCTGCTGGCCGACCGGAGCGGCATAAGCGCGTTGTTCCGCGCTGTAGGCGTACGAACGATCCGCTTTGTCGAGCGACGCGCCGATCTCGTTGCCGAGCCAACCGCCGAGCAAAACGCCCGCGCCGGTCGTCACGAGTTGGCCCGTTCCTTTGCCGAACTGGCTGCCCAAAAGACCGCCCAGCGCCGCGCCGCCCAGAGTCCCAACGCCTTCTTTCGTCCCCATACGGTCGGACTGGCAGGCGGGCAACAGCAGGAGCATCGCCATTGCGGTCAAAAGAGATTTGCGAATCATGTTGAACCCCGTTCATGTTGCGTTATCTATGAAGCCTAGCCTAAGAGGCGATCTTGGCGCAACTGTGTCCAAACCGCCTGCCGCAATCTTTACCCTCCTGCTTTAAGGTACTGCCGTGATTGAAAATGCCGACTTTACGCCGCCTGCCGATCCCTACGCGCTGTTCACGGCGTGGTTCCAGCTTGCCGAACGGCACGAGCCGGACAATCACAACGCCATGACCGTGGCGACTCTGGACGAAGACGGCTATCCTGCGGCGCGTGTTTTGTTGCTCAAAGACTACGATCCGAACGGTTTCACCTTTTACACCAACCGGCACAGCGCCAAGGGGCGGGAGCTGCAACAGCATCCCAAGGCTTCGCTGTGCTTTCATTGGAAGTCCCTGCGGCGGCAAGTTCGGATCGACGGCGCGGTCGAACCTGTCAGCGATGCGGAGTCGGATGCCTATTTCGCCACCCGCCCGCGCGGCAGCCAGATCGGCGCTTGGGCATCGCTCCAGTCCGAGCCTTTGGCCAGTCGGGAAGCCCTGGAAGCGCGGGTGAGGGAGGTCGAACAGCGTTACGAAGGAAAAGACGTGCCGCGCCCCGCGCATTGGGGCGGTTATCACCTCACACCGCATCGGATTGAGTTCTGGCAAGAGCGGCCCTTCCGTCTTCATGATCGCATTGTTTATCGTCGTGACAAGGCGGCAGGCGCGTGGAGCATTGGTAGATTGTATCCCTGATGCGCGAGTTCGAAACCTTGGCCGCCAAACCTTCGTCGAAGGCCGTGACGAACGCCTCTGAGAGTCCGTCCGGAAACTCAAAAAGCAGAAAACAACCTCAAAAACAGTCATCCCCGCGAAGGCGGGGATCCATCTCCTGTAGAATGAATATACGCCGGTAAGGAAAAAGGGGGCTCAATCCTATCAGCGGGTGATGGATCCCCGCCTTCGCGGGGATGACCGCTCTTTTAATAAATCGTTGTGAACGTACGACAAGTCTCTGGACAGACACTAATGAGGTCGACTGATGTTTGACTGGGTTCTGACACCGCTGGCTTTTCTTCATATCCTGTCGTTGGCGGGCGCGGTTGTCTTTGCCTGTCATCGGTGGGGCGTGCCGTGGCGCGACTGGCCCTATGTGACGGTCGTCCTGCTTTGGGTCGATCTTGTTTTGACGGCGCACGTCGCGGGATTGTCCCAATCCATGGGGCGGCTGGATGTCTATGTTCCGGTTTCCTATGGCGTTATGGCCATTGTGATCGGAGCGTGGGGGTATGTGCATCGGCTAGCCCCCGCCGTGCCGCTGATGATACCGCCGCAACTGGAATTCGCCGCGCTGACCCACCTTAAAACGCGCAAATTCCTGTATGCTTTTCTTATCGGAACGCTGGCTGTGTTCACGCTGGTTGTCATCGTCTTGGGCAACAGCGTTTATCCTGATAACGCCGACTCTATGATCTATCGCCTGCCGCGTGCCTTTTGGTACGTCAGCAACGGCAGCTTTATGCATCCGTTCGACTCCCTCGACAAACGCATCACCTTCTACCCGCTCGATGGGATCGCGCTTTATGTGCCGCTGGTGATTTACAATCTGCCGGGGACGATGCACAGCTACCCGTCGCAGCTGGCGTGGGCGATGCTGGTTTACACGGTTTATCGTTTTGCCCGCGCTTTGGGGGCGGAGAGGCTGATCGCTTTGCTTGCCGCGTGGATGGTCGGATTGACTCCGAGCATCTTGGCTCAATCCATTTCGACCAACGACGAGATTCTGACCTCCGTGGTGCTGCTGATCGGACTCTATATGGGGTGGCGTTGGCTGGTGTCGGGCCAGCGCAGCTATTTCTTACTGGCGGCAACCGCCGTGGGACTCAGCGTCGGCACCAAGCTGCACATTGTTTTTCTCACGCCGATCATCGCGGCGGCCATCGCCATCGCGCTTTGGCAGGTGCGCAAGAAGCCGACTTTGTTGGGTACATGGCTCAAGGCCATCGGCTGGAAGACGGGGCTTTTGAGCCTCCTCTCCATGATCCTGATGTTTACGCCGTTTCTGATCTACAACTACTTTTCGACCGGGCGCTTCTACAATCTCGGCGACTTTGCGGGCGACGTGTTCAATCTGCGCGCCAGTCTGCGCGGATCGCTGCAAAATCTCCTGATCTATACGGCGCAGATGACGCTTTCGCCGATTGCCGATATGAATTTTTGGCCGGTGGCGAATGATCGCCAGCATTTTAACGCGGTGCTCAACAGCATCTTTGACCCCCTCATTAAGCCTCTGTTGGACACGGATCAGTCCTTTTATCACTTCTCCTATCGTTTTGTCGGCATCACCTTGCCGGTGTCCGTTCGCTTTGTTGAGTTCAGCCTGTGGTCGGCTTTCATATGGCTGCTCTGGCCGTGGCAGGGGGCTTTGGCGTTGCGGCAAAAGTTTCCGATGCGTCCCCTGTTTTTCCTTTTGGCCATCACGCCGCCCCTTTGGCTGGTGCTATGGTCCTTCAGCACGCTTTATATGGAAGGAACGGCGACCTATTTCACCTATTATCTGGTTTGCGCGGCTCCGGCGGCCGTGTTCGCCTTTGCGCCGATCCGCCGACATATGTTGAATGAACTGCGCTGGGTGGTGGTCGTGTTGGTGGCGCTTACCAGCCTGCTCATCAGTTTCAATCTGGTGATGTACAGCGGTTTTCGCGCTATCCCCGACCTGTTTTACGCGCGGGTTTGGCCCTACGACTGGGATTTGTTCGATCAGCGGATTATTGACGAGATTCGCCGCGCTGACCGGGCCCGCATCGTTCTCACCCACGAAAAGACACCCTATTTTGCCTACATGCACTGGCACCCTAATGCCCGCTATTACAGCCCCTATCCGATGAAGGAGTTGCCGGAGTCGGGAACCGTCTTGCAAATCTATCCGGCATCCAGCGAGTATGAGTTTGGGTTTATGCCGCTGAAAATCCCCGGCAAGGCGACTCCGGGCATGACCTATCTCGGCACGATCCGGGCGATTGGGCGCGAAGCGATCTTTGCGTCGGGGAACGGCGTTGATCAGCGCTGGCCGGACGAATCCAACTACATCATCCCGCATGTGAGCGTTCAATCGCAAAACGACCAGCACTTTATCCTGATGGACAAGGACATGGCGGGGCTGGATGAGCAAGACAATCTGGAGTTCTGTTACGAGTTGAGGGACGGCGAAACGGTCGTCTTTAAACGGGACTGGGACAAGAACCCCGTCTTTGCCGTTCGTGTGCCGGAGAATCCGAAACGCCACCCTTATGGGCTCACACTCATCGTCCGTTCTGCCTGGGGCCACAAGGAATTGACTCGCGCGACCTATCAAGTGGCGGGGAAGGGCTCGTGGCTGCCGGATCCCGGCGAATACTGACATATGGGCGGATGCAACCAAGTGATGCAAAACGGACGCACGTTGCCGATTTCACACGGGGGCGGGCCTCTGTGATGCCGTCGGCAATTGCGCCCGGCTCGCGCTGCGGATATACAAAATCAGAGTTCTGATTCGCTCCTGACGAAAAGGGCCGCTGGCGTTCAAAGGTCGGTCCGTTTTCAGGGATGCGCCCTGTCCCGTCCATTTCCCAAGCCGTCTTAAGGTAAACCGAAGAAGGATGCAGGCCACTATGAGCACTCAAGCCCCCTCGTTTCTTGAAAATGTGACCTATGATGAGCTGACCATCGGTCGCAAGGCGAGCATGACCCGCACGCTGACCAAGGAAGATATTAGCCTTTTTGCCACCGTGTCGGGCGACCTCAACCCGTCGCATCTCGACGAAGCCTATGCCAAAAGCGATATGTTTCAGGGGATTGTCGGCCATGGCATGTGGTCGGGTTCGCTGATTTCGGCGGTTTTGGGCAACACGCTGCCGGGGCCGGGAACGGTCTATCTTGAGCAGGACATCAAATTCCGCAAGCAGGTGAGGGTGGACGACAGCATCACCATCACGGTGACGGTGCGCGAGAAGCCCTATGGCCGTAAGCCTGCCGTCGTGTTCGATTGCCTCGGCACGAACCAGAACGGCGAAACGGTGATCGAGGGCACGGCGACCGTCTTGGCCTCGGTGGAGAAAATCCGCCAACTGCGGCCTGAGTTGCCGGATGTCGATATTCGCCGCCATGATCGTTATGACGCGATCATCCAGTCGTGCAAGAATCTGGCTCCCGTTCGCACAGCCTTTGTCCATCCGGTTTCCGCCGATGGCATTAAGGCTTGCTCCGATGCCGTGAACAACGATCTGATCTCCCCGATCCTGATCGGCCCGCGCGCGCGTATCGAAGCCGCCGCCAAAGAAGCCGGGGTCGATATTTCGACGTGGGAGATGATGGACGTCGAGCACAGCCACGCCGCCGCCGTGAGAGCGGTTGAACTGGCGGCCAGCGAAAAAGTTCAGGCCATCATGAAAGGCTCGCTGCATACGGATGAGTTGTTGTCGCCGATTGTGGCCGCGACATCAGGGCTGCGTACCGAAATGCGTCTTTCGCATGTCTTCGTGATGGATGTTCCCACCTATCACAAGCTGCTCTTTGTCACCGACGCTGGCGTGAACATCGCCCCTGACCTCGCGGGCAAGGCCGACATTTGCCGCAACGCGATCAACTTCTGGCGCGCCGTGTCGCCGGAGGATAGAGAGCCGAAGGTGGCTATTCTCGCCGCCGTCGAAACGATCAACGCGAAGATGCCTTCGACGCTTGATGCCGCCGCTTTGTGCAAGATGGCGGATCGCGGACAGATCACCGGAGGCATCATCGACGGCCCGCTTGCGTTCGATAACGCGATCAGCAAAAAGGCGGCGGCGGAAAAAGGCATCGTCTCCAAGGTCGCTGGCGATCCCGACATCCTCGTCGTGCCGGGAATTGAATCCGGCAACATCCTTGTCAAACAGTTGTCCTTCCTAAGCCACGCCGATGGCGCGGGCATCGTCCTTGGTGCGCGCGTGCCGATCATCCTTAACAGCCGCGCCGACAGCGTCCGTGCCAAGCTGTTGTCGTGCGCCATGGCTACGTTGTTGGTTGATGCTCGTCGGAAAGGTAAAGTGAAATGATTGATACCATTCTCGTTCTCAACGCCGGTTCGTCCAGCGTCAAATTCCGTCTTTTTTCAACTGGACGCGGCATGCCGTTGCTTGCCAGCGGGCGGGTTTCGGACATCGGCGGCGCACCGGACTTTCTGGCCAAGGGGGAGCAAGATTCCTCCGGCGATGACAAGATAGTTCTGGCCCCTAACGCGACCCATCAAGACTCGCTGGGCGTGATCATCGACTGGGTGCGCAACCATAAGGCGGGGTGGCACGTTACTGCAGCGGCGCACCGCGTTGTCCATGGCGGCCTTGATTTCAAAGGCCCTGTGCGCGTCACGGAAGAAATCTTTGCCAAGCTCATGGCCTTGTGTCCCTTGGCGCCCTTGCACCAAAAGCACAACCTCTCCGCGCTCGGCATCGTCGAACGGTTGCTGCCGAACGTGCCGCAGATCGCTTGCTTTGACACGGCCTTCCACGCGATGCACGAGCCGTTGTTCTCTTACTTTGCCTTGCCGCAGGATTTGACCGACAAGGGCGTGCGGCGTTACGGCTTTCACGGCCTGTCCTATGATTGGATCGCGCATGTGATGCGCAAGGACTATCCCGAACTCGTCAAGGGTCGCGTCATCGTGGCTCACCTCGGCAACGGAGCCAGCCTTTGCGCCATGCAGAACGGAGTCAGCATCGACTCCAGCATGGGCATGACCGCCCTCGATGGCTTGCCGATGGGAACACGTTGCGGTGCGATCGATGCCGGAGCCGTTTTGTTCATGCTCCGTGATCTCGGCATGTCCGCCGACGATGTCGAGCGCGTCCTGTATCAAAAATCCGGCCTCAAGGGCCTGTCCGGCCTGACGAACGACGTTAAGCAACTGCTGGCCAGCGTCGATCCGAAAGCCATTTTTGCGCTGGAGTATTTCCAGCTCAAGGTCGCCCAGTACATCGCCATGATGGCGGTTTCAATCGGCGGCGTGGACGGCATCGTCTTTACCGGCGGCATCGGCGAGAACGTCGAACCGTTGCGCGATTCGGTCATGGAGCGTTTGGCCTTCCTCGGCAAAATCCCCGTGCTGGTTATCCCAGCCAACGAAGAATGCATCATGGCCATGCAAGCGCTCACCTGCTTGAACGATAAAGCAAAAGCCGCCTGATCCCAACCAATCTGCCCCCTCGCCATGCGGGAGGGGGGGGATAGGGCTTTGACCGGTTCTTGACGCGGTCAACCGTCAACGAAGACTGTCGGATAGTCTTATCGCGCAAACTTGGTAGTCTTAGTCTCTTGCTGGCGTGGCCTATGGGGAGCTCTCACCTGCGTTCCCAATAGACCTGTTGCGAAAGTCGGAGGGATTTGGGCGCGGAGCGGGCTTGGGCGGATGAGCTGGGTTCAGAAACCGGCGATGAGATTGACGATGCCCGCGATGGAGGAGAACTTGGCGGCGTAGGTTGCTTTGGAATAGCGG
>CAIXHP010000046.1 GCA_903919315.1 uncultured Pseudomonadota bacterium | reverse complement strand
TGAGCATCCGAATGCCGAAATTATACAGAAGCTGAATACGGCGACCGGCGCTCGGCGACAGCCGCTGATATTCGAGATCACGACCGCAGGCCATGACCGCCAGTCGATTTGTCGGCAGCACCATGAATTCTCGGTCAAGGTTTTGGAACGCACGGTGCCTGCCGAAGCATCGGATAGCTGGTTCGCTTACATCGCCACCATCGATGCTGGCGATGATTGGTTGAACCCCGCTGTCTGGATCAAGGCCAATCCCAGCCTTGGCGTCACCGTCAAGGTCGAGGATCTGAAACGCCAAGTCGATGAGGCGCGCGAAATGCCCGCGCAACAAAATGCCATTCGGCGGCTACGGCTAAACGAGTGGACGGAACAGGCCACGCGCTGGATTGATATGGGCGTATGGACGGATGGTTCAGAACAGTTTGATGAAGAGGATTTGATTGGACGCACTTGTTATGGCGGTCTCGATCTGGCGCGTGTCAATGACCTATCTTCACTGGCACTGGTGTTCCCTCCGGAACGGCCCAACGAAAAGGTCAAGGTAATCTGGCGGCACTGGTGTCCATCCGAAGATATTTTGCGCCGAGCGCGCCGTGACCGTGCGCCTTATACGGTTTGGCGCGATAGTGGGTTTCTGATCGCCACGGAAGGCAACACGACAGATTTTCAGTTTATCGAAGCTGAGATTCTGAAACTGGCGACGCGGTTCAACATTCTGGAGATCGCTTACGACCGCACCTTCGCGGGTGAGTTGGTGCGCAACCTTCAGGATGAGGGTGTGACGATGGTCGAGTTCGGCCAAGGCTTTATCAGCATGGGGCCAGCGGCGGCAGAATTCATGCGGCTGTTGATCGGTCGCACGCTACGGCATGGCGGCAACCCCGTCGCAGCATGGTGCGCCTCCAATGTGTCGGTGCGCCGCGATCCTGCCGGTAACGAAAAACCCGACAAGGAACGCTCGACTGAAAGAATTGATGCCGTGGTGGCAGCCATCATGGCGGTGGGACGATTGCAGACCGCGCAAGGCGGTTCTGTTTATGAAGAACGCGGACTTTTGATGATCTAAATGAAATTACCAGTACTCTTCACTGCAATCGGTCGTGCCTTCGCTCCAAAGCAATCGCGCGCGTCTGCAGGTGTGCCGTCCTACGGGATGATCCCGCCGCTCGGATCCGTGCCAAGCGCATCGGGGCTGATGATTTCGCAGGCGACGGCAATGGCGGTGTCCGCTGTCTATGCCTGCGTTTCCATTCGGGCAAAGGATGTAGCGCGTTGCGCACCGCGTCTGTTTGTTAGGAACAAGGCCGGTGGACGCGATCTCGTTACTGATCACGTCATTGCCAAACTGTTCATGCGGCCTAACCGCCAGCAGACCTGGTTTGAATTCTGGCAACAGATGATGATCGGCTATCTGCTGCGCGGCAATGCTTATGCCGCCATCTTGCGCGACCGGCGCGGCAATCCGGTCGAGCTAATACCGATCAATCCCGATGCCGTCATGGTGTTGGAAGCCTCTGACGGTTCGATCTTCTACAACGTCAACCGCATCGGCCTATGGCAGATCGCCATGCTGCGCAATATGCCGGTGGCGGTTCCCGAAGAGGATATGTTCCATCTGCGGGGCATCAGTTTCAATTCGCTGGTCGGTGTATCGACCATCGGTCTGGGGCGTGATGCCATCGGTCTTGCGATGGGTCTTGAGCAGCAAGCTTCACGCTGGGTCGGTAATGGCGCTCGTCCCTCCGGTGTGTTGAAATCCAAGACGCGGCTCTCGGAACCGGCGGCCATGCGCCTTAAGCAGCAATGGCAAGCCTTTACTGGTGGTTTGCAGAATGTCGGACAGACGGCGGTTCTGGAAGAAGGTGTTGAATGGCAACAGGTGCAGCTGACATCTGTCGATCTTGAATTTATCCAGCAACGCAATCTGCAGATTGCCGATATCGCCCGTTACTACGACGTGCCGTTAAGCCGTCTCGGCGTGGTGAGCAGTGGTTCAAGCAAGATCACGCCCGCCGAAGAAGAACAGGCCTATGTCAATCACACGGTGATGCCCGATCTTGTCGTCGCCGAACAGAAATTCATGCAGGTGTTTGGTCTTGACCACGAAGGCATTGAGGTTGATTTCGACGAAGGGCAATTGCTCCGCGCCGACATTATGACCCGCTACAACGCGGCACGCCTTGGCGTGTTGACTGGCATCCTAACGCCAAACGAAGTGCGCCGCTCCGAAGGCCTGCCGCCGATGGAAGGTGGCGACAAACTTATGGTTCCTGCCAATACCGCAGCCCTCGGCTCCGATATGACCGGTACAGCACCGGATGGTGCTGGTCGACCTGAAAGCGGCACTTTGCCTCAACCTGGCGTTTCGACAAGCGGCGACCCCGATCCTCAACTGGATCCACAAGGCGAACTCTAAATTTTTGGGAGAACTGAGTATGACGATGATACGCGCGGCTGTTAATGCCGAGATCAAGACACTGGGCGAAAACGAGGTGGAAGTCATCATCTCAACCTCGGCACTGGCACGCGACGGTCATATCCTTGAACCGTCCGGCTGCGATCTGACCAATTACCGCACCAACCCCATCGTCCTTTGGCAACACAACCCAGATGTGCCTGTGGGTCGCGCCGCCGATCTGGCGATTCAAGGTGATCGTATTCAGGCGCGCATTCTGTTTGCACCTGCGGGTGTATCGGCCAAGGCCGATGAAGTGCGCGGGCTTGTCAAAACAGGGATCGTGTCGGGCGTTTCGGTCGGTTTTGACGTTCTCGATAGTGAGCCGCTTGATCCGAAGAAACCTTACGGCGGCCAACGCTTTACCAAGTGGGAGTTGCTGGAATGCTCCTTCTGCTCGGTACCAGCCGATCCTGGCGCGGCTGTAACTGCCAGAACGGCAAAGTCGCCGGAGTCAAACCACCACCAACCACAGGAGAGTATCATGTCGAATACCCAAACACGGGCTGGCAAAAAATTGTCGGCTGCCACCAAGAAACAACTCAATGACGCCAATGACCATTTGCAGCGTGCTATGGAACGCCATAAGGCGCTCGGCCAGCAGATGGATGAAATCCGCGATATGGCAGACGGCGACGAAAGCGTGCGCGCTGATCTTGCCGATATGCATGAGGATGCCAGTGACGCGCATCGCGCTCTTGGCCGTTCCTTGCAGGCTTGCCAACGGTGCGTGCGCACGGCTTTGAAAAACCCCAAGCCAGCACCTTCGGATGATGACGACGAAGAAGACACCGAAACTTCGGCCGGTGATGGGCAACAGGATGACGAGCGCAACGCTGATTTTCGTCGCCGGAATGCCGATCTTCGATCCTTGTCACAGAAATCCTGACCATTCGAACAACACTCACTTTGTGTTGTTTGATGCCCCAACCCGCCCTTGGGCAAGGCGCATTAGACCGTCGTGATGACGGCCTTTCCCTCTAGATGGAGCCCAACTATGTCTAAAATCGCAGAACTGTTGAAAAACCGCGCCCGCGCCTTTGATGAATTCAAGGTGCTGGCCGAAAAACCTTCGCTCACCGAAGCCGAACAGGCCGAATATGAGACGAAGAAACGTGCCGTCACCGACCTTGACGCGCAAATTGTCCGCGCCAAGGAAGCGCAGGCACTTTCCGCAGAAACCGCTGAGCCGGTTGCAGGGCAAGACAATCACATCACAAAAGCTCCAGCGTCCGTGGAGGCTGACCGTTATATCAAGGAACGCAGCCTCGTCATCGGTGCAGCGGCCAAAATGATGGCCTATGGTGGCGGTAATCTGTTCAATGCCCGCCAGGCATCGCACGATGTCTATGGTGAAAACCATCCTGTCACTCGTGCTCTGGTGGCATCGACCGGCCCCGCTGGCGGTTTCATTGTGCCTCCGGATTACATGAACGAGGTTATCGAACTGCTGCGTCCGGCAGCGGTGGTGCGTGGATCCAATCCGCGCGTCATACCGATGCCGCGCGGCACGATGACTTTGCCTGGTCAGGCAAGCCCCGCAACGGCGAGTTACGGCACCGAAACCTCGCAGATCGCCACGTCGCAGCAGACGCTTCGTCAGATCGTCGCCAGCTTCAAGAAATTGACGGCTCTGGTTCCGATTTCGAACGATCTGATGCGCTATGCCGATCCAGCTATCGACGCCATGGTACGAGACGATCTGGTCGAAGTCATCGCCTTGCGCGAAGATTTGGCCTTCCTGCTCGGCGATGGCACGCAGGCAGCACCGATGGGCTTTACCGGATTCGCCAATGCGTGGGCGGCATCGCAAGGTGGCACGGCGGGTGTGTGGAGTACGACCGCTGACTCGACGGCAGCCGTTAATGGTTCGGCGGGCAATCCGCTACTTGGCCAGAACGGTGGTAACTTTATCACCTCCAATGAAACCTACACCGAGACCACGGTTGTGGGTGAACTGACTGGATTGATCAACCGGCTCGATGTCGCCAACGTGCCGGATCGCAAGCGTGTCTGGTTCATGCATCAGCGGACTTACAATTACCTGTTCGGCTTGCTGAACTCGCTTGGCCTCTATGTCTTCCGCGACGAGTTGTCGAAAGGCACTCTGTATGGCTATCCGTTCAAGAAGACGACCCAGATCCCGATCAATATCTGGGATCCGACCGGCACCAACAAGGATTGTTCGTTCATCATCCTCGCGGAAATGACCGAAGCCATGATCCTCGACTCGATGAGCCTCGAAATCGCAGTGTCGCGCGAGGGTACCTATACCGATGCCGGTGGCAATACGGTGTCGGCCTTCCAGTACGACCAGACACTGATCCGTGCCATCACCGAACATGACTTCCAGCTTCGTCACGACTCCGGTTGCGCCGTGCTGCAGTTCGTTCGTTGGGCACCTGCGGTTCAGTAATCGTCGCCTTCGAAACCAGCCTCCTCAAAACAAAACCTCTAACCTTGGAGAAAACTCATGTCTTTATCTCACATCCATAATGTCGGTTCCTATGTCGTGCCGGTCACCAGCGTTTTCCCTGAAAGCGCCAGTGCCGGTACCATCAACGGGGCCAGCATCGACCGTACGTTGCACAATTTGCCGAACTCCTGCGTGCTGCATCAGGTGGTCGGTGCCGAAAGCGGTGCGCCGACGACGACAAGCGTTCAAACCACATTGCAGCATTCGCCAGACAATTCGACCTGGAGCAATTACCAGATTGGCAGCACCGTGCAGCAGACGGTGGCACTCACCGCCGCCAATAGCGAAGATACGGCTGCAATCGATCTGGGCGGCGCTTATCGCTTCATTCGCGCGGTGACGGCTGTGGCCTTCACGGGTGGCACGTCACCGGCAATCCTGGTCGCAGCCGACATCATCCTCGGCGGCGAACGCGAACTGGCGGCGGTGTAAGCCATGAAGATGGTCGAATTCACCCGCGACATGCGTCCGCATCGAGCGGGTGAAACGCGCGTTGTCCCTGATGTAGTCGCCGACAAGCTGATTGCTGATGGCAAAGCCAAGCTCCGCGATAGCGTGTTTGACAAGACGTCATCGCAATCGGCAGTGCCAACCGTCGGCAAGGCCTACAAGACCCGCAAGCGGAAATGACATGTCTGTCCGTATCATCTCAACCGTTTTGACAGCGACGTCGAGTTACGACCTCACGACGCTGGTGAACATTAAGGATGATCTGGCCATTCCGTCGACCGACACTTCCAGCGATGCCACGCTTGCCCGGTTCATCACCGAGCAATCAGTGCTGGTGGCGCAATACTGCAACCGCGTGTTTCCGATTGAGACAATACAGGACGTCATTTATCCCGACCGCGATCCGTATCCCTATCAAGTGACAGGTATGCTTTCGGAACTTCAGCTTTCACGCTGGCCGATTGTTGCTGTCACTTCGGTCACGGATACGGTTGCGGTCGGGGTTGCGAATACTCTGGTTTCCGGCACGGATTATCAGATCGATGCGGCGCGCGGCTGGCTGACGAAAATCGATCCAAACACGGGCTATCCAACCGGCTGGAGTCCCGATCAATATACGATTGAATACACGGCAGGATATTTTGAAGCCGGTTCTGGCAACCCACCGCCCGATCTGGAAATGGCTGTGCTGCGACTTGTGACCGCGCGTTACAAGGCGCGTGGGCGCGATCCGTTTCTGCGCAGTCAAGGCGAACCCGGCGTCGGCAATGAGCAATATTGGATCGGTGCTTTGCCGGGTCAAACGGGGCCGTTTCCACCCGACATTGCCGCCGTACTTGAGAAATACCGCGTCCCCTTAGCAACGTAAGAACTGCAACATCATCATGGACTTCGATGCTGTCATCACCGGCGACCGCCGCGTTGTTGCTCGTTTCAGCGAATGGCCGAAGGAAATTCATGACGGGCTTTATCAGCGTATCAAAAAGCTGACCGATGAACTTTATGGGCGGGTTCGCGCGTTAGCGCCGGAAAAGTCCGGTAAACTCAAAGACGAGATTGTTTCCCGCGTTTTCGATGACCCGGAAAAAATCAAGGGAATGGTGACGCTGGCCGATAAACTGCCGCGTTCGGAATATATCAAGGCTGCCACTCTCGAATATGGCTCACATCGGTCGGTCAAGGTTCGAAAATATCAGCGCACGATTGCTGAAGCTTTCGGGCGTGATATTTCGCCGACCAGTATCGATGTCTCTGCCTATTCACGCGTGGCGGATGTTGGGGCTCGCCTGTTTCTGCGCGGTGGTCTCGCTGGCATGGAAGAGCAAGCGGTGGCGGAACTGACGGCGGTGATGAACGAGCGGCTCAAGGTATAACGCATGCGTGAACAAATCATCTCCGCTCTCTTCGAACTGGCTCTGACAGCGACGACTTTTAACACCAGCGGTCGGCGTTTGCAGTTATGGAGCAAGGTCGCATCGTTTCCGGCACTGTTTGTTCAATCGACCGGCACGCATTATCCACCGCGTGAGGTGCGCGGCCTGCCGCCGAAACGCACGATAACGGCTGAACTCTGGGTTTATACCGATGTCGGCAAAGATCCGAATGCCAATCCTGAACAAGGTCTGAACGATATCATCGATGCCATTGAGGCAGCGCTGGCTCCGAATGTCGTTAGCGGTGTGCAGACGCTCGGTGGTCTGGTGTCGCATGCATGGATAGAAGGCGAAGTTGAACAATTTCCCGGTGTGCTGGATGGCATCGCCAAAGCGATTATCCCCGTCAAAATTTTGATCCCGTAAATCCAACAACAAAAATTCTACCGCCTAAATTCCGCTGGCTTTGCCGATAGCCAGTGTTCCAACACGCCCTTCGGCAAGGCATCCGCACCGTCGTGATGACGGCGCATCCCTTTGATGGAGTTACCCCATGCTGCAGCAATATAATTTTGGCGCCGGAACCTTGTTTCTGGTGCGCACCGATATCGCCGTGCCGACGCCGGTTCGTATCGGAACACTTCAAAATGTTACCATCGATATGTCGTTCACGGTTAAAGAGCTTTACGGCCAGTATCAGGCTCCCGTCGCTGTCGCTCGCGCCCAGCAGAAGATTACCGGCAAAGCTAAAATTGCGAATCTGAATGCCCGACAGCTTAATGATACTTTTCTCGGTCAAACGCTTGCCGCTGGCGAACAAATCCAGATCGTCGATGAAGGTGGGCCTAATGGTACGGCGATCCCGACCACGCCATATCAGATTGTTGTCGCCAACGGCTCGGCAATGTCGTCGGGCAACCCAGGCATCGATTGCGGCGTGTTCAATGCCGGTACCGGCATTCAGATGACGCGCGTCGCATC
>CAIXHP010000045.1 GCA_903919315.1 uncultured Pseudomonadota bacterium | reverse complement strand
GCCTCGAAACTCTCGCAAGGCTCCTCGCCGGAGCAGAAAACGAAGCCCAAAAAATATTCTTTACCGCCCCCTCAGCCCCCAAAAGACAACCTAACATGCTGATATTACAGGGTGTTCAAAAATGAGTCCGGTACTATGATTCAGATTATTCCGTCGGAATTCGTTCGCGGTGTCGAGAGCATAAACGGGCTGTGTCCCGCTAACGAAGGCCTGTGCCGCGCGACGGATGCCGCCATCGTTATGCCGGACTTTATGACGCGCCGTGAATTGCTCGACAGCCGTTGCGTTGCGGCGATCACCTGTCCCGGAGGAACGGGAAGCCTCGATGAGTGGAGCGATATTCTGGCGCATATCAAGACGGGCCTGCGCGGCTTGCGCCTCTACACCATCAACCCGCACATCGAGGCGCTGGGCTACGGCTATTACGATCCGTTGCGCCGCGCCGTGCAATCGTTTGTCAATTGCGGGTTTGAGAGTCCGACAACCCTTGACCACGTCCATTTTATGGAAACGGCGGCGCGAGCGTTTGAAGATTTGATGCCCAAACTGCGTCAAGAAGGCCAAACCCCCGATCAAACCTACGCCGCCTATTGCGAACGCCACAATGTGGCCCCCGGTGTGCCAAAGGGAAAAAGGCCGGTGCTAAGCCTGTAAGGAATGCTTCACGGTCGCCCATTCTATTGCCCCAAGCGGTCGCAAGCCGTATAACCACCCTGCGTGAAACCCTCACTTTTTTCGGATATTGATCATGACCACAGCCAAAATCACCCGCGCCCTGATTTCCGTCTCCGACAAGACCGGACTCGTCGAACTGGCGAAGAAACTGGCGGGGCAGGGTGTCGAGATTTTGTCCACGGGCGGCTCGGCGGAAAAGCTGCGGCAGGCGGGCGTGCCGGTGGTCGAAGTGGGCGATTACACGGGCTTTCCTGAGATGATGGACGGGCGCGTCAAAACGCTGCACCCCAGAGTCCACGGCGGCATCCTGCAACGCCGCGATCTGGCGGACCATCAGGCGCAGGCGAAACAGCACGGCATCCCGCCCATCGACCTCGTGATCGTCAACCTCTATCCCTTTCGCGCGACGGTGGCCAAGGGCGCGGATTTCGACACCTGCATCGAAAACATCGACATCGGCGGCCCGGCGATGGTGCGCTCGGCGGCCAAGAACCATGCCTTCGTCGCCATCGTCACCGATCCCGCGCAGTATGAACCCTTGTTGGACGAGATGAAGGCCAACGACGGCGCGACGACGCTGGCGTTCCGCAAAAAGCTCGCCGCCGCCGCCTACGCCCACACCGCCAGCTATGACGCCGCCATCAGCGGTTGGTTCGCCAAGCAACTGGGCGAGGATTATCCCGAAACCCTCACCATCGCCGCGACGCTGCGGCAACGCCTGCGCTATGGCGAAAACCCGCACCAGAGCGCCGCGTTTTATGTGCAGGACAGCCAGCGCCCCGGCATCGCCAACGCGATTCAGGCGCAGGGCAAGGAGCTGAGCTACAACAACCTCAACGACACCGAAGCGGCGTTCGAGACGGTGAGCGAATTCACCGACACGCCCGCCATCGCCATCATCAAACACGCCAACCCCTGCGGCGTCGCGGTCGGGCCGGATCTGCTGACGGCCTATCAACGCGCCTTGGCGTGCGATTCCACCAGCGCTTTCGGCGGCATCATCGCCTGCAACCGTCCGCTCGACGGCGCGACGGCCAGCGCGATCACCCAGATTTTCTCCGAAGTCATCATCGCGCCCGACATGGACGACGAAGCGCGGGATATTTTGTCCAAAAAGAAAAACCTGCGCGTCCTGCTCACCCGCAGCATGCCGAATCCCTCCGACGCGGGCATGATCGTCAAATCGGTGTCCGGCGGCTTTCTGTTGCAATCGCGCGACAACATTGTGCTGAACGACGCTGCGCCGAAATGCGTGACCAAGCGCCAGCCGACGGAACGGGAAATGCGCGATCTGATCTTCGCCTTCACGGTCGGCAAGCATGTGAAATCCAACACCATCGTTTACGCCAAGGACGGCGCGACGGTCGGCATCGGCGCGGGCCAAATGAGCCGCGTGGACAGCGCCCGCATCGCGGCCCGCAAAGCGCAAGATGCCGCCGAAGCGCTGGGCCTCAAGGAGCCGTTGACCAAGGGCTGCGTCGCGGCCTCGGATGCCTTCTTCCCCTTCGCCGACGGGCTTCTCTCCACCATCGAGGCGGGCGCCACGGCGGTGATCCAACCCGGCGGCTCGCTCCGCGACGCCGAAGTGATCGAAGCGGCGGAAAAAGCGGGGATCGCGATGGTCTTCACCGGCATCCGGCATTTCTATCACTGAGACGTTGCTCAGAGGAGTTCATGCTTTGCTGGACAATGTTTCAGAGTACCCACCGTTTCGAAATCCTCGTTACACCTATGGAGGTGTGCCCCGTGGGCTTTTTATCCATTCGTTAAGCCGGAATCTTGCGTATTGATAACGAGGAACACATGATAAGATACCATTGGTTGATAGCAGGATTTATCGCTTTATTATTAGGAGTCGTCGTAACATGTTGTCATTGCTGGCTGCGTATTGACGGCGTTCATGTCAACTGTGATTCCTTTGAATCACCCGAATCGGCCGCATATCGTGCGCCGGGAGGAGATATGCTAGTCGCCGTGACAAATAAGCATGAGAGAACGCCCATAGTACCGGACGCAGTTGGATAAAGCCTTGAAGAGATTCAAGATAAGGATTCTTTCCGACCAAAGAAGGAATCCAAAATGCAAGGAATACTGTCCAAGGCTCTATCCAGTTGGATAGAGAATCACATTCCCCTTT
>CAIXHP010000044.1 GCA_903919315.1 uncultured Pseudomonadota bacterium | reverse complement strand
GCCTCGAAACTCTCGCAAGGCTCCTCGCCGGAGCAGAAAACGAAGCCCAAAAAATATTCTTTACCGCCCCCTCAGCCCCCAAAAGACAACCTAACATGCTGATATTACAGGGTGTTCAAAAATGAGTCCGGTACTATGACCGGAACGTATTGTTCTATCCATGGGCAGCCGTCTCCAGAGAGTGAGTTTCCAATTGTTGGCTTCGTCAATGATGAGCTTATCGCCTTCGTGACTTCATGGGGCAAACACTGCTCCATGACAAGTTGGTCCGGGCGTTTCTTTCAGTCAGAAGATGGTAAGCCTTCTATCCGCACAAGCTGGACATTGGTTCGCAAATTTGCCGATAGGGCGCATTTACAAGAGAATGAATATTGGGAGAGCTTTATAACCTATGCCGGAACTTATTTTTTATGTGAGCAGTTCGAGTGATTTTCATTAAATCATTGGATCATGGAGGCTATTCCATTCATAATTTTCAGGATGGAACGGGCTCCGCGCATTACTCCCAGCCGAAACCTGATGGACAGCCTGGTGCGTGGAAGCCGAGTTGCCTGCGATCGCGGCCTAATGCGACGCTTAAGCCGCATTTCTGGGGATATCATCTGGCCTATGCGGACACCGTCGCAGATTGGTTCCACCGGGAAAACTACATAGCGGAAGCGCGTGGAAAAATTGTTGAAGGAGAAACATGCGTCGTTGCAGAAGAGGTCAGGCTGGTGCGTTCGCTGAATACTACGGACAAGCATTGGTGCGATCTTGCTACTCATTTTGCCAATGCAGTATGCCCTTTGATCTCAGCACTACGTTTTCCGCAGGACTTTTCTAAAATTATTGAGGGAACTTTTTCGGCGACAATCGATTTTCTAGCAGGGAATTCCGTTAATCCAAAAATCATAGATTACTGGAAATCCTGTATTATGCTCGTGGGTCGTAATGAGGTTGATAGCCAAGCTTCGCACGACTGGGTAGATAATAGTCAGGCCGCAAAATATGCGGCGCTTGCAGTCGCAAGTTTGGCGCTGCTACGCAGAACAAACGATGATGCAAGATTAGTGGATGCATCCAGCAGGCACACGCCATTAAGTCGGTTGGCGAATAATCCGGAAAATGGGTTAGGATTTCTGTGGTCGCGTGGCGTGAGATTGCTGGATGCAGACTCGGATAATTTCCGAGTGGCCAAGGACGTTTCCGGATATGCGATGAAAGCCGCCAAGCATTCGATGCAGCAGAGAATCTGCAACGGAAGGGGGCCTTTGCCGTTGCAGGCCGAATGGATGAAACACGTTAATCCTCGACTCCACCGTTTTGCGCCCAACGCCACACAAGCGGATAAGGCCGCTTCCGGTTTGAGGTGCATTCAGAGTCAACTAGTGATGGATATTTGTGCACCGTAAGTACAATGGTCAACGGTTGGGAATGTGCGTGGGACTTTGCGTGGGACTCGGTCTTATATGGGCGTATATATCCTATAAAATGATCGCATAACTTCATCGTTATATCAAACGGTTAGCTCGGATCGCATGTACTGAAAATCCCCGTGTCGGCGGTTCAATTCCGTCCCTGGGCACCATTTATTGCAAGCAACTCTTGCAATAAGTGCCCTGCGTACCTTTGGCGAGGCGGGGCAGTCCCAAACGCCTTACTTCCTGCGAATGGAACGAAAGTGTACCCCCAACTCTCTTTTTACAAACCGCGCGGATAGGGTTAAAACGAGCCTTGGGTTTTGTCTTTTGCCGGGGCGTTCATGCGTTGGTTGGCCGGGTTGTTTTCGTTGGGGTTGTTGGCGCTGGCGGTTGCGGCTTGCGCGGTGCTGTTCATTTTTCAGCATTATAACAAAGACTTGCCCGACTATTCCTATTTGAAGGACTACCGCCCCCCTACCCTCACCCGCATCTATGCCGACGATGGGCGCATGATGGCGACCATCGCGGCCGAGCAGCGAATCTTTATTCCCATCACGGCGATTCCCAAAAGGGTGAGCGGTGCGTTCCTGTCGGCGGAGGATCAGGATTTTTACAAGCACAGCGGAGTCGATTTCTCCGGCATCCTGCGGGCGGTGTTCACCAATCTGCAAAATGTGGGACGCGACAAGCGGCCCGTGGGCGCGTCCACCATCACACAGCAGGTGGCCAAGAATATGCTGTTGACCAACGAAGTGTCGGTCGAGCGCAAGGTCAAGGAAGCAATCCTCGCGATGCGGTTGGAAAAGACCCTGACGAAGGATCGTATTCTTGAGCTTTATCTGAACGAGATTTTTCTGGGCAACCGCTCCTATGGCATCGCCGCCGCCGCGCTGAATTATTTCAACAAGTCGCTGGACGAACTGACCATTGCCGAGGCGGCCTTTCTGGCGGCGTTGCCTAAGGCTCCGGGCAAATACAGCCCCGACCACGACCACGCCGCCGCCGTGGCGCGGCGCGACTGGGTGATCGGGCGCATGGCTGAGGACGGGCGCATTTCGGCCCAAGAGGCCGATGCGGCTTTGAAAGAGCCGCTTCAAACCCGCGCGCGCGGTTCGACCGAGACTGTGACCGCTGATTATTTCACTGAGGAAGTGCGCCGCCAGATGGTCAGCCAGTTTGGCGAGCGCGTGGTTTTGGAGGGCGGCCTAGCCGTTAAGGCCAGCCTCGATTCCCGCTTGCAAGAGATCGCTACGCAGGCCTTGCGCGCAGGCTTGATCGAATTCGATCGGCGCGAACGCGGCTGGCGCGGGCCGGTGGGGCGGATGACGTCGTTCCAAAATTGGCAGGCGCAGCTGCAAAAAGTCCCTGTTCCTCCGGGGGGCGAGGCGTGGAAATTAGCCGCCGTGATCGGGCTGAAGGACAATGCGGCGGAGATCGCCGTCGTCGATGGCACGCGCGGGCGCATTCCGTGGGCTGAGATGCGCTGGGCGCGGCGTGAATTGGCGGACAATAAATTCGGCCCTGCGGTTCGCAAGCCCGCCGATGTTCTGGCTATCGGCGATGTGGTGATGGTTGATGGAGTGAAGGTGGCCGAAGACGGCAAACCGCTTCCCGAAGGCACCTATACTTTACGCCAAGTGCCTCTGATCGAAGGCGCGTTGGTGGCGCTCGATCCGCACACGGGGCGCGTTTATGCCATGAGCGGCGGGTTTAGCGCGAAAATCAGCCAGTTTAACCGCGCCACGCAGGCTTACCGCCAGCCGGGTTCGTCCTTTAAGCCGTTCGTCTATATGGCGGCGCTTGATAAGGGGTTTACGCCTTCCAGCCTGATCCTCGACGCGCCGTTTGAATATGTTCAGGGGCCGGGGCTGCCTTTGTGGAGGCCGGAAAATTACTCGCAGCAATTCTATGGCCCCACGCCGCTGCGGGTCGGTATTGAGAAATCGCGCAACGTTATGACGGTTCGGCTTGCCAACAGCATCGGCATGGACGCTGTGGTCGATGAAGCCAAGAAATTCGGCGTTGTGGACGATATGCCCAATTTGCTGTCCTTTGCGCTGGGTGCCAAGGAGACGACGGCCCTGCGGTTAACAGCGGCTTATGGCATGATCGTCAACGGGGGCAAGCGCATTACGCCCAGCCTTGTCGACCGCGTGCAGGATCGCGACGGGCGCACCATCTGGCGGCAGGATCAGCGCGAGTGCAAAGATTGTCAGGCTTCGGCCTGGATGCCCGGCTTGCCGTCGCCCGATATGCCGGATACGCGCGAACAGATCGAAGACCCGCGCACCGCCTATCAGATGGTGTCAATCATGGAGGGCGTGGTGCAGCGCGGCACGGCGGCGCGTCTCAAGAGCCTTGGTTTTCCGTTGGCGGGCAAGACCGGAACGACCAATGAGAGCAAGGACGCATGGTTTGTCGGCTTTACGCCCGATCTGGTGTGCGGCGTCTATGTCGGATTCGACGATCCGAAACCGCTCGGCAGTCATGAGACGGGGGCCAGCGTGGCGGTGCCGGTTTTTGAGAGCTTTATGAAAGAGGCCATGAAGGGCAAGCCAGCCACGCCGTTTCGCGTGCCGCCCGGTCTGCGCATGGTTCGGGTCAACCCCGAAACCGGCAATCTGGCTCTGCCGTCGGACGAGAAGGCAATTTGGGAAGCTTTTGTCCCCGGCACCGAGCCGCAAGAGGGCGAAGAGCGTACGGTCTTGGATGGGAGCGTTACGGGCGCTGCGGCTGACGGAGCGGCGGCCGTGATGGGGACTCAGCCTTCCGTGGAGGTCAATCCGCTGGACTCAGGTGGAGGTGAGACAGGTATCGCCCCTGCCCCCACGGGATCGCCTTCGACACAGGGTACGGGCGGGTTGTATTAGCCTGAGGCCTTAAAACTCTTGGCGCAAAAACAACCGGTTAGCGTTGTTCCCGCCGAGGCGTGAGGCCGGAGAGAACGCAAGCTTTGACAATTCCGCGCTTTTTCGGGCATTTACCGCTCATGAGTATGGAAAGCATTAAGGGCCACAGCGCCCGTTTCGCGCCCGCGACGGCGACGATTGACGGCAAACTCAATCTTGTTGGCCTCGACATGGCCGAGCTGAAAGCCGCGTTGGCGACGCTCGGCATTGAGGCGTTTCGCGCCAAGCAGATTTGGTCGTGGATGTATTTCCACGGTCTCACCGACTTTGCCGCCATGAGCAACCTCGCCAAGCCGGTGCGCGAGAAGTTGGCCGAGCATTTCGTCATTGGCCGTCCCACCGTCAGCGCCGACCAGAAATCCGAAGACGGCACGCGCAAATGGCTGTTCAAGATGCCGGATGGGCAGGAAGTCGAGGGCGTGCATATTCCGGAAGAGGATCGCGGCGCTCTCTGCGTCTCGTCGCAAGTCGGTTGCACCCTCACCTGCCGCTTTTGCCACACCGGAACGCAAAAACTGGTGCGCAATCTGGGCGCTGCCGAAATCGTCATGCAGGTGATGAAGGCGCGCGACGACCTCAACGAATGGCCGTCCACCAAAGACCAGCGTTTGCTGTCCAACATCGTCATGATGGGCATGGGCGAGCCGTTGTACAATTACGACAACGTCGCCAAAGCCTTGAAGATCATCATGGACAGCGACGGCATCGCCATCGGCAAACGCAAGATCACTCTCTCGACCTCCGGTGTCGTGCCGATGATTGAGCGCTGTGGGGCGGAGCTGGGAGTCAATCTGGCCATCAGCCTTCACGCCGTAACGGACGAGTTGCGCAGCCGCATCATGCCGATCAATCGCTCGTATCCGATCAAGGACTTGCTCAACGCCTGCCGCAATTACCCGACATTGAGCAACGCGCGGCGCATCACGTTCGAATATGTCATGCTGAAAGACGTGAACGACAGCGCGGCGGACGCTCGCGCCCTCATCAAGCTGTTGTCCGGCATTCCGGCCAAGATCAACCTGATTCCCTTTAATGCGTGGCCCGGCTCGCCGTTCGAGTGTTCGGACTGGGAGACGATCGAGAAGTTCGGCGACATCGTCAATCGCGCGGGCTACGCCAGCCCCATTCGCACGCCGCGCGGCAAGGACATCATGGCCGCTTGCGGCCAGCTGAAATCCGCCTCGCTGCGTCTGTCCGCGAAGGAGCGCGAGGCGCAGGAGCGTGTGATGGCCGAAAAAGAAGCTGGAGCCGGTTTGCTGTAACGCGTCGAGAGCGCGTGACTTATCGTACCAAATAAGTTAAGCCAGACGGATACAATCCTGTTCGAAGAGGATGCCGTCGTGGGTAAATTTCTGGTTCGAGCCTTTGCCGTGATCGGCGTTCTGGCGACGTTCGTGATGATCATGAGCGCGATGTCCACATGGTATTGGTTCACGCGTCCGGCGGTTCCGCTGAAAGCGCCTGACACCATGGTGCTTACGCTGGATTTTACGCAGCCGATCACCGAGCAGAGCCAGACTGATCCTCTTTCCATTCCGGCTTTGCTGCAGGAACAGCCAGAAACACCTCTGCTCAGTCTGATTGAGGCTATCGACGCGGCCAAGGATGATCCTCGCGTTAAGGGTATTGTCGCACGTTTTGGCGGCGAACAACCCGGCTTTGCCCATGCGCAGGAAATTCACGCGGCGATCATGCGATTCCGCCAGAGCGGCAAGTTCACCTACGCCTTCGCGCCGAACTATGGTGATTTCGGGCAGGGCAACAAAACCTATTTCCTCGCCAGCGCGTTTGAAAACATCTGGGTGCAGCCGGTCGGAACGGTCGGTCTGACGGGTTTGGCCATTCAGGCTCCTTTTGGGAAAACCGCCCTCGCCAATCTGGGGGTCAGCACCGATTTCCTGCGGCGCGAGGAATACAAGTCGGTCATGGAGAATGTCGCTCGCGACGAATTCTCGCCGCCCGTGCGCGCCAACATGGAAGCGATGATGAACAATCTCGCCGAACAGCAGATCAGCGGGATCGCCGAAGGCCGCAAGATGGAAGCGGCCAAGGTGCGGGAACTGATGGCGCGGGGGCCTTTCACGGCTTCCGAAGCCCTAAAAGAAGGTCTGGTGACGCGGGTTGGTTATGAAGACGAGATGCTTGATGCGGCCCTGTCGTTGGGAACGGATGTCGTCGTGGGCCGAGCGACAAGCGTGGATGTCGCAGCCTACCTTGCCTATGAGCCAGCGGACAACACGGCACCTAAGGCCACCATTGCCCTCATCCATGGCTTGGGGATGATTACGGACACGCCGCATGGCGGGGGGGCGCCATTGGCGGAGGAACATGTCATCAATACGGAAAAGCTTGTTGCCGCGTTCGAATCCGCCAGCAAGGACAAATCGGTTCAGGCGATTTTGTTCCGGGTGGACAGCCCCGGAGGATCGCCCTCCGCCTCTGAGACAATACGCCGCGCTTTGATCAAGGCGAAGGAGTCCAAGAAACCCGTGTTCGTGTCGATGGGGTCGGTTGCGGCTTCGGGCGGTTATTGGATTTCCATGAATGCTGACCGCATCGTCGCCGAGCCAAGCACGCTCACCGGTTCCATCGGCGTGGTGGCGGGAAAGTTTGTGACCAACGCTTTGTGGGCAAAGCTTGGCGTGAAATGGGACGGCATGGCGACGAACGACAACGCCCAGATGTGGTCGATGCTGGAACCTTTCTCGGCGCAGGGGCGTGATCGCGTCAACGCGATGCTGGACGAGACCTATCAGGCCTTCACCAGCAACGTCGCCGCCTCGCGTAAAATCCCGCTGGAGAAAATGTCGGACATCGCCAAAGGCCGCGTCTGGACGGGCGACCAAGCCGTCAAGATCGGTTTGGTGGACGAATTGGGCGGGATCGTGACGACGATTCAGGCGTTGAAGAAAGAACTCAAGCTGGAGCCGACGGATATGGTTGAACTGCAACCCTTCCCGCCGCCTGAGACTCCGACGGATCTCGCCATCAAGATGCTGCGGAGCTTTGGCATCGAATCCGCGATGGTGCGCAGCGCCCTTGGCCATTGGCAGAAAGCGCAAGCGACTCTGGCTCCGGTGTTGGACGGTCTTGAAGAAACCGGAGCCGTCCGCGCAAAGCTTCCGGCGGAAGTCATGCGCTTAACGCGATAACCCCCGCCGGTTTTCCGATGTGGTGAGAAGATTATTAACGTGATAGCGCTCTGCTATTGGCAGCAGGAGCCACTTTGACCGGCGTAACGGGATAAACCGGTATTGTCAGCGTGGCATCCGGTGTCCAATCGCTGGCGGTAACTCTCTGGCTGCAGTTATTGGCAATTCGTTCAATCACTGCGGATTGCACTCCTGTGAGGCTCGGATCTGAGGAGAATGCGGAGCTATAGCGCGAATAGCCGTCTCCAGAGAATACCGTACCGATCTTCGTGCCATCTTTAAAGATGCTGTGTACGTGTATTGAGCCATCGATCTTCACGCTGTCGACGATGCCCGGGATGCCGGATTCATTGGCAACCACCATAACGCAATTAGCAGCGGCTACCTCGCGAGCAGGAATCATGCCTGCCTCTAGCATCGTTTCCGCCTGTGCGCCCGTCGCGAGTGTGGTAAGGGCTGCAGCAATTGTTCTAAACATTGTATCTTTTATACGCATAGAATATCTCCTCAATGAAAAGCGACGGGCTAGCCCCCTATGGTCATTGCGGGGGCATGCGCATATTACTTCGCTAAGACTGAAACTAAAAATCATTTCATGGTTAATTAGGGGGATGTGTCAGAATTTCAGCCTTCCCGTTAACCCTCAACAATCGTGTTCGTTGTGCAGGTCTTTTGGGGGCGAAACGCAGGGATTAAGCACCGCGAATGCTCAGAAATGCTTGAGACTTGACCGCCAATAGTCGTAGCCGGTGATGACCGTCAGACCTCCTGCGAGCCACAGCAAGATGTCGCCGATGAGCGTGGCCGGAATAAAAGTCGGGGCGTAGGGGCCGACGATCAGGAAGCCGAGCGCGACAATTTGGATCGTGGTTTTCCATTTGGCCAGTTTGCTGACCGGAACGCTGACGCGCAGTTCGGCCAGAAACTCGCGCAGACCCGAAACGGCGACTTCACGCAACAGGATGATGACGGCGGGAAGGACGCTCAGGCCGTCGATGTGGCGGTTGTACACCAGCAGCAACAGCACAGAGGCCACCAGCAGCTTGTCGGCGATGGGGTCAAGGAATTGTCCCAGCTTTGACACCTGCCCGTCGCGGCGCGCCACATAACCGTCAAGCCAATCGGTAACGCCCGCCATTGCGAACAGCGCCAGCCCCAACCACGCCGCCCAACCATGCGGGATGGCCAAAAGCGCCAAAATGGCGGGGATAACAAGAATGCGCGATAGGGTCAGTTTGTTGGCAAAGGACTGTGGCATGTTTCGTGCGCTTTCAAAGGCAGATGCACAATCTAACCCTGCGCGTGGAAATAATCATAGATTTTTTTGGCGGCGGCGGCGCTAATTCCGGGGACGTGGGCCAAGTCCTCGATTCCCGCCCCTGCCACGGCCTTGGCCGAGCCGAAATGGCGCAAAAGGGCGCGTTTGCGGGCCGCGCCGACCCCCGGAACCTCCTCTAACCCCGATTGAACAAGGGTTTTTGTCCGGCGGGCGCGGTGCGTTCCAATGGCAAAGCGGTGCGCTTCGTCCCTCAGGCGTTGAAGGTAATAAAGCGCCGGATCGTCAGGCGGCAGGCTAAAGGCTTCGCGCCCGGGCACAAAGAACCGCTCGCGGCCCGCGTTCCGGTCGGGGCCTTTGGCGATGCCGACCAAGGCCACGTCCGTTACTCCGAGTTCTTCCAAAACGCCCGCGACTTTGCCCAACTGCCCCTGCCCTCCGTCGATCAGGATCAGGTCGGGCCATAGGCCGGAGCTGCGCTCAGGGTCTTCGTCGATCAGGCGGCGAAAGCGGCGGGTCAGAACCTCGTTCATCATAGCGTAGTCGTCGCCTGCCGCCCCCGCGTCCTTGATATTGAATTTGCGATAGGTCTTTTTGAGGAAGCCTTCCGGCCCCGCCGCGATCATGCCGCCGACTGCGTTCGTGCCGGAGATGTGCGAATTGTCATAGACCTCGATGCGCTTGGGCGGCTCCGGCAGATCGAACAGTTCGGCGACTTTGGCCAAGAGCTTCACCTGCTCCGAGCTTTCCGCCAATTTGCGCCCCAGCGCCGCCGCCGCGTTTTGCAACGCGTGTTCAACCAAGCGTTTCTTCTCGCCTTGTTGTGGAACGGCCAACGCAACTTTGTGCCCGGCTTGTTCCGTCAGCGCTTCGGCCAGCAGGTCAATGTCGTCAGGTTTGTGGCTGAGCAGGATAAGCGGCGGGGTTGGCTTGTCGGCGTAGAATTGCATGAGGAAAGCGGCCAGAACCTCGCCCGGCTCCGCGCCGCGATCATGCGTCGGATAGCAGGTGCGCGTGCCATAGTTGCGGTCGGCGCGATAAAAGAAAAGCTGGAGGGCCGTGTGTCCCGCCTCTTGATGCAACGCAATCACGTCCGCATCGCCGAGGCCTGCTAAATTGATGTCCTGCCGCGATTGGATGGAGGTCAGCACGCGAATGCGGTCGCGCAAGCTCGCGGCGCGTTCAAAATCGAGGGCATCGCTGGCCTCCTGCATCACGTCAGCCAGTTTCTTCTGGATGTCATGGCTATGCCCACGCAGGAATTCCAGAGCTTCGTCGACTTGTTTGGCGTAGTCGCTCCGGCTGACTTTGTGAACGCAAGGGGCCGTGCAGCGTTTGATGTGGTATTGAAGGCAGGGCCGTGTTCGTTGCGCGAAGAAACCGTCCGTGCAATTGCGCAGCATGAACCCACGTTGCAGCAGAGTCAGGGTCTCGCTGACCGCACCCGACGAGGCAAAGGGGCCGAAGTACCAGCCTTTGCGATTGCGCGCGCCGCGATGTTTAATGATTTGCGGAAAATCATGGTCGCGAGTGATGAGGATGTAGGGGTAACTCTTGTCGTCGCGGAACAGGATGTTGAACGGCGGCATGAAGCGCTGGATCAGGTTGGCTTCCAACAGAAGCGCTTCGGCCTCGGTGTGCGTCACCACGATTTCCATGTTGCGCGTCTGGGCCACCATGCGCTGAAGCCGCAGCGGTTGGCGCGCTTGCTGCGTGTAGGATACGACCCGCTTTTTCAGGTTCTTGGCCTTGCCGACATACAGCACTGTTCCATCGTCGGCGAGCATACGGTACACGCCCGGTTGCCCCGGCATGGTCTTTAGGTGCGCACGGATCACGTTCGCGCCGGTCTGAAATCCGGTGCGTCCTCGGCGCAGATGTTTTGCAGGAGATGGATCGGTCATAGCGCCTTCTTAGCGCGTTTACGCGCCGCGCGCAGCCTCGCGCTCTTCGTCCTCCGGCCGAACGATGCGGAAATTGTCGAGGTAGTTGCGCGGCATGACTTTACGCTCGGCGGGCGGATCAATGTGGTATTCCCAGCCGTTGCGGGCGGCAAAGGAGACGGCGGCTTCGACCGTGTTAAAGCGCAACTTGCCGCGTAACGTGCTGAACGCATCGTTCGCCGATGCCCACCCCATCAAGGGTTCCGGCTCGCGCTTCGTCGTCAGAACCGGCACGACCACCCAAATATGCGTTCGGGCATGACCCGACTGCATCGCGGTTTGGGACGGTTGATAGATGCGTACCTGCATAGGCTCTCCGTAAATTTGGCGGTTGCTACGAAAACAGGGTGATGACGTTTAGAATTGGCATTTTGTAAGCCAAGGCTAAGCGTTTTGGTCGGATATGCAAGTTTTGTCCAAAGATCGTTTCATGGGCGACCCTGTGTTAACTTTAATGCCATTCATAGTGATCGCCGAAATGTTGATATTTTGTCTTTTGCTTTCATGATTTTCCCATAAGATGGCTTATTGATTTTAGACCCCAAAGTTTGAGTCGGATATGACACGAGAACCATAGTACCGGACGCAGTTGGATAAAGCCTTGAAGAGATTCAAGATAAGGATTCTTTCCGACCAAAGAAGGAATCCAAAATGCAAGGAATACTGTCCAAGGCTCTATCCAGTTGGATAGAGAATCACATTCCCCTTTC
>CAIXHP010000043.1 GCA_903919315.1 uncultured Pseudomonadota bacterium | reverse complement strand
TTATTCAGTCTGGGCATCTCGTTCCACCGCGCACGTTCGTTGTCGATGTGGGTGTTCAGGACGATCTCAAGAAAGTGCGGAAGAACGCGCTCGATTTCGACATGAACGAGGTCGAGCAGATCATGAACCGACCCGTCATCACGGACGCGGTTGTAAGGCATTGGCTTGAGAAAGCTGGCGACAGGAAGACCGTGGCCTTCTGTTCAACCGTCGCGCATGCCGAAAACGTCAGGCAGACGTTCCAGAACAACGGTATCGAGGCGGTCATCGTCCATGGTGAAATGGCCGGCAGTGATCGAAGGCTCGCCTTGGCTCGGTTTCAGCAAGGCAGTGCACGCGTGATTGTCAACGTGGCTGTGTTGACGGAAGGCTGGGATTATCCGCCGACTTCCTGCGTTTTGCTGCTGCGTCCGAGTTCCTATCGCTCGACCATGATTCAGATGGTCGGTCGCGGTCTTCGTACCATCGATCCCAAGGAGCATCCGGGCGTTATCAAAACCGACTGCATCGTTCTCGACTTCGGCACGTCCACGCTGATGCACGGAAGCTTGGAGCAAGACGTCAATCTGGACGGAAAAACCTTTCATGGCGATGCCCCAACGAAAGAATGCCCCGAATGCGACGCGACGGTTCCGCTCTCTGCGCAAGAATGCGCGCTGTGTGGCTACGAATTTTTCTCCAGCGCGGCGACAGGCGAAGCTGGCGCGGGCGACGAACCGCTACCGCTCGAAAACTTCTCCCTGACCGAAATTGATCTTCTGAAACGAAGCAGTTTCCGCTGGATCGACCTTTTTGACGACGATGCAGCGTTTATGGCCTCCGGCTTTTCGGCATGGGCCGCGATCTTCTGGCTCGGTGGCTACTGGCATGCCATCGGCGGGTTCGAGCGCGATGTGCAAATCCTCGGCACGGGCGAGCGTACCGTCATGATGGCCGTGGCCGACGATTTTCTGAATGAGCGCGAAACGAGCGAAAGCGCCCACAAGACCCGTCGCTGGATGAACGAACCCGCCAGCGAGAAGCAACTCGCACTTCTTGGCGAGGCAACGCGCTTCGACTTCAGCATGACGAAGTATCGCGCGTCATGCCTTCTCAATTTCCGCTTCAACAAAGGCCGCATTCGCCAACTGGTCGAACAGGCCATCGGGCAAAGGGGGGTGGCGTGACATGGTGTGCAATTTGCCTCCGCAAAGAACGTGGCTTCGGCTTTTCCCCGCGCACAACCGGCTACCGCGATCTGCAGGACTCGAAGTTTTGCAGCATGAACTGCCTCAATCTTTACGCGGCTCTTTTCCGGAAAGGAAACGGCATGGTTGATCTGACTGATTTCGAACGCGCGTCCATCCAGTCATGCCTCAAGCCGCTCGGTGAATGTGTGGCCGAGATTGGCATGGATAAGCCGCTTTCCGCTTACAGCAAGGAACAGGTTCTCACGCTGATCGAGGTCATCGTCACGGCCTATCAGGATGCCATGCGCAAAGGCAGTCCGGAGGTGCCGTTTTGATGCTCGACTTCAATCACGGCTCTGATCGCCCCGCGCAGGATCCGCGTGCGCTTCCCGTTGCCATGCGCATCAACGATCTAGTGGACGCCGCACTAATCGCTGAGCGTGATAAACAACCACGCCGCGAGTATCTAGGCGCGTCCATGCTTGGCGACCCATGTTCCCGCCGTATCCAGTACGAATATGTCGGCGCGCCCAAGGATTCCGATAAGGATTTCAACGGCCAGACGCTTCGTATCTTCGCGGCTGGGCATCAATTTGAAGCTTTGTCGATCAAATGGCTCCGTGCGGCCGGTTTTGATCTGCGGACAGAGAAAGCAGACGGCGGGCAATTCGGCTTTTCGGTCGCCAAAGGGCGCATCAAAGGCCATATCGACGGCGTGATCATCGGCGGCCCGTCATGGCTTTTCTATCCAGCCCTTTGGGAACACAAGGCGCTCAAGGATAAAAGCTGGCAGGATTTGGCGAAGCGCGGCCTTGCGATTTCCAAACCACTCTACGCCGCGCAGGTCGCCCTTTACCAAGGCTATATGCCCGAATTGGCACAACATCCCGCGCTTTTCACGGCATTGAACAAAGACACGCAGGAACTTTACCACGAGCTTGTGCCATTCGACGCATCGCTGGCGCAAAGCACGAGCGACAAGGCCGTCAACATCCTGCAAGCCACCGACGCCGGACAGCAAATGCCGCGCATGGCATCCAAACCGGACTATTACCTGTGCCAGTTCTGCCCTTACGCCAAGAGGTGTTGGAATGGCGCATGAGGAGTTGGACTTCAACGATGCACGCCGTCAAGGCCATGATACGCGCGGTAAGATTGATGTTGTCCAGCTCAAGGAACGCATGGCCGATTACCATCGGTATATTCTCGATTATCTGTTGCCGAACGGCGTGTATGTCGGCGAGGAATTTCATTGCGGCGATATTTACGGCGCGCCTGGCGAAAGCCTTAAACTCAGCGTACGTAAAAACAAGATGGGCGTCGGTGAGGATTTTGCCACCGGCCATAAATTCGGCGATCTAATCGATCTATGGCAGGCCGTCAGGCGCGAGGATTACACAACCGCCATCCGCAATATCGCCGACTATCTGAACATCACCGAACACCTGCCAGTGCCTGCCGTTAAACAGCACAAAGCCAAAGCGCCAGAGATCGGGCCACCCACCGCCCAATATAATTACACCGACGCCGAAGGCACCATCACGCTTGTGGTCTATCGCCATGAATATGACGATAACGGCAAGCGCAAGAAAACTTTTCGCATCTGGAATGCCGTCACGCATAAACCCGAAGCGCCTGCATCGGGTCGTCCGCTTTATAACCAGACAGGCATCGCCAAAGCCGATCTCATTGTCGTGGCCGAAGGCGAAAAAGCAGCCGATGCGCTGACCTCAGCGGGCATCACCGCAACGAGTGCCGTATGCGGATCCAATGCGCCGATCGACAAGACCGACTGGTCGCCCTTGAAGGGAAAGCGGGTACTGATCTGGCCGGATAATGATGTGCCAGGCCTTTCTTACGCGCAAAATGCGGCGCAGGCCGTTCTGGCCGCAGGCGCCACAGGCGTCGGCATTCTGCCCATTCCGCAAAACAAGGCGGAAGGCTGGGATGCAGCGGATGCGGTCGCCGAAGGCATGGATGTTGCAGCTTATATAAGTGCGGCACTGCCAAAACCTGTGGCGCCGCCTGCAGCCCACACGATTCCGGCCTATCCCGTTGGCATTCTGCTCGACGATGACAGCCCCATGCCGGAAGATTTGATCGCCCCGCGTCTTTTGACGCCAGGCGGGCTTTGGGTTTTTGGCGGCGCGCCGAAAGTCGGAAAAACCGATGTGCTTTTAAGCCTCTTGGTGCAGGCAGCGGCGGGCTTGCCTTTTCTCGGCATGCGGCCATCACGTGCGCTCAACGTTTTTTATCTGCAGGCCGAGATCGGCTATTACTATTTGCGCGAACGCCTCAAGGCGCTCGACATCGAGCCGGATTATCTTCCGCTTGTCCGCAAAAACCTTGTCGTCACGCCACAGGTGCGCCTCATCCTCAACGACCAGGGCGTTGAGACGGTGCGCGAGACGATTATGCGCCAGTTCGGCTCGGAGAAAGTGGATATCATCGCCATTGATCCGCTGCGCAACGTCTTTGATGCGGGCGACGGCGCTGGCGAAAATGATAACACCGCCATGCTCGCTTTCCTTCAGGATCGCGTCGAGAAGCTGCGTTTCCTTATCAATCCGGATGCGGGCGTGATCCTTGCCCACCATACGCGCAAAATCACCAAGAAGATGCTGGAGGAAGACCCGTTTCAGGCGCTGAGCGGCGCTGGCAGCTTGCGCAGTTTTTATACCACAGGTTCCATCCTGTTCCGTCCCGATGAAACGGTGTCGGTGCGTGAGCTGATGTTCGAGCTTCGTAACGGCAAAGCCATCCAGTCAAAATTTATCGACAAGATCGACGGGAGTTGGCGCGAGGTGGCGAACCATTCGAAGCGCCTTGTTAACAGAGAGCATGGAGAAAAACTCGACAATGAGCGTCGTCGCCGTCACGACGTGATTCTGCAGCTCATTTACGACGAAGGGCGGCAAGGACGTCTCTACAGCCCAACGCAGTTCAGTCAAGCCTTCGAAAACAAGGCCGGTCTCGGTGGCTCCCATTCTGTCCGCGACCGCATCGATGTTCTGACAACAAAAGGTTTCATCAAGTTCAACAAGGAAGGCCGCGCTTCCAACAGCAAATTCGGGATGATGTGCGTCGAAGGCATGGAAATTCCGCGCAGCGAGCCGGAGGTCGATCCGCAGACGGGCGAGATCACGGATGTGATGGTCTCCTATCTGCCCACCCATTTCAAGCAGCCGACCGATGGCGCGATTTTGCCGGTCGAAAATCCGGAAATCTGGGTCTACCACGAGGTGAGCGAGTCATGATTTTTACCCGCAAAATCCTATCCATTCTGGCTGTCATTCTGGGCAATGGCCTCGTCATTTTGAACCAAAATGACGTCATTATGAACGCGTCGTCGTTTTGTCATTTTGGAATTCACCTTTTTAATCAGTCAGTTGCTTGGGGTTTTCAAAATGACGCGTCATTCTGTACGGCATTTTGTCATTTTGAAAAATTCGCCTTTCGTTTCAGCGCGTTATTCCAGAATGACAAAATGACGTTTTCCCACTCTCCCTACGGGAGAGAGAGACGCCTTACGGCGTTCTCTCCTCCATCGGTCGAGGGAGTTTGTGCGCGACATGATCCGCGACGTCCCCAATCCATTCCCGTTTTCAGATCCCCAACAGCCAGGAGGTGCATGCGATGACAGCGAACCTGATCAAGGCGCGCGATGCGACGATTTACTGGCGATGCTCACACACAGGGCGTGTTTACGATGTGCGCGTGCGAGATCGCTTCGATCCAGGCGAGGCACGCATCTGCTCAAGCGGCGCTTACTGGACGGGATGGAAACACGCCAAAGGCATAAGCCCAGAAACGCTCTTCGGCGAAATGCTGGTCAACTACGGCTTCACAACGCCTGAAGAGGCACGCATCGCGCTCTTGCAGTTTGCGAGGATCGACAACTGCCAATGGGCGCGGAACATGCTCGATATAAAAACTGGTGGGAGAGTCGCATGAAAACGCCAAAGCGATTAAGCATGACCGATATCGCCGACAGGATTGAACAGGCAGCGCAAACCTTGAAGCGGCTTCCACCGGTGAAGGTGCAAGGCTATTTCGGAACGTGGCCGCTGATCATGCAAGAAGCCATGTCCGCATATGGCTGGGAAGAGGCGCGGCTCAAACTTGGCCCACCTTCAGCGCGTCACATCAGCGAAATGGATGAGGTCTTGCGTTGGCTCATGTGGTTAGAGCGCGAGGAAGTAAAGCTCGTATGGCTCCGTGCTTGCGGTGCCAGATGGAAACTGATCGGTCGCGTTTTGGGATGGTCGGTGCGCAAACTCCAGTACGATTGGCGAATCGCCCTTGCCAAAATCGAGTACCGGCTTGCCAATCCGGACGAGATTTTCGAGCTTCCTTGCCTCACAAGAATCCGTAATGGATAGGTGAAAATGCGCAAAACCATCGGCAAGCAATTCAAATGACTAAAAAACATCGTGCGCGTTTTAGTCGTGCGCGTTTTTCGCGGTTTTAGGCATAATTCTGACTATGATTTGGGAAATCCACGCGCAGCAAGCGCGGCTCTGACAGCCCAAACATCATCCGACATCATTGAACATTATCCCGCACATGCAGCCTTGTTCGCTGCGTGCGCGCCTTTAACTCACGGGGAAGATATGACCCTTCCAACCGTTGTCAAAAATTGCCTGCACACTCTCGCTGCTCTGGCTGCATGGGTGCGCAACGCAATAACCCGAACCTTATCCTCAACAAAGCAACAAACGGAGACGAGTATGACTGATCCTCAGACCAACACGACCGATCCCAACGCTCAAGGCACAGGCACCGGAACAAACACTGCTGGCACCAACACTGGCATCACCGATCCCAATACCAGTGGCCAAAATACCGGAACTGGAACGCCCCCCACGCTCGAACAGGTCGTGCAGAGCTATGAAAGCGCGCTGACCGATTTCAATGCAAAGCTGGCCGCCTACACCGCAGCGCAATCCGCTTTAACGACTTCGGCACAGGCCGTCTCTGGGTTCAAGCAGCAGCTTGATGCTCTCGGTCAACAGGAAGACAGCAAGTTTGATGCGGTCAAACCCTATTTGCCGACCACCTAAACCTGCGGCAGCCGGGTTGGTCTGGGCTGTGCGATCGCAGCCCAGACTTTCCGCAGTCTTTTCAAAACCATAAAAGTTAGAATTGAATGGCATGGCTTTATCTGCCTCCCGAAGCGTTGACGCAAACGGCGGTGGGCGGAGCCTGCGCGGGATATCGCTCTGCGCGGGCGTCGGCGGCCTCGATCTCGGCATCCACATCGCCGTCCCCAGCTATCGAACTGTTTGTTACGTCGAGCGGGACGCCTATGCCGCGGCCACTCTCGTGGCACGGATGGAAGACGCGGCCTTGGATTGTGCGCCTCTCTGGGACGATGTTAAAACCTTCAACGGCAAAGCGTGGCGCGGCGTTGTGGATATCATCCATGGCGGCTATCCATGCCAGCCTTTCAGTGTCGCCGGAAAAAAGCTCGGCGACAAAGACCCGCGTCACCTCTGGCCGCACATCGCCCGCATCGTCCGCGAAATCAAACCGCCCATCTGCTTCTTCGAAAACGTCGGCGGGCATTTACGATTGGGGTTTGAACAAGTCCACGATGACCTTCGATCAATGGGTTACCGCGTTAAGGCGGGCTTGTTTACAGCGTCAGAAGTCGGCGCAACCCACAAACGCGAACGGCTGTTCATCCTGGCCTACCGCGAGGGTGTCTTCGGCGAACGAGGCTTCGCGCAAAGAGATTTTGGCTGGGAATCCGAAGGGACGTCTGGAAGTCAGTGCCCAGCTTTGGCTCACGCCGCGCGCGCAGGAAACAACGGAGAAACAGAAAAGTTTTCTGGAGCGCAACGGCGATCGAACGGATCACTGCTTCGGATCGCTCACGGCGCAAACGACTTTGTGGCCGACGGCGACAGCGACGGACTCTCTCGTGCAACGTGCGCGGCCTCCGGAAAAGATGATCCGCAAGGACGGAAGAAACGTCCTGCGCACACCGAGCCTTGCCGAGACGGTTCTTCAGCCAGAGGGATTTCCCTACACGAAGCAGGATTTGGCAAAGGCAAAAAGTGGCGGACGCTATCAGGTGGCAAGAGCGCAATGGCCAACGCCACGGGCGCAGGAACCGGGAAGCACAAGCTCGGATCACGGCATCAGCCTGACGGAAGCCAGCAAGGCGTGGCCGACTCCTCGCGCCTGTTCGGGCAAGCGGTCGAGCGGAATGAATCGGACGGAACTTGTGGACGCATGGGCGACGCCGACGACACGCGACTGGAAGGACGGAACGGCGACTGCGGATGTGAAAACGAATTGCCTGCTTGGCCGCCAGGCCCCTCGGAGCATGACGAATGGGAACGCGTTCCCACTCACCTTAAACCCGCCGTTTGTCGAATGGCTGATGGGATGGCCTATCGGGTGGACAGATTGCGCGTGTGCGGCAACGGGGTTGTCCCGCTGGCGGCAGCTTATGCGTTTCGAACTCTTGCGGCGGTTGCAGCCCGCGACGAATTGTCAGACTGATTTGTTCGCTGGTCTTCGTGGTTGAAACACCGTCGGTTACTGTCGGACACTGTGACAATGTCTGACCATAGAGGTCAAATTTGCCGATATATGGTCATACTGTTCGACAGTATCCGATGATGAAAACAATGACGGGCAAATGCCGCTGCTTTGTCGCTCTATAAGCGGAACAGCGTCGGTTATTGTCCGATCATGTGATCATGACCGACCATGAAGACAAAATTTCGCGGTATATGGTGATGATGTTCAACATGATCCGAACATGAAAACAATGACCGGCCAGCAAAAGCCGATTTGTCCGAAGATGATCGGTTTGCGCCGCACAAAGCCATAAGATTATCCACTTATTGAGTGGATAATCCCTGCGAATGAAGCGTTCATGGATGTGTGATTAGCAAAGAGGCACACATGAATAGCACGATCAAAGTCGGATTTGCCCGCAAGCCGTCATGCATCGGCGACGTCAAGGAAAGCTCTTTCGGGCTTGATCCGCTGGACACGATGGTCGTTGAAACTAAGGCAATGAGCGCAGAAGAATACGACGCCTTCGCGCAAGACTTTTACGCCAGCCGTGACTGGCTGGACGGCAAAGGCGGATCAAGAAACGGTGTGATGCTGGCGATTGAAATCACCGCGCCTGAGCGTGAACCACTTTATGTCAATCCAGAAGGCCACAGTTACGCCCGCTACGTTGGCATCCGCGTCGAAGCCGAACAGGCATCGACGACCAAGTATCCGAATGTCCATGTGCAACTGACAGGAAAGGATGGTAACGCCTTTTTTATCCTCGGCCGCTGCCAAGGCGCCGCGCGCAAGGCTGGAGTCCCGAACGACCAGATCAAAGCCTTCATGAACGAGGCCAGCGCCGGTGATTACGACCATCTGCTGGCGACATGCATGCGCTGGTTCGATTGCGCCTGAGGATCAACTGAAAGGAAAATGTCATGAGCAAACCCAAGGTCAACAAAACAAAGAAAGCCCCCGTCCCCGCCACCAAGCCAAAGGCAGCGCCGAAGAAAAGCAAACCGTTAGGCAACGACAAGCATCCCGAAGAAATGAGCACGCCGATGCAAGCTGGTCTCGCGGCGGTCGCGGCTCTGCCATCGGAACCGGCCAAGGAAAGCAAGTTGGCTCTCGTCATAAAATTGCTGTCGCGTCCCGAAGGCGCGACGATTGACGACCTTGTCACCGCCACCGGCTGGCAAAAGCATACGGTGCGCGCAGCCATCTCACACGCGCTTGCCAAGAAACGTGGTTACCAAATCGCTTCCGAAAAGCTTCAAGGTGGCAAGCGTACCTACAAGATCGCGGAGCCTCCCAAAGACGATCATTAGATAATCGTCTTTGCCCCGTCTTCGCAAAGAAACAATCACTTATCTAGTTGATAATCAACGGAATAAGAGCGTTCATGGTGTTGTAAACAACGAGGAGAACGCCATGAAAAACAACCAGCCACTGCCCACCGCAAACCTCGAATGGGGCTTTTGGGGAACCAGCATTCATAACGGCTATGACGCGCCGATGGCCTGGGATGCGGCCAGTCGAGTGTTGGCCGACGCCTTCAAACTCTCGCCGGAACAAACGCGCGATCTTCTGGATGCGCGGTTCGGCAGGCATCTTGCCGACGACCTGAGTTTTATCAAAGGCGGGCCGACCAGCGCGCAAGCGATCACCGACCACATCAACAGCCGCCTCGCGGACAGAAAATGGCGCAGCACTTTTGAACGCGCGGTGCGCGAAGTCAAAAGCGCGTAGAAGGCAGCCATGACCGACATCGACCAAATCATCGCCGACATCGCCCGCAAGCAGCTGCGGATCGAAACGTTAGAAATACGCAAATCCGACAGCCTCGACTTTCACGATGTCAGCGTCTGGGGCTTGCGCACGGCCTTGCTGTGCGCCTTTGAAGCCGGCCGCAAGGCGGCGCGCGCCAAGCCAAGGGTCATTGAGACCGGCAAGAAGGACACGAGCTACCGCGCCACCATTGAGGCCAGCTACCAAGACCTCGTAGAGGTTTGGGGTGAGCCAGCCAAAGGCGACGGCTACAAAACCGAAGCCGAGTGGGTCATTCGTCCAACCGGCAAGTCGGTCATCACGATTTACAATTACAAAAGCAGCCGGTCCTATGCCGACAAGAATCCTGAGATCAAGGATTTGCGAGAGTGGCACGTCGGCGGCCACAGCGCCGATGTCGTTGATCGCCTGCTGCGGATGATGAATGGCCGCGCCAAGCTGATCCACCGAGCCGACTAAACCTGCCATGCCATGGAAGCCGCCAATCCACCGCCCACACGGTTGGAGGCCAGCGAAGCGTGAGCGCCGTGATCGTGTTGACCGATCTTACGGCACGCAGGCGTGGCGCAAGCTCGCGGCTGCGGTCGTCGCCCGCGACAACGGCATCTGCCACGTCTGCGGTCAGCCTGGCGCCGACACGGCGCACCACCTGATCGAGAAGCGGCACGGCGGCACCGACGATCCAATCAACCTGGCTGCCGTACATCGCGGTTGTCACAACAGAATTCACGGGCGCGCCCGCCATTAGGCGGGGGGCGGTTTAAACCTGGCCACCTTTCGATGATGCGACCGATTTTGGGTTTTGCGTATCCGTGGCCAAAATGCAGAGGGGGGGTATAGCGGTGCTTACTGTCGAGTCTTGGCCGGTCACACGGCTTGTTCCTTACGCGCGAAACCCGCGCAAAAACGATGAAGTCGTGGACAAAATGGCGGCGGCGATTAAGGAGTTCGGGTTCCGCATTCCGATTGTTGCCCGTTCAGATGGCTCAATCATTGATGGCCATTTGCGCCTCAAAGCCGCACAGCGTCTTGGGCTGACGGAAGTACCCGTCGCGCTGGCCGACGATTTGTCGGAGGCGCAGATCAAAGCCTTCCGTTTGCTGGCCAACCGTTCTGTGGCCTGGGCGGAATGGGATAACGAACTGCTTTCTCTCGAATTGAAGGATTTGCAGGATCTCGGCTACGACCTCGGTCTAACCGGCTTTGATGCCGACGAACTGAAAAACCTAACCGAAGACGAGCAATCCGCTGGGCTTACCGACGAAGATGCGGTGCCAGAGGCTCCCGCCGAGCCTGTCACCAAGCCAGGCGATGTTTATGTTCTTGGCAATCATCGTTTGCTCTGTGGCGACAGCACCGTCCTCGCCAACGTCGAAAAGGTTCTCGACGGCGCCCTGGCGGACATGGTGTTCACAGATCCGCCCTACAATGTGAATTATGCCAACACGGCGAAAGACAAGATGCGTGGGAAAAACCGCGCAATCCTGAATGACGATCTCGGCGAAGGTTTTGAAAAGTTTCTCTACGATGCCTGCGTCAATATGCTGACCGTCTGCAAAGGTGCAATCTATGTCTGCATGTCGTCGAGCGAATTGCACACGCTGCAGAAGGCTTTCGTCGAGGCGGGCGGCAAATGGTCGACCTTCGTCATCTGGGCAAAGAACACATTTACGCTCGGTCGTGCCGACTACCAAAGACAATACGAACCCATTCTCTACGGCTGGAAGCAAGGCATCGATCATTTCTGGTGTGGTGCGCGCAATCAAGGCGACGTGTGGTTTGTCAACAAGCCACGCGTCAATGATCTGCATCCGACCATGAAGCCGGTCGAGCTAGTGGAACGCGCCGTCCAGAACAGCAGCAAGAGCCGTGACATCGTTCTGGACTGCTTCGGTGGCTCCGGCACGACCATGATTGCCTGCGAGAAAAGCGGACGGCAAGCGCGGCTGATTGAACTTGATCCCAAATACTGCGACGTGATCGTCAAGCGCTGGGAAGAGTTTACC
>CAIXHP010000042.1 GCA_903919315.1 uncultured Pseudomonadota bacterium | reverse complement strand
GTCAGGCGCTGAAATTGCCGCTTGCGTAAAAGCGCCGCGCTATTAAACTTTGCCATCGGAGAGGCCTCCAACGCCTCTCCACCCTTGAATCACAAGCCGGTTAACAAAGATTCAATGCCTCTTTCGCAACGAGTCTAATAGGGATATGCGCTTTTTTTCATCTTATTCTCCAAAAACAGAAAAAATGAACGAGCCCCGAGGCCCAAAGCGAATGTAGCACATTCATATGGTTAATACCACAATGCCAAAACTTTCATGGAGGGGAATTCTCATGTAAAATCAAACGGCCCGCCGAGCCATAGCTCACGCAAAGCAGGACGTGCCCTGAGGGCTTTTCAGCAAATCCGGGGATAGGGCACCAGAACACAAACCCAACGCCGCGTTCGAACCAGACGAGTGACTGGAGTAGGATGCCAGAAAGCAAACCCAATCCGTCCCTCCGGGGCAGATTATCGTCGAACACACAGCATTCCATCCCAGCGATGCCGCCAACAGAATCGATGGCTATGCCTTACGACAACCATCAATCGCCAAGTGCAAGTTTGCTTCGGCGAGTCGGCCAACGGCGAGCCTTGACGCTATTGAACCGGTACTTCGATGCTGATAGCTTCCGACACGCATGAGAAGCTCAAAGTGAGTCGCGCCATGCAGTGACGATCCTACGTTTCAGCCTCCAACACCCCCCCTATGCAAAAGCAAGCATCCTCATCCATCGTCACGCTGGTTATCGTCGCGATTCTTCTTTCGGTCGCGGGACCATCTATCCGTGCGCATGCCGAAGATGTCGAGGAGAACACGACTCAGCCTGCTTCCTCCGCCATCGGCGGTGCCCGAAATCTGGATACAGCAGCGTTCAGGAACAACGTGGAGCGGCTGTTTAAACAAAGGTCGGTTCCGCCTGTTGCCGTTCATCAGGACACTGGCCCTGTCGAACAGCTTCGCCCCACTTACAGGGCAGATGTCCGTGCAGGCAACGCCGATGCGATAAGAGAGAATGCTTATAGATTGTACAAAGAAAGACTTGCCCCCGAATCCACGAAAACAACGTCAAATACAGTTAATTCACGACCGCTTCCTGTGCCTGAAAAGGATTTGACGGCCGCCGTCATCAAACAATACCCGATTGCAGCCCCCCCTGCCCCTACTAACGCCCCCCCGACAACAAGCGCCGATACAGCAACCGTCGAACAGCCAACCCCCACGAGTGCCGCGTTCATCAACAAGCCTATTATGCAAAGGGAGACGGAAGCTCCGGCTCCGGCTTCAATTCCAGTTCCAGCTCCAGCTCCGCCTCCAGCCCCGTCACTCGCCCCCCCGACCTCGGTTGATTTTGCCGCTTCGAAGGGAGCCTTGCCTTCTGACAAATCGTTCGCAGACATAGAGATAGAGCCGCCACATTCGACTCCGCCGCAGGAAAACCAGCCTTTGGCCGACGCTGCCGCAGCATCGCGCAACCTTCAAAACAGAGCGGAAGCGGAAACAAAGGCGGCGGACGCAGAGCCGGTGGCACCAAAAGCGCTTGGCTCGGCCCCCACCCCGCACACCGAAACAATGGAAACCGAATCCGATGCCATCTACCTCAAGAGGATGGCGGATGCGAATGATGTCGCCCTCAATCTGGCGGATGCCAGTTTCCCCGCCGATGTGCAAGCGCCCATGCAACTGCGCGAAGCCATCGCCTTTGCGCTAAGCAACAACTTCGAAGTGAAAGCTTCCGCAGAAAAGGTGCGGGGCAGTTATTGGGATAAGATGGGGGCTTATTCACAGTACCTTCCTTCCCTCGAAGCCAGCGTCGCCAGCGGATCCGAGCGGTCACAGCCCGCCGCCTACAACGACGCCACCGGCACACGCGTCCTCGACTCCACACATCACCGCCGCGACCGCAGCATCGCGGTGCGCCAACCCCTCATTGATTTGGGGATCATCGCCGACATCCTGTCAGGCACGGATCGAGAGGGGGTTGCCAAATCGGACCGCCGGGACGTTCGCGAAGGTGTCGCCTTTGATACAATATCTGTTTTCTTTGGCCTCCTTCAGTCCCGAATTGCGATACGCCTCGCCGATCAATACAAACAATATCTGGACGATCTGGCGGCGCGCATGAAGGTGCGTGTCGATGGAGGTGGCGCGACAATCGCCGATCTTGAGCGTGTGCGCAGTCGATCAACGCTTGCCGATTCAGCCCGCGTTGAAGCCATGGGAGAGTACCAGACAAATCTATCGGAATTTAAGCGGCTCACGAAAATCATGCCCGCGCAGTTGGTCATCCCCGAAGTGTTGGTGTCTCCGGTTCCCAACGAAGTTCAAGATGCCTTTGAACACGCGCTTAAATCAAATCCGTCGTACGTCAGCAGCCTAGGAAAAATCTCCTTGGCCGCCGATGACCGGAATAAGTTCATAAGCGGATTGCTTCCGAAAATCTCGGCGCAGTACACAAAAGTATTCGCCTATGACGCAGGCGGTGCCGCCAAAGGAAACCCGGTTGACGGCGTATACCCCACCCAGACAACCGAGGCCGTCATGTTGGTGGCTCAGTGGAGTTTGGGCGGAACGTCCGTTACGGGAACCCTCTCCAGCATGGCCAAGACACGCGAAATGAATTTGCGCGCTCAAGATGTCCGCGCCCGCATCGAAGAGGGAGTCCGCGCCGGTTACACAGCCATGAACGCGGCCCGCGAACGACAAGCCATCCTGATCAAAGCCGTTAACGCCAATGAAAGTGTCGTCAGAGGGTTTGAGGAGCAATACAAGAGTGGTGGGCGATCGCTTTTCGACATTCTTGACGCGCAGGAACAATTGTACAACTCGCGCCTGAACCTCATGCGCGTCACGATCGCTAAGGCGAAGGCATCTTACCAAGTGCGCCGTCAAATGGGCGAACTTGTTCAATCGATCATGGGTTCGGAGAGCGAATAGCAATGGACAGCGGCAAGGAACAGAATTACTGGCCCGGGTTCGTCGATGCGCTCAGCAACGTCGTTTTAACGCTCGTATTCGTTTTGGTCATCTTCGTTTTTGCCCTCGTCATGGCTTCAAACAAGGTCGAGAAGAAACTGCAGGATGTCATACAAGCCCGTAAGCAGGAACAAAGCCAGCAGAACACACCGCCGCCGCCGCAAACGACCGCACCTGAGGATAACACCAAAACAGGCTTCGACGAAAACGTCGGCGTGAGCAAAGACAAGGACGAACAGATTATTTTGGACAGCGAAGCGCCCAAAAGACCGAACGTGGGTCCTGTCCGCGTCCAGCATACAGCCGACACGATTACGCTGGGCTTCCCCGTGTCCATTGCGGAGATGGATGAGAAATCAGCCATCACGTTGACGCATGTGATCGAAGCCACCATTGCGAGCGCCGGAGAACACAAAGTTATCATGCGTTCTTACATTGGAAAGGAATCCTACAGCGCAGCGCAGCGATTGGCGTACTATCGCGCGATCGGCGCACGGAACATTCTCATGAAAGCGGGAGAAAAAGCGGCCGACATAAGCATTAGTCTGGTGACCCCCCTCCAACCGGAAGATGGCCGTGTCGAAATTACCTTCCAGAAAAAATAATGATTTAGTAAGCGTTCGCCCAACCGGCGCGAATGATCGGGATTCCTCAACGGCACCGTTGAGGATTTTCCGCATCTTTGAGTCGCCTCGACTGTTTTTGATTTGTTTGATCGGCATGATCGTGGTCTTAGTTTTTTGGGCTTCTGTCGCCCGGATCGATCAGGTTGTCCGCGTCGAAGGAAAGATCATCCCGGCAGGACGCAGCCAACAAATCCAGCACCTCGAAGGCGGAATAATCGCCTCCATTAATACCACTGAGGGCGCTTCCGTAAAGCGCGGCGATAGCCTCCTTACCATCGACGACACGACCGCAGGCGCCAATCTCAGCGAAGCCGAGGTCAAGATCAACAGCCAACGCGTTCGCATTATTCGACTTGAGGCGGAAACCCGGAACAAAAGCTCGCTGGAGTTCCCGGCCGATCTGGCCTCGCTCCCTGTCGCGGAGGCCGAACGGAGCCTCTTTCTATCACGACGGTCGCAGCTGGATCGCGAGATATCCATTCACCAAAACATGATCCGACAACGACAGGCCGAACGAGATGAAATCGAGCAACGCCGCACGCGTCTGGCCAGCGAACTCGCAACAGCGCATCAGCGCGTGAGCATGCTCGCAGGCATGGAATCACACGGCGCAGCATCGAAATTGGAAGTTTTGGAAGCGCAGAGTCGTGAGCAACGCCTGAGAACGGAAATCAGCGAAGCGGAAGGCACCCTTCCAAAGCTCAAGGCCGGAATAGACGAAGAGCTGTCGCGCATCGAAAATGCGAAAGCCGAATTTATTGCGCAGGCCCATACCGATATGGTCGCCTCGCTGGAAGAGGCTGGCAGGCTCAAGCAGATCATTGCCACGGCAACGGATCGCATGAAACGAACGGAGATCCGCGCGCCCATTGACGGCGTGGTCAACCGCATCGTCGTGAACACGCGGGGCGGTGTCGTAAAGCCCGGCGAGAACCTTATTGAGATCACGCCCAACACCAACGAAATCCTCATCGAAGCGCGAACGCAGCCGCGTGATCGCGGCTATTTAAGAACCGGACAGGTGTCTCAGATTAGAGTTTCCGCCTATGACGTGGGCGAGTTTGGCCTGCTCCAAGGCAACGTCACCGAGGTCAGCGCCGATTCGATGTTGGATGCGCGCAACGAATCATACTATCAGGTTAACATTCTTGTTAAAACGATTCCGCCGAGTTACAGCGGACTCATCATGGTACCAGGCATGACGGTGACCGCAGATATTGTTACCAGCAAGCGAACAGTCTTCGACTACTTGTTCTCCCCACTGCGCAAATTTACCTACAACATGTTTAGGGATCCCCGATGACCGATAGGACATCAACTTCGTTCTCGTACCTCAACCGGCGTGACATTACACACCTTGTGTCGTTGCTCGCCCCTTTGCTTTTTATTCTTATCGTAACCACATGTTTTCACACCTTTGTTATAGGCGCCATTAAGGCCAACATCGCCATCAACTGCGGCATTATTCTTGCCGCCTCGTTTGGCGTGGTTCTTATTGTTATGCGCATGATTTCGGCGCAACAAGACTTTCGCATCATCGAGCGGTTTGGAGACGAAGCCAAACAGGGCGTCTATATGAAGACGTTGATGGAGGCGCCGTGGCTCAACAAACGCTACGTCCGCCATTACCTTAACCATATTGCGAACACCGGGGGCGTCATGTCCTCACAAATGCAGCAAAGCGCTATCGAGAGCGAACTGCACGCACTGCAATCAGACTATGACAGCCGTCTGGAGTTGCCGCAGTTTCTGGTGGGATTTATGATCGCCATGGGGCTTCTCGGCACCTTCATCGGCCTATTGGAAACATTGACCGGCATTTCAGGCATGTTGGACGGCATGGGCGGCTCCGGCAGCGATGTCGAGCAACAATTCATGAAACTGGTTGTGGAACTGAGAAAACCGCTGGCCGGTATGGGCATCGCCTTCTCCGCCTCGATGTTCGGTCTGGTAACCAGCCTGATGCTAGCCGTCATGATGACCAATCTGCGCCGCTACATCAGCCGCGTGATTTCCCTCGCCAGAAACGTCATGCACGATCTGGTGGAACTAACACGCGAATCGTCGCGTCCTGGATTCTCGTCCATGAGCCTTTCGCCCAATGATGCGGAAGCCCTCGCGCTTATCGGGTCCACTCTACAGGGCACCGTCAACGTCGCGCCAAGCTTTGCCGTCGAAAAGGAAGAAACGCACGTCAAGACCGACTCCGATTCAAGAGGCAACCGCGCGACGGAAAACAATGTCGATGGATATTTGGTTGGCCGTCTCGATGTATTGCTTAAGAAAATGGAAATGCTTTTGGAGGTTTTTGAGGCTAACACGAACAGCTCCCAGAAACTCAATGATCTGCTGGGCTTTGGCCCGCGCATGAAGGAGATCAGCGAAAGGACTCTGGAAGAATTAAAAACCATTTCACTTGGCAACCAAGAACAGAATCGTATTTTTCAGGCCTTTATAGACGGCAACGCCGATTCTATCCGATTGGCATCGAGTCTGTTGGATACACAAAGGCAAGCGCGCACCGAATCAACCGGTCTTTTTCGTGATGTTTCTGAACGACTTGCGAAGGTTGAAGAGGCCGAAATCGGCTCGGGGCGCCACCTCAATGACATTAAGAAAGATTTTACCAAATTAGGGAAATCTTTAAGCATGGTCGATATGATCGCATCGAGCATTAGCGGGCATACCGCTTTGCTTGAAGCCTTGCTTGAAGAGTCGCGTCGGTCTTCTCGTGCCCTCATGTCGTTGAGTAGGGGGCCTACGGAAAATTAGGCGCGAAGTACGAAGAAATACGCCTGATCGGATTCGCCTACGCGGACGGAGTAACAAATGGGTAGTGACAACATCATCCTTCAGCCAGATGCGGCTGGACGTTTTTCCATTCCCTCGCTTGTTCAAACCGATGTCGAAAAGATCGACATTTCGGATGTCGATATTGTCATTAGCGGCAAAAACGGTGAACACTTTATTTTGCCGGGCGGCGGGGTCGCGGCCATGGGCGACCATCCGCCCGATATTATCTTCGCCAACGGAGTTGCCATTCCGATCAGCCGCCTATTAGGCGAAGTCGGCGCTGTGCTCAGCCTCGCGGCTGAAGTCAACATGCCGTCGAGCATCAAGTTGGATAAGCCGCCCGTTAAACAGGAAGACCAGGAAAAACAACAAGCCGAGCTCGCCAAACACATCAAACACCTGCAGGAAGAGCAGCAGAAGCTGGCGCACGAACTGCAGCAAAAAGAAAAAGTTATTCATCAGCAAGAACAGCAGATCCAGCAGCAGACACAACAACAAATCGAACAACAACAGAAAGAACAGCAGCAACAAGACCAGCAACACGATAAACAAAATCAGGTCTCGGCGCTCACCGTCAACACGGAAGCCACCGTTGAGCAGTTGGTACAGCAGGTTGAAAAGATTCAAGATAACCTGCACAAGAGCGACTACGACTATACCCCTCCGCATCAGTATCAGCCGCCGCCCTCCCCTGTAGCGTCACCGGCGGGTGTCCCGCCGCCGATTAGCATGACACCGCTGGTTACTCTTTATGTGGGCAACGTTGTCGGCACGACGATCGACACGACCAGTCATCCCGGCTTCACCTATATTTACGGTGGTGGCGGCGCTGAAGGTTCGGGCGCGATATCGCAGCTTGGACCGCGCGATGCGCTGCAATTCTCGGCCGCTTCGATACAAGGCACGGACGGAGATGATGTGATCTACACGGGAGGCCCGCTGGTCGGAAACCCGGACCCTATAGTCGACCGCTCCTACAACGCTAAAGAATTTATGCTGAACGTTGCCGGGTATTTCACCACGCTTGACGATATTACGATCAGTGGGCTTCCGCCCGGCGTGATGATCATCGGCGCGACAGACAATGGCGGCGGCAAATGGACGCTTCCGTCCAGCTATGTCATTCACGCCAATTCGTTCGCCATGTACTACAGCATGGATTTGTGGCGAACCTCCGGGAGCGATACGTTCGATATGTCCGTGGAAGTGTCGGGGCAAACGTCAAGGCACAACCCGTTCCACACGACACAAACCTTTCGCTTTAGGTTCATGGATGTCACAGACCCAAACCAGTCGACAGACCCCCGGCTCGTTTATGACGATCATGGCCTTAGCAAGCAAATATACCTGCTCCCCACGATGTCGCAACCGAACATCATCCATTCGGGTGAAGGCAACGACACCATTTACGGGAGCCGAAACGACGACACCATCATCTCAGGCAACGGCGACAACCATATTTACGGCTACGCCGGGAACAATAACATCACAGCAGGGAACGGCGATAACGTCATCACGACAGGTGACGGCAACAACACAATCTCTCTTGGAAATGGACTCAACGCCGTAACAACGGGCTCAGGCGACGACATCGTGACGACGGCCGGAGGCGGCGGCACGATCGACCTTCAATCAGGCGACAACGCCATCACGATCAACAGCACCGCTGGCAGCACCGACATCTACACCCTGACGACGACAGGGTCGGGCACCAACACCATCACTGCCGGTGACGACCTCTATGTCATCAGCATGGGCTCTGGCACCAACACGGTCACATTGGGCAATGGAACGGATGCCTACAACACGCAAATAGCGATGGGCGACGGCACCAACACCGTCACAACCGGCAATGGTCGGCACACGATCGTCATGGGCGCTGGGGTCAGTACGGTTGCCACAGGTTCCGGCAACGATGCAATCACGACGGCAGGCGGCGGTGGGACAATCAACGCCGGTTCCGGCGACAACACCATTGTTATTAATAGCGCCGCAGGCAGCACAGACCTGTACAACCTGACCACAACAGGAACCGGCACCAACGCCATTACGGCAGGTGACGGGCTGTACAACATCAGTATGGGCGATGGTACAAACAACGTCGCGTTAGGGAACGGGTCCAGTTCCAACAACACCCAGATCACATTGGGCGCAGGCACCAACGCCATCACCGCAGGCGACGGACTTTATGTCATCAGCGCGGGCGATGGTACAAACAGCATTGCGCTGGGCAATGGCACCAATGCCTACAATTCTCAGATTACTCTTGGTGCAGGAACCAACCTCGTTACGACCGGCAACGGTCGCCACACCATCAGCGTAGGCGCAGGCACCAGCACGATCACGACGAGTTCCGGCAACGACACGATCACCACGGCGGGTGGTGGCGGCACCATTGATGCCCAAGATGGCGACAACGCCATCGCCATCAACAGCACAGCAGGCAGCCTTGACCTATACACCGTCACGACGACTGGAACGGGAACAAACACCATCACCTCTGGCGATGATCTCTACATCATCAACATGGGGGCTGGTACCAACACGGTTGTGATTGGAAGTGGCTCCGATGCTTTTGATACCCAGATCACGACAGGAAACGGAACAAATTCCATCACGACCGGCAACGGACAGCACACCATCATCACGGGCGCGGGTGTCAGCACGATCACGACGGGCTCCGGCAACGATGCGATAACGACGGCGGGTGGCGGCGGCTCAATTAACGCCGGATCCGGCAACAACGCTATCGTCATCAACAGTTCAGCTGGCAGCACAGATTCGTATATCCTGACCACAACGGGAGCGGGTTCCAGCACCATCACAGGCGGCGACGACAATTACACAATTACACTGGGATCGGGCATAAACTCTGTGTCCATCGGCAACAGCAGCACCACAAGCCGCATCACGGCCACGGGAAATGGCGCCAACACGATAACCGCCGGAAATGGCGACCTAATTATCGCCGCCGGGGCTGGCGGAAATGTCATCTCCACCGGAACGGGAACCGTTTCGATCACATCGGGTGACGGCAACGACACCATAACCACCAACGGGGGCGGCGGGACGATCAACGCGGCAAACGGCACCAACAACATCACCGTGACCACCGGCAACTACACGATAACGACCGGAGCCAACAACGACACTATCATTGCGGGCAACGGCAACAACACCATCAATGTCGGAGCGGGAACCAACGCCATCACCGTCGGAAACGGCAACAACACCCTCGTCGGCACAGATGGCAATGACACATTTGTGGCCGGATCGGGCAACAACGTCTTCAGGACGGGACTGGGAACCAATAGTGTCTCCGGCAGCTCTGAAACCAACACCATGGACTTCAGCGATATAACGACCACATCGGTCACGGTCACGGTGGGATCGGGCGCTGCACACGGGACAGCCACAGGCACGGGCCTGAACAATGATCTGTTCGGTATCAGCACGATCATCGGCAGCAATATGGGAGACAACATAACGCTGACGGGCGGCGACCGAACAGTCTATGCGGGCAGCGGCAACGATACGATCCGGGCAGGCAGTGGCATAGCCATGATTTACGCCGGGAACGGAAACAACACGATATATGGGGGAACAGGAACCGCCCAGATGTACGGCGGAACGGGCAACAATACCTTCCTTACACCTGCTGCGGGAACATATTACAACGGCACGAACGGCCAAGCATTGTCGTCCATGCCCAACAATTTGGCTTATTCATTCCTGAACGGCGCGACAACCGTCAACCTATATTTGAACACCCAGATCAACACCATCGACTATTCAAGCGACAACACGTCCATGACCGTGAATCTGTTGGCGGGAATGGGCAGCGGCGGAAGAGCGAACGGGTCGTCGTACGCCTTCACGCCCACCAACCACAACATTGGCTATAGTTCGATCAACAAAATCATCTTTGGCAACGGAACCGATTCCTTTACGCCCTCGTGCTCCGATACGATCATCATCGGCGGAAACGGGACAAACTATGTCTACGATAGTGCGACTCTTGCAACGCAGAATGTAACGATCGTGACGGGCAGAACGGGAGGAACCAGCTATCTGTATATGGGGCTGGCTCACGAAACAATCGTCGGCAGCGCAGGGAATTATGTTTATCCTGTCTACAGCTCATCACCCGCAGGTATTGTCGTAAACCTCAGCAATGTAAATCGCACATTTACAAGTTCACTCTACGCGCAGTCTGTCACAGTCGCCGCCTACAGCGGTACCAACTGGGGGTTGACGGCCAACGATGCCAATTCGTGGTCGACGGGCGATTATTTCATGCCCATTTCAGGAACAAACACCTATGTTGCCCGCATTGATGCGCCCAACTATAACAGCATTGTCTACGCTGGATCTAGCAGCTTTATGTATTACGGCAACAGTGCCAGTGATTACTTTTTCGGAGGAACTGCGGCTGGCTCAACTTACGCATACTACATGAGCGCAGGCAACGATGCCTTCGTTGCTGGATTAGGAACGAATATTTTTTATGCTTATAATTACAATCAAAATTTTAATATTTCCGTTGTTTTGGACAAATCTCTCGACACGCGGCCGTTAACAGCAACGGTCAATCTCACGTGGGGCGGCACGACCTATACAGGGTTTGCCTATGGTTACGGCAACGCCAACAACCCAAACACGAGCCCCATTACGCGACTCTCCGGCGTAAAATTCATTGTCGGCTATGGTGGAAGCGACTATATCGTCGGCGACAACAACGGCGACCAGATTAACGCGCGCGGAGGCGCGAACACGATCATCACCGGCAGCGGGGCCGATATCATCACGATTATCGAAGGCTCGAACACCATCAATGCCGGAACCGACCTCAACAACACTTTGAATTTCGAGACCCTCTCGAACGCTTACAGTGGCGTGTTGGCCGGGTACAGCGCGGCCGCGACAGCGGGTGTCGAAGCGTTCCTCGCCAACGGAAACTTCTTCAGCACGGGCGCAGGCGGCGATCAGGCCGCGTTCTGGGGCGGAACACTGCCCTTCAACACGCGCGTGACATCTGGTGCCAACAAATACTACAGCACGATACAAACCGTCGACAACGCGAACGGCCTGCATCAAAGCAGCATCCAAAACCTCAACGGTGGCGATTATTCCAGCGGCACCAGCGGGTTTGACCATGTTCTGTACGGCGATGGAAACGCCAACGTCATTCGAGGGTACGGCGGCGGCAACATTATCGCTGGCGGCGGCGGCGCGGATTCTCTTTACGGCGGCAGCAATGGCGATATTTTCTATGAAACGCCGACACAGCTCGCAAGCGCGCTTGTCATAAACGGAGGCGCCGGGGCAGATACTTTGCGTTGTCCGGGATGGGGCGCCACAACCGCAGCGGGCAATGCCTTTGGAGCCACCAGCCCATTTAGCAGTTCAACCCCGGCAGTCAACACGGCCTGCAACGCTAAATTCGTCGGCATTGAAACAATCGACGTCCGCGTTGGCACAGACACAATTAACACGACAGGGTCGAGCCTCACCATCACCACCGGTTCAACGGTAAATGCCGTCCACCCCACATATTACCTCAGTGCGCTCGACATTCAAAACATCGTCGACGCGGGCAATGGATCCATATTGACGCTGAAGCTCGACAGCGGCGACAATTTTCTGGCTACGCTTGGGGCTGGCACGGGCGCGCTTAGTGCCGTGCAGAACCCGGTTCATACGGGAACAGATACAACGTGGCGCTTCTATTCTAACGCTGGACATGTGGCCTATGATGCGACCAATCTCGTCGCAACGGTCAACATTCATTTAGGGGCTTGATAGTCGCGCATGTCCACGCAGTTATCCCTTCGATCCGATGCCGACTATGCCGACACATCGGACACGGACGTTTTTGCCGACGGGTTGCCGCAACCCGACTGGCGCTGCGCAGCCTCCGCGCTTTTAAGAGCCGTCGGTTTTCATGACGATCTTTCCGCCATAAAATCCCTGCGCCAACTGGCGCGCTACCTGCGCGACAACGGCTTTAGTCTGAAAAGTGTTTCACTCATCAACCACACCATTCCCTCGACCGCCGATATGTTGGGGGCTGTGCTAAAACTCGATGACGGTTTCTGGTTGGCCGTTCGGGGCAAAGGCGACTCCGGAATCGTACGACTCGCCGCGCCGGGAGAACCTGCCGTCCCCGTTGGAACAGAAATTCTGCAGTCCGTCGACCACGCCTGGGTTCTTTCCGAAAACACGACGAGCCTGAACTCTGTCGCGCCATTTTTGCGCCGGTACAAGGGTCACTTTGTTGATCTGTTTCTCGCCGCGACGGTGGTCAATCTTTTCGCCCTCACGCTGCCGCTTTTCAGTTGCTTCGTGTACGACAAGATCCTCGGAAACGGAATCACGGAAACCCTTTGGGCTCTCGTCATTGGGATTATGATCGTTATCGGTATCGAGTTCTGCGTGAAAATCGTCCGCGTAGCCATTGCCGAACGCTTCGCCATCGGGAGCGAAGTCGATATCGACCACACCATGTTCCGCAATCTTCTCGGCATCAGCGCCCATAAGTTACCGAGCATCGGCGGCCTGTTAGAGAAGTACAAACAGATCTTATCGTTTCGCGACTTTCTCTCCTCTTCCTATCTGCTGGCCCTTGCCGACATTCCCTTTCTTTTCTTTTTTCTCTTCACGATCGCCTTTATTGCGGGGCCGCTCGTACTGGTTGCAGCCGTATCCGGGCTGGTCATGTTGGTGTCCAGCCTACTGTTGACCATTCCGGCGCTGGATTACGAACGCCAATCCCGCGTAGCAAGCGAACGCCGCCTCGGGCTCATAGCCGACATTTTAACATCGCGAGAGGCCATCATCGGCGGCGCCATGCGCCATCAGCTTGCCGAACGTTGGCGTCACGCCAGTGTGTCGTCTGTTCAAGCGTCAAGCAAATCCCGTTATTGGCGCGGCGTAGGATTCTCGATCTCAACCAGTGTATCTTACGTCTCCTTCATCGCCATTTTGGCTGGCGGCGTCTATATGGTCGAAGCGCACACGCTGACCTCAGGCGGATTGTTGGCGTCATCCATGCTAACGTCGCGCACGATGGGCAATTTTTCCTCAATTTCCACGCTCATTGTTCGCTATCGCGAGTTTCGCACGGCACTGCGGGAACTCAGTCACATCGTCCCGGCATCGCATCACACGACCTCCGTCAAATCGCACGGCGTTCTGCAAGGCTCCGTGTGTTTTGATAGAGTAACGTGCCGGTTAAGAAAAGGCGATATGCCCGTTCTGGATAACGTCAGCCTCAACCTGCGCCCCGGCGAAATCGTCGGAATTGCCGGTGCGCCAGGCGCAGGAAAAACGACGCTGCTAAGGCTTCTCGCTGGCATCATCCAGCCTGACGAAGGCAAGATCCTGATTGATAACATTCCGCTGGAGCGCCTCTCGCCCGAAGACATTTCACAAAATCTCGGTTTTAAACCACAGGATTGTTGCCTGCTTAGTGGCACAGTTGAGGATAATGTCTGCGCGGGCCGCGAGATCCTCTCCCCGGAAATCCGGCAGGATGTTTTGCTGTCGTCCGGTTTGCTGCGTATTTTCAACGAGGGCTCGCTCAACTGGACGACGGACGTAGGAGCGCGCGGCGCAAATCTTTCCGGCGGGCAACGTCAACTTGTCGCCTTGGCAAGAGCCATGCTCACCCGCCCCCCCCTCCTCCTGCTTGATGAGCCGACCAATGGCCTTGATGCCTCGCTCGAAGCGCATCTGTCGCAGCAAATCGCGAGGATGAGCGGACATTCGACAGTCCTCGTAAGCACGCACAGCCGAAACATCCTGTCCATCTGCGACCGCATTCTGGTCATCGGACAATCCCGAATCCTCGCGGACGGCCCAAGAAACAAGATTCTTGTGTGACGCGGACGGTGGTTCGCATTTGTAGGATTGAAGCCCCTCACTAGGCGCTCGACCGTCGTTTCTTGGGATACAGCTTTCCTCCCCTCACTTCTCGTTAACACCTATTCCTGACCGTGGTATCGTCGCGGCGTTGATTCTTAGCAAAGGGAGAGCCGCGTGGGATGCCCCGGGGACAGCGATGACAGGCGCGACATCCTGTTTGAATTCACCGCGATTGGCACGTCCATGCGCGTCACCGCCATCGACGCGCGGACAGGAACCGAAGTCGTGGTTCAGGGGCGCGTCAACGCCAGCCGCCATGACCTGCAACGCATCGCGCAAGCCAAGCTGCTTTACGTCCTCAACAAGAAAAGCAAAGAAGGCTGATCACCAGCCGAAGATTTTCTTCCATCCCGTGCTCGGCGACTTTTCGGCCTGCGGCGCACCTGCCGGAGCAGAAGGCGCAGCCGCGTTCTCCTGCGTAAAATCTTTCTCCATCCCCGCAGCGGTCGGCGATGCTGCCACGGGCTCCTTGGCGGCAGGCGGTTCAGTGAAAGACGGCGGAACCAAAGCTGCATCGATAATATGGACGACACCGTTGGGAGCCTGCAAATCCGGCATAACCAGATGCGCGGTATTCACCTTAGGCGTGCCACCAATTCCGTCAAAGCTCAGGGACTCCCCGCTCGCGGAGCTGGGCGAAGCGCGGCGGTTGCGGATGCTGCCCGCGAAGACCTGACTGCCCGTGATGGCGTGATATTTGACAAAGCTTTGCGTATGAGCCTTGTCCGTCTTGATGCGCTTGGCCACGTCGGCCGACATCTTGCCCATCGCCTCGTCGGTCGGGACAAAGACCGTAATAACGTTGCCCTTATCCTTGAACATATCCTCAAGACCCGCCGAGTCGATCAGGTCCGCGAATTTGCCAAGTTCCTTATGGCTCTTGATAACCGCCAGAACATTCGCGGGCTGGGCAGGCGCTTCATCCTTAGCCAAAACCGGAACGGCCAACAGAGCCGCAACCACAGCCACAACCGAAAACCGCAATGCGCTTTGCATGTGTCTTCCCTCTCTCAGAAAAATGTACACAACAGTCTAGCAAACAGCCGGAAAGATGTCTGCAGATTCGACGACGATTCCGGGGCGCACCCGCGACAGATATCTCGCCTGCAAATAGACCCTGCTGAGCCGGTTCCACAATTCCACAAAGATGGATCCCATCATTGTTGCCGCACTATTGCTGGTATGGACGCACAATCGGCTGATAGTGTTTTCCTGCTATAAGCGCGTGTTTTGAGAAAACCTGCTCCACAACCCCAAAATCCAAGAGGTCTTGTATAATTGCATTCAATGTACTTGACCATACGACATCATCCGTTTTTGTCACAAATGGCGTCACACCGAGCGTAACGAGAGGTTGATTGGCCCAACGAAGTTGACGTAACGATCCTGGATTGTGATCAAGAAAGCGCCCCGCCGTTAGCTGCTCCGAAACAGTCGCATCGGCTTTTCCGTCTTTTACGTCGAGAAGAACCTGTCCTGCTCCTAATACGGCAGGCAAACTATTCTGATGCGCTGCTGGGAAAACTGTTGTAGCGAAATAGCGCGCGGCGGAACCATCAAGCGATAAAATTGTTGCTCCAGGCGCGTTCAATGACTCTCGTGAATCATTGAAGCGAGCCTCACTTGAACGAACATAAACATCAAAGCTTGCATATAAGACTGGCGCAGCAAATTTTGCGCTAGGCCTCAAGAAAGCCGCAGGGATAAGCGGCCCACAAATTGCGTCGACTTTCCCAGAATCCACCAGCGTTACAAAATCATCCATTGTCGCTTCGGATTCCCAAAGAACTTGGGCATTCAGCGCTTCACCAACTTTATCGATCAAGTCAACAAACACGCCACTCATGGCCCCTGTGTTTGGATTGCGCTCTATCAGCTCCGGCCAGAGCCAATAAGCGCACCGTAACTTTTTCGAGTTTTTAACCCGATCAAGCACACTCGCCTGTTGTGTAGCCTTGGCTTCGCTACTGGTCATCTGATGCCCAAGCCAATAGCTGCCCAAAGAAACGACCGCTGCCAGAACAACGAAAGTAGACCAACGAGATGGAACTGAACACATGAGGCATCTCCCAACAGAAGTTCTATACGCCACCCAGAGCACGAAGCTAACATCTACTAGAATCGGGTCAAAACGGAATAAATTATTCAAGCTCAACGAAACACCGTTTTTTCACAACAAGTTATAAAACGTCATCATCCCCGCGAAGGCGGGGATGATGACGTTTTTGTGGGTGTTTTTGAGCTTCAAGTTTCATGCGCTCGCTATCGTTCGCCTGAACGCCTTACTGCAAGCCCTTCTTCCCCATTGCCAGATACTTTGCATGCCGTTGTTCCAGCAGGGCTTTGCCGTCGAGGGGGGTGAGTTCGGCGAGGTGTTGGAGGATGGCTTCGCCGACGGACTGGATCATTTGCTTGGGCTGGCGGTGCGCGCCGCCTAGCGGTTCGGCGATGATCTGGTCGATCACGCCCAATTGGTGCAGGTCTTGCGCCGTGAGGCGGAGGGCCGCCGCCGCGTCCGCCGCGTTGGCCGCGCTGCGCCATAGGATCGAGGCGCAGCCTTCGGGGGAAATCACCGAATAGATCGCGTGTTCCAGCATGAGGACTCGGTCGCCCGCCGCGATGGCAATCGCGCCGCCGGAGCCGCCTTCGCCGATCACGCACGCCACCAGCGGCACTTCGACCGACAAGCAGACTTCGATGGAACGCGCAATCGCTTCGGCTTGGCCGCGCGCTTCGGCCTCCACGCCGGGGAACGCGCCCGCCGTGTCGACAAAGGTGATGATGGGCAGGTCGAATTGCGCCGCCAGTTTCATCAGGCGTTGGGCCTTGCGATAGCCTTCGGGCTTCGCCATGCCGAAATTGTGTTTGATGCGGCTGTCGGTGTCGTGGCCGCGCTCTTGCCCGATCAGCACGCAGGGCTGGCCCAAAAGCCGCCCCAGCCCGCCGATGATCGCCTGATCCTCGGCAAAGTTCCGGTCGCCCGCCAGCGGGGTGAAGTCCGTCACCAGTTCGCGGATGTAGTCGAGGCAATGGGGGCGGTCGGTGTGACGCGCCACCTGCACCTTTTGCGCCGGTGTGAGCTTGGCATAGATGTGGCGCAGTTGGCGCTCGACCTTGTCTTGCAGCTTGCCGACCTCGTCCGCGATGTTGACGCGCCCGCCGTCGGACAAATGCCGCAGCTCTTCGATCTTGGACTCAAGCTCGGCGACGGGTTTTTCGAAATCTAGGACTTGCATGATAGATCGGGGGTTAAGGTTGGCGGTTGCAGATGTTTATAACAGAAACATGGTCGCAAACAATCGCCCCCCTCGCCTGCCCGTTCAGGCCCGCATTCCAGCGCCTTGCCAGCGATAGCTCACGCCGTCCACCAGCACCGCGCCGCGCCGGTAATAGCCGCGCCGCGTCGCGGTTACGGCGAAGCCGCAACGTTCGTACAGCCGCCGCGCGGCGGCGTTGTCGAAGGCGACTTCGAGGTGATAGGTTCCCGCTCCGGTGAAAGAATGCTCCAGCGCATGGCGAAGGAGCCGTTCGCCCACACCCTGCCGCCGCCATCCGGGCCGGACGCAAAGGGTGAGGACATCGCCCTCGCCCGCCGTCACCTGACACAGGATGAACCCCGTATAGGCAGGCCCGTCCCGCGTCACCCATCCGCGAGTCGTGGCGAGCGCGAGACTGCCGCGAAACTGGTCGAGGCTCCAGCTTTCGGAGCCGAAGCTCTCGGCGTGGAGTTCGGCCATTTGCGGCGCGTGGATGAGTTCAGCATCCAGAATGTCGCTCATGCCACGCCCCGCGCTTTGGCCACCGTGACATCCGGCGCGCGCAGGTACAGGGGTCGCGGCAGGTGTTCGGTATCGTCCACCGCTGCCGAGGCCGCCAACGCCGCCGCCGTGACGACTTCAGGCTCCGTCAACGGCGCGAACACGGTTGTCTCCGGCAGATGCTCGCGCAGCAACGCCGCCGCGTCGCCGACCACGACCATGTCCGGTTGCGCCCGCAGCAGCACCGCCACAACGTCAGGCAGCAGCATGCAAGGCTCCTGCGCTCCCGTTTGGCAGAACAGCTCCTGCCGTTTGGAGTCGAGGACGATGAGATAGGGCGCGGGGTTGGCCTTTCGCTGCGCGTGGTAAACGGCGAAGCGGCTGATCCCGATCACGGGCTTGTCCGCCGCCAGAGCAAAACCCCGCGCCGTGGACAAGCCGATACGCAAGCCCGTAAAGCTGCCGGGGCCGCGCGTGACGGCGATGCGATCCAGTTGGGCGAAATCAACTCCGGCTTGCGCCATGACTTCAAGGACGAGCGGAACGAGGCGGGCATCCTGTCCGCGCTCCATCCGCTCCTCGGCGTGCGCGAGAGTCATGCCGTCGCGCCAGACGCAAACAGAGCAAGCGTGGCCAGCGGTATCAATGCCGAGGATGATCATGGCGGTTCAATCGATCACATTCCATAGGGGTATTGCTTGTCGAACAGCACATGGCTGTCGCGCATGGCCTTGAGGGCTTGAGCATAGGCCAGAAGTCCCCGCAGCGCAAAATCGGCGCGTCCACGCAAATACGCGTCGTCCTTGCCGGAAGGCGCGTCGCCCACAAACATGGTCTCGGCATCGCGCACGATGAGATGTTCGGGAATAAAGCAGAGGCGGTTGTTTTTATAGCCGCTGGTGCGCAATTCATTCACCGGATAGGCTCCGCCGCGACTGGAGGACACGCCGACGATCAACGCGGGTTTGTGCCCGACTTCGCGGCCCGACGCGAACAAAAGGAAATTCTTGAGTCCCGAAGGCACCATGCCATGCCACTCCGGCGCGACGACGACCAGACCTTCGGCGGCGGCGAGGCGCTCGCCATAGGGAGCCCATTGTTTCGTCAGGCCGCTGTCCGGCTGCCACGCGCTCTCGTCCCACAACGGCAACGGATTGCCCACGAGGTCGATGATGTCGGTGGTGGTACCCGCTTCGAGGGCCGACAACCGCGCCGCCAAATAGACCGCCACACGCGCCGACTGCGACTGCTGGCGGTGACTGCCGCTGATGAGTGTTACCCGCATGGCTGAACCCTTTTCTAAGAGGAGAAAGCGAGACTGGCCTAGGCCAAAGCTTTGCTGATACTAGCACAACCGATCAGGTTTACGCTCCATCGTCTTGATTGACCAATCTCTTTGTTCATGTGACGCAAAAAATATCCATTCACTCCCTACTTTGTTTAGGGTAATTCTGTAGGTTGCAACCACAGAGGCCCATTATGCACCCCAACAAACTGCCCGCCATCATCGACGAAGCCTGGGAACAACGCGCCAATCTGTCGGCGATCACGCAGGGCGCGATCAGCGAGGCGGTTGACCTCGCGCTGACCGAGCTGGACGAGGGCCGCCTGAGGGTCGCCGAGAAAGTGGACGGCCAGTGGGTGGTGCATCAATGGTTGAAAAAGGCTATCTTGCTCTCTTTCCGCCTCAACGACTCCAGCCTGATCACGGGCGGGCCGGTGATGAACGCCAACATGGCCACGGCGTGGTGGGACAAGGTTCCGTCCAAGTTTGAAGGTTGGAACGACGCGCGCTTCGTTCACGGCGGATTCCGCGCCGTCCCTAACTGCGTCGTGCGGCGCTCGGCCTTTATCGCGTCCGGCGCGGTGCTGATGCCTTCCTTCGTCAATGTCGGCGCGTATGTCGGCGAAGGGACGATGATCGACACATGGGCCACCGTCGGGTCGTGCGCTCAGGTGGGGCGTAACTGCCACATCTCCGGCGGCGTCGGGCTGGGCGGGGTGTTGGAGCCATTGCAGGCCAATCCGGTCATCATCGAAGACAACTGCTTTATCGGCGCACGTTCCGAAGTCGCCGAAGGTGTCATCGTCGAAACCGGAGCCGTTTTGTCGATGGGCGTTTTCATCGGCGCATCCACCAAGATCATCGACCGCGCCACGGGCGAAGTGTTCCAAGGCCGCGTTCCCGCCTATGCCGTGGTGGTGCCCGGCACGCTCCCCGGTAAACCCCTCCCCAACGGCGAACCCGGTCCCGCCCTCGCCTGCGCCGTCATCGTCAAACGCGTGGACGAAAAGACGCGGGCCAAGACTTCGGTCAACGAATTGCTGCGGGATTGATCGAACGATACGGCTGACGCAACCGAGCCGCCCTTGTGACCGACTCACCACACCCGGACTCTATTCGTTCGCTGGCGGCACCTTCCGAATCAGCGCTAGTTCATTATTTTTCATATACTTAGACGGTTATACTTAACAAACACTTGACTGGAGCAACGATTTCCGCTTGGCCGCCGCGTGTGATAAAGTCGGGGCACGGTTGGAATTTTGAGATGCAGATATCCCCAATGAACAGATGGCAACATATAGGTCGGAGCGTTTTGAGCGGAGCGTTCTTTCTTGGCGTTATGCTCGGCGCGGGTGCGGCTGATGCCGAATCCGGCACGGATTCGCGTGGCCTTCAACAGGCATTGACCGCGCCCAACGGCACAGCGCTTTACGAGAACTCCGGCAAGGATGGCGGTTTTTCGTTGTCGAGCAGCCTGTTTTCGGGTCGCGCTTCGGGAGCCGAGACATCGGGCATCGATCATATGAATTTTGACCGTTCGGCAGCGGCGTTAGAGGGCGACCAGCGGCTCTACGCTCTGTTGATCGACGGCAGCTACGACTTTAATTATGACGCGGACGAATCCTCGTCGCTGCGTCCCTATGTCGGCGGCAGTGTCGGGATGGCGGTTTTTGGTCAGCAAGGCGGCGCGACGAGCGGCGCGGCCGTGCCGTTGTTCCGCCTCAGCGGCGGCATTGCGTATCGGCTCGGCGAACAATGGAACATGTCGCTGGATTACAAAGCGGGATTCACCGCCCCGGTCGGCGACCAAATCTTCACGGGCCGAGGCCAACAACCGGTCGATCTTCAGACGCTCAATATGGGCGTGAAGTATCGGTTCTGATCCCGCCGTGACAACCGCTCCTTGGTGGCATCCGCACAGCTTCGCGCAACGACGACCCCATTTGCGCGTGCGCCAAAATGTTTTGAAAGCCGTGCGCGCCTATTTCGACGCGCAGGACTTTGCCGAGGTGGAGACGCCCGCGCTGCAAATCTCGCCCGGCAACGAAGTTCACCTCCAAGCCTTTCGCACCGAATTACTCGACCCACACGGCGGTGCGGCGCAGACGATGTATCTGCACACCAGTCCCGAATTTGCGATGAAAAAGCTGTTGGTGGCGGGTGAACCGCGTATCTTTCAGCTCGCCCACGCTTATCGTAACGGCGAACGCTCCAGCCGCCACCATCCCGAATTCATCATGCTGGAATGGTATCGCGCCCATGCCGACACGCGCGATTTGATGCAAGATTGCGTGGCGCTGGTACGCGCTTGCGCTTTGGCGGCGCGGAGCGACCGCGCCCCCTTCACAGCCAACGGCATGACCTGCGATCCGTTCGCCGACTGGGAGACGCTGAGCGTCCCCGAAGCATTCCGCCGTTACGCCGACATCGACCTGTTGGCCACCGCCCCCGATCCTCTCGCGCCGGATACGGCGCTGTTGGCCGCCGAGGCCCGCCGCATAGGTCTGCGCGTGGCCGAAGACGACCGTTGGGACGATGTATTTTTTCGCGTGATGATGGAGAAGATCGAGCCGTATCTCGGCAAAGATCATCCCATGTTCCTCTGCGATTATCCCGTCAGCATGGCGGCGCTGGCACGGCCCAAGCCGGAAGACCCGCGCCTCGCGGAGCGTTTCGAGCTTTATATCGCCGGGTATGAAATTGCCAACGCCTTTGGCGAGTTGACGGATGCGAACGAGCAGCGCCGCCGTTTTCAGGCCGATATGGATTTAAAGGAACAAATCTATGGCGAACGGTTTCCTATTGATGCGGACTTCATGGCGGCGCTCGACCACGGCATGCCGCCTTCCGCCGGGATTGCGCTCGGCCTCGACCGCCTCGTGATGCTCTGCGCCGGGGCGGAGCGGATCGAAGATATATTGTGGGCGCCCGTCGCCTCGGCTTAGACTGCGCCCATGCCCGCTACACCCGATCAGTTGTTCGCGTATTTCGACGAGCTGGGGATTCCTCACGCCACCGTGACGCACCCGCCCCTGTTCACGGTCGAGGACGGGCGCGACTGGCACGACAAAATCCCCGGACTGCACTGCAAGAATTTGTTCCTGAAGGACAAGAAAGATGTGATTTGGCTGGCGGTTTTGCCCGCTGACAAACGCGCCGACATCGGCCAACTGGCCAAGCGCGTCGGGGCGGCGCGGTTGTCGTTTGGCAAGCCGGATTTGCTGCTGGACATTCTGGGGATCACGCCCGGTTCGGTCACGCCCTTCGCGCTCATCAACGACACCGCCCGCCGCGTGCGCGTTGTGTTGGACTGCGACCTGATGCAAAGCGAGACGGTTAACTTTCACCCGCTGCACAACGCCGCCTCAACCACCATCCGCACGGCGGATTTGGCCCGCTTTATCACCACGTTAGGCTACGCCCCTGTGACGGTGGACTGCGGCGGTCTTTAAGCCGGATTCACAAGGATTTGGCGGCCCGCAAAACCGACTCGCGCTCGCCCACATTTTCCCCTATGTTAGCCCCGCTCCATCAAGGACCCGTAGCTCAGCTGGATAGAGTGCTGCCCTCCGAAGGCAGAGGTCACGCGTTCGAATCGCGTCGGGTCCGCCAAATAACAGCCGCATCGGTATCGGACATTTTCTGTTTAGCAGGAGGGTTCTATTGATAGCCTGCGAAGTCGTCATTGTCGGCGGTGGGTTGGGTGGATTGACGTTGGCGGCCAGCCTTGGGGCGGCGGGGATTGACGTTGTCTGCCTTGAGCGCGAAGCACCAAGCCGGACGCGTTCGGCGGCCCATGATGGGCGCACGACGGCCATCGCCTATGGCCCGCAGCAGGTTCTGGCCGCTTGCGGGGTGTGGGACAAGATCGAGCGCGACGCTTGCCCGATCCTGCGCATTCATGTCGCGGATCAGGACAGCCCCCCTTCTCTCTCCTTTCTCCATCACGAAGTCGGCGCGGCTCCTTTCGGCTGGATCGTCGACAATCGCACACTGCGGCGCGCGTTGGAGGAACGTATCGCGGAGTTGAAGCGCCATGTGCGCGTCCTCGCTCCGGCGCAGATGGCGACGCTGGATTGCGGAGCGCTGCAAGCTCGCGTGACGCTGACGGATGGCCGTGTGGTGACGGCGCAACTGGCGGTCGGCGCGGATGGGCGGCGCTCGGCCAGCCGCGAACAAGCGGGGATCGGTTCCTATGGTTGGGACTATGGCCAGACCGCCATCGTCGCCACGCTGCTGCATGAAATTCCGCACGACAATATCGCGGTTGAAAATTTTCTGCCCGGCGGGCCGTTGGCGACGCTGCCCATGACGGACGCGCGGCGGGGACACGATGGGTTGACGCACCGCAGCTCACTCGTATGGAGCGAACAGACGGCGGCGGCGCAAGCGTTGATGACCTGCGACGAAGCCGCCTTTACCGCAGCGCTACAGGAGAAAGTCGGCGCGTGGCTGGGGCGCGTTCGGCTTGAAGGGCCGCGCTTTGCCTATCCGCTCAACCTGCGCCGCGCCAAGCGTTTGACCGCGCCGCGCTTCGCGCTTGTCAGCGAGGCGGCGCATGGGATTCACCCTATCGCGGGGCAGGGCTTAAATCTCGGCATGCGCGACATCGCGGCGCTCCGCGATGAACTTGTCCGCGCGACGCGGTTGGGGCTTGACCTCGGCCATCCCGATATTCTCCGCCGCTATGAACACGCCCGACGCTTTGACAACGGCGCGATGGTGTTGGGGATGGATTTGCTGGTGCGCTTGTTTTCCAACGCCATTCCGCCGGTGCAAACGGCGCGGCGGTTCGGGCTCGGACTTGTCCAACACATCGGGCCGGTGCGGCGCTTTTTCATGCGCGTCGCGATGGGCGAACGGGACACGGCACCATTCCCCACTCCAAAAACGGGTTAGCCGCTTGTTTTGTATGACGATTTCCGTTTGCTATTGAAAACGGAACCGAACGCCCCCTAATATGCAACATCGTTTCCTAACCACTATGCGAGGCAGAAACATGGTTGACCCCTTCTTCCGTACCAATGTCGCTGGCGTCGGCGTCGGCGACCGCGTCAGTTACGATGCGGGGCTGCGCGCACATATGCAGCGCGTGTTTAACTATATGGCGGGCGGATTGGCCGTGACGGGTCTGGCCGCTTACATCGTGGCCCATACGGCCTTGGCACAGCTTATCTACGGCTCGCCGTTGCAAATCGTGGTGATGCTGGCACCGTTAGCGTTCCTGATCTTCGGCATGAACTTCCAAAACCTGTCGGCCTCCAGCGCCCAGACGCGGTTCTGGATTTTCAGCACGCTGATGGGGCTTTCGCTGGGCTGGATCTTTATGGCCTATACCGATGTCAGCGTCGTTCGGGCCTTTTTCGTCACCAGCGCGACATTCGGTGCCATGAGCCTGTGGGGCTATACGACGAAGAAAGACCTGACGAACTTTGGCGCGTTCATGATGATGGGCGTGTTGGGCATCTTTATCGCGACCTGCGTCAATTACCTCCTCTCCGCATTTTCGTCCGGCCCTTCGCCGATGATGCAATGGATCGTGTCCGTTATCGGCGTGGTGGTCTTTACCGGCCTGACCGCCTATGACGTGCAGAACATCAAGCTGACCTACGCCGAAGGATGGGGCGCGGAAGCCAACAACAAGTCCGCCATCGTCGGCGCGTTGCATCTTTACATCAACTTCATCAACGCCTTTCAGTTCTTGTTGAGCCTGATGGGCGACCGTCGCTAAGCTTCACGGCTACGCGTCACGAAAGCGAAGCGCCTTGGGCAACCAAGGCGCTTCTTTCGTTTGCGGGCTCTTGCCGAATCACGAACTGCGTCTTATCGGTAAATCGTTGTTCAAGCCGCGCGCGGTTTTGCGCGGCGACAAGCAGGCGGCACGTCCGCTTGCCGGATGTTCGGTTGCGATCCGCAATCTCGCGACCTCTGGATGAAGGACGTGTGGACGATGCGTGGAACGGTCAAATGGTTTAATGCCACCAAAGGCTATGGCTTTATTGCCCCTGATGGCGCGGAGAAGGACGTGTTTGTCCACATCTCTGAAGTGCAGAAAGCGGGTCTGCCCGGTCTGGATCAGGGTGAGATCGTCGAGTTTGAAATGAGCATGGGCAAGAACGGCCGCGAAGCCGCCGTCGCTCTGCGCAAAGCCGCCTAATCATCGCGCCAAGAAAGTCCCTCCCCCATCGGGGAGGGACTGGCCGAACGTTTTCTTACAATTCCGTGCCGTGCTGGGACAGATACGCGGCGACGCCTTCGGGCGTGGCTTTCATGCCTTCCTTGCCCTTGTTCCATCCCGCAGGACAGACTTCGCCGTGTTGCTCAAAGAACTGGAGCGCGTCGACCATGCGGAGGGCTTCGTCCACATTGCGGCCCAACGGCAGATCATTCACAACCTGATGGCGCACAATGCCTTCGCGGTCGATGAGGAAGGTGCCGCGCAGCGCCACCGCGTCGCCGGTCAGAACGTCATAGTCGCGGGCAATCTGTTTGGTAAGATCGGCGACCATCGGAAAGCGAACGGGGCCAAGTCCGCCCTTGTTCACCGGCGTGTTCTTCCACGCCAGATGCGTGAATTGGGAATCGACCGACACGGCGATCACTTCGGTGCCGCGCGACTTAAATTCATCATGGCGATGATCGAACGCCAGAATTTCCGACGGGCACACAAAGGTAAAATCGAGGGGGTAAAAGAACAAAAGGCCGTGTTTGCCTTTCAGATGCGCCTTGAGATTGAATTTTTCATTGATTTCGTTGTTGCCCATCACCGCCGTCGCCGTGAAATCGGGGGCTGCCTTACCAACGAGAACCGCCATTCTATTCCTCCATAAATCAACAGGTTAGCAAACGCATACCGCGTTTGTACGATATTCTTAGCACAGTCCGGCGCTGGCTTCAAACAATCACGCGATGTTGAACCAGCCGCATCATAGGCAAGTCGTGGGGAAGATTGCCGTAGGCCCAGCTGTCCTCCAGCGGCCCCAAGCTTTTCAGATAACGCGCCACCCGCGCCGCTTTGCTCGCGCGTACGCAATTGCCCGTGCTGGACCGCCCCGTTACCGTGCCGTTGACGACCTCCATCTCGGTGCAGATCAAGGCGTGATAGGGGACATTCTTGAGCAGCGCCGGAAGGTAGATATCCAGACCGCCGGACGCGATCACGATATGATGACCGGCGGCGTAGTGTTCCTTGAGCGCGCGCAGGCTTGGCGCGATCCAGCGCGGCCAGCGCCTCATCCGCGCGACCGCCCGCGCCAGATCGGATTCGCGCTGCCCCGCCAACACCATCCACAACAGTTGGTCTTTGATGTACGTCCGCGCGTCGGTGCGGCTGCGAAGCCGGAACGTTAAGCGCAGCAGCGCCGCCAGCAACGACACGATGGCCTGAGGCCATCCCGCCACCGCGACCAGAAACGGCCACAGGCTGTCGCCCTTCACCAGCGTGCTGTCGAAATCGAACACGGCCACAGTCAGGCCTTCGGCCGGAACGGGCGGGGTTGGCATGAGCATGTCGTCCTCTTCGTATCTTTCCGCCGTCATACTCATGACAAGAACTCCAGCGCCGGACTCGACAAATCCGCGTGGCCCGCGTAACGGCTGACACCCGGCGTTTGCCATTCGAGGCTGTTGAACGCGCCGCATGACGCGCAGAGGGGCCGCCATGCGTCATGTGCACCGCCGCAGCGCGTGCACAGCCAGCGCGGATCGGGCAAAGCTTCGGCGGCTTTCATCAGCCATTGCGCCGCCGCCGGTTCGTTGCCGGATTCGCGGCGCTCCAGTTTCGCCAAGCAACGGAACACCGCTTGCGTTGCGTCTTTGCGCTGCGCCAATGCCAGCAGATGCCGCCGCGCTTCGCCCCACAGATCAGCGGCCAAGGCCGCTTCGGCCATGGCCATTCGGCTAACGGTGTGGTCGGGCTGGGCGCGGGTTAAACGCTCGATTTGCTTGTAAGCGTCCAATGCGCCGTCGTTGCGGTTCATGGCCCCGTACAACGTCGCGAGCGGCGCATGCGGCGTAGCGCCCCATGTTTTTTCGATCGTGCGCCGCGCCGCGCGGTCATGCCCTGTTGCTCGCTGCGCTTCGGCCAACGCGATGACGGCGGGCAGCCAGTCGGGCGCTTGGTGATGCGCTTGCTCGGCCAAAGGCAGGGCGCGGTCGTGGCGGCCTTGGCTCGTCTCCGTTCCGGAAGCGGCGAGCAACAGCGCCGCCTTGTGCCGCTTGGCGCGCGGCGCGTCGAGCAAACGCGCCGCCGTCGCCTGAGCCAATGCCTCGCCCGCTTCGCGCCAACGATGACGACGCGTGGCCATTTCAAATTGCACCAGCGCGAGCCACGGCGTTTTCGGTTTCAGGCGGCGCAATTTTTCGATCTGCTGATCCGCTTCGTCCCATTTTTGTTCGCGCAGCGCCGCCATGATGAGACCGCGATAGCCCAGCACCGCGCTGTCCGGCGCGGCGGCCAACGCCAGAAATATATCATGCGCGACGCGATGATCGCCCGCCAATTGCGCCGCTTGCGCTTGCAACAGGCGCGTCGCCGTCGTAGCGCCCAACAGCCGCCGCGACGCAACGGCCAGTCGTCCGGCCTCCACCGCGTCGCCCGCCGCGATGGCCACGAGGCCTTGCGTCAGAAAGTCTTGCCCCTGTTTTTGCCGACGCAGCATCTTGCGCAAACGCCAGACGGTCGGGCCGTCTTTGACGAAACGCCAGACGCGGTAGAATGTCGCGACGACAAAGGCCACGGCCAGCAGCGCCAGAATGAGAACCGCCGCCGAAGTGTCGATGACGTAATCGTGCCAGACGATCCGCGCCGTTCCGGGGCTGAGGGCCAGCCAGACCACCAACCCAACGGCAACCGCCAGACGCAGGATGAAGCCGAACAGCCGCATCACGGCTCCTGCGGCAAGGTCGCGGGCGCGGCGGGGCGCGGCACCAAATGCTCGGCAACATCCGTGAACAGCGACTCCAACAAGAGACGCGACTCAGCCTGACCGCGCCAGTCTTTCAACACGTCCCGCGCCGCTTGCGGCAGATTGCTTTCTTTTTCAAGCGCCGTCGCCAGACGATGGTGCGCAAGGTCGGATTCGATCGCGCCATAGAGGTCAGCTTCGCCCATCACCGGATGCAGGGGACGGATGGACACAAGACCACGCAACGCGGTCAGCAGGCGATCCACCCAATCTTGCGCTTCCGCCTTATGCGCCGCCGCTTGCGCCGCGTCGGACAAAGCCGTGAACGACTCGCGCAGCAGAGGAAGGCTCGGCGCGCCTTTGGCCGCCATCGGCTCCAGCGATTTGAGAGTCTCTTGCAGCACAGCGTCGTTTCCGGCGAATTGGCGCAACATCTGCCATTCGCGCGCGAAACCCTCGCCGGTGGAGGCCACGGCACGCGCTTGCGTCAGAGCTACAATAGCGCCCAGCGACGTTTGCGTCGCGTTCTGCGAGGACAACGCCGCGTTGCGGATTTGATCCGCCGTTTGCGTCGTTTGTTTCAATTGGGCCTGCAGCGCCGCGATTTCGGCCTTCAACAGGGCGATGTCGTTGGCGGCTTCGGCGGACATTCCCGTGGTGCGCGGCGCGGCTTCGTCGGCAGGTTCCACCGGCTTTGCCAGTTCGACGTTCTCCAACCGCTCGGACAAGGCGTTCAACTGTCCTTCGACCGTGCGGATTTTTTCCTCCAAGTCCGTCAAACGCGACGTGTCGACGGTGTTCTGGACAGGGACGTTCCACGCCTGCTCTTCGCGCACTTTGTACCAAAGGATGGTGAGCGCCGAAGCGCCTAGAATCATCGACACCACCATCGCGAAGCCCAAAAAGAGCAAACGGCGGCCCTTGGACTTTGTGGACGCGGGGGGAAGCGCGAGAGGCGGCGTGTCGCCGGATTGAGACATGATGTTCCTCAAGAGACCGGACAAGTGCGTTGCAGGCAGGCGACCACGGCATCTTCCGTGGGTGTTTCCGCTGCCGCCAGCTGTCGCCATGCGATGGGACGGGCGGCAGCGATAACGGCTTCGCTCAAGCCTATCGCGGTTAGACCGCCGCAGCAAGCCTGAAGCTCGTGCCGCGCCGCCAGATCGACAAACACGGCGGCGGTGCGCGGCGAGAAAAACAGGGCCGCATCCAACAGTCCCCGTCCCAAATACTCCAGCAAGACAGGCGAAAACGCCGTGGCAGGCTCGGCCCGATAGACCGGCCAGACAGTGACAGCGTATCCGGCTGTCCTCAATTCGTCGTGCGCGGCAGGCGCTATATCCTCGCCGCAAATGTGGAGAATGCGGCCCGCGTGCGCCGACCGGATCGACCAGCCTTGCGGCTCGGTTTTATCCGAAAAATGCTGCGTCAGGATCAATCGCGCCAAGTCCGCGCCGCTCCCCTCCCCACTTATGATGTGGCGAAAACCTAGCGCTTCCGCCGCGCTTGCCGTGTGGGGGCCAACGCAGAAACAGGGCTTGGTCAGAAGATCGCGCGTGTTGGCGTGTTGCGCCTCTAACGCCGTGCAGGCGTTTGCGCTTGTCAGCATGACGGCATCGATGGACGGGACTTCCGGCCTCGCGCTTTCCGTCGGCACGATGGTCAGCATCGGCTCGATCAGCGTGCGATAGCCGCATCCTCGCAACATCGCGTCCAGCCGCGCCGTGGCGGTCAGAGGGCGGGTGATGAGAACCGTGCGCGTCATGCCACCAGAAAATCAGGCGGCAGGGATCGCTTTAAGGCCAACCCCAATTCACGTCCGATATTTTCGGCATCGGCTGCCGCGCCGTCTTGACGCTGGCGGAACACCGCCGAGCCGTCCGGCTTTGCCACAAGTCCTTCCAGCGTCAAACGTCCGTCCGGCTGTAACCGCGCCAAGGCCGCGATGGGCGTGCGGCAGGAACCGTCCAGCACGTTCAGCATGGCACGTTCGGCCGTCACGCATGTCATGGTAGGGGCGTGATTGATCGCGGCCAGCACCTCGTGCAACGCCGCATCGCCGCGCCGCGTCTCGACTCCGATAGCGCCCTGCGCGACGGCGGGCAACATAACACCGACATCCAGAATAGATTTGGCGCGTTCCAGCAAACCCAAGCGCGTCAGCCCAGCTACGGCCAGAATGGTCGCGTCGGCTACGCCTTCTTCCAGTTTACGCAGACGCGTTTCGACATTGCCGCGCAGCGGCTCAACGCGCAGATCGGGACGGAGGGCGCGAATTTGCGATTGACGGCGCAAACTCGCGGTGCCGACGCAGGCTCCCGGCGGCAGCTCGTCCAACGTCCGTGCCTTGTTCGACAGAAACGCATCGCGCGGGTCGGCGCGTTCCAACAGCGCGGCGAATTCCAAGCCGTCCGGCACGACCGTCGGCACGTCCTTCATGGAATGCGCGGCCAGATCGATCACGCCTTCCAGCAAAGCTTCTTCGATTTCCTTGGTGAACAGGCCTTTGTTGCCGCCCATATCCAGAAAGGTGCGTTCTTTCTGTTCAGGCCGCCAATCGCCGGTCGTGCGGATCGGCACGATTTCGACATCAAAATCGCTGTCGGGACAGCACCGCAAAAGGCTTTGACGGACGCTTTGGGCCTGGGCCAAAGCCAACGGGCTACCCCGCGTTCCTAAGCGCAAAATTTTTTTCATGCTGCTTTGCCCAAAAACAGGAAGAAGATGCCGCTCGTTCGTAATTTTGGGCAATTTAACACATTTTTTACTATAGAATCAATGCTTTAGTTTCTTTGTCAGGTATTATTATAAGGGCATGGAAACGTTGTTCGCCGCACATATTGAGCAAAATCGCCGCACCGCACAAACAGGCGCTCTGCTCACTTCGCAAGAAAAGGACTGCGATATTATGTTGAAAAGTGAAACGTTCTTTTGGAATTCGACGGCATCAGACGCTGATGTTAACCGCGTGGCCGCGCTTGTCGCCGCCGGGGGCAGCGCCGTCCTTAGCCTTGTCCGCATTGCTGCGCGACTTTTGGTTGCGGCCGGAACGCGGGGAAGGATCAATGGCGCGAGCCGCAATAGGGGCCACAGCCTGAGCCTGAATGCTCGGCAGAACCTGATTGATGGACTGCTGCGTCGTCGGCGCGTTGGAAACGATGGGCAGGGTCGGCGGTACTATTTGCATGGGGGCCTCACTTCGGACACTCACCGTGAAACCATTCTGCACGAATTGTTGCATGATCGCAATGAACAAAGCGTTAAGCATTATGGATTAGACTGGTTTTTACAGGTTATTGAATCAAATGGTCTTTTTATGAAGTCCGTCAGAACAGGAATCTCATCATGAACGCTCAGGTCCAAGAGCGTTTGCCCGAACTGCTGGAGCTGGCTCACGACCGCAGCGAGAGCGGGCGGCTTGCGCTTGCTTCCAAGCTGGCCGACCTGTTCCTGATGGACGATGTCAGCCTCACGGCGCGTGAGGAAGATCTGATCAACGAACTGATCGACCTGTTGTTGAAGGCCGGAAGCAGCACGGTGCGGCAAGCGCTCGCGCAATGCTTCGCCGACACCGCGCGCATGCCGCGCAAGATGGCCATGGGTTTTGCCTGCGATTCGCTCGATGTCGCGCACGACGTTTTGCTGAACAATCCGGCGCTGACCGACGACGATCTCATCACCGTAGTCGAAACGAAGGGCCGCGATCACGCTTGTGTCGTAGCGGCGCGGCAGAGCCTGAACGAAGCGGTCGCTGACGCGCTGGTCACGACCAACGATCTTCAGGTGATGCAGATTGTCGCCGAAAATCTCGGCGCGAAACTTTCCCCCCGCGCCATCGACGCGTTGGCCGAAGCCAGCCGTCTGGCGCAGACTCTGCAAAGGCCGGTGCTTGAACGTCCGGAACTGACACAGGAACTGGCCACGCGCCTGTACTGGTGGATCGCGCAAGATTTGCGCCGCATAGCCCTGCAGCGCTTTAACATCAGCGCGGGCCAGATCGACGCGGCGTTGGCCAAAGCGATCAACGAAAAACTGAACGAACATATTCTGGAGCGCAACGAGGACGCCGCCATGGGCCGTGTGCTCAATTGGCTGGAAGAGCGCCAAGCCATCGCGCCGCGCCTATTGCCGCAGTTGCTGCGCCTTGGTCATTTCCGTTTGTTCAACCTCGCGCTGGGCCGCATGTGCCATCTCGACCCGCCGCTTATCGGCGTGGTCGTCAGCGAAACGGGGGGCCGCATGTTGGCCGCGCTCTGCCGCGCGCTCGACATCGACAAGGCCACCTTTGTGTCGATCTTCCTGCTGTCGCGCGGCTCGCGCCCCGACGAACAAATCGTTCATCCGCGCGAGTTGAGCCATGCTCTGGCTGCCTTCGACCGGTTGACTCCCGCACTGGCGCAAGACCTTGTCTACAGTTGGAGGAAGAATCCCTCCTATATCTTGCAGCATCAAGACGAACTGACGGCGTTGGAGGCCTGAGCGTCAGCCGATGCCCGCTACGTTTCGCTTCTGGCATTCGACCAGAATATCGCGCGCGATGGGGGCTGCCTTGTGCGCGCCGCTTCCGCCGTGTTCCACCACGACTGACACCGCGTAACGCGGGTTGCTGACGGGCGCAAAGCCGATGAACAGGGCGTGGTCGCGCTCCTTCCACGGCAAGTCGTCGTTGGCCGTTACGCCCTCCGCCCGCTCGGCCGTGCTGATGCGCCGCACCTGCGCCGTTCCCGTCTTTCCGGCCATCGTCATCGCAGCATCCTGCGCGTGCGCGCCATAGGCGGTTCCGATTTGCTCGTTCACGACCGCCGACATGGCTTCACGCAACAGCGCCAGATGCTTTGGCTCAAGCCCCAGCGAAGGCCATGAGGTCGAAAGCGCCTCGTCGGCGCCGATCCGGGCCACAACTTGCGGACGCACGGCCTTGCCGCCGTTGGCGATACGCGCCGCCACCGTCGCCAACTGCAACGGCGTGGCCAGCACATAGCCCTGCCCGATCGCCGTCACCAGCGTTTCACCCGGCTGCCACGCGACGTTGCGGTTCGCCATTTTCCACGCGCGTCCCGGCACCAGTCCGGTTTTTTCATGCGGCATATCGATGCCCGTTTTTTGCCCAAACCCCAAACGTCCCGCCATCGTCTGTATCCGGTCAATGCCGGTACGGTGCGCGAGATCATAGAAGTAGGTGTCGCAGGATCCCGCCATACCCTCGATAAAATTCACGGAGCCGTGCCCGCCGTGTTTCCAACAGTGAAAACGGTGGTCGCCCAATTCGTAATAGCCGGGGCAAAAGACACGCCCCTTTGGCTCGAGCAATCCCGCGTCCATCGCCGCCAACGACACGACAACCTTGAACGTCGAACCCGGCGCATAGACACCGTCGACAGCCTTGTTCAACAGGGGCGTGCGGTCGTCGTTGTTCAGACGGTCCCAGTCCTGTCGCCCGATGCCGTAGGTAAACAGATTCGGGTCAAAGCCGGGATGCGACACAAGGGCGTAGACCGCGCCGGTGTGGACGTCCATCACCACTACCGCCGCGCTCTCTTCTTCCGCTAAGCGATTCTGCACCATTTGCTGCAAGCCAACGTCGATCGACACGGTTATGTCGCGCCCGGGAGTTGGTTCGTTCCGCGCCAGTTCACGCACCACGCGCCCGTGAGCGTTGACTTCCAATTGGACATTGCCCGCTTCGCCACGCAGCTGAGCGTCGTACTGCCGCTCCACACCGCTTTTGCCGATGCGAAAGCCGGGGATGGCCAGTTCCGGCTGGTCTTCGTCCAGCTCCGTCTGGGACACCGCGCCGACATAGCCCAAAAGATGCGCCATCGATTCGGCATAGGGGTAGGAGCGCACTTCGCCCGCCTCGATGTCCGCGCCCGACAAATCAAGCGTGTGCAGCGACAGAGCCGCCACCTGATCCCACGTCAGGTTATCGTGCACCAGAACGGCGTTCAGGTTGTTGCTGTTCCGAATATCGCGTCCGATGCGCCTGCGATCGCTGTCCGTCAACGGCACATAGGCGTTAATGTTATCGAGAAGCAGATCGAGTTTTTCGACTTGCTCGGGCAACAGGACGACGCGGTAGTTTTGCTGGTTGATCGCAAGGGGGGTGCCGGAGCGATCCAGAATCTGCCCGCGCGGCGGCGAGATCAGACGCAAATTGATGCGGTTTTCCTCGGCCAGCGTGCGGTATTTGTCGCCCTGCGCGACTTGTAGATAATAGATGCGCCCGGCCAGAAGCGAGAACAGGCCGATCTTCGCGCCGCCGATAAGGACAGCGCGGCGGGTAAAGAGGCGCGAGCGTTCGCTGTCGCGGGACATGGGCCTATCCCTGACTGAGCGCGGCGCGGTGCAGGCGGATCAACACCCATGCCGGTAGAGGAAACAGGATCACGGTCAGGGCCGTTTGCAACAGCACCGGCAGGAACGCGACCCCGTGGCCGTTGTAGAGCGACAAGATCAGCCAATTGCATAACATCGCCGCCACCGCCACGATGGCGAAGCCCGTCCACAGCATGTGAAAGGCGTGGCCCGCGAAAAAACGGCGCTGGCTCAGCGCCAATTGGTGAACCGCGACAAAGACCAGAGCCGACAGCCCCAGCGGAAGGAAATGGATCGCGTCCTGCAGAACGCCCAGCAGAAAGACGGACGGAAGATGGAACAAATCAGGACGGTGGATAGCCCAGTAATAGACGGCCACAAGTCCCAATGAAGGTGCCACCGCGCCCAAGTAGGGAATCGGCCATGCCACCACGCCGATCAGAATGAACAGCAGCGCGGTCGCAAGCGGCAGGATGCGCCGTGCGCCCTGCTCGATCCGACTCCATACGGCGGGAAACATCAGTTCTTTTTAGTGTCGGTTTCAATCTTACTGGCGATCGGATTGAACGCGCCTCCTACCAGATTGAAATCGACCAAGCGCACTTGGTTGATGCGTCCCAGATCGGCGGCGGGTGTCATCTCATACGCGCCGCTCGACGCGCGGCTCACCACGCCAACCGGCAAATTGGGCGGAAAAATGCCGCCGTGGCCCGATGTCAGTACGCGGTCCCCCGACTTCACATTGGTATCCTGAGGCAGGTAGAGAAGTTTTGGCGTGGATTCATTGTCGCCCGCCAGAATGGCGTGATCGCCGCTTTCGGCAACCGTCACCGGAATGCGCGAGTTCATGTCGGTCATCAGCAGAATGCGCGACGACCAATTCCCCGCCTCTGTGACGCGCCCGATGAGTCCCTCACCGGTCATGGCCGCCATGCCTTCGCGCACGCCGTCAACCTTGCCCGCCGTGACAACCAGCGACCGCACGAACGGCCCGCCGGTGTCGGCGATAACCCGCGCCGAAATATAGGCCAGATTGGATTCCGTTTTGTAATTTAGAAGAGCGCGAAGCCCCTTGTTCTCATTCTCAAGCGCCACCGCGACATTTTGCCATTGGAGCAATTGCGCGTTTTCAGCACGAAGACGTTCGTTCTCGCGCTGAAGGTTGACGTAGTCCTTGACGTGCTGCATGACGTTCGTGGCCACGGCCATCGGACGCGACAGGGCATCCAGAATGGGGGCAAGACTGTCCATGACGTGTGTGCGCACACCTTCCGCCATTTTGGGTTGTCCGTGACCGACAACAAGCAGCCCCAAAGACAACGACAGGAAGAAGACGAACGAGAAGCGATGAATCAGCAAGCGCCATGAAACGGCGGTGGCGGAAACCCACCCGTGATGGCGCGAACGAACCGACATGCCCCCCCTCTTCACCAAAGAATTAACCCACCTTAACCAAGAGCGCCGCAATGGCCAACTGTTTTTATGGATTTCCGGCAAAATTTATACGGGCCACGGGATACGCCGACCGCGACGCAAGCATAGCGCTAGTGGACAGCGATGGGGCTCTCCCGTTAATATCGTTCAGGATGCCTTTGTGTAAATATATAGGAAGCTGCTTTATGAATCCCGTTTACGAATTTCTCTTTATAACGCGCCACGCACCCTTGGGCGAGGCGCTGTTTGAAAATCAGAGAGCGTTGGCGAAGGCCATTCTCAGACTGCCCACACAGAATTACACATCCAACCCCAAAACGCTCGACACGCGCCTCAGCGGGATTATGGAGGATATCGACGATGAGCGATATGCGAATCCAACGGTGAAGCTGCCGAAGCTGCCGAAAAAACCAACGCCCCAACTGTTGAGCGACCTTGATGCCGCTCTTCGCGAACGGTTGCGCCCCGTTTGTGAAGACAGAGAAGACATTGACCGTATTGCGCAGGCGTTTGACGCAAAGGTCGGCGAACTCCAACGCACACGCCATCAGCTCATCAAGGCGCGACAAAGACTATGGCCCAAACGCCCAAAAAAGCCCAACGTCGTGCAAGAAGCGTTTCAGCTTTACGCGAGGGCTGTCCTTCTGCACGCCAGATTTACACCCGAGTGCCTTGATGCCATGCAAGAGGTTAAGGTCCGTCCAGCGCTGCTTGGTTATCTATGTTTGGACAAGGCCGCTGACCTCGCTGCATCCCGCGACACGCTGGAGGCGTTCGGATTCACAAAGAGAGAGCTGAACAAAATGGCACGAACGAAGCGGCCCGAGGTCAAACTCGCGCTTATCGCCCTTGCCACAAGCCCTACTTAGTAACCGCTGACCAGCAAATTCCGCAGAGTCTTCATCTCCTCCAACGCCCGCCCCGTACCGAGAGCAACGCAGGAGAGCGGGTCTTCGGCGACGGAGACCGGCAAGCCGGTCGCATGGCGCAGAACCAGATCGAGATTCCGCAGCAACGCGCCGCCACCCGTCAGGACGATGCCCTTGTCCACAATGTCGGCGGCCAATTCCGGCGCGGTGTTTTCCAAGGCCACCTTGACCGCTTCCAAAATCGCGCTGACCGGCTCGGCAAGGCTTTCGGCGATCTGGCGTTCGGTGATGATGATTTCCTTGGGCACGCCGTACATCAGGTCGCGGCCCTTGATCTCGGTCACGCGGCCTTCGCCGTCTTCGGGCGGCGAAGCCGAGCCGATTTCCTTCTTGATGCGCTCGGCGGTGCTCTCGCCGATCAGCAGATTGTGATAACGGCGAATGTAGTTGATGATCGCCTCGTCCATCTTGTCGCCGCCGACGCGCACCGAGCGCGAATAGACGATTCCGCCCAACGACAACACCGCGACTTCGGTCGTGCCGCCGCCGATGTCGACGACCATCGAACCCGTCGGCTCCGTGACCGGCAGGCCCGCGCCAATCGCCGCCGCCATGGGTTCTTCGATCAGAAACACGCGGCGCGCGCCTGCGGATTCCGCCGATTCCTGAATCGCGCGCCGCTCCACAGCCGTCGAGCCGGAGGGCACGCAGATGATGATTTGCGGATTGGCAAAGCTGCGGCGGTTGTGAACTTTGCGGATGAAATGCTTGATCATCTCTTCCGCGACTTCAAAGTCGGCGATCACGCCATCGCGCAGCGGGCGAATGGCTTGGATGTTGCCGGGCGTGCGGCCCAACATCAGCTTGGCTTCGTCGCCGACGGCCAGCACATGACGCTTGCCTCGGCTGCTGGCGATGGCCACCACCGAAGGCTCGTTCAAGACGATTCCTCGCCCTTTGACATAGACCAACGTGTTGGCCGTGCCGAGGTCGATGCCCATGTCGGCCGAAAGCAGCCCTAACAGATTTGAAAACATTGATTCTTCTGCCCGCAAAGGATAACCGCCGCTCAGGAACCATTTGCCGCGCCGCCGCTTGGCGGAGGACGCGGTCGCATAGCGCGAGAGCACACCGGCGTCTTTGTGACACCGGAACGCGCCCGAGGCAAGACCTTCGGTGAATCACCCCGCCCCCGCATCGTTTTGGTCGGCTTTGGGGGCGGATTCATGAAACAGTGGCGGCCCGGCCCATTTTTGACTATGCATGGCCTCTGGCTCCCACATTTGGCAAGGTTGCGTCATGGACTCTTTGGCTGGATTCTCCGCCTTTTTGCAGGTCGTCCTTATCGACATTTCGCTGGCGGCCGACAACGCCCTGATCGTGGGTATGGCGGCGGCGGGGCTGCCCAAGGAATTGCGCCATCGCGCCATCATGATCGGCATCGGCGCGGCCACCGTTCTGCGTATCGTGTTCGCCATCTTTGCCGTGCAACTTCTGAATATCATCGGATTGACTCTGGCGGGCGGTTTGATGCTGCTGTGGGTTGCATGGAAGCTTTTCCACGCCATACGCCACGCGCCGCACCATGACGCTGCCGCCACGGCTCCCGACCATGCCGCGCCGCATAAAAGCCTGAAGGATGCCGTCATCCAGATTATCGTCGCCGACGTGTCCATGTCGCTGGACAATGTGCTGGCCGTCGCTGGCGCGGCCCGCGATCATCTTGGCGTGCTGATCATGGGACTCGCGCTATCGGTCGTCCTCATGGGGGTTGCCGCCACCGCCGTGGTCAGACTGCTGCATCGCTTTCACTGGATTGGATATGCGGGTCTGCTCGTTGTCCTGTACGTCGCGCTGAGCATGATCTGGGAGGGCTGGCACGAGGTCAGCCCGAAGCTGATCGCCCTTATTTAACGCGATCTTAACCCGGCGAAGGCTTAGCTTTGATTGAGAATTCCATCATCGCGGAGTCGTGTGAGCGCCATGCCGAAAATCAAAGTCAAGAACCCGCTGGTCGAGATGGACGGCGACGAAATGACCCGGATCATCTGGCAGATGATCAAGGACTGGCTGATCCTGCCCTATCTCGACATTGATCTGAAATACTATGATCTGGGTCTGCCGGAGCGCGACCGCACCGAGGATCGCGTCACCGTCGAGGCGGCGGAGGCGATCAAACGCTATGGCGTCGGCGTCAAATGCGCCACCATCACGCCCGACGAAGCGCGGGTGAAGGAATTTAACCTCAAGAAAATGTGGAAGTCGCCCAACGGCACGATCCGCAACATCCTGAACGGCACCGTGTTCCGCGAACCGATCCTGATCAGCAACGTGCCGCACTATGTGGCGCACTGGAAAAAGCCCATCGTCATCGCGCGCCATGCCTATGGCGACCAATACCGCGCCACGGACTTTCGCGTTCCCGGCCCCGGCAAGCTGACGATCACGTTCCAACCCAGCAACGGCGGCGATCCGATCACGCACGACGTGCATAATTTCCCCGGCGCTGGCGTGGCGATGGCCATGTACAACGAGGACGAATCCATCGCCGGATTCGCGCGCGCCTGCTTCAACTATGCGTTGATGCGCCATCTGCCGATGTATCTTTCGACCAAGAACACGATCCTGAAGGCCTATGACGGGCGGTTCAAGGATTTGTTCGCCGAAGTCTACAACGCTTCATTCCGGACGGCCTTTGAGAAAGAAGGCCTCACCTATGAACACCGGCTGATCGATGACATGGTGGCTCAATCGCTGCGCGACCAGGGCGGGTTCCTGTGGGCGTGCAAGAATTACGACGGCGATGTGCAATCGGATTCTGTGGCGCAGGGCTTTGGCTCGCTCGGCCTCATGACCTCGGTGCTGTTGTCGCCCGACGGCGGCACCATCGAAACCGAAGCGGCGCACGGCACCGTCACCCGGCATTACCGCGAGCATCAGGCGGGACGGGAGACTTCGACCAACCCAATCGCCTCGATTTTTGCATGGACGCAAGCGCTGCACTATCGCGGAAAGTTCGATGCTACGCCCGATGTCGTGGCCTTTGCCGAACGGTTGGAACACGTCTGCGTCAAGACGGTCGAGCAGGGCTTTATGACCAAAGACCTCGCCCTCCTCGTCGGCAAGAACCAGACGTGGCTCAACACGCGCCAGTTCCTTGAGAAGATCTCCGAAGGCTTGAAAGCAGCGTCCTGAAACGCAAGAAGGCATCCGCTTGCGGATGCCTTCTTTCTTCAAATCATTAGACCACGCTTGCGTATCAGAAGCGCTGGGGACTCGGCATGCGGAACTCCGGCGAATTTTCGCTGACGCGGGATTTCCGGCTGACGGTCTGATAGGCCACGCGGGCATGGTCGACGCAGTACGGCAGACCTTCGTACGAGGAACAGCCGCAGAAGCGGAACTCAGGCGAGCGGGGATCGCCGATCGGCCAACGGCAATGACGTTCACCGGCCTTGGTCACGGCGATGCCTTCGGTGCGCTTGCTCTCGATGGGACGCAGGGCTTCCTTGACCACCGGCTTGACGGCCACGGTTCCCGGCCTTTGCACAGGTGGCAGGGGGCGGAGCATCACGCGCGACTTGTCAACCTTGGCCATGGTGGCCACGACGCTGCCGCCGACCTTGCTGGGCATCGCCGCGCTCGCCGAAGCCGGGCCAGCGGACAGCTTGAGACGATGCGCTTTGCCGATGACGGCGTTGCGAGTCATGCCACTGCCGAGGCTCTTGGCAATATCGCTGGCGCTGAAACCATTGCCCCACATTTTCCTGAGGGCCTGGATTTGTTGTTCGGTCCAGCTCATGTCGTTAAGCTCCGTTCTGGGGTTTCGCGGGAAGCCCGGCCCTACATCCATTACGGATACGAAACCGTGCCGTGAATCGTTAACCAAACAGTGTCTATATGTTGTGGCTAACGACAGAATTCATACCAGATATGCCGAACTGATTCTACCCCCTACACAATCTTGTGGATAAGGGGTTTTTGACCGCAAGATATGGAATTTTAACCTTTTGTTAAGGCGAACGATTCTGACTTATTCACATGTGGAAAAGGCAGAAAATTCCGCCAAAACCGACACTTGGCGGGGACGGTTATCCACAACTTTTTTGGGGTTCAAAACCAGTTTTCTTGCGCCAAAAAAACTGGCATATAGGACCGCTTACGAAAAACGAAGGCGAAGAGCGTAGCTCTCGAACGTGATCACCATGACAGACACGGCCACAACGACAACGTCGGCGCGACAATCGCACCGCACCGGTCAAACGAGCCTGTTCGTACAGGCTGTGCGTCTGGTTTGCGGGCGGTCGTCGCCAGACCAGCTGATCGAACGAGCCCAAGACGAAGCCTTGCTGAAGCGCGACGGCAATCACGCGTGGCTCAACGATCCCAGCCTTATAGCCTTGCAGCATTTCGCGGCAAAGCATGTCGGGCGAAAGCAACGCCACAACGGCGGGGTGCTTGAGCTGACGCACTACGTCGAGGTTGCGGATCAGGTCGCCAACACATGCGCACTAAAAACCATTCCCATCGATGTTCGATGTTTTATTGCCTACGGTCATGACCTCGTAGAGGAACTGGGCGAAAAACATCCCCATATCACCCCAAATCATATCGTGGAGCAGTGCTGGAAAGGCGATCCCGAGCACGCGCGTTTTGTCGTCGACAGGCTCACCGCCATCACCGACACGCCAACACTTCACAAACAGGAACGGATGGACGAGCAGCTCGCACGCGCAAAGGCGGATCCTACGGGCATCACGGCATACACTCGGTATTATGATAAACTTTGTACTTACGCCCGCGATGTGCACGCCTTTGAACAATATGCGCACAAGGGTCAGCCGTTGCCGAAGTGGTTTAGGGTTACTGGAAACACGGAGAAATACAAAGATAAACTTGACCGCCGGGAAGCTCTGATACGGCAACTCCCCATTTCAGAGGCCCACAAGATGCTTTTCATCACGCTGGGGCAAAGTCTGAGGCAACATCTGGCGCCACATCTGGAGCAACATCCGCCATCAGCGCCTGCAACGGGGGTTGACAGCGCTTACTCCCCCGGAAGAAGGGCTTTTGTGCATACTGTAGCGATGCTTCCCTTCATCCGCTTCGTCCGCCCCAGTCTCTGACACTCCGTCCTTCGAGCGTATGAGCGCTGTCTGTTTTTCCGAATCGTGCTATAGCCCCCCTTTCCCGTTGACTCGAACGAATTGAAGCCATGTCTGATTTGCTCGCCACCGCACGAAAAAAAGACTCCTACAGCGCCCATGACATCGAGGTTCTGGAAGGGCTGGAGCCTGTCCGCAGGCGGCCCGGCATGTACATCGGCGGCACCGACGAAGCCGCCATGCATCACCTTGTCGCCGAAGTCATCGACAACGCGATGGACGAAGCGGTTGCGGGCTATGCGACGCGGATCGAGTTGGAACTGGCCGACAACAACACTGTCACGGTGCGCGACAACGGACGCGGCATTCCGATCGACAATCACCCCAAATTTCCCGGCAAGTCCGCGCTGGAAGTCATCCTCACCACGCTGCATTCGGGCGGCAAGTTTTCGAGCAAGGTCTATGAGACTTCCGGCGGTTTGCATGGTGTCGGCATCTCGGTCGTCAACGCGTTGTCCGAGGAACTCACAGTCGAAGTCGCGCGCGACAAGCAACTCTATGTGCAGACATACAGCCGTGGCGCGCCGCAGGGAAAGCTCAAGCCCGCAGGGGCCGTCAACCGGCGCGGCACGACAATCATCTTTCGTCCCGATGTGGAAATCTTTGGCGAGCGGATCAAGTTTAAGCCTGCCACCCTCTTCCGCATGGCGCGATCCAAGGCGTATCTGTTTCGCGGCGTGGAAATTCGCTGGAGCTGCGATCCGGCGCTGATCAAGGGCGAAGATACGACTCCCGTCGAGGCCGTCCTGCATTTTCCCGGCGGTTTGGCCGATTACCTGACCACCTCGCTTGAGGGACGCAACACGCTGACACCGCAACTCTTCAGCGGCATGGCCGATTTGCCGGAAGGCAAAGGTAAGGTCGAATGGGCGGTGGCGTGGCCAGATGATGGCGAAGGTTTCTGCCATTCCTATTGCAACACCATTCCGACGCCGCAGGGCGGCACGCACGAAAGCGGTATGCGCTCGGCGTTGCTGCGCGGGTTGCGCGCCTATGGCGACATGATCGGCAACCGCCGCACGGCCTCCGTCACCGGCGACGAAGCTTTCGGCGACGCGACGGTTCTGCTGTCGCTGTTCATCCGCGAGCCGCAGTTTCAGGGACAGACGAAAGACAGGCTGGCGACGGCGGAGGCCACGCGCCTCGTCGATCAGGTGGTCAAGGATCACTTTGACCATTGGCTCACCGCCGATCCGGTCAGCAGCAAGGCGCTCCTCGACCAGTTGATCTTTAAGGCCGAAGAACGCGCGCGCCTCAGTCAGGCCAAAGACATGGCCCGCAAGACCGCGACGCGGAAACTCAGACTCCCCGGCAAGCTGGCGGACTGCACGCAGAACAGCGCCGAAGGCACCGAAATATTCCTCGTGGAAGGCGACTCGGCGGGCGGCTCGGCCAAGCAAGCTCGTAACCGCGACACGCAAGCCATCCTGCCTCTGCGCGGCAAGATCCTCAACGTCGCCAGCGCCAGCACCGACAAGCTGCGCGGCAATCAGGAACTCGCCGACCTCATTCAGGCGCTCGGCTGCGGCCTCGGCAGCGCGTTCGATGTCAACAAATTGCGCTATGAGCGCGTCATCATCATGACCGACGCCGATGTGGACGGGGCGCACATCGCCTCGCTGCTCATGACGTTTTTCTATCGCGAGACTCCGGGCTTGATCAACGCGGGGAGGCTCTTCCTCGCCCAACCGCCGCTCTATCGCATCAGTCAAGGCGACAAGACTGTCTATGCCCGCGACGACGCGCACAAAGACGAGCTGCTGGAAAGCGTTTTCAGCGGTCGCGGCAAAGTCGAGATCAGCCGGTTCAAAGGCCTCGGCGAAATGATGCCCGCGCAGTTGCGCGAGACCACCATGCACCCACGCAGCCGCTCGCTCCTCCGCGTCGTCGTCGCCTCGCCCGGCTCTGAAGACGGACTCGCCGAGATCAAGGCTACGGAAGAACTCGTCGAGAGCCTCATGGGTCGCAAAGCCGAACTGCGCTTCCAGTTCATTCAGGAAAACGCAAGGTTCGTCCGCGACGTGGACATCTAACCGCTCCCCCTTCAACGCCCTCCCCCCCTGGGGGGGGAGGGTTGGGTGGGGGGTCGTAGCCCGTCAGTGCCGGGCTTGCGACATAGTGCCAAGCGGAACCCACCCCCCACCTAGCCTCCCCCCAAGGGGGGAGGGATTTGGACTGTGCTGCTGAAGATTCTGGGGCAAGACGAAGACAGACGGCGCACAAAGCCCTCCCCCCCTTGGGGGGAGGGTTGGGTGGGGGGTCGTGGCCCGTCAGCGACAGACTTGCGACATAGCGCCCAGCGGAACCCACCCCCCACCTAACCTCCCCCCAAGGGGGGAGGGATTTGGACAGCGCTGCCGAAGATTCCGGGGCAAGGCGAAAACAGTGGGAAGATTGATTCTGGTTTTTTGTTGGTCACAACTTGTTGCTTTTCAAATGTTTTTTAGCGTCAAAAGGCGTTGACCTGAGGCTTGCGCGGCGGTCTATAATACGGGCCTTCGCGGATGTCCGCCCCTCTGTTTGGAAAAAGCCCCATGAACGCCCTGCCCCGCACCGCCAACCGCGATTTCAACCCTCTGGCCATCGGCGTGATCCATTTCGTCGGTATCGGCGGCATCGGCATGAGCGGGATCGCCGAGATTCTGCATAACCTCGGTTACAAGGTTCAGGGCAGCGATCTCAGCGACAACGCCAACGTCAAGCGGCTGCGCGAGCGCGGGATTCCGGTGATGGTCGGCCATGCGGCGGACAATCTCGGCGCGGCGGGCGTGGTCGTCATTTCCTCCGCCGTCAAGAAAGACAATCCCGAAGTCGTCGCCGCCCGCGCCGCGTTGCTGCCGGTCGTGCGCCGCGCCGAAATGCTCGGCGAGCTGATGCGCCTGAAATGGTCGGTGGCCGTCGGCGGCACGCACGGCAAGACCACCACGACCTCGATGGTCGCCAGCATTTTCGATGCCGCCGGGCTTGATCCCACGGTCATCAACGGCGGCATCATCAACGCCTATGGCACCAACGCCCGCTTGGGCGCGGGCGACTGGATGGTGGTGGAGGGCGACGAGTCGGACGGCAGTTTTACCAAGCTCCCGGCGACGATCAGCATCGTCACCAACATCGACCCCGAACATATGGATCACTACGCCGACTTTGACGCGGTTCGGCATGCCTATGACACCTTTGTGCAGAACATCCCGTTTTACGGCTTTGCCGTGCTGTGCATCGATCATCCCGAAGTGCAGGCGATGGTGGCGCGGATTCAGGATCGCAAGATCATCACCTATGGCTTTTCGCCCCAAGCCGACGTGCGGGCCATCAACATCGAGGCGGGGCCGCGCGGCTCGGTTTATGACGTTCAGTTTACCGACCGCCAAACAGATGTCGTGCATACGATCACAGGATTCCGCTTGCCGGTCATCGGCCAGCATAACGTGCAAAATTCACTGGCCGCTATCGCGGTAGGCTGGCGGTTGGGGTTCGACGAACGCGTCATGCGCGAGGCGTTCGCCAAGTTCGAGGGTGTCAAGCGCCGCTTCACACGCACCGGAACGGTGAACGGCGTGACGATCGTGGATGATTACGGCCATCACCCGGTTGAAATCGCCGCGACGCTCAAGTCCGCCGTGCAAGCGCGCGGCGATCAGGGGCGGATCATCGCCGTGATGCAACCGCACCGCTACACGCGCCTCGCCAGCCTGTTCAAGGATTTCTGCACCTGCTTTAACGATGCCGATATGGTGATCGTCGCTGATGTTTATCCGGCGGGGGAACAGCCCATCGAAGGCGTTCATCGTGACGCGCTGGTCGAAGGCCTCCGCGCCCACGGCCACCGCGAGGTTCAGGCGCTGCGTGATCCGAAAGACCTCGCCTCTATCATCGCCGCGTCCACAAGCCCCGGCGATTATGTCATCTGCCTCGGCGCGGGCACCGTCACGGCGTGGGCGCATGCGCTGCCGGGCGAGTTGGAACGGCTGGCCCCCAAGGCGGCAAACGCTTGAGTATTGGTTCCATGCTGATCGCCCGCCTTCCCGCCGTGCGCGGCAAGTTGACAGCCAAGGCGCCGTTGGCGGATAGCACTTGGTTTCGTGTCGGCGGTCCCGCCGAGGTGTTGTTCAAACCGGCGGATGCCGACGATTTGGCCGCGTTTTTGGCGAGCTGTCCTGATGATGTGCCGGTGACGGTTCTGGGCGTTGCGTCCAACACTCTGGTGCGCGACGGGGGCGTGCCGGGGGTCGTGGTGCGGCTGGGGCCGGAGTTTGCGACCATCAAGGCCGACGGGCTTACGCTCACCGCCGGAGCCGCCGCCATCGACCTCAACGTCGCCCGCGCCGCGCAGGCGGCGGGGATCGGCGGGCTGGAATTTCTGAGCGGCATTCCCGGCACTTTGGGCGGCGGTTTGCGCATGAACGCGGGCGCGTATGGGCGGGAGCTTAAGGACGTTGTTCAGACCGTCACGGCGGTCGACCGTCGCGGCGCGGTGCGCACGTTGACGGCGGGCGACATGGGCTTTTCCTATCGCCATGTGGACGCGCCCGCCGACCTGATTTTTCTGGGCGCGACGCTATTGGGTGAGCCGGGCGATCCGGCCGCCATCAAGGCGCGCATGCAGGAGATTCAGCAAAAGCGAGGCTCCTCCCAACCCATTCGCGAGAAGACCGGCGGCTCCACCTTCGCCAATCCCGAAGGCCACAAGGCTTGGCAGCTGATCGACGCGGCCGGTTGTCGGGGCTTGCGCATCGGCGGCGCGATGATGTCCGAGCAGCACTGCAATTTCCTCATCAACACCGGAACCGCTACCGCCGCCGACATTGAAGAGCTGGGCGAGGAAGTCCGCCGCCGCGTCAAAGCCCATTCCGGCCTTGAGCTGCGCTGGGAAATCAGGCGGATCGGGGTTGCGCCAAATATTCCGCCCCATCATGAGTAGGTTATGGAGCGGGAGCGCAGGGGGTTATCGGACCTGCCGGACTTCCTTCACTTCCGGGACGTAGTGCCGCAGCATGTTTTCGACACCGGCTTTCAGCGTCGCGCTGGAGCTGGGGCATCCGGCGCATGAGCCTTTGAGGTGGAGGTAGACGATACCGTCTTCGAACCGCTGGAAGGTGATGTCGCCGCCGTCCTGCGCCACGGCGGGGCGGATTTTGGCATCGAGGATTTCGCGGATCTGGCGCTCGATTTCATCGTGTTCGCCGCCAACGGCTGCGGACGGTTCAGGCAACACGCCTTCGGCCAAAACAGGCCGTCCGGCCACAAAGTGATCCATAATGACCGACAAGATAGCCGGTTTCAGCGCGGGCCAGTCGCGGCCGCTTTCCCGCGTGACGGTGATGAAGTCGCTGCCCAAAAAGACGCCTTTCACACCATCGAGCGCGAACAAGGCCTCGGCCAGCGGCGACTGCGCCGCCTTGGTCGGGTCGGCGATGTCGACAGGCGAACGAGCGCCCAGAACTTCACGGCCGGGGAGGAATTTCATCGTCGCCGGATTGGGCGTGTCTTCGGTTTGAATGAACATGGGAGCCTCCTTCGTTGCGGCACCTCACTGTACGGTCCCTGCTCTCTAATATGTGGTCCCTGCATGGCTCTGGGTCAAGGGGCGCAGCGCCGCTTATGCATTCCTTAACGCCACCAATTCTACCCCATTTACATCGATTTCAGGCAAAAAGCGTTGCGCCAAAAGCAAAAAACGCTCCGGCGCGTCGGTCACAAGGAAGAGATTGCGGCCCGAACGGCCTTTCTCCGACTGCTCCAGATCATGTTCAGCCAGATAGGCTGTCACGGCGCGGGCCGTCGTTTGGGCGCTGTCGATGACGGCGACGCTCGACGGCAACAGTCGGCGCAGCGTGGCCGCCAACAGCGGGAAATGCGTGCAGCCCAGCACAAGGGTATCAAATGGATCGTCTCCGAGTTGGCGAACATAACGGCTCACGATGGCCTCCGCTTCCAGCCCTTCGCACCACCCCTCCTCCGCCAAAGCCACCAACAGGTTGCAGGCAAGGCCGCGCACTTGGGCATCAGGGCGCAAGCGGTGGATGGCGTCGCGGTAGGCTCCAGACCGCACGGTGCCTTCCGTCGCCAACACGACGATCCGACCCGTTGCCGAGGATCCCGCCGCCGCACGTGCGCCCGGCTCAACCACTCCAAGGCAAGGAATGTCGGGATGCCGTTCACGCAGGTCTGGCAAGGCCTGCGCCGACGCAGTGTTGCACGCCACCAGCAGAAGTTTGACGTCTTCTTCCCGCAGCCGCGCTGCGGCTTGCGCCGCATAATGCTTAATTGTCTCGCCGCTCTTGGTGCCATAGGGCAGACGCGCCGTGTCGCCGAGATAGACAAAATCCTCTTGCGGCAGCGCCGCGCGCAAGGCGCGGTAAACCGTGAGGCCACCGACGCCGGAGTCGAAAACGCCGATGGCGCGTTTATCCGTCATGATCTCACCGAACCTTAGACATCAAGAAAACCGATTGCTGCGCGCGAAGCCGTTGGGCGCGAGTTTTCCGGCCTGAGCGCGTTCGCCGCGCCACGCGCGAATGTCGGTTTCTGTGCGGTCGCGATCGCCAGATTTCCACACCAGACCTTCCGTCAGGTTGAAGGTCTTAACGTCCGACAACTGGCCGTCTTTGTATTTTTGCAGCGTGACACCCCGGCCACGGCTCATTTCCGGCACTTGATCCGCCGGGAAGAGCAGCAGTTTGCGGTTGGTGCCGATGACGGCGATATGGTCGCCGCCTGCGGGGGAAAACGCCACCGCCCGCACCTTCTCGTCCACGTTCAACACCTGTTTTCCGTTGCGGGTCTGGGCCAGAACGTCCTCGGTCTTGACGATAAAGCCGCGTCCGTCGGAGGCCGCGACGATGAATTTCTGCTCCGGCTGATACTTGACGATACCGATGATCTCCGCCTCGTTCGGCAGGTCGATCATCAGGCGCACCGGCTCGCCGAGGCCGCGTCCGCCCGGCAGCTTGTCGACGCCCATCGTGTAGAAACGCCCGTTGCTGGCGAACAGCAAAATCTTGTCGGTGGTTTCGACTTCGAGGACGAACTTCTCCTCGTCACCCTCTTTGTACTTGATGCTGTCGTGCGCGAGGCCGTGGCCTTTCATCGCGCGCACCCAGCCTTTGTCGGAGCAGACGACCGTGACGCTTTCGCGTTCGATCACCGCTTCGACCGGCACCATGATGTCGGCGGGCGGTTCGGCGAGTTCGGTGCGGCGCGCGCCCAGCTTTGTGACTTTGGCGAATTTGTGCTTCAGCTCGGCGAGTTCCTTGTCGATGTACTGCCAGCGCAAGGCTTCGTCCTTCAGCAACTTTTTCAATTCGGCCTGCTTGCCGGACAAATCCTTTTGCTCGCCTTTGATCTCCATTTCCTCAAGCTTGCGCAACGACCGCAAGCGCATGTTGAGGATGGCTTCGGCCTGAACGTCCGTGAGGCCGAAGGCTTTCATCAATTTCGGCTTCGGCTCGTCCTCGGTCCGGATGATGTGGATGACCTTGTCGAGGTTGAGGTAGGCGATGAGGTAGCCCGCCAAGACCTCCAACCGCGACTCGATATGCTCCAGCTTGTACTTTGAGCGGCGCACCAGAACGTCTTGGCGGTGGTCGAGATAGGATTGCAGCGCTTCGCGCAAATCCATCACGCGGGGCACGCCGTCTTTGTCGAGGATGTTGAGGTTGAGCGGAACCTTGACCTCAAGCTCTGTCGCGCGGAACAGGGATTCCATCAGAACCGCCGGATCGACGTTGCGGCTCTTGGGCACAAGGATCAGGCGCACGTCGTCGGCGGATTCGTCGCGGATGTCGTCAAGCAGCGGCAGTTTGCGCAGCGAGAGCTGCTCGGCGATTTTTTCAATCAGACGCGATTTCTGCACCTGATAAGGGATTTGGGTGACGACGATCTGCCACGTCCCTTGCTTAAGTTCTTCCTTTTCCCACGCCGCGCGCAGGCGGAAGGAGCCACGGCCTGTGCGGTAGGCTTCGACGATGGCGGGGCGGCCTTCGACAAGAACGCCACCGGTGGGGAAATCCGGGCCGGGCACGAGGCCGACCAGTTTGTCGATGGTGGCGTTGGGGTGGGCGATCATGTGGCGCATCGCGTCGCACAATTCGCTGACGTTGTGCGGGGGAATGCTGGTCGCCATGCCGACCGCGATGCCCGCCGCGCCGTTGGCCAGCAGGTTCGGGAACGCCGCAGGGAGAACGGCAGGCTCGATGCCGCTGCCGTCGTAGGTGGCGCGGAAATCGACCGCGTCTTCGTCGATGCCTTCGAGCAGCAACCGCGCCACTTCGGTCAGGCGGGCTTCGGTGTAACGCATCGCGGCCGCGTTATCACCGTCGATGTTGCCGAAGTTGCCCTGCCCTTCGATGAGCGGATACCTCTGGTTGAAATCCTGAGCAAGGCGCACCAGAGCGTCATACACCGCCGTATCGCCGTGCGGATGAAATTTACCGATCACGTCGCCGACGACACGCGCGCATTTCTTGGGCGGCAGGGTTGGCTCAAGTTTCAGTTCGCGCATGGCGAACAGCAACCGCCGATGCACCGGCTTCATCCCGTCGCGCACATCGGGCAAGGCGCGGTCGGTGATGGTGGACAGGGCATAGGACAGGTAACGCTCGGACATCGCCTTGGACAGCTTCATGTCCAAAATCGGCTGCGGCGGTTCCTCAGGCGGGCGGGATTTGGTGGTGGTACGGCTCATAATGTCTGCGACAGGTTATAAGTTGGCGGAATCAGCTTTGGGCCGCGACCTTAGAGCAAAACCCGCCCAAAGGAAACCGTCACACCGGCAGGAGTGGAAAGCGGGGGTGATGCCGCTCTGTCAATACTTAGCTTCCTGCGGCTGGACGCGGCCCCGTTGTAGGATTGGACGCGGGTTCGGGCCGTATAGCCTGACTGCTGAAAACCAGCTTCCCTTCCCTGACCATGCAATGCCCGTCGGATGGGTGGACGATGTGGGGGATGTAGCGCTGAAACAATCCGCGCATCTGGCCATCGGCCATAATGATATGGGTCAAATCGGCATGCGACTCGACGGTGTATTCATGCCTTGCCCTCAATCGTTCAAGCCGTTCCACAACGTCCGCCAAGGCGTTCCTGTCGCCCTTGATCTGGTGCGACTTACCCGACTCGTCTTCAGGTGTCCATGCGAACGAGGCGAACAGGTGGCAGAACAACAGAAATTCGGGCGTGCGCGGTGTGGCGTAGCGCGCCGCGCGCGCCATGATCAGGCTGGGTCGCAAGTCCGGCCCAGGTCGCGTCGCCGGAAGAACGATCAAGTTGTTAAGGTTAAGTTCGTCCGCCGTTTTCAAGGCCGACACGGCATATTTCGGAATACCGGATTCGTCCAGCGACTCCGCGCCGGGCACTTCGGAAACGGCAAAGATAGGCAGCGTATTTCCGGCGGCGAGCAGAACCTGTTCCGCATGCTTGGGCAAATTGCCCGACCCCGCCATATACACGACCACGCCATTGTAGGGATCTTCATCGCGACCATCCAGCGTGTCCCGAACATGTCGGGCGGCATTCTTCGCCTGAGACGGCTGATTGCCGTCGGCTTTAGGATTGTAGTGATAAAGGTTGCTCTGTGCGAAACAGGTCTCTTCTGTAATAAGTAAATCGGCGTTCGCAGGGAGCACCGGAGCAACCTCTTTCAGGCGGATGGTGCCAAGATCGCACTCCGCGATCAGATTCCCCGTGTAGATTTCTTCCGAAGAATCGCTGAACTTTGCGACAAGCGCACTGAATATTTTCCGTCCTCGGGACGACATGACAAAGACTTGCTGCAACAACTTTCGGTGCACCGCCTTGAAGGCCGTCCTGAAGTTGCTCGGCCCGTCAGAATCCGCCGCGTCCGCCGTTGCCTGACTTGACACGAGGCCGATGCTGAACCCAACCCCGCGCCCATATTGCAGGTCAAGAAATTGGGCGGTTTCGGCGCATGTGTCCGTGCCGTGAATGACGAGACAGCCGTTGACTTTGCTGTACTCGCCACGGACATCCTCGATCGAATTTATAATCCGCAGCCTGTCCTGAAACGTCGCGTTCGTGCTGTCGATTGCGGGGTCGAGAGGCTTGTAAATGACCTGCGTGCCGTCCTTCAGATAATACGCGCCATTTTCCTCATACAGCCCATATTCCCTAAAAGTGCCGGTTAGCTTATTGGCCGTCACGAAATCCAAAAAATTTTCGTAGCGAACCGGAGTCTTCGGCCCTTCGGTTTTCTCGCTGCAAAGAAAAGTGCCCCCGGCGGCGATGATGGCGATGACTTCGCCGGTGGGCCGCCGGGCATCGACCGGCTTGGCGAACAGAATGTCGATTTGCGAAGTTGTCGGCGTGACAATCTCAGCCGCCGCCGCCTGTTGGTCTTGCCCCATCGTCATAAAATATTCCCTTTTGGAAAATCTGATAAAAAGCAACGACAACGTCAAAGATTCTGTCCAAAAACTCAAAAACGGTCATCCCCGCGAAGGCGGGGATCCATCTCCCGGTGATAGGATTGAGTGCCATTTTTCCTTATCGGCATATATTCATTCTACGGGTGATGGATCCCCGCCTTCGCGGGGATGACGGCTCCTTTTATAAATCGTTGTGAACAAACAACAAGTTTCTGGGCAGACGCTAAGCCTTTGATATTCGTGCTTGAACGCTATGTTACTGGGCTTTTTTGCGGTTCGCAAACGGAAAACACAGTTAAGACGGCATGAAAGCCTTGGAAATCCGGCAAAGATGGCCTTGCGGACGGGGCGCGGTGTTAACGGGGGCAATTCATGGGTTGCGTTAAGTCTTAATTGTGGTATGCATCCCCGACCTGATGGCCTTGACTCCGGCCTCGGGAGGTGGTTGTTGTATCCCTGCGTTGTTGCCTGTTCGCAACAAGCCGTGGGCAATGGCCTGTAAACTTTTGTATCCCGCAAGGAGGGGTGACGTTCGTGCAAGTTCTGGTGCGTGACAACAATGTGGATCAAGCGCTTCGTGTGCTGAAAAAGAAACTGCAGCGCGAAGGCGTGTTCCGTGAAATGAAACTGCGCCGCAATTACGAGAAGCCCTCGGAAAAGCGCGCCCGCGAAAAGGCCGAAGCCGTCCGTCGCGCTCGTAAAGTGGAGCGTAAGCGTAAAGAGCGCGAAGGCTTCTAACGCGCCCGCGATCAAAGACCGGAATCCAAAGGCTAGGGCTGCGCGAGCGACCTAGCCTTTTTCTATGTTTATTCCTCACTGCGCGCGCTTTATGCTGCGCCTGTGTTTTCCGAGTCTCTCCGGCCCAATAGCATCATGTCCTCACTCTCCATCACGCCGCCGTTTGATCTCTCCATCATTCTTCCGTTCCATAACGAAGGGGTAACGGTGGCCGCGTTGTTCCAACGGCTCTATCCCGTCCTCAGCCGGTTGGGCCTGAGTTACGAGGTCATTTGCGTCGACGACGGCAGCACCGACAACACCTATGCCCAACTGTGCCGCGAGCGCGAACAGGATTTGCGCGTCAAGCCGGTGCGGCTCGCGCGGAATTTCGGCAAGGAGGCCGCACTGACCTGCGGCCTGCATCTGGCGCGGGGACGCGCGGCCATCACTATCGACAGCGACTTGCAACATCCGCCGGAGCTGATCCCGCAACTGGTCGAAGCGTGGCGCGGCGGGGCCAAGATGGTCTATGCCATCCGCAGCAACCGTGATGCCGACGGCCCATTGCGCAAGCTGCTCACGAAGGCTTTTTACGCGTTGTTCCGCCATATCGCCGACGTTCAGTTGCCCGAAGGCGCGGGGGATTTCCGGCTGCTGGATCGGGTCGTCGTGGATGCCGTCAACGCCATGCCTGAGCGCAACCGCTTTATGAAGGGGCTAATGACGTGGGTCGGGTTTAACTATGCCCTCGTGCCGTTCGAGGTCGCGCCGCGTTCGGATGGAAAATCCCACTGGAATTTCCTCCGCCTCGTGCGCTTCGCGTTCGACGGATTGACATCGTTCAGCACGCTCCCCCTGCGCATCTGGACATGGTGCGGCAGCATGATTTCGTTGTTCGCGCTGGGCTATGGCATTTATCTCACCGTGCGCACGCTGGCGTTCGGCATCGACGTGCCGGGCTTTGCGTCGCTGATGGTCGGCATCCTGTTCCTCGGCGGCATCCAGTTGTTGAGCCTCGGCGTGATCGGCGAGTATCTGGCGCGGGTGTTCACCGAAGTGAAGGGCCGCCCCATTTATCTGATCGCCGAGAAAGAAGGCTTTCACAGCGCGCCGGATACGTCGAACTGACCGCCGCGACGGTCCGCGAGGACGCTTTGGCGGGCAACATACGGATGTATTCCGACACACAGCCCGCCCGTATTTAGGAACTGCTAACATTTGCATGACAACATGCCGCTGACGCGCTGTGCCTGCGCGGCTCGTCCTGCAACCGCCGTTTCACGCCCGATCATGTTTCAACCCAGCACGCAAACGATCCTCCTCATCGAAAACCAAGCGGCACCGAAGCATGCCTTTGAGGGCTATCTGCGGGGCGAGGGGTATGACGTTATCGCCGAGAACACGGGGAACGAGGCGTTGTCCTGCCTGCGCCAGTTTCGTCCGTCCGCCTTGATCCTCGATTTGCCTCTGCCCGACATTGACGGTCTCGATCTTTTGCGCCAAAGCCGCGCGGCCTATCCGCAAGTGCCCGTGATCGTGGTGACGGACGACGCTTCGCCGCAAACGGCGGTGGATGCGATGAGCAACGGCGCGGCGGATTTCATCCTCAAGCCGGTATCGTCCGAACGCCTCGCCGTGACCTTGCGCAACGCGTTGGAACGCGACGCTTTGGAACGCGAGATTGTGGAGTGGCGGCAAACGCTGGGGCAAAGCCCCCTGCCCGGCTTTATCGGCCATTCGCCCGCGATGCTGGCCGTGTACCGCGTCATCGATTCCGTCGCCGCGAGCAAAGCCAGCGTCTTTATCACCGGCGAAAGCGGCACCGGCAAGCAACTGGCCGCCTTGGCGCTGCACCAGACCAGCCCACGGCGCGAGAAGCCCTTTGTCGCGATTGACTGCGGCGGCATCCCCTCCGATCTGTTGGAAAGCACCTTGTTCGGCCATGTCAAAGGCGCCTTCACGGGCGCCGTCAGCGATCATGATGGCGCGGCGAAGAAGGCCGACGGCGGCACGCTGTTTCTAAACGAAGTATGCGAATTGCCGCTGGGTCTTCAGATCAAGTTGCTGCGCTTTCTTCAGACCGGCGAATTCACGCCGATCGGCGGTAGTTCCAGCGAGGTTGTCGATGTGCGCATTATCGCCGCCACAGTTCGCAACCCCCGCACCGAAGTCAGCGCCGGGAACTTTCGCGAAGACTTGTATTACCGCCTGCACGTCGTGCCGCTCGACATGCCGCCGTTGCGCGAGCGCGAGGACGACATCCTGCTTCTCGCCGAACATTTTCTGCTGAAATTCGGCGCGGCGGATAACAAGGCGTTCACCGCGCTGGCTCCCGAAGTCAGCAGCCTGTTCCGCCGCCACGACTGGCCCGGCAATGTGCGCCAATTGGAAAACATTCTCCACGCCGTCGTGGCGCTTCATGATGGAACGACCGTGACGGAAGACATGCTGCCCCGCGATCTGCACGCGGCCTGTCCTGCGCCGTCTGCGTCCGTCGCCGAGCCTCAGCCGCGACGAGCCGCCATCCGTCCTCTGTGGGAAGTCGAGAAATCCGCCATCCTTCAGGCGCTGGAAGCCACGAGTCAGGATGTCAACAAAGCCGCAGCCTTGCTGGAGGTCAGCCCTTCGACGCTGTATCGGAAATTACAAGCGTGGAAATCGGGCGCGATAACATAAGTGTCCGCCGTCGCGTTCGGCCTATCGGAAGCGTTGGTCGCCTATACAACACACCATAGTAGATAAAGCGTTTTTTATTTTGTGCCTTCAATACTCATGTATTCATTTTTAATTCCGTATTAAATCAAAATCCCTACTACGGTCAGGTCATTTTCTTTGAACCGCAGGATATACCGTGGGCAACGCGTTTTCTCCGACACTGAACGACATTCCCTCCGAGTTTCAACGTGCGCATGTAATGATTGTGGACGACGATCCGTCCAACCGGCTGTTGCTGCGCGGCGTGTGCGAAAAGCTGGGGGTCGGGATTATCGACGAGGCGGACGACGGGTTGTCGGCGCTCGACCTCATCACCCGCTTTTGCCCTGACCTCGTTCTGCTCGACATCATGATGCCCCGCATGGACGGACTGGAGCTGATGCGCCGTCTGCGCGCCAATCCGCAGTTCGAAAATCTCTCTATTCTCGTGCAAACGGGATTGCAGGGCGAAGACGACCGCGTACGCTGCTTTAATATGGGCGCGACCGACGTGGTCAGCCGCCCCTTTCACCTGTCGGAACTTAAAGCCCGTCTCCGCGCCCATTTGCGCAGCGCTCTGGCCGCGCGTGTCTTGTTTGATTTTCGCAACCGGATTCAGGCACATATCGAAATCACGCACGCTTTTCTGGATGCCGTCCTGCCCACGCAGGAACAGGCCCGCGAGCTGGCCGCCAGTTATGGGCTCGACTGTTCGTCGGTGTACCGTCCGCACGACGAGATCGGCGGCGATTTGTGGACGCTGCGCGCGCTCGGCGGCGACCGGATCGCGCTCGTGTTGGTTGACGCGAGCGCCCATGGTTTGGCCGGAGCCATCAACGCGCTGCGCGTCGATTGCCTGCTTCAAGAATACCATGATCGGCTTGACGATCCCGCCGTTTTCATAGGCCGACTGGACGCGGCGATGGCGAAGATTTCCTTTGGCCAGTTGTTCGCGGGCGCTTTTGCCGCAACGATCGACCGACGGTCGGGACTGATCCGCTACGCCGGATCGGGCATTCCCTCGCCGCTGATCCTGCATAACGGCGAAGCGACCGACCTTCGGCTGCCGGGCCTTCCGCTCGGCTCTGGCATGGTGCGGGCGGAAACCGCGACGGCGTTCCTGCCGATGGGCGCGACGCTTGTGGCGTTCAGCGACGGTTGGTTGGAAAGCCTCAAAGACACGCCCACCGCCACCCTGCTCCGCACCGATGCCTTTGGCACAAATCTCGCCGAGGCGTTGGCTCCCGAAGGGCCGTTGCTCGACGATCTCACGCTCATCACGTTGCAGAGGAGATGATATCATGGCGTTCCGTTTCAAGCGCGAAGGTGCCGAACTCGTCGTATTCATTTCCGGCACGCTGACGTTTCATCAGCACAAAGAAGGCGAACAACTGGTGTATCAAGTCACGACGCTCGTCGATAACGGCGAGGTCACCGCTGTGCGCATGAACTTTGCGGATGTGCAACGCATGGACAGCCATTGGCTGGGCATCCTGATCCGCATTCTCCGCCGCGTGCGCGAGAAGAAGGCCGAACTGGTCATCGAAAAACCGGGACGCGACGTCAGCCGCCTGTTCGACATGGTGGAGATGAACCGCATCGCCGAAATCCGCGCCTGATGCGATCATGGAACAGGTGCGCCTCTTTGGTTCGCCCGCGCCGCATCTTTTGCAAGCGGCAGAGAGGGCTTCGTTTCATTCCGGGAACATCTATCGCGCGGCGTTCGACAACGCGGCGCTGTGGGAGGAAGCTTCGCTGGAGCGCCTCACCCAAGAGTTTCCCAAAGGCCTTGTGGACGATGCCGATCTCTATCTGTCCCTCGCCGAATGCGTCGCCAACGCGGCGCATCATGGCCAAGCGGCGCTCTTTGCGGTTCACACGCGGGCGCGGCACGGCGTTGTCTTGATTTCGTTCTATCAGAATCCCGCCCTCCCCGCCGACGCGGCGGATTTGCTGGAACAACTGCGCGGTGCGCCTTTGCCGGATTTGCTGGAAGACGGACCGGGGGGATATGGTTTTCCCATTTTGCTCCGCCTCGCCCGCCACATCACGCTCAGCCCGGATCGGGCGCAGTTGCGGATGTGGTTCCGGCAGGCCTGAAACGCCCTTTTCCAAAGCGCCTTGTTTCCGCCCTTTCCGAGCCGCTATAATGCAGGACCGGATCACAGGAAAGAACAAACATGACTTTGGCCAAGACTGCCCCCTCGCCCGCCACCATGAATGACGAAGCTCTGCGCGACAGCGCGCGCAACGTCCTGACGGCGGAGAGCGCCGCCCTCAAAACGCTGGCCGCGAGCCTGAACGAGACCATCGTCGCCGCCGTGCGCCTCCTCGTCGCGTGCAAAGGCCGCGTGGTCGTGAGCGGTATGGGCAAGAGCGGCCACATCGCCCGCAAGATCGCCGCCACGATGGCTTCCACAGGAACTCCGGCCCTGTTCGTGCATCCGGGCGAAGCCAGCCACGGCGATCTCGGCATGATCACGCCGCAGGATACGGTTATCGCCATGTCGAACTCCGGCGAGACGGCGGAGCTGTCTGACCTCGTCACCTACACGCGCCGTTTCTCCATCCCCCTGATCGGCATCACGGGTCGCGCGCAAAGCGCGTTGGGGCAAGCGGCGGACGTTCTGCTGCTGCTGCCGCCGGAGCCGGAGGTGGGGTCGCTCGGCCTCGCGCCCACGACTTCAACCACGATGATGCTGGCTCTGGGCGATGCTCTCGCCGTGGCCGCGCTGGAGTGCAAGGGCTTTACGGCGGAGGATTTCCGCAACTTTCATCCGGGCGGTAAATTGGGGAAAAATCTTTTGCGCGTTCACGACGTTATGCACAGCGGCGACGAATTGCCGTTGGTGCGCGAGGGCGACACGATGGCGCATGTTCTGGTGGTGATGACCGAAAAGCGTTTCGGCTGCGCCGGAGTCGTCGATGGCAAAGGTTCGCTCATTGGCATCGTGACGGACGGCGATTTGCGCCGCCATATGAGCGACGGGTTGACCCAGAAATCCGCCGCAACGGTGATGACCGCCGCGCCCATGACCGTTGCGCCGCGCTTGTTGGCGGCAGAGGCGCTTAAAACGCTCAACGACACAAAGCGCACGCAGTTGTTTGTGGTGGACGACAGCAAACCCGTCGGCATCCTGCACATTCATGACCTGTTAAGGGCCGGAATCGCTTGAGTTTTTGCGCTTACACTCCGTTAACGAGTGCGCGTTATACTTCGCTGTTTGCTGCCCGTTCACCTTAGGCGTTTTTTATCATGCCCTACGATCAGGATATTGCCGTGTCGATACAGTCCGTGTGCGTTTACTGCGGTTCGTCCAGCCGCGTCGAAGAGTTCCACAAGCAAACGGCGAAGGAAGTCGGCACCGCCTTGGCCGCACACAAAATGCGCGTGATCTATGGCGGCGGCCATGTCGGGCTGATGGGGCTCTTGGCCGATTCCGCGCTTGCGGCGGGCGGCGAAGTCGTCGGCATCATTCCCGAACACATCAGCTCGCGGGAGATCCAGCACAAAAACCTGACCGAGCTTTTGGTCGTGGACAGCATGCACACGCGCAAGAGCCTGATGGTCGAACACGCCGACGCTTTCGTCATTCTGCCCGGCGGCTTTGGGACGTTGGACGAGACCTTCGAAATTCTGACGTGGCGGCAGCTTGGCCTGCACAACAAGCCGATCATCATCTACAACCAGAACGGATTCTGGAATCCTCTGCTCGCGCTGATCGACCACGTCGTGGCGACCGGTTTCGCGCCAAAGGACAATCAACGGCTGTTTCGCGTCGCGACCAACATCGACGAGTTGTTCGCGGCCCTCGCGGTTCCGACAGGGCCGACGATGGACCCGGCGACAAAGTGGTTCTGACCTCGATCAGGCCTTCTCCAAACCGACCAACCATGCGTTGATTTTCGCCTGAAGCGCGGCGGAGTCGCCTTCGATTTCGATCAGCTTTAGGCGCGCGCTGCTGCCAGTGCGGATCGACAAGGCGCTTTTTTTCAAGCCGAGGCTCTTCGCCAAATATTCCAAAATCGCTTTGTTGGCCTTGCCGTCCTCGGCCATCGCGGCCACGACGATTTCAACCGCGCGTTTGCCGTCCGCCTGCGGCACGATTTTTGGCAACCGCGCCCGCGACAACCCCGGCCTCGCCTTCACCACCAGCCGCACGCCATGGGCGAAAGACGACACTAAATCCGAGAAATCTTCAGGCACAGAAATCGCATCCCCTTTCTTCGCCGCGAAAAAGCTCAAATGGAATGTGTAGGGAAGCATCCCTGCAACGCGGCACTAAGAATGCTACAGGGTGATTAGGCAAAACTCAAAGCGCAATGCATCTGCCCCCGGCACAATCGGTAATTAGGCGAGCTAGCTCCCCTGAAGCGTGGCTAATTTCTTCGTCAGAAGTGTTCTGGTTGCCCTGAACAATGAAGAAAATGTTCTTTGTGTGGGGGAGAACCTTAGTTTTTTCAACCTGTCTGACTTCCATGCGACAGATAACGTCGTTCGCATCATCACAATACGCGTATTCACCTTGGCTCACCTTTTCAGGCTCCTTGGCGCCTATGGGCCAGAATTTTTCTGTCCCCGTGGTCAAACGCAATGTGACATTGCCGACTATCTTGTCAAGATCATGGGCACCAAGCGCCAAGCTTGATTTCAAAGAAACAAGATTGTAGATGCTCACAACCTTGTTGATCGCAACTAAGGTCTGCGATTCAAGAAGCATTCGTTTCAAATTTTCGGGCGAAGAAGTCCATCGTTTTCCGGTTTTTCCAATCCTTTTATGCATTTCCCGAAAACCTGATAAGACGGGATCCGCCTGTATCGACCCTTCGGATAAGGTGGCCTTAATCTTTGCTAGTTCTTCTTTTCGATATTGTTCAAAAACAGAATCTTCATATAAATTGTCAAGCCCCACTATCAACAAGCACCGGACCCTGATGCCCAAGGAAAGTATATCCTGAGTAACATTAAATCGAAAATCATCAGTCACGGGCATTTCTCCTTCTTGGCAAAACCGCAATCTGCGGCTGAAGGAACCCCTTCTGTCCCTGTTGCGTCGATATAAGAGAAGAAGTTCAATCGCAGTGTATATCTCAGTCAGTGTCCCTGCAACGGCAAGAACCGCTTGGTTGCCCAATCGGCTATCGCCGTCAGGGCGAGCGCCATCAGGCACAACAGCAGAACGCCGAACCACACGCGCGGCACGTCATATACGCCGCTGGCTTTGAAGATGTAGTGGCCGAGGCCGTCTTCGGCGCTGATAAACTCGCCGACCAAAACGCCAAGGGTGGCAAAGCCGATGTTGAGCTTTAGCCCCGCCAGCACCCAATGCAACGCGCCCGGCAGGATGATATGCCACATCACACGCGACGGGTCGGCTTTAAGGCTGCGGGCATAGCCGAGATAATGCTGTTCCGCCGCCGTCGCGCCGCTTGCGGCTTGCTGTAACGCGACGAAGCCCGTGACGAGCGCCGCCATCGCCACCTTTGCGCCCCAGCCGATGCCGAACCAGATCACGAGCAGCGGCGCCAGAGTGAAAATCTGCACCGAGCCAAAGAAAATCAGATAAGGCCGCGACACCGCACGCGCCACGGGGTGCAACGCCAGCAACAAGCCTCCCGCCGTTCCCGCCAGTGTGCCGAGAGCCAGACCCGCCAACAGCGCGGACAGAGTCACGCCCATGTCGTGCCAGATGGCCGCCTGCGGCAACTCTTGCAACGCCACCTGAAAAATCTGCGTCGGCGAGCCGAACAAGAACAGACGTTGCGGTACGCCCGTAACAAAGCCTTGCCACGCGATCAAAAGAAACAAAGCGGGAAGCGGCAGCAGGATGGGAAACAACCGCCTCATGCCGCCACGCCTTCCGCCGCGACAGGAGCCGAGGCCAGCGTTTCGCTGAGCGCCATGAAGGCTTCGCGCCGCGAGTTCGGGCTATCAAGACGATGGATTCCTGTCACGCGCGTGGGACGGTCGCTCAATGTCACGATGCGGTCGCCGAGATGCACGGCTTCGTCCAACTGGTGCGTGACGACAAGCGCCGTGGCGCGATGCTCGGCGACATACTGCCGGATCGCGCGCGCCGCCATCAAGCGTCGGCCTGCGTCCAGATGGCCCAGCGGCTCGTCGAGCAACAGCAGCTTTGGTTCCGCTAGCAACGTGCGGATCAGGGCCACGCGCTGGCGCTGTCCGCCCGACAGTTCATGCGGATAAAGCCGTTCGCACCCCGCCAACCCGAAACGCCGGAACAGCGCCGCGCGTTTTCCAGCGTCGGGAGCCATGATGCCGCCATGCAACTGCGCGGCTAGAGCGGCGTTCTTTTCGGCGGTCAGCCACGGCAACAAGTCCGGCTCTTGCGCCATATAGCCCAGCGCTGGGCCGGGCCGCGCGCAATCCGCGTTGACGGTGCCGGAGGTCGGCTTCAACAATCCGGCAAGGATGTTGAGCAGCGTGGATTTCCCGCAGCCGCTCGGCCCCAACAGACACGTCACGCTTCCCGCCTCAAGCTCCAGTTCAATCCCGTCCAGAACCGGGCCTCTGCCGTAATCGTGACACAGGTGCGAGGCGGTCAGCATGATTACTTCTTTCCATAGTGCGCCGCTGCCGCCACGGCGAAGCGATTGTCCACCGCGACATCCGTCGCCTGAGGCCGTTTCAGATCGCCGCTGTCGAGCCGCGTCTGCAACGTGCGCTGCCAGTATTCGTCCGGCACGACGACGGAAGTCGGGTACATCGCGTCGCGCCGCATGTGATCGACGGCGCTTTGGATGACCGCTTCGCCGAGATCGGGGAACAGCTTGCGCGCGGTGCGATGGGCCACCGCCGGATCGGCATAGATCGCCGTCATCGCCTGCTGCATCGCGTTGACCATGCGTTGCACCTGATCGGGATGCTGCGCGACGGTGTCCTGCCGCGTCATCAGGCCTGTGATCGCCTGAGGCGGGACAAAGTCGTTCAGGTTCAGCACTATGCGGTAACCACGCGTCACGGCCTGCGCTACGGACGGCTCCAGATCGACGGCGATGTCGGTTTTGCCCGCTTCCAACAACGCCAGCTGAGTCCCCATGCCGCCCGGCACAATCTGCGTTTTTGCCAGAGCCGGGTATTGGCGTTTCAGTCCGTCCAACACGGTATAAGTTGTGGACGGTGCTGGGAACGAACCCACACGCAGCCCCGCCAGTTGCTCCGGTTTTGTGATCAACGGCACGTCAGGGTTGTTGGTGTAACCCGCCAGCGCCAACTGCGTAATGAGCAACGCTACGGTCTTGGCGGCAGCGCCCCGCTCGGCGGCAATCGCCGTGAATACCGGATCGCCCATGCCATAGTCGACGCTGCCCGACATCACGGCGGCGAAAATCTGATCGTCGTTGCCCGCAAACCGCACATCGACATCCAGACCTTGCTGCGCGAAAAAGCCCTCTTCCTGCGCCACATAGAGCGGTAAATAGAGCAAGAATTTCGCCTGCCCGAATTGCGCCAGCTTTACTTTTTCGAGAGTCGCAGCTTCGGCGGAACCGAAAGCTGCGGCAGCCAGCATCAGGCCGAACGCCAGTGTCATGCTTAAAAGTTTTTGCGCACGGTTTGTTGTGGCGTTCATAAAAATCACCCCCGGATCAGTCGTTTAAAAATATCTGCAAGCGCTTGCCGAGAACCTCGGCCACCTTCTCCATCGTTTGGAGCGTGACGGAATTGTTGTCGGGGTCGAGGAGGCGGTTGAGCGCGGCGCGGCTCGTCCCCATCAATTCGGCCATCCGTGCGCGTGTCAGACCTTGCCGCGCCATTTCGCGTTCCACCTGATAGGCGAGCATCCGTTTGACGGAATGCGCGAAACTGGTGGGCCAGACGACTGGTTCGCCGCTCTTTTGTGTCGTTGCGCTTTTCCCCATTTCGCTCCCCCGTCGCGTTTAGGCTTTGTTTATATGTATCGTTTATGATACACAAGAGTATCATTTGTGGTGGTTTTGTCAAACACAAAATTAGAAGCCTGTTTGTTTTCAGCCAGTTAGCGTGATACATGGTGAGCATGGAGAGCATCAAAATCGCCCAGTGGGGCGGACGCCACATCGCCTATATGCCGCTTTACATGGCGGATCGGCTGGGGCTGTTCGCTGCGCAAGGTCTGGATGTGACCATCTATGGCGCGGGCAACGACAACGAGATTTTCAACGAAGTGGCCAAAGGCCGCGCCCAGTTCGGCGTCGGCGATCCGGTCTTTGTCGCGTTGGGGCAACAGCAAGGCTTTGACACACGCGTCGTCGCCGCCATCGTCAGCAACGCGCCCATGTGGGGCATCACGCATCACGCCGAGATCAAACCCTTCACGCAAATATCCGACTTTGTCGGGCTGCGCGTCGGCACCTTTCCCAAGCCTTCGACTGCTTACACGTTGATGAGCGCACTCAAGGCGCGGCACCCGCGCTTGTTGAAATCCACGCAGATCGTCGAAGCCGAGATTGGCCAACAAGCTTATCTGCTGGCATCCGACCAAGTGGATTTGATTCTCGATTTAGAGCCGACCGTCAGTTCGGCGCTGCGCCAAGGTCTGCGCCTCGCGTGCAGCATGAGCGATTTTTATCCTGAACTTCTGATGACCGGCCTGATGACTTCCGCCGCCACCATCGCCGCAGCGCCGGATACCGTCGGCAAGGTTGTGCGCGGCATTCAGCAAGCCTTGACGCTTATCCGTGCGCAGCCGGAGAAAGCCGTCAATATCGGTTGTGCGATGTTTCCGACGCTGAGTCCCAGCATTATGACCGAAGCGGTGCAGCGCATTATCGCCGCCAACGCATGGCCCGAACAGGCGATCATTGCGCCGCAGGGTTGGGCCAACACGCTGAGAATGCGGCAGGACGTGGGCGAGCTTGAGGCCATCCCGCCGTTCGACTCCGTCGTCGATCAACGCTTTGCCTATGCGGCTTTGGCGGAATGAGCGGCGGGGTTATTTCTTTGTTGCGCTTTCGAATTTGGCGGCGAGTTGAATCTCGGTGAGGATCGCTGCGGTTTCGGCGGCGAGGTTTTCGATCCTCCAGCCTTCGGGAAGCTTCCTGAACGGCGTTAGCCCCATGCGGCCACGGTCCAGCACCACCTCGGCAACAACTTCGCCGCTGATCGCCGGTTCTTCTTCCGAAAAGGCGTACACAAGCGATTGGTCGCACAACAGGTTGATGAGGCGCGGCACGCCGCCCGTAAAATAATGCACCGCCGCGCACGCCGCATCGTCGAACAGATCGGGCGCGCCGCCGACAACGGCCAGACGGTGGCGGATGTAGGCGGCGGTCTCGACCGGCACCAGAGGATCCAGATGGCAATGCACGGCGATGCGCTGCGCAAACTGGCGCAGGATGGGACGGTTCAGCGTCTCTAGAAGTTCCGGCTGGCCCACCAGCACGATTTGCAGCAACTGATCTTTTTCGTTGTTCACGTTGGACAGCATGCGCAGGTCTTCAAGCGTTTCCGCGCTCAGGTTCTGGGCCTCGTCGATGATGAGGACGGTGCGGCGGCCTTTGGCGTACTGCTCCAACAAAAAAGCGACGAAGGCGTGATAGACCTTAGCATCGTCCGGATCGGGCGCGAGGTCATAGGCCATCGCCACCCAGCTGAACAGACGGCCCAGCGTCGGGCTGGGGTTCGATATGACTCCCACAGCGACATCGGCCTCGGCGCTCTTGATGTAGCGGCGCACAACCGTCGTCTTGCCCGCGCCGACGTCGCCGGTGATGACGATGAAGCCCGCCTGCGTAAAAATCCCATAAGCCAAAAGATTCACCGCCCGCCGGTGCCGTCGGCTGTAGAACAGGAAATCGGCATCCGGCAAAAGCGAAAAGGGCGAGCCCGAAAGGCCATAGAACTTCTTGTACATCGTTGGTCGGTCCTTGCATGCGCTGGCGCGACAAGCATTGCGCTCGGCGTATATACCAAACAAAGCGCCCAAAAGACAAAACGAAACCTCGGTTGTAAAACCGGCCGTCATGCGCCGCCCGAAATGTATAGAGTCCGCAGCCATTCACAGGAACCAGCCCCTATGTTTGCCCATCCTTCGCTGTATTACTTTTGCCTTCCCTTGGGGGCGCAAAATAGTTAGGATGCCGCGGATCTTAATCACCATTATCCTACTGAGGACAAAATGCGCGGTCTGTCAAAGCTTTGGGCTATTCTGGCGTTCCTTCTCGTCTTGTCCGGCGCGGCGCGAGCCGACGAGGGCGAATTCACCCTCCGCGCGGGCGATGTCCTGCAAATCACGGTCTGGAAGGAAGACGGCATGGATCGCGAAGTCGTCGTCCTGCCCGACGGCTCCATCACCTTCCCGCTGGTCGGCACAATCATGGCAAACGACATGACTCCGCTGGCGCTGCAAGCCGCCATCAAGGCTAAGCTTCTCTCCACGATACCGGACGCTTCGGTCACGGTCGCGGTCAAGTCGCCGCTGGGACACAAGGTCAACGTGCTTGGTCAGGTTCAAAAGCCGGGCGAAGTTCTCATGTCCGGCAGCATGAGCACGATGCAGGCTCTCAGCCAAGCGGGCGGCCTTACTCCTTTCGCGGCAGAAGGCAGCATCATCATTCTCCGCAAGACGGAAAAGGGCAAAGAGTCCATCGACTATCCCTATGACGACATTTCGCGCGGTCGCCATCTGGACAAGGACATCGAGCTGAAACCCGGCGATGTTGTGTTCGTTCCCACTTCCGGGCTTTTCTGATCCATGCGTCGCAACCCGCGCGCTTTGCTGTTCGCGACCTATCGCCTGCTTTGCGTGGGCGCTCTTGTCTTGCTTGCTACATCGGCAAGCGCGGAAAACCTTAAGGTCGAGGCGAGCATCGCCGAAAAAGGCCAGCGGGATTCCAACCCGCTGATGCTCACGCGCGGGGCAAAGGAGCTTTACGGATCGGTGACCACGCCGACCGTCACAATTACCGACAACACGCCGACCACCCAACTCAGCGCCAAAATCTCCGCCAGCGAGAACGTTTACAACCAGTCCAACTATAACTCGACGGACGGGCATGCCGTGACGCGGCTGGCGCGGCAGATGACGTTGTGGGACGTGGCGCTCGGCGGCACGGCGGATTACGACACGACGCGTTCAAGCGAACTGACCACGCTCGGCTTTGAATCGGCGGCCACGCGGCATCTGGGGTATTCGGCTTCCCCCGAAATATCCTACCGCCTCACGCCTTTGAACAGGCTCGGCCTTTCGGGAAACTACCTCCATTCGGAATATGACAGCACGACGCTGACCGATTACCGCACCATGTCGCTCACGCCGTCGTGGACGCATGTTTTTACGCCCCTCAACCGTGGCTCGATCTCCGTTCTTGCACAACGGTACCAGCCTTTGGACTACTACAACGGGCGCATCGATACCGTCGGCCCCTCGCTGGAATGGGTTTCCGCCCTGACGCCTCGCCTCACCGCGCGTCTGTCCGGCGGCACGCAGGCGACGCGGCGGTATGACGGGAGCAGCCCCGGCCAAGCGTGGCAGTGGGATTACGTCTTTTCGAGCAACTTTTCCTACAATGGCGAGCAGGACACGACCGTGCTTGCCGCGACGCGCGCGCAGCAGCCTTATGCCAACGGCACGGAATTTCTTTTGACGACCCTGTCCTTGCAAGAGACGCACAAATTTACCCCGGCTCTTTCGCTGGATGTCAAAGCCAGCTATCAATTTTCCGACTCGTCCGCTGCCGCGCCGGGGCGTTTGGACTCGATGTGGAACGGGTCGGCCGGTCTTTCTTATCGTATAACGGACCGATGGGACGCAACGACCTCCTATCAGTACCGCCATGAGACTCTGACGGGCCGCAGCGAAGCCGCGCAACGCAATTTGATCCGTGTCGGGTTTTCGTTTCATACCGATGCCAGAGAGTAAGTATGCGCATCGCCTCGTCTAGGCCAGCCCCCGGACTTTCTCCGGCCCCTGTTTTTCCTCAGAAGTTTGTGGAGCTATTGCAATGAACGACATCCGGCTTTCCGATTATCTGTCCATCCTGCTGCGCCGAAGAAAGCTTTTTCTGGCCGTCGCGGGCGCGGTCTTTCTGCTGACTCTCGTCTTTACCTACAACTGGAAAAACTACAGAGCCGAAGCGACCGTCGAAGTCGCCCAGCCCGAAGTCGCCAGCGATGTCACGCAATCCGCCGATACGGCACGCGGCGCGATGGAGGCTATGGCCGACCTGAGCATCAGCCGCGTCCGGCAAAAAGTCCTCTCCACCGGTTCGCTGATCGAGATCATCACGAAGTTCAATTTGTACGAAAAAAGCCGCAAATACACGCCGATCGAGGCGGTCGCGGATAAAATGCGCGACAAGATTCAGGTTCGTCTCGTCGCCAGCTCCCTTGCCAATCCGGCTTCGGCGCAAAAGGCCGCCGTCCGCGAACTGTCGGCCATCGCCTTTGTCCTGAGCTTTGATTACCCAAGTCCGCTGATTGCGCAACAGGTCACGAACGAACTTGTCTCGCGCTTTCTCGACGAAGACCTTAAAGACCGCCGCAACAAGGCGAAGGAAACCTCGCGCTTCCTCGAATCCCAGCTTCAGGTGCTGGAAGCATCGCTGGTCGAGCAGGAAAAGAAGATCGCCGAATTCCGCCTCGCCAATGCCGACCTGCGCCCCGACGCGCTCGCCTTCAACCAACAAGCTTCCATTTCGACGAACCTGACGCTGCAAAATATCGACAGCCAGATCACGTCCAATCTCGGATCGCAGGGCGCTCTGCGCGCTCAGCTCGCGCTGACCGACCCTTACTCCCGCGTGTTGGAGGAAGGCCGCGTCATGACGACGCCTGCGATGCAGCTCAAAATGCTCAAATCCGAATTCGCGACGTTGACGGCCAAATACGGTCCCGAACATCCGGATGTCCTGAAGGTCGCGCGTCAGGTCGCGGGGTTAGAGGCTCAGGCGAATGGTCGCGCGGACACCGGACGGATCGAAGCGAAAATTATCGACGCGAAGGCCAAACTGGCGACGGCCCAAAGCGCTTATGGGAACGACAATCCCGACGTGCAGTCGCTGCAGACCCAAGTCACGAGCCTTGAGGAGCAGTTGGAGCGCGCGCGCAAGGCTGGTTCCTTCACGTCGCGCAGCAAGGTCGACGCGGACAACCCGGCCTATCTGCAAATTCTCGCCCAGATTCAGTCGCAAGAGGAGCAGTATAAAGCGCTGATGGAGCAAAAGAACAATCTGCTCCAACAGCAGGATAAATATCAACGCGCCGTCAACCAAAATCCGGTGGCCGAGCAGCAGTTGGCGGCGCTGACGCGCGACTATGACAACGCTCAGCAGCGTTACCGCGAGTTGAAGGCCAAAAAACTGACTGCGGATATGACCGAGACGATCGAACAGGACGGCAGCGGCCAGCACCTCGTCGTCATCAACCCGCCTGAGCTGCCCCTGACCACCTATCCCGCGCGGTTGCTGTTCGTTGCCGTTGGCTTTGTGTTGGCGTTTCTGGGCGGGTTGGCCAGCGTGGTGGCCGCCCAGTTGCTGGTGCAAACCATCGCCGGTTCGCAACATCTGGAATCGCTGATCGGCGTTGCGCCTCTGGCCACGATCCCGCATATCAAGACGCGGGACGAAGAGACGCGGATGGATCGCCACAAGCTAAAAATTCTGGGCGGCATCGTCGCCGTCGCATTGATCGGTCTGATCGTGTTTTCGTACGTCGTCATGCCTCTCGACGTCCTTTTCGCCGTCGTCATGCACCGCATCGGCCTGAACTGATTTTAAGGGAAGTGGAGAGAGAATTATGGACAAGCTGGAAAAAGCGCTGGAAAAAGCTCGGCAAGAACGCGGCGTCGGATTGGCCAGTCCGAGCGCGGGGTCTTTGTCCGCAACGCCCCTGTCGTCGGGGCGCGAAGCCTATGTCGCCGCCGCCGCTAACCTTACGCCTGAGTTCGAGGCAGTCCTCGAAAAAAACCGCATCGTCGCGCACCACGCGCGCAGTCCCGAAGCCGATCTGTTCCGGATTCTCCGGACGCAGATTTTGCAAACGATGGCCAAAGCCAACCTGCGGACTCTGGCGATCACCAGTCCGAACTACGCCGACGGAAAGACAACCATCGCGCTCAATCTCGCGGTCAGCGTCGCGCTCGATCTCAAGCAAACGGTGCTTTTGGCCGACCTCGACCTGCGCAAGCCGTCCGTCCACAAATATGTTGGCCTTGAGCCGCAATTCGGCCTGACGGATTATCTCGCGGGGCATGCGGCCCTTTCGGACTGCTTGACGCGTCTGCCGTTTGATCGTCTGGCCCTACTGCCCGCCGGTCGGACAGTGGAGCGCTCGTCGGAAGCCTTAGGCTCCCCGCAAATGGGCCGCCTCGCGCATGAACTGAAATCGCGTTATCCGGATCGCCTGGTCATTTACGACATGCCGCCGCTGTTGGAGCAGGATGATCCGCTGGCCTTTCTGCCGCATGTGGATGCCGTGTTGCTGGTCGTGCAGGATGGCGTGACTCGCACGGCTGAAGTCAAGCGTTGTCTTGACATCCTCGCGCCCGCCAATGTGGTCGGCGTCGTGTTGAACACGATCCTGACCAAGGCGCCGTTCGTTTAGCGGCACTTCTCCGCAATGGCCCAAAAGCCGTCGGAGTTAAGGCTGGCGCTACCAACCAGCACGCCGTCGACTTCGGGTTCGGCGAGTATCGGCCCCGCGTTGCTCGGCGCGACGGAGCCGCCGTAAAGCACCTGTACCATCTCGCCCACGGGGCCGAGGGTTTTGCGGATCGCTTTATGAATCCGGCGGATGTCGTCGAGCGTCGGCAGTTCGCCCGATCCGATCGCCCAGACCGGCTCGTAGGCGACCACCAGTTTCGACGCGTCGAATTTCTCCGGCAACGATTCCGACACCTGCCGCGCCACCGCCGTTTCCGCCGCGCCAGAGGCCCGTTGCTCCTGCGTTTCGCCGACGCACAGGATGGCGATCAGCCCTGCGAGCTGCGCCGCCGCGATCTTTTCCGCCACCATCGCGCTGGTCTCGCCTTGCGCGGCGCGGCGTTCGGAATGCCCCAGAATCACATAGCGGCAGCCTAAATCGGCCAGCATTCCCGCGCTGATCTCACCCGTGTAGGCGCCGTGGTTGGCCGCGTGGCCGTTTTGAGCGCCCAGCATCACCGGCGAGCCAGCAACCACCTCGGCCACGGGCCAGATCAGGGTCGCGGGCGGGCACAGCACCACATCGAACGCCAAGGGCTTCTGTGCCGAAGCCTTGTCGGCGACATCTTTGGCCAAATTGAGCCCGGAGGTCAGACGACCGTTCATTTTCCAGTTGCCGACGACCAATTTGCGGCGGTTTGCCATCGCGGAGAGCCTTCCGATGTTTGTTGCCGAGAACGCTTTGGCCTTTTATCATGCCCCTCTCGCTTCGGGAACCTCAAATCGAAACTTAAAGGATAGTTCCATGCTCCAGACCATGCGCGCCCTGAGCAAATCGTTCGCGTTCAAGATACTGATGGGCTTGCTGATCGTCACCTTTGCGGCGTGGGGCATCGGCGATATTTTTCGCGGCAGCCCGCGCCAGCGCGCCGTCGCCGAAGTGGGCGACATCAAAATCACGGTGGAAGCTTTGGAGCGCGAGTTCAAAAACGGTCTGCCCGAAGCGCGCCGCGTTTTCGGCTCCGATCTGACCGAACAGCAGGCTCGCCAAATGGGAGTCATGGATCGCACGCTCAACCTTATGATCGAACATGCGAAGTTCGATCAGGAAGCTCAGAGGCTTTTGCTCGATGTCAACCTCAAGACGATTTTGGCAAAGCTTGAAAACGTCATGAAGCTTCGCGACAAGAACGGCCAGTTCGACAAGGTCAAGTGGCAAGAGCTGCTGCGCAAGAACGGCTTTACCGAAGAGTCGTTCCTTGCCATGGATCGTCAGGACACTCTTCGCCGTCTGGTTTTCGACTCGGTCGTGAACGGCGCGAAGCCGCCGCAGCTCGTCGTGGACAATCTTTATCGCGCCATGGGCTCCAAGCGTCTGCTGGAAGTCCTGACGGTGCAGAACGCGAGCATGGAATCGTCCGCCGCGCCCGACGAAGCAACCCTGCAAGAATTCCACCAAAAGCATAGCGCCGTCTTCACGGCTCCCGAATACCGGGCCGTCACCGTCGCCAAGCTGTCGCCCGACGACATCACGAAGGACATCAAGACCGGCGACGACGACCTGAAGAAGGCCTATGACGCGCGCGATGCCGAGCTGACGCTGCCGGAGCAGCGCGACATCGTGCAGGTGGTTTTACAGGACGAAACAAAGGCGCACGCCGTCGCCGCGTCGCTCAAGGACGGCGACGATTTGGCCTCTGCCGTCAAGACCAAGGGCTACAGCGCCGTCACGCTCAACCGCATGGACGAGAAAACCATCCTGCCGGAGTTATTCACCACGGTCTTCGCCCTCGACGCAGGGCAAATCTCTGATCCGGTGAAGAGCCCGCTGGGTTGGCACATCGTGCAGGTCAAGGCGGTTCATCCCGCCGGAAAGCAGAGCTTTGACGAGGCCAAAGACAAGCTGCGCGAAGAACTCCAGCGCGAGCAGTCCGGCGACATAGTCGCCCGCACCGTCAACCAGCTCGACGATCTGCTGGCCGAAGGGCGGTCGTTGGAAGACATCGCCGACAGCCTCAAGATGCGCCTTGTCCGCATTGCGAATCTCGACGCGCAAGGGCTGACACCGGAGGGGAAAGCACCCGACGAGCTTCCCGCCAAGGATGAAGTTCTGCGCGCCGCCTTTGGTCAGGGCGCGGGCGATGTCAGCCAGGTCATTGAGGACAAGGCGGGCAACTATATCGTCGTGCGTACCGACGAAGTCACACCGAGTCAGGTGCGTCCCCTCGCCGTGATCGGCAAGCAGGTGTTGGCCGCGTGGCAAGCCGAGCAAAAGGCTCAAAAGGCCGCTGTTTTGGCCGAAGACATCGCCAAGGCCCTGCGCGACGGCAAGAAGGCTTCGGCCTTTGCCACGCGTACCGGCGTGGATATTCGCCTGTCCAAGCCCATCTCGATGCTGGGCGATACAGACCCGGCGCTGCCACCCTCGGCCATGGCATCGATCATGAAGATGAAACTCGGCGATGTCATCACGGCGGCCGGGCCGCAGCAAAACTTTGCGTTGCGTCTCACGGAGATCATTCCCGCCGATCCCGCCAAGCCCGATGCCGCGCGCCTCAAGGTCGTCGATCAGTTGAACGAGGACATGCCCTATGAACTGATGGAGCAATACTCAAAACATCTGGGCCAGACGTTCCCGGTCACCATCAATAAGGATTTGCTCGATACGATGAAGAAGCAGGGGAGCTAGACCGCGTCCATGGACATCACCCCCGCCTTTGACGTCTTTGCCCGCAACTGGCGCGCCGGAAAGCCGCAGGTCGTCTGGACGACGTTGATCAGCGACATGGAAACGCCTGTGTCCGCGATGATGAAGCTGGGACAGGGAAAGCCGTACAGCTTTTTGCTGGAATCCATCGAAGGCGGCGCGATCAGGGGACGTTATTCGATCATCGGACGCGAGCCGGACGTTATCTGGCGCTGCCGCGAAGGCAAGGCGGAGGTCAACCGCGCGGCGTTGCAGGATGCCGCTGCCTACGCGCCCTCCCCGCGCGCGCCGATGGACGATCTGCGCGCGCTGCTGGCCGAGTGCAGGATCGACGATCCGGCGCAGCCGCAGCCTATGGCGGCGGGTCTGTTCGGCTATCTCGGCTATGACATGGTGCGCCATGTGGAGAATGTGCCGGAATCGCCGCCCTCCGACCTCGTCGTGCCCGAAGCCGTGTTGGTGCGTCCGACGCTCCTCGCCATCTTTGACCAAATCGAAAACATCTTTACCCTCGTCACGCCCGCATGGTTCGACGCGCAGGAAACGGCGGAGTCCGCTTACGCCGCCGCCGCCGCGCGGCTGGAGCGGGCTTTGGGAGACTTGAAGCAACCGGTTCCCGCCGCTGTTTATGCGCAACGCGCCGACCTCGCGGCGACGAACAGCGGGCCGCAAAGCGTCACCGGCAATATCACCGAATCCGAATTCACCAGCATGGTGGATCGCGCCAAAGACTATATTCGCGCGGGCGATATTTTTCAGGTGGTGCTGTCGCAGCGTTTTCGCCAGCCGTTTACACTGCCGCCGTTCAGCCTCTATCGGGCCATCCGGCGGCTTGATCCGTCGCCGTTTCTGTTCTTTTTCGATTTCGGCGATTTTTCGGTGGTCGGCACCAGTCCCGAAATTTTGGTGCGCGTCCGCGACGGCAAGGTGACGATCCGCCCCATCGCCGGAACCCGCCCGCGCGGCCTCGGCAACCGCAGCGATGCCGAACTGGTCGAGGAACTGCTCGCCGATCCGAAGGAGTTGTCCGAGCATCTGATGCTGCTCGATCTGGGCCGCAACGATGTGGGGCGCGTCGCGAAGATCGGAACGGTCGAGGTCACGGCGCGGAATACCATCGAATTCTACAAACACGTCATGCACATCGTCTCGAACGTGGAGGGCGCGCTCGATCCGCGCTTTACGGCGTTGGAGGCTTTGATGGCGGGCTTTCCGGCGGGGACAGTCAGCGGCGCTCCCAAAATCCGCGCGATGGAGATCATCGCGGAGCTGGAACCGGACCGGCGCGGTCTTTACGCCGGGTGTATCGGCTACTTTGGCGCGAACGGAAGCATGGACAGCGCAATCGCCATTCGCACCGCTGTCATTAAAGACGGCGTTTTGCATGTTCAGGCGGGCGCGGGCATAGTGTACGACAGCGATCCTGCTTCGGAACATCGCGAATGCGCCGCCAAAGCGCGTGGACTTCTACGCGCCGCCGAGGCCGCTTTGCGCCAACAGTAACGTCCCGTTAACTCCGGACACCTACTATAACGTTATGCGTATTATCGTATTCTTCTTATTGTGCTTGCTCCTCGGCGCGGCGGATGCGCACGCGGCGCTGTCCGATGCGCGCGAAGTGGCGCGGCTGAACAATTGCACACCAAAGAAAGTCGAGGCGGTTCAGCAAACACTTGGCGCAACCGGCAACACGCTTTACCGCGTCGAATGCACACTGCCTAAATCCAAAGATGACTCCGCAGCAAAAACGGCCGATGCCGTTTTGATCCAGTGCGACGGCAGTATCTGCGGGTTGCTACGTCCACTTGTATCAGAAAACAAATAACCCTGATTGGAAAAGTGATCGACGCTATGTCGGACGAAAAGCCACAAATTACCCGCATCGGCCAAGCCGAGCTTAACAAGATCATCGCCAAGCACGAGTTGTTTCGGCGATCACGCACAGGCGGCGAGCGCGCGCGGCTGGCGCATCACGATCTGTCGCATCTTGTTTTGAGCGAACGCGATATGGCCCACGCCGATTTCACCGGCTCGATCATGGTGGAGGCCAATCTGGAACGCACGCGTCTGGACTGCGCCCAGATGTTTGCCTGTGATCTGCGCAAGGCGAATTTCCGCAACGCCAGCATGTTACGCGTCGATTTGCGCGGCGCTTGCCTGCGCGGCGCGGTCATGGCGGGGGCCGACCTGACCGGCGCCGATCTGCGCGAAGGCACGTTCGCGACCTATGATCCCGAAAAAGGTTTGTCGTTCACCAGCGACGACGACGCGTGGGCCGACGGCTCCGGCGGCGTCGATATGCGCGGCGCGAACCTCGGTTCGGCCAAAATGTCGGGCGCGGTCGCCATCAACTCGAATTTTTCCGAAGCCAATCTGGGCAAGGCCAAGATCATCGGCGGCGATCTGAGCGGCGCGAATCTGACCGGCGCGAATTTGTCCGGCGCGGATCTCAGCCAGTGCAAATTGCGCAACGTCAGCCTGCGCGGCGCGAATCTGGCCGGAACCTTGATGGATTTCTCCAATTTGGAGAACGTCGACATGACCGGCGCTTTGACCAGTCAACCGGTCGGGCCGACGCTCAACCTCGCGCCACTGTCGCTCGACGAGATGTTCAGGATTCATCGTGTCTGGCTGAAGTCGAACGGCAGCGACGGAAAACGGCTGGATCTGAGCGGCTATGACCTCCGCGACGCGCCTTCGCTAAGGGGTGCCGATCTGACGATGATCATCGCCGAAAACACGACATGGCACGAACAGGATTTTACGGGCGCGAATTTTCAGGCCGCGCAACTGAAGGGCAGCAGTTTTCGCAACTGCATCTTTGCCTCCGCCGACCTGCGCGGCAGCAACTTCGCCGATGCTATTCTCGTCGGCTCCAATCTTCGCAAGGCGCGGCTGGAGCCTTTGGTGCTTGAGGGCGGCCGACACATCAAGTCAATCTTTACCAACGCGCAATTGCGCTATGTGGATTTGGCGCAGACCAACATGCGCGAAGCGGACTTCACCGGCGCTGATTTGAGTTTTGCCAACATGGACGAAGCCGACACAACGGACACTGTGTTCAAAGATGCCATCCTCAAGGATGCCCGCCTGAAACGGCGTTGAAGAGTCCCGCGCCTTAGGCCGCCGTTATTTGCGTTTTCTGAACGCCGCCGCGAGCTGGTGCATCACCGAAGCCTGACGCGTCGATGATTTGGGCGGCGGCACGACGGGCGAACGCTTTTCGCCCAAGGGACGCGAGGCAATAATGGCATCGACATCGCTTTTGGAGAAATGATCGCTGCCGCCCGAAGCCTTTGACGGACGTCCGGCCTGATCGATTCGCGCCGCCACGATCGCTTTCAGATGCGGCTTGGTCAGCCCCAGAAGCAGAACCGGATCGCGGACTGCCCATGTGATCAGCAGCTTTTGCGCGTCGCGCCGTTCGCCGCCGCTGGCCTCCATGGCTTCCTTGATCTTTGCGCGCAGATAGTCTTCCGACATGGCCGTCCTCCTGTTTCGCCAAGCCTAAGCGAGGACGCTTCGGCTTGCAACGCGAAAGCTTGGCTCCACCAAGCCGAATTCCGCCTTTCGCCCGATGGGCCGAGGCGGTATGTTGCGGAACACGCCCGTTCCTAAAACTTGGATTTTGCCCGACGCATGACCCGCCTTTCCGCCGCCGAACATTTGGGGCTTGGTGACAAGCTCCGCCTCCTGAACTGGGGGCTGGTGCTGTTGATCATCGCCTTGGGCGGGATCGGCGTTGCGCTGCTCTATTCGGCGGGTGGGCAAAACTGGCGGCCTTGGGCATTGCCCCAGCTGACGCGCTTTGTGGCAGGGTTGGGACTCATGATGGTTCTGGCGCTGGTCGATATTCGAGTCTGGCTGCGAATCGCCTATCCGTTTTACGGCGTTATGCTGTTTCTTTTGGTCGTGGTCGAGATTATGGGCCATGTCGGCATGGGCGCGCAGCGTTGGATCAATTTGGGATTCTTCGTGCTGCAACCTTCCGAGCTGATGAAAATCGCGCTCGTGCTGGCGCTCAGCAAGTATTTTCACGGGCTGGAGCTGGACGAAATCGGGCGGCCCGCGATGCTGGTGCCGCCGTTGCTGATGGTATTGGCTCCTGTCGGCCTCGTTTTGCTGCAACCCAATCTCGGCACCGCCACGCTGCTGATTTTGGCCAGCGGCGCTATTTTCTTTGTGTCGGGGGTGCGGTGGTGGAAGTTCGTGATCGTGCTTGTCATGGTAGCCGCCATTGCGCCGCTGGCGTGGCATCATTTGCACGATTACCAGAAGGCGCGGTTGACGACCTTTATGCATCCGTCCGCCGATCCGTTGGGCAACGGCTACAACATCCTGCAATCCAAGATCGCGCTGGGCTCCGGCGGGATGTTCGGCAAAGGGTTCGGGCTTGGCACCCAGAGTCAGCTTCAATTCCTGCCTGAGAAGCACACCGACTTCATTTTCGTGGTTTTGGGCGAGGAATTCGGGCTTGTGGGGGCTTTGGGGCTGCTTGCGCTCTATTTCCTTCTGCTGGCCTATGGCTACATGATCGCGCTGACCAGCCGCAGTCATTTCGGCCAGTTGGTGGCCTTTGGCCTGACCACGAGCTTTTTTCTGTATGTTTTCGTCAATGTGGCGATGGTGACCGGCACGATTCCGGTCGTGGGCATTCCTTTGCCTTTGATCTCCTATGGCGGCACAGCCATGATGACTTTGCTGATCGGCTGCGGCCTTTTGCTCGGTATTTCCGTCCATCGTGAGGTGCGCATCTCGCGAACGGGCATCAGCGAACTCTAGGCGCACCGCCAAAATAACCATTTATTGGTGGTTACTTACACCTTGTTGGCAGTTTATTAGTTTCAAGATTTTATTTTATAAAACAAGCGATGAAAGTTTTTCGACACGGGGTTTTTCCGGTTAAGCTCGGATCAAGACAACGAAACGATCAAGCAAACGCCCCCAAAATGGGTAAGGCAAACGAGCTAGAAAAAGGATGAACACCGTGTTGATAGAGCTTTCCCCCGCCGCTTATTTGGCCCTCTGCGCCCTCGTCCGCGACGCGCAGGAAGTTGACAGCGATGCAAGTCCTTTGCTTGACCGGCTTGCCCAAGAACTCTCCGGCGCGACCGCCGGTGGCATGATCCCGTCCGAACTGGCCGAGAGTCCCCAACAGCTGGCGGCGCTGCGACGCGGGGGCTTTTTGCGGAACTGACCCCACACCGCAGGAAAGCTCGCGCCCATCGCCCAAAACACACACTCACGAAACAAGATCCGTCAAAAACTGAAAGAAGCTTGTAAGCCCGCCTCAAGCTGCTAAACCGTTCTTTTCCGAACGGACTCCGGATGTTCCCACATGTCTCAGTTGTTGCAACACATTCAGGCTTGGTTTTCAGGCTCGTTTGACCCTTGGATCGTGCTCGGTTTGACCGGGCAGGCCTTGTTTACGATGCGCTTCCTCTATCAATGGCTGCACAGCGAGCGCGCCAAGCAGAGCATCGTGCCGGAAGCCTTTTGGTATTTCAGCCTGACGGGCAGTCTGCTGGTCTTGATCTACGCCATTCATAAACTCGACCCCGTCTTTATCCTTGGGCAGGCGGGCATCATCGTTTATATCCGCAACATCCAGCTTATATGGCGCAAAAAGCGCCAAGATCAGGCCGCCAAGACAGGCGGCTGACACGGGGGCATGGCGCTATGTTTGGCTTTTCGACTGCGACGCTTCCGCCGCCCCTTCTCTCGCCCGATGGACAGAGTCTGAGCTGGCGCGGCTATGTCCTTCTGGTTTTGCTCAGTCTGGCTTTTTTCCTGCCCGGCTTGACCTCGATCCCGCCGCTGGATCGCGACGAGCCGCATTTTGCCCAAGCCAGCAAGCAGATGATCGAAAGCGGCAACTATGTCGATATTCGTTTCCAGCAGGAAAGCCGTTACCAGAAACCCATCGGCATTTACTGGCTTCAGGCCGCGAGCGCCAAGCTGTTGCTTAGTCCGGAGCATCTCGACGCGATCTGGGCTTACCGCGTTCCATCGCTTATCGGCGCGACGGTTGCGGTGGTGATGACGGCGGCGCTGGGGGCTTTGTTCTTTGGGCCTATGGCGGGGTTTCTCGCGGCTCTTTTGTTGGCGGGTTGCGTGATTCTCAATGTCGAGGCGCGGCTCGCGAAGACCGACGCGGCGCTCCTCGGCTGCATCATGGTCGCGCAGTATGCCTTGGGCCGCGCTTATGTCGCGCGCGATCAGGAGGAAAAGCCGAGCTGGGGCGTTGCCTTTGCTTTCTGGACGGCGCAGGGAATCGCGGTTCTGATCAAGGGGCCGATCCTGCCTTTGATCACCTTGGCGACGCTGCTGACGCTGCGGATCGGCAGTGGCACAGTCGGATGGTTTGCCCGCCTGCGTCCCGTGACGGGGCTGATCTACGCTCTTCTGCTCACGGCACCGTGGTTCATCGCCATCTCGCTGGCCACAAAGGGCGACTTTGCGGCGCAATCGGCGGGGCATGATCTGTTGGCCAAGATTTGGCAGGGACAGCATCGCGGCGTTATGCCGCCGGGGCTTCACCTGCTCGCCTTTCCTCTTGTGTTTTTTCCCGGCTCGCTCTTGGCGCTGCTGGCCTTGCCGAACATTTGGCGGGCGCGGCGCGAGCCGTTTGTCCTGTTTTGTCTCGGCTGGATCGTGCCGACGTGGATCGTGTTCGAGCTGTCGCTGACCAAGCTGCCGCACTATGTCATGCCCACCTATCCCGCCATCGCCATGCTGGCGGCCAAAGTCATGCTGGACGGGTTTCCGGCGCTGGCCGAGCGGCGGTGGCGCTGGTGGCCGCCTGTCGTCGTCGGACTGTGGCTCGTGCTGGGGACGGGGCTTGCAACGGGACTCGTCCTGCTGCCGTATCTGACTGATCAGGTGGTGAATGTCAGCCAGATGATCGCCGGAATCCTTCTCCTCGCAGCGCTGATGACCGGCCTCATGCTCTTGCCGCAGCGCAACGGCAAAGGCGTTCTGATGCTGAGCGCGGGGGGCTTGGCTTTCATCATGATCTCGTTCGGCTTCACGATCCCGTCGCTGCAGGACGTCTGGCTCACGCGGCGGGTCGTGCAGGTCGCGGAGAGCGTGAAGCCCTGCCAGCGCCTCAAGCTGATCACGGCTTCGTACAACGAACCCAGCCTTGTGTTCGCCGTCGGCACGGACACGCTGACCATCAACAAGATCGAAACCGTCGCCGATATTTTCCGGCGTGATCGCTGCAGACTGGCGCTGTTGGATCGAGAGCATAAGCAAAGCTTCCTTGATGAATTCCACACGACCGAACCCCAGCCCGTGCCGTTGGCGACGCTCACGGGGCCGAATATCGGCAGCGGGAAGAAGGTCGAAGTAACGCTCTACCGTCTTCCGGCAGCGCCATGACGGCGGAGCGGCGCGCGTGGCTTTCGGCGACGCTCGTTTTCGCGGTGTTGGAATTTTCCCTTATCGCCTTCGCGGACAGGCCGCTGTCGCTGTGGCTGCGGCAGGTGGATGCCGATCATCCCGCCGTGATCGACGCGTTCCGCGCCTATACGGACATCGGCAAAGGGGCGTGGTACGCGTGGCCGTCGGGGCTTGGCACACTGTTGTGCTTCGCTCTTTGCTACGCGCGGCAATGTCCGGAACGGATTCGAGCCTCGTTGATCCGGCTGGGGAGGACGTTGGCGTTTTTCTTTGTCTGCACGGCGGGGGCGGGGCTGTTGACCGACGCGATCAAACCTCTGGTAGGGCGGGCGCGGCCGAAGCTTCTGGCCTCTGACGGGGTTTTTGGTTTGGATCCATGGTCGTTCAAAGCCGACTGGCATTCCATGCCGTCGGGCCACAGCACGACGGGTTTCGCGGTCGCGTTTTCGCTTATGGTTTTATTCCCCCGCGCGCGCTGGCCGCTTTTGGCTTTTGCCGGAATGATCGGGCTCAGCCGCATCATGGTCAACGCTCATTTCCTGTCCGACGTGGTGGCCGGGGCGGCCGTCGGATGGATCACGACTTATGCCGTGACGCGGTTTTTCCGCCATCGCGGCTGGCTATCGCGGCCCCACGCCATGGTTTCCGCCCGAGACGGCGACCACCCCCTCAATAACAGGTAATTTCCCATAAGTGGGAATTTTAACCAATAACGCATTGACAGGAAATATCCCACAAACTAAAACAGGGCGCATGAAACAAACGCTTCGTTCTCAGCCCCGATGGGCCGCCAATCTCCGCGCACTGATGCAGGCGGGAGGCTTTAATCCGCGCAGCCTGTCGCTCAAGGCCGGATTGAACCCGACCGCCGTGCGCGACATGCTGGAAGGCCGCACCCGCTTTCCGCGTTACGACACCGTTCAGGCGCTCGCCGAAGCGCTCGGCACGACACCGGCCCAGTTGATGGGCGGTGAGCCGAAGAACGCCGCGCCCCTTAAAAGCGCAAACAATCCGGATAACGATCTTGACCTGCTCACCGAGATAATTGCCCGTCTTCAGGAAGTAGCTGCCGAATATACGCACCCACTGAACCCTCGCGACTTTGCGGGCATCGTCACGGCGATCTATCGCCAACTGCAGGGGAGCAAACCGCGCAAGGCCGCCGCCGTGTCGCTGCGCCCCAAAATTTGCAATCTCTTGGAATACGAAGCGCTGCGCCGCCGCTCGCGGCGTTGAGGCAAGCTTTTGTTTTGTATGGTTAATATCCCACATTCACCTTGCATTGCTGCATATATTTGGTATGACCTGTTTCGGGCTTAGCGTGGGATACAACCCTAACGCGTAGCCTTGATGCACAACAGGCGTGGCTGGCGCAATGGAAGATCGTGGCGAAAAAATCGTGAACCTAGCGCGGGAAATGCTGCGCACAGGCTTTGCGGGCGAAGCCCCCGTCCCCGCGCCGCTGCCGCGCGACGGCGTTCCGATCAAGGCTCTTTTCCTCGCGGCGTTCCTCGCCGCATTTGGCGGCAGCCTTGTAACGCAGGCGTTCGACGCTGCGCGCCGCCCGATCGACGGGCTTGAACGAGCGGAGTTGAACGCTCTCGTAGCTTATGCGGCGCAAACCCGGTCGCTTGATCAAGCCGCGCTTTGCCGCGAGATTCGCGCCGACCTCAGCATCGCCGACCTCGACAATCTCACGGTGCGCGATTATCTCTTGCGGCGCTTGCGCTGATTTTTCGGCGACGTTTTTTCTTGATGTGGGATATTTCCCATTGTAGAAGAAAGCTCCGTCGTCGTTGATGAGTTCCCCCATGCCCCCGCGCTTCAAAAGCCCTGCCCCTCGTCCGTCACCGTCCGTCAGCGCCGTTCGCCTGCGCCCGCGCCATCCGCCGGTGAGCGTCGCCGATCTGGCGCTTATGCTGGAACTTGATCTGTTGATGGGGAACCGTGCGGACTTTGTGGCGCGGCTTCAGGCGGCGCTCAATGCCGCCGCCCTGCCGGACAACGCGCAAAAGTTGCCTTTGGCCGCCAATATCGGTATGAAGAGACGTGCCAGTTCAACCCAAGGAGGGTGTTATGATCGACCTCAATGAAGCCGACCTCAAGAAAAATGTCAAAGACAAGGACACTTGGCTGCGGTTTGTTTATCTGGTCGTGTTCGGCGTGGCCTTTTATCTTTCGGTCCTCCTGACCCTTGCGACATCGATTTTCCAATTTCTGGCCAAGCTGTTCAGCGGCAGCTCGTTTGTCGGCCTTGCCGAATTCGGCGACAATCTCGCGACCTATCAGGCGCAGGTGACGCGGTTCCTGACTTTCTCGTCCGACGAAAAGCCCTTCCCGTTTGCCCCCTTCCCGACGAAGAAGGCCGCCGATTAAGGTATTGCCAGCCAGCGCCGCATCAGGGCGTTGACCGTTTCGGGGTGTTCCAACGGCGCAAGGTGGCCGCAGTTTTCGATGAGCGTGAAATCCGCGCCGGGGATGCCGTCGGCAATTTCGCGTGTGATGTCCGGCGGCGTGATCGCGTCCTGACGGCCTCCGATCACCAAACTGGGGCAGCGTATCGCGCACAGACCGGGGCGGCTGTCCGTGCGGTTCATGATCGCGGTTTGCTGACGCAGGAAAGCTTCGCGCCCTATCCGCTCGGCCATCGCCATGATCGTGCCCGTCAGCGTTTCGTCCTGCAACCTGCCGGGGTGGATGATCCGGGGCATCAGGCGGGGCGTTACGCCGCGAAAGTGGCCCGTCCGCGCCATAGCCAGCAACAATCGCCGCCGCTCCCGCTGTTCCGGCGTATCGGGACGCGCCGAAGTTCCCGACAGGCACAACCGTTGCACCCGTTCGGGAGCCTGCCGCAGGATTTCGAACGCCACATAGCCGCCCATCGATACCCCCATCAGGGCAAAGCGCGGCGGGGCCTTGGCCAGCACATCGCGGGCCATGTCGGGAATGGTGTCGCGCTGCGTCAAATCGGCCACATAGGGCGTGATTTGGCCGCTAAAACCCTGTATTTGCGCCTGCCACAGGGCGGAGTCGCATAGAAGACTGGGAAGAAAAACGACAGGTATATTGGACATCGTGAAAACTCCGATTTGCTATTGCCCAGCGAAACCTGCTATAGAACTCCCGCGTGATGGCACGCCAACTAATTATAGAGTTTTCCGCACAAGTGACCACATTCGCCGATTTAGGGCTTAGTGACGACCTCCTCAAGGCTATTCAGGACGTCGGATACACAACCCCCACGCCGATCCAAGAGCAAGCCATACCCCACGTCCTGATGATGCGGGATGTTTTGGGCTGTGCGCAGACCGGAACGGGGAAAACGGCAGGCTTCACCCTGCCCATGATCGAAATGCTGGCCAACGGCCGCGCCCGCGCGCGCATGCCGCGCTCGCTCATCCTTGAGCCGACGCGCGAACTGGCGACTCAGGTGGCGGAAAACTTCCGCACCTATGGCAAATACCACAAGCTGACGATGGCGCTGTTGATCGGTGGCGAGACGATGGGCGCGCAGATCAGCAGTCTGGATCGCGGTGTCGACGTTTTGATCGCCACGCCGGGACGGATGATCGATCTGTTCGAGCGTGGCAAGATCATGCTCAACGACATCAAAATTTTCGTGATCGACGAAGCCGACCGGATGCTCGACATGGGCTTCATCCCGGACGTGGAGAAAATCGCGAGTCTGCTGCCGCCGTTGAAGCAGACCCTGTTCTTTTCGGCCACCATGCCGCCGGAGATCCGCAAGCTGGCGGATCGCTTCTTGAAGAACCCCAAGACCGTCACGGTCTCGCCGCCCGCCAGCACCGCCGTGAACATCCGGCAGGTTCTGATCAATCTGCCCAGCGGCGACGATTGGCAAAAGCGCGAAGCGTTGCGCACGTTGCTGCGCCGCGAGAATGTGCAGAACGCCTTTATCTTCTGCAATCGCAAGCGCGACGTGGCTTTGCTGCATAAATCGCTGCAAAAGCATGGTTTCAACGTCGGCGCGTTGCACGGCGACATGGATCAATCGTCGCGGACGGAAACGCTGGAAAAATTCCGCAGCGGCGGTATCACGTTTCTGGCCTGCAGCGACGTCGCCGCGCGCGGGCTCGATATCGCCGATGTCAGCCATGTGTTCAATTTCGACGTGCCCTTTAACGCCGAGGACTATGTCCACCGCATTGGCCGCACAGGCCGGGCGGGCAAGAACGGCACGTCCTACACGCTCGTCACGCCCGACGACGGCAAGCAAGTCGCCGCCATCGAACATCTGATCAAGCAAAAGATTGAGCGCGAAGTCATCGCCGATCTGCCCGCGCCCGACCCGCAGGCGCGGCCGCGCCGCGAGGTCGCAAGCCCGCGCGGTCGTCGCGCACGGCCGCCACGTTCCGATTCGCGCCGTTCCACGCCGCGTGAGCAAGAGCCGCGCATCGCGCCGGTCGCCACGCTTGCTCCGCCTCCGACTATCGTGCCGCCTCAGGAACGAGTCGTCCGCGAAACGCCCGCGCCTAAGGCCGCAGCGGCCGGATTTGGCGATAATCTCCCGGCTTTTCTGCGTCGTCCTGTTGTCATCAGCAAGGGCTCGGCCTAAGCTAAGCGCTTCATTTGTTCACTTGGGCGAGCGGGCCTGCAATTATCCCGCTTGTCGATCCGGTCTGGCTCTGGCAATCCTGAACCTATGCAATCGGCTTCCCCTTTTCGTGCGTGGCGGCGACAACTGAGCTTGGGCATCAGTTGCGCGGCGCTTTTGTGCGCGTTGGCCGCGCCCGTCGCGGCGAAGGATTCCGATGCGGACAAGCCGCCGACGTTGGTGCAAGCGGATCGCCTCTCCTACAATCAGGACACCAAGATCGTCACCGCCACCGGACATGTCGAAGTCTCGCAGGGCGATCAGGTGTTGCGCGCGGACAAGATCACCTACGATCAAACCAGAGACGTTGTCCATGCTCAGGGCCATGTCGCCGTGATGCAGCCCTCAGGCGACGTTTTGTTCGCGGATCAGGCCGAGCTGACCAGCGACATGAAGCAAGGCTTTGTCGACAAGGTCAGCATCCTGTTCACCGACGACTCGCGCCTCGCCGCCCGCGACGCACGACGCTATGAGGGGCGTTACCTGATCGCGGATCACGGCCTTTACACGGCTTGCTCGCTTTGCCGCGAACACCCGGAGCGCGCGCCGCTGTGGCAGATCAAGGCCGTCCGCATCACGCACGACAATGTCAAAAAAGACGTTATCTACCGCGATGCCATTATCGAAATGGGCGGCGTCCCCGTTCTCTATACGCCCTATTTCGCGCATCCCGATCCGACCGTGACGCGCCGACAGGGCTTCATGTCGCCCAGCGGCGGCTACAACGAGACGTTGGGCCTGTTCGCGCGCGTTCCCTATTATTTTGACATCGCGCCCAACAGCGACGCGGTGTTTATGCCCATTTTCAGCGACAAAGATCGACTTCAACTCGGCGGCGAATTCCGGCACCGCTTTACGCAAGGCTCGATGCGGTGGAGCGGCAGTTTCACCCGCGCCAATCTCATGGACGAATTCGGCGTCGATCAGGGCCAGCAATGGCGCGGCCATCTCTTCGGCGACACGCTGTTCGACCTCAACAACACATGGCGAGCCGGGACGAAGGTCGCGTTTACCTCGGATAAAAGCTACCTGCTGCGCTACAACATCTCCAACGACGACGTGTTGACCAACCGGGCCTTTGTGGAGGGCTTTCAGGGTCGGCACTATGTCGTGGGCAACATGTATTATTTTCAGGACTTGCGGCCCGGCAACCAGTTGACGGAGCCTTTCGTCGCGCCGGATGTGCGATTTAGCGCGTTGGGCGAGCCCGGCAAGACGTGGGGCGGGCGTTGGTCGATGAACGCCGGATTGTTGATGATGTCCCGCGACAACACGGTCTATCCCGCCTATCAAGGACCGGACACGCGTCGTCTGGCGCTCGACGGCGGATGGGAACGGCAGTTCGTGTCCTCGACCGGTCTTCTCACCAGCCTTTCCGGCATCGTGCGCATGGACAGCTATATGGCCGACAATGTGCCGGATCCGGACGCGCCCGCCGGAACCCGCTTTTCCAAAATCACGACACTGCGCCCCTTTGCGCAAACCGACATGACCGCGCGTTATCCTCTGGGGCGGCGCGGCGACGGGTATCAGCAGATCGTGGAGCCGATCGCCGTTTTGTCGGTGGCGCCGCAATCGAACGCGGGGCAACGTCTTCCCAACGAGGACAGCCTTGATGTCGAATTCGACGAAACCAATCTCTTCGCGCCCAACCGCTTCACCGGCATCGACCGGCTGGAAGGCGGCACGCGCGTCGCCTACGGGCTGCGCCATGCGTTGATGGGCGACAACGGCGCGCGCATCGAGGCTCTGGGCGGTCAGGTGTTCCGTCTGGCGCAGAACCACAATTTTCCCGGCGATTCCGGGCTAAGGAACCAGTTTTCGGATTACGTCGGTCGGCTCGATGCCAAGCCCGGCAAGTGGTTCGACCTCAGCTATGGCCTGCGGATTGACCGCGACAGCTTGAAGTTCCGGCATCAAGAGTTGCAGGCCAGCGGGGGGGTGGACGCGTTCCGTCCCTACATCAGCTATTTGTCGGCCAATCAAACCCCCGTCACAACCAGCATCGAAGAAAACATCGAGGAAATCTGGGGCGGCTTTTCTTCGAAGTTCGCCAAATACTGGACGTTGCGGTTTACGCACAACCGCGCTCTGGCACCTGATCCGGGACCACGACTCACACAGGTCGGGATCAGCTATCAGGACGAGTGTTTCGAACTGGGTCTGACCGGGCAAACCGATCACACCACGCGTCTCGACGTGAAGTCGGGGACGACGGTTATGTTCCATTTCTATCTGAAAAACATCGGCGGTCTTCATACCGACGGAGTCGACAGCGGCTCCTTTACGCCGAACCTGTATCAAGCGCCTGCAATATCTGGCTCCAGCAGCTCACGACGGTGATACCCGACAGGGGCGACGCGTCTTTCTCCGTCAGCCACAGGCACGTTCCAACCCCAGCCGCCTGAGCCGCCTGCATGTCGCGCGCCTGGTCGCCGATCAGGGCGGAACGCGCGAGGTCGAGGTTCAACCGCAGCGCCGCTTCGAGGATCATGCCGGGGTTGGGCTTGCGCCAGAAGCTGGCGCGGCACAGCGCGGGGTCGACTCCCGCGTCGTGTTCGAAACAGGCCAGCGTCGCGCCGACCGTCACGCCCTCGCCCCGCAAGACCTCTAGCATCCATGCAGTGAGCCGTTCGTAGTCGTGGCGCGTGGCGAGTCCCCGGGCGACTCCGGACTGGTTGGTGACGATGGCCAGCCGATAGCCGCAATCCTGCGCGGCGCGTAAGAACGGGAACACGCCCGGCGTGAAATCGAACCGCTCGCGCGTCGCCACATAGCCGTGATCGACGTTGATCACGCCGTCCCGATCCAGCAAAAGCCCGCGTTGACGCATTTGGACTGTTCCTCCCGCTTTTTCCTGACTATAGTCCCGCTTCCGTTTAAGAAAACCCGTTTTCTGTCAACCTGAAAGGCCTTTGAACATGATGCGACATCTGCTCACCCTGTTTCTGGCTTTCGTTCTTGGAGTTCTGCCCATGACCGCACCCGATGCCGACGCAAAGCCCGTTCTCGACCCCGAAAACACGATCTATCTCGACCTCGACGCGGGCCGCGTCGTGATCCAGCTGCGCCCCGACCTCGCGCCCAAGCATGTGGAACGGATCAAGGAGCTGACGCGCAAAGGCTTCTACAACGGCCTGAAATTCCACCGCGTCATCCCCGGCTTTATGGCCCAGACGGGCGATCCGCTCGGCAACGGCACCGGCGGCTCCGGTCAGAATCTGCCCGCCGAATTCAACAAGGCTCCCCACGTGCGCGGCACGGTTTCGATGGCCCGCGCGGGCAGCCCGAATTCCGCCGACAGCCAGTTCTTCATCTGCTTCGACAACGCCTCGTTCCTTGACGGCCAATACACCGTCTGGGGCCAAGTCGTGTCCGGCATGGAGTTCGTGGACAAGATCAAGGCGGGATCGCAGCTCAACAACGGCGCGGTCAGCAACCCCGACAAAATCGTCAAGATGCAGGTTGCCGCCGACGTGAAGGAATAAGACGCTTTATGGCGGGGATGCCTGCGCGAGCGGGCATCCCTTTTCTATTTTAAGACATTCAGGACGCAGAAATTGGCAACAGCACCCATTCACATCATCGGCGGCGGACTGGCGGGCAGCGAGGCGGCTTGGCAGATCGCGCGGCGTGGCGTTCCCGTCGTTCTGCATGAAATGCGCCCCGTGCGTCCCACCGAAGCGCACCAAACCGACCGCTTGGCGGAGCTGGTCTGCTCCAACTCCTTTCGCTCGGACGACCACGCCTACAACGCCGTGGGCCTCCTCCATCACGAAATGCGGCAGAGCGGATCGCTCATCATGCAAGCCGCCGACGCGCATCAGGTTCCGGCGGGCGGCGCTTTGGCCGTCGACCGCGATGGCTTTGCGGCGGCGGTGACGGCGGCTCTGGCGGAACACCCGCTGGTGACCATCCAGCGCGACGAATGGACGCATCTGCCCGAACCCGACACGATGGATCAGGTGATCGTGGCGACCGGCCCCCTCACCTCCGCGCCGTTGGCCGAGTCGATCCGGGCTTTGACGGGGCACGACTCGCTCAGTTTCTTTGACGCTATAGCCCCCATCGTCCACCGCGACAGCATCGACATGAGCAAGGCGTGGATGCAATCGCGCTATGACAAAGTAGGCCCCGGTGGCACCGGGTCAGACTACATCAACTGCGCGATGGACAAGGCGCAGTACGAGGCCTTTATCCACGAGCTGATCGTCTCGCCCAAAACCGATTTTAAGGAATGGGAGAAAGACACGCCCTATTTCGAAGGCTGTCTGCCGATCGAAGTGATGGCATCGCGAGGCGTGGACACGCTGCGCTATGGCCCGATGAAGCCCGTCGGCCTCACCAGCCCGCACATGAGCCAGCGGCCTTATGCCGTCGTCCAGCTGCGCCAAGACAACGCACTTGGCACACTTTACAATCTGGTCGGCTTTCAAACCAAGCTGAAATACGCGGAACAGACGCGGGTGTTTCGGATGATTCCGGGGCTGGAGAACGCGGAGTTCGCGCGGCTCGGCGGGTTGCATCGCAACACCTTCATCAACAGCCCGCTCGTGCTGGACGAGCGCTTGCGGCTCAAGGCGCGGCCCAGCGTTCGCTTTGCGGGGCAAGTCACGGGCGTTGAAGGTTATATCGAATCCGCCGCCATCGGTCTTTTGGCCGGATTGTTCGCGGCCTCTGACCGCACCGGCGACGCTGTCCCGCCACCACCGCGCACGACGGCGCTGGGCGCGTTGCTGGCCCACATCACGGGCGACGCTGCGGCGGAGACGTTTCAACCCATGAACGTGAATTTCGGCATCTTCCCCCCCATCACCACAGGCCGAGGCGGCCGCGACCGCAAGCTGGCCTATACCGAGCGGGCCAAGGTTGATTTCGAGGGATGGCGGCAGCAGCGCGCCGAAGTGAAATAGCCGCTCCCCTCAAGCGTCATCGCCGCGCAGGCGGCGATCCATCACCTGTCGGCGAGGTTGGCGCGGCGGTCTGGGAATGGGCGCTGAGGGCACCGGCGGGTGATGGATGCTCGCCTTCGCGAGCATGACTCAGAAGGTGGGGATGCCTTCTCCTCAAACGTCATCGCCGCGTAGGCGGCGATCCATCACCTGTCGGCGAGGTTGGCGCGGCGGTCTGTGAATGAGCGTTTAGGGCACCGGCGGGTGATGGATGCTCGCCTTCGCGAGCATGACTCAGAGGGTGGGAATGCCTTCTACTCAAACGTCATCGCCGCGTAGGCGGCGATCCATCACCAGTCGGCGACGTGAGTGCTGCGGTCTGAGAATGGGCGCTGAGGGCACCGGCGGGTGATGGATGCTCGCCTTCGCGAGCATGACTTAAATGGGGGATGAAAGGGGGTGTGGTGCCCAGGAGAAGACTCGAACTTCCACGATCTTGCGACCGCTAGCACCTGAAGCTAGTGCGTCTACCAATTCCGCCACCTGGGCACACCCTGTACGACCAGCCGAAGCCGCGCCGAAGCCTTGCTTGGTAAGGGGTGGACGCGTGAAAGTCAAGCCATAAGGCCGGGTTTCCCCCTTCCCCCGCCCCTCTTTCGCCCGACGACCCGGCTTGATTCATCTGCTTTTTCTATTGTAGTGTTGGGGCGTTATTGTTTTCGCTTTATTTTTCAGGAACACGTCCATGACCGATATCTTCATCCCCGCGACTTCTCCGGAACCAATACTCGATAGAGATTTGATGGAAAGGCTTGCCCGGAGCTATGCGAGTTCGCGTCATTTTCCCCCTATGGACGCCCCATCAGTCGACCAGCATCAACGCGAGACAAGGGCTTGGAGAGCGGCTGAAACAATATTGGGGCATGTTAACAGAGCCATGTGGAGTGATCTCCCCCTGAGGCCGAGCACCATTGTCGACTTCTTCGAAAATCGTTCCTTGCGCGGTATTCTTGATACGCTCGTCTTCACACATGAACGCAATGCTCCTTTTACCAAAGGTTTCTACAACTTTCTCACTCAGGACAAGGGCCTCGATCTGGTTCGCGAACACCGCCCCTTTGTGCGCATTCCCGTGTCCTCGGAGACCGACAAGGAGGTCTCAGACCCACTGACGCATGGAACGGTTCTTGCTTTGGCAATGAGTTTTTATTCGTCGGATGATTTCAAAAACGATCCATTCTGTTGCACTAAATCCGTCATTGTGGCGGGGGCTGTGGTTAAGAACTATCTTGCCCTCTTCTGCGCCGTAACGGATCATAAGGGGCCGCTGAGCCTCCGACGTTTTATTGAAGCGCATCAGAATGCCTACTTTTCTTTCGGCCCACTCGCAGGTAGCTTTTGCGATCACTGGCGCCCCGCTGGCGAGGCTGCACTTTCCGAACACATTATTTATCATGGCGGGGTGAATGTTTTGCTGAACATCCAGCGACAGTTAGCCCATCCGGTTGCTCCACCGCGCCCTGATCCGGCGCGGGCTGGCAAGGCCGACAGGCCCGCAACCGGTCGTTCGCCCCGTTCCGGTAGGCAAGGCCGTCTGGTTTCTCCGCGGCGACCTGAACAACAATGGCCCCGCGACACTATGTCCCCGTCGACTGCGGCGGCGTTGATGGACGTCAATGCGTTGGGCCACACATCCCTACCACCCGCCGAACTCAACGGGATCAGGCGTTCATTGACCCCCAATCAGATTGCATGGGCCGGCGCAGCCTACGAAGCCCTTTGTCGTCAACACCCACATCTTGGGGACAGGCAAAAGAAGTCTGCGCAGCATCGCTTCCTTCAAATGGCCCAGAACTCGCCTTAACCACGATGGCGCGGCTCTTGCCATACAACTCGGTACGCGCGAAGCTGGGCGGAGATGATGCCACAACAGGGAGTTGGGAGACTATGTTGCCCATCGCGTTGACACCATGAAGCCGCCGAAGAATCTCCCGCCGCTGGAGTCGCCATTTTACGTTTTCGGCGAGCCTGCCCTCTTTCAGTATAGCCTTGTCGCGCTGTGCTGGGCGGCGGCGCTCTTTACGGGGTGGCTGGCCTATGAAAGGCTGGGCGACGACGACACGCTGTGGGGACTGAACGTCCTGATCCTCATGCTGTGCGTCGCTTTTCTCGCCAGCGCGCTGAACCCGCGCATCTGGCGGCGCTGGGTTCGCCTCGCAGCGGACAGCAAGGGGCTGTATCTTCCCTGCGATCACAATCTGATTCAGGTCGGCGGCTGTCATCACTTCATCCCATGGAATGATGTCGGCGAAACCTCGATCGTGACGGTCGGAAAGGACAAGCGCGAATATCAGGCCCTCGTCCTTAAACTTCGCGTCGGCGACGATGTCTGGCTGAAGATCACCCGCAACCGCTCCAAAGCGCTCGAAGCCCTGCAAACGCCCAAAGACCAGCGCGGCTATCGCGCCTTTCCCTTGGGCAATCACGGGCATGAACCACGCGCCACCCGCGCGGCGCTTGAGCGGGTTCGCAGCGCCGCCAACGCGCCGACCGCTTCATCCGCTCCATGACCATTCAGCATCAGGCCACGGCCCGTCTTCCGACGCGTTTTGGCGCGTTCACGCTGCATATCTTCAAAAGCGATGACGGCGAGGAACACATGGCCCTCGTCGCTGGAGAACCAAAGAACGGTTGTCTCGTGCGCATTCATTCGGAGTGCGCCACAGGCGACATCATGGGCTCCTTGCGCTGTGACTGCCGCGACCAGTTGGAGCTGTCGCTGCACCAGATCGCGGCGGAAGGGTGCGGCCTGCTCGTCTATCTGCGCGGCCACGAAGGGCGCGGCATCGGACTCGCCAACAAGATCAAGGCTTATGCCCTGCAGGAGCGCGGCATGGACACGGTTGAGGCCAACATCCACCTCGGATTCCCCGCAGACGCGCGCGACTATGCCGCCGCCGTCGGCATTCTGAAACATTTCGGATTGAACAGCCTCCGCCTTCTCACCAACAACCGGGACAAGCTGACCGCTCTCGAGGACGCAGGAATCACGGTTGCCGCGCGCGTGCCGCTATGGATCGCCAGCAATCCTCACAACGAAGGCTATCTGCAAACCAAGCAGGACGCGATGGGCCATTTGCCGCGCTGAGGCGGAGCGGCGTTCGTTATCCGTCTTTCTTGGGCAGCATCACGTTACCGTCCCGCGTTTCCGCAAAGGACAGGTCGTCGCCAAAGGTTTCCTTAAGCCGGATGATCCCGAACAGCGCAAGCGCCATTACCACAATGCCGACGATTTGCGCAGACTGCGCAGCGTCAAAGTGGCCCTTCAGCGCTGCAAAGATAGGCAGCGTGACAAGCGTTGACCCACGCACAAGATTTTGAATGCTCGTCGCTGCCGTAGCGCGAAGGTTGGTGCCGAACTGTTCGGCGATGATCGCGCCGAAGACACTCGAAAAGCCAGCGAAGAAACCGACGACCGCGCAGATGACGTAAAAGAACGGCGCTGGCTGGCCGCGTCCGGCATAAAACAACACGATCAGCCCCAAGATCGTTCCAGTGTGGCACAGAATGACGGGCCACCTCCGGCTGCGCAGAACTTGGCTTAGCATCGCCATGCTCACGTCACCCACGGCATAGGCCACGAACAGCCACAGGAACGACGGCGCCGACTTAATTTCCCCGACGATCCCAATCGCTTTCGCGATCTCGGGACCAAAAGTTACGACAATGCCGAGGATAAACCAGATGGGAAGTCCAAATAGGACACAAAGAACATAGCGCATCACGTTATCCCGGGAACGGAACAAAAGCCGAAAATCCCCGCTCACCACAGCGTGGTTTTTCATAGCCGTAAACATTCCCGATTCCGCAACCGTGGCTCGCAACACCAGCAAAGCCAACCCCATGGTGCCGCCGATCAGATAGTTCGTCGTCCACGACCACATCCCCGCCACCAAGCTGGCCGCGATACACCCCAGAATGCCGGAACTCGCCAAAACGCCGATGCCAAGTCCACGCCGCAAACGCGGCATGACTTCGGAAATCAGAGTCACGCTTGCGCCGAATTCGCCCGCCAGGCCAAAGCCTCCGATGAAACGGCAGACGGCGTACTGATCGACATTGGTCACATAGGCGTTGGCGATGTTGGCGAACGAATAGAGCAGAATCGACCCAAACAAAGCCTTCATGCGCCCGACTTTGTCCCCCAGAACGCCCCAGAGCAGTCCGCCCAACAACGTTCCCGCCATTTGGAAATTCAGCAGTCTCGCGCCTTCCGACAAGAGGTCACCTTCGCTGATCCCCAGCGATTGAAGGCTAGCCACACGCACGACGCTGAAAAGAACCACGTCATAGGCATCGACGAAATAGCCAAGCGAAGCAACAAGGATCGCCAAGGCAGCCTTGTTGCCCATGGCCAGCACGGGTCACACCAACCGACTCTGGTGCAGGGCCGCTTCGATGAACGACCGGAACAAGGGGTGGGGCGCGAAGGGTTTGGATTTTAGTTCGGGGTGGAACTGGACGCCGATGAACCACGGGTGATCCTTGCGCTCCACCATCTCCGGCAACGCGCCGTCGGGCGAGAGGCCGCAGAAGACCAGTCCGGCCTTTTCCAACTGCTCGCGGTAGTTGATGTTCACTTCATAGCGGTGGCGGTGACGCTCGGAAATCTGGTCTTGGCCATAGATCGCGTGAACCTTGCTGCCCTTGAGCAGATCGCAGGCATAAGCGCCGAGGCGCATCGTGCCGCCGAGGTTGCCGCCCTGCTTGCGTATCTCAAGCTGATCGCCGCGCATCCATTCGGTCATCAGGCCGACGACGGCTTGGTCGCTCGCGCCGAACTCGCTGGAGGTCGCACGCGGAACGCCGCCCAAGTGCCGCGCCGCTTCGATCACCGCCATCTGCATGCCGAAGCAAATGCCGAAATAGGGAATCTTGCGTTCGCGCGCAAACTGCGCGGCGCGGATTTTGCCCTCGGTGCCGCGCTCGCCAAAGCCGCCCGGAACCAAAATGCCGTGCACGCCTTCGAGCTGTTGCACCGCGTCTTCGCGTTCGAACACTTCCGAATCGATCCATTGCAGATTGACCCGCATCTTGTTGGCGATGCCGCCGTGGATCAGCGCTTCGTTCAATGATTTGTAGCTGTCGAGCAGCGCCGTGTATTTGCCGACAATGGCGATGTTGACCTCGCCCTCCGGCTCGCGCATGCGCGCCACGATATTCTGCCAGCGGGACAGGTCGGGAGTCTTGCCGTCATACAGGCCGAAATAGCGCAGCACCTGCTCGTCAAAGCCCTGCTCGTGATAGTTCGTGGGCACGACATAGATCGTGTCGACATCGAGCGCCGCAATCACACGCTCCTGCTTGATGTTGCAGAACAGGCCGATTTTGCGGCGCTCAGCTTCAGGGATCGGGCGGTCGGAGCGGCAGAGCAGAATCTGCGGCTGGATGCCGACGCTGAGCAGTTCCTTGACCGAATGCTGCGTCGGCTTGGTTTTCAACTCGCCCGCCGTCTTGATGTAGGGCAGCAGCGTGACATGGACGAACAAGCTGCGCTCTTCGCCCAGTTCGTTGCCGAGCTGGCGGATCGCTTCGAGGAACGGCAGGCTTTCGATGTCGCCGACGGTGCCGCCGATTTCGCAGATGCAGAAGTCTTCGTCCGTCAGATCGGCGCGGATAAACTCCTTGATCGCGTCGGTGACGTGGGGAATGACCTGCACCGTCGCGCCCAAATAGTCGCCGCGACGTTCCTTGGCAATGACGGTCGAGTAAATCCGGCCCGTGGTGACGTTGTCGCTCTGGCGCGTCGCCACGCCGGTGAAGCGTTCGTAGTGGCCTAGGTCGAGATCGGTTTCCGCGCCGTCGTCGGTGACGTACACCTCGCCGTGCTGAGTCGGGCTCATCGTGCCGGGATCAACGTTGAGATAGGGATCCAGCTTGCGCAGCCGCACCTTATAGCCGCTGGCTTGCAACAAAGAGCCCAGCGCCGAAGCCGCAATGCCCTTGCCAAGCGACGACACAACGCCGCCGGTTACGAAGATGAAGCGCGTTGTCATTCTCTAACCTCGTCATGTCGCATGGCTCATTTCGAATTCACCGCCGCCTTACTTTGAAACCGGCACCTGAGGAACAGTCGGGGTTTCGGCGGGGGTGTCTTGTTTGTCGGATTTTACGTCTGTGGCGGGAGCCGCCGAATCGGGGGTCGCCGGAGCGGTCATAGGCGCGATTTGATCCGACAGGCTCTCGGTTTTGTGCTGGCGGCTGGCGATGATGCCGAGCGTGAGGCTGGTGATGATAAAGCAGGTCGCCAATATGGCGGTCGCGTGCGTCAAAAGATTGGCCGAGCCGCGCGCCGTGAACAGGCCGCCCATGGTGCTGCCGCCGCCTGTAAGGCCGCCGCCATCCTGCGCCGTACGCTGCATCAGAACCGCGAAAATCAACGCGACGGCGAGCAGCAGATGAATAACGAGCAACACGGTTTCCATGACAGTCTCCCAGTTCCCAAAAACAAGCCAAAACCCCACCGCCCCGGCCATAGGCACAGGCGGCAAAACCCCCAAAGGGTAGCGTTTCGGCTGGACACAGGTCTTAGAACATACCGACCGGAAACACCAGACCCTTTTCCGCGCCGGAGCGGGCATGGCAACACCCCTCCCCCCGATTTTGCCTCCCCCGCGCTTTTTGTGTTTAATCCCCCCGAAAACCACGCTATAGAACTCGCCTTCGCGGAGACGTGGCCGAGCGGCTGAAGGCGGCGGTTTGCTAAACCGTTATAGGGCCCTAAAGCTCTATCGAGGGTTCGAATCCCTCCGTCTCCGCCATTTCCTGATTCTGGGACATCCCAGAAAATCCCAAAACACTTGAAAAAGCCAACAAAAACAGGCATTATTTGTCCTGCGCCGTCCAGAGGCGTTTTCCTGCATCCTGCGCCCGTTGGGGCATAAATGGGGAAACAAATCAAAAATGGGCAAAAAATGTTTCCCCAAAACAGCCTGACCCTGTCAGAAATCAAAGCCGCCCAACCAAAAGCAAAGACTTATAAGCTGGCGGCAGGCGGTGGTCTTTACCTCGCCATTGCTCCGAACGGCGGCAAATACTGGCGGCTCAAATATCGTTTTGGCGGCAAAGAAAAGACATTGGCCTTGGGTGTTTATCCGGCTGTTACCTATCCCGATGCACTGGCGGCAAGAGAACAAGCCAAAGCCTTGCTGAAAAAAGGGAGCGACCCATCTCAAATCAAGCGCGAGGCCGCCAAACTCAAACAAAAGCCTGCCAGCCAGAAAACCTCCTTCCGCATGGCACTAACACAGGTGGGCTGGCTTACCATAGAAACGGAAACCAAGATTCTTAGCCTGTCTCCGGCTCAAACGAACGCCTTAAAAGCATTTCTTGCCGCTAATCCTGATGGGGGCACAAATGATTTTAACAAATAAGGCCGTCCAGAATGCCAAGCCAAAGGAAAAACTTTACCGTGTGTTTGACGGGCACGGCCTCTATCTTGAAATCAACCCGAACGGCAGCAAATATTGGCGATTGAAATTCCGGATTGGTGGCAAGGAAAAACGGCTTGCTCTTGGCGTTTACCCCGAAGTTACCTTGGCTGATGCCCGTGAAAAAAGAGCGGGTGCCCGTAAAATGCTGGCCTCCGGCATAGACCCGTCCGCCGCCAAAACCGAACGCAAATACCTAACAGCCCAAAACACCGCCAACACCTTTGAAGCGGTGGCGCGGGAATGGCACGAACACAATCTGGAAAAATGGACACCGAACTATGCCGCAGACATATTGCATCGTCTGGAAATGGATATTTTCGGGGTGATTGGCAAACGCCCCATTGCCGATATAAGCCCCCTGTTGATGCTGGAAACGCTGAAAAAGATAGAAAAGCGCGGGGCACACGAAATGTCCCGCCGCGCCATGCAGTATTGTGGCCAGATTTTCCGCTACGCGATTGTTACAGGCCGCGCCGAACGCAATCCCACCGCCGACCTGAAAGGCGCGTTAAAGCCCGTGAAGCATGGGCATTTTTCTGCCCTTGAAGCGAAGGACTTGCCCGAATTCCTGCACGCCCTCAAAGGCAACGAGGCGCGGCTCTTCATTCAAACCCGCCTTGCCATTCGTTTGATGATGCTGACCTTTGTTCGCACGGGCGAGTTAATACAAGCCAAATGGGCAGAATTTAACTTCGACAATGCCGAATGGGCTATCCCCGCCGAACGCATGAAAATGCGCCGCCCTCACCTTGTGCCTCTTTCAAAACAAGCGGTGACCGTGTTGCGTGATTTGCAAAAACATAGCGGCAATCGTGAATATGTCTTTGCCAGTGTCGCCAAGCCCCGCCAACACATGAGCAACAACACCATCCTAAAAGCCCTTGAACGGCTTGGCTACAAAGGCCGCATGACTGGTCACGGCTTCCGTTCCCTTGCCATGTCCACTATCAAGGAAAAATTGGGCTATCGGCACGAAGTGGTTGACCGCCAGCTTGCCCACGCCCAGCGCAACAAGGTTGATGCCGCCTATGACCGCGCCCAATTCCTATCAGAACGCCGGAAGATGATGCAGGAGTGGGCGGATTATTTGGAGAGCGTTTCCTTAACAGGAGACAACGTCATTCAAGGACGTTTCAAAAACGCCAGAATCGGCTAATAATGGCCGCATGGCCAGCGAAGCAAAGAACATCAACGCAAGTCCACTGGCAGATTATGGCTTTTGGTTTTCAAGAGACAGGTGGACATTAAGAGAAGCGGCAACTCTAGTAGTTGGGCTGAATCCTGATGTTGTCTTAAAGCATGAAATTCACACCATGTACGACAATAACGACATAGCTGACAGTGCCCAGCACCAGATATGGCAACCGTTATGGCGTTATTCAAGAGAACGGGTCGATGATTGGAAGAGTATTCTTGACGGGTCATTGCGCGACATAGAGGGGTCATATTGTGCGAGTGAAATGGACGGCATTGTTGATGATGCCCAAACTGTAAAACCTATGGATTTTGTCCAGTGGTGTGTTGATGATAATGTCAGGATGCACTATCGCTTAACAGAATATCTGCAAGAAGAAGGCTATCATTTCAGATTTTCCAAGAACAGTTCTACATTAGGCATGTTGCAAATTTTTGCCAAAAACGATATTTGGTATCTGCACAATGCAGCGCGACTTGTTTTGGGCATATCGCCTTATGCAACCAAACAAAGACTTCAAAATCAGAAAAATCTATATCGCCACCCATAGTACCGGACTCATTTTTGAACACCCTGTAATATCAGCATGTTAGGTTGTCTTTTGGGGTCTGAGGGGGCGGTAAAGAATATTTTTTGGGCTTCGTTTTCTGCTCCGGCGAGGAGCCTTGCGAGAGTTTCGAGGCCTCGGCGGATGACGGATTTTGCCTTGCGCCCGTGCGTTTTGATCGC
>CAIXHP010000041.1 GCA_903919315.1 uncultured Pseudomonadota bacterium | reverse complement strand
ATCATTGTTCCCGCCGCGTCATCCGCCGACATCCGCTCCGGCAAATCGATGCTCGGTTATGGCGGCGGTCAGAGCATGACGCTTCCTAAAGGCGCTGCCGATAATATGCGTTTCGCAAATGCGAACGAAGCACCCGGTGGAAGCACGATCAATAATTCGAAAACGTCAGGCGACACGAATTTCCATTACGCGCCAACGATCAACGCCAAAAGCAACGTCGATCTCAGTTCTGTTCTGACACAGCAAGGTTCAACCATGCGGCGGTGGCTTAACAATCAGGCGCGGAATGGCTCATTTAAGAATTAAGGCTTAAATCGGCGAACAACCTTCGTTGGCGCAAATTTGTCAGGGCCAAAACCTTGCATAGTCATATCGGGTCGTGAGTCCTCAAATTCTTTCGCGAGAGCAGCTATCGCCTTATGCTTTAGGTGGGCATATAGATAACGATCAGAATTTGCAGCAATACCTTTATTGACAAGTTCCACATATTCACGATTCACGATGAGATGATCGGGTTTTCTGGAATCGAAGCACATGAAAAGAAGTCGCTGCGGCGACAAGGGAAAGATGATCTCATTTGTTGGGTTTGCAAACCCTTGGTCGCCATAAATTGGATGTTTGGTTTTGGGATCACAATCTCTTACGAGGGGATTATCGCTGCTAATGAAGAATCCATGCTTCGGCTGAAATAGCGACCATTTCATTTTCTCAAGTATAGGAGCGATTTTATCGGCGGCACCGAGTATATGCAGAGTGCTTTCCTTTGAAACCTGAACTTCATAACCGCTGGGGTCTATCAGTTTCTCTTTTATAAGTGCTTCGATCTCAGCAGGCATGGTTTCACCACGGTCTTTTTCGATCCGGCGTTTAAGACCTTCAAACGCTTTTGGATGGCTACCATAGGCATACCTCATGACTTGGGCTTGCTGGCCGTGCATTTTTCCAATCATCCGGCGCATGGCTGGCGTTCTTACATGCATTAGAGCCAGAAAATGCGCGAAATCCATGCGCTGTTGTGGATCTGTAGGAATCTGGCCTCGCAAAAGCTCTTGATAAACTGGCGCGGCCTTCCCCTCAATCGCAGCAAGATGTTTTTCGATGCTCGTGTCCATCGAGCCATCTTCCTTCTGGACTGAATAGAAATGTGTCTCAAAGCCGGTTTCAGCGGGAATGGATGACCGGATGTCCCCAGTCATTTTTTCATATGTCCAGACATGGCCTTTCGGTTCTGCACCGATGAAATGCTGCAGATGCAGAATTGGAATGAAGTGATGGTTTTTAGGCTCGTTCATAAGGCCAAGATTAACATTTTGTCGCAGCTTCCGAAAAGGTTTTAAAGCATGGCTCTCATCAAATGCGCCGGTTTTGACTATCTGACGCCCCTGGCTCCGGCCTCAGCATTGGCCAGTCTTGGCTTTACCAATGCCACCATCATGCCAGGGCAAGGCCGCGCCGGTGGCGGTTGCGCCAAGCTGGGACAGATCAATTTACCGGCACGGCTCGGAACCTTTTATTGCGGCTTTGCGATCGAGAACCCGTCCGGCATCACGATCAATTTCAATGACTCGACCAAAGGCACCAATTTCAGCCTTAAATTCACCACGGCGGGCGCGATTACCTGTACGCCGCAATCATCCGCAAACGCCGTTTCATCGCCCCCGATGGCCGTGATACCAGGCAATGTATGGCAATTCATTGAAGTCTATGGCGTGATCGCGGCGACGGGCGGTGCCGTGACTGTGCGCGTTAATGAAACCGTCGTGCTGTCGCTTGTTTCGGCCAATACGGCTTCCAGCACTACAACAGTCTCAACGGGCGTTGACCAGCTTGATTTCGGATCGTTCGGAAGCGCCACCGTCGATGATTTTTACATCTGCGATAACTCCGGCGCATCACTCAATAACTTTCTCGGTAATACCCGCGTGCCAGCCCAGACACCCAATGGCGTCGGCTCCTCGACACAATGGACACCGACTGGATCGGCTTCGTTCAATTGGCAGCTCGCCAGCAACCCTTACATGGACGACAGCTCCTATGTGTCTTGTTCGACGCCGAGCGACATCGACCTTTACACGCTTTCCCCCGTGGCGAATGCGCCGCAAATCATGGCCGTGCAAAGCATCGTGGTGGCACGGCAGGATGATAGCGGACAGAGACAGGTCAAGTCCGTCATTCAATCTGGATCGACGCAGGCAACGGGTGCGGTCGTCAATACCAACGCCACCTATGCCGGTCACACTGATATTTTTACAACCGACCCGAACACCGGCAGCAGCTGGACTTATGGAGCCGTAAACGCGCTTCAGGTCGGTGTTGAACTGGTCGCCTAAAGATGTCCGCACGCGTTGACTTTGTTGCTGCCGAAACAGCGGCGAAAGGCTCTGCGCCCGTCCGTTTCAATTTTGCGCGCGCCGAAGCGGTTGCCAAAGGAACGGCTCCTGTCCGGCAGTCCTATGCCGCCATGGAAGCTGTCGCCAAGGGCGATGCGCCGCTGCGGGTTGCATACGCCGCTATCGAATGTCTTGTCCTTATCGGGAGTTCTCCCACTGTGAGTACCGAAAAGTTTCCGCTATCCGCCGGTCTGACCTGGAGCGTGCATGTCGCGCCCAAATTCAACACGCGCGTCGCAAGCCATGTCTCTGGCCGCGAAATCCGCACGGCATGGCAGCAATATGCCATCTACGACCTGACCCTTAGCTTTGACGTCCTGCGCGGCGATGCCACACAAGAAATCCAAACCTTGCAAGGCTTCTTTCTGGCGCGACAAGGCCAGTACGACACGTTTCTACTTGATCTCGGCGCGGTCACCCAAAACACGGCGGACAGCCATGTCACAATGGGAGCGCAAGGAACCGGCGACGGCACGACGACCGTTTTCACATTGCAGCGCACGGTGGGTGAAGCCGTTGAACCTGTCGGATATGTGTTCAGTGCCGATTTATCGGCGGTCTATGTCGCGGGCGTATTGCAAGACCCAACCAGTTACTTCTTTACGTCGCCCAACACGCTCACTTTCAACACGGCTCCGGCCTATGGCAGCCAGATCACGGCGACCTTCCGTTACTACTTTATTTGCCGCTTCGCTGCCGACGCGCAGGACTTCGAGGAATTCATGGCCAATCTGTGGACGCTGCATGAAGTCAAACTGATGACGGTGATCCCATGAAATCCGCGCCGTCCGCCGTCATATCCGCTTTGGCAAACAGCCGCGAACTTACTTTTGCCGACTGTTTTACCATCACACTGGCTGACAGCACCGTCGCCCGTTATACGAACGCGCAATACACCGTCACCATTCCAGTTTCCGGCGGCCCGTCGCTGGTTTATGTGGCGGGCGATATTCTCATCGACGGCCTTAAGCTGAAACAAACTTGCGGCATCGATATCGACGAACAGTCGATTGATATTTCTTTCAAACCGACTTCGACTATTGCCGGATTATCATGGCCGATTGCCGTGCGCGAAGGCCGCTTCGACGGCGCAACGATTGAACGGGCGCGCGCGGTGCTCACAGCGCCAAGCGGCACAGTCATTGGCAACGCTGCGGTCGTGTCATTTCACGGCCTCGTTGCAACGGTGGACAATATCGGACGCCTAAGCTGCAAAATGACGGTCAAATCCATGCTTAACAAGTTGGCTGTCGATATGCCCCGTGACATCTGGCAACCGAACTGCCTCAACACGCTCTATGACGGACTTTGCACGATGGTGAAGTCTGCCAATGGCGCGTCCGGCACAGTCGGTACCAGCCCGACACTGACATTCATCCCATGGT
>CAIXHP010000040.1 GCA_903919315.1 uncultured Pseudomonadota bacterium | reverse complement strand
GCCAACACGGCTGTCCTCTCGACTGAATCCGCAACTGGCGGAGGTGGTGGCGGCGGTCTTGGCGGCATCATGAGCATGGTCGGCATGATGGCCATGTTCGATAGCGGCACTGACAGTGTACCGCGCGACATGGTGGCGCAAATCCACAAGGGAGAAATCATTGTTCCCGCCGCGTCATCCGCCGACATCCGCTCCGGCAAATCGATGCTCGGTTATGGCGGCGGTCAGAGCATGACGCTTCCTAAAGGCGCTGCCGATAATATGCGTTTCGCAAACTCGAACGAAGCGCCCGGCGGAAGCACGATCAATAATTCAAAAACGTCAGGCGACACGAATTTCCATTACGCGCCAACGATCAACGCCAAAAGCAACGTCGATCTCAGTTCTGTTCTGACGCAACAAGGTTCGACTATGCGGCGGTGGCTTAACAATCAGGCGCGCAACGGTTCCTTTAAATCGTAGGTCGGAACAAATGGCTCTCATCAAATGCGCTGGCTTCGATTATCTGACGCCATTGGCTCCATCATCTGCGCTGGCCAGTCTTGGATTTACGAACGCCGCCATGCTTCCGGGACAAGGACGCGCCGGTGGTGGAGCGGCCAAACTTGGTCAAATTAATCTGCCATCAAGGCTCGGCACCTTTTATTGTGGTTTCGCCATTCTCAACCCATCTGGCGTTACGATCAATTTCAATGACTCGACCAAGGGTACGAATTTCAGCCTAAAATTCAGCACAGCGGGCGCGATTACCTGCACGCCACAATATTCCAGCAACCCTGTATCATCCCCGCCGATGGCCGTCATTCCCGGTGCGGTATGGCAATTTATAGAAGTCTATGGGGTGATCGCTGCGACGGGTGGAGCCGTCACCGTGCGCGTCAATGAAACCGTCGTGCTGTCGCTTGTTTCGGCCAATACGGCTTCCAGCACCACGACAGTCTCAACGGGTGTTGACCAGCTTGATTTCGGATCGTTCGGAAGCGCCACCGTCGATGATTTTTACATTTGTGACAATTCCGGTGCGTCACTCAATAACTTTCTCGGCAACACACGCGTTCCGGCGCAAACACCAAACGGCGTCGGCTCATCAACACAATGGACACCGACTGGATCGGCTTCGTTCAATTGGCAGCTCGCCAGCAATCCCTATATGGACGACAGTTCTTACGTCTCGTGTTCGACAGCAAGCGATATCGATCTTTATACGCTTTCGCCGGTCGCCAATGCGCCGCAAATCATGGCGGTGCAAAGCATCGTGGTCGCGCGGCAGGATGATAGCGGCCAGCGACAGGTCAAATCCGTCATTCAATCGGGATCGACGCAGGCAACGGGCGCGGTCGTCAATACCAACGCTACTTATGCCGGTCACACCGATATTTTTACAACCGATCCGAACACCGGCAGCGGCTGGACTTATGGAGCCGTGAACGCGCTTCAGGTCGGTGTTGAACTGGTCGCCTAAAGATGTCCGCACGCGTTGACTTTATTGCCGCCGAAACAGCGGCGAAAGGCACTGCGCCTGTCCGTTTCAATTTCGCGCGCGCCGAAGCGGTTGCCAAAGGAACGGTTCCCGTCCGGCAGTCCTATGCCGCCATGGAGGCTGTTGCCAAAGGCGATGCCCCGCTGCGGATCGCATACACCGCTATCGAATGTCTTGTCCTTATTGGGAGTCCTCCCACTGTGAGTACCGAAAAGTTTCCGCTATCCGCTGGTCTGACCTGGAGCGTGCATGTCGCGCCCAAATTCAACACGCGCGTTGCAAGCCATGTCTCTGGCCGCGAAATCCGCACGGCATGGCAGCAATATGCCATCTACGACCTAACATTGAGTTTTGACGTTCTGCGCGGCGACGTAACGCAGGAAATTCAAACCCTACAAGGCTTCTTTCTAGCGCGTCAGGGACAATACGACACGTTTTTGCTTGATCTCGGCGCGGTCACGCAGAACACGGCGGACAGCTATGTCACGATGGGAGCGCAAGGAACTGGCGACGGCACGACGACCGTTTTCACTTTGCAGCGCACGGTGGGCGAAGCAACCGAGCCTGTGGGTTACGTTTTCTCAGCCGATCTATCCGCCGTTTACGTCGCAGGCGTTTTACAGGATCCCACCAGCTACACCTTCACGTCGCCGAACACGCTCACTTTTAACACAGCTCCAACCTATGGCAGCCAGATCACGGCGACCTTCCGTTACTACTTTATTTGCCGCTTCGCTGCCGATTCTCAGGACTTCGAGGAATTCATGGCCAATCTATGGACGCTGCATGAAGTCAAACTGATGACGGTGATCCCATGAAACCCGCACCTTCCGCCGTCATATCCGCGCTGGCTAATAGCCGCGAACTTACTTTTGCCGATTGTTTTACCCTCACACTGGCTGACAGCACCGTCGCCCGTTATACGAACGCGCAATACACCGTCACCATTCCAGTGTCTGGTGGCCCATCGCTGGTTTATGTGGCGGGCGATATTCTTATCGACGGCCTCAAGCTGAAACAGACTTGCGGCATCGATATCGACGAGCAGTCGATTGATATTTCCTTCAAGCCAACTTCGACTATTGCCGGACTATCCTGGCCTATCGCGGTGCGTGAAGGTCGTTTTGACGGAGCCACGATTGAACGGGCGCGCGCAGTTCTCACAGCACCAGGCGGCACAGTCATTGGCAACGCGGCGGTGGTCACTTTTCATGGCCTTGTGGCGACAGTGGATAATATCGGACGCCTCAGCTGCAAAATGACGGTCAAATCCATGCTCAACAAGCTGGCTGTCGATATGCCCCGTGACATCTGGCAACCGAACTGCCTCAACACGCTCTATGACGGACTTTGCACGATGGTGAAGTCTGCCAATGGCGCGTCCGGCACAGTCGGTACCAGCCCGACACTGACATTCATCCCATGGT
>CAIXHP010000039.1 GCA_903919315.1 uncultured Pseudomonadota bacterium | reverse complement strand
TCCTGCAAACCACCGCCCCAGATATTGAAGCTCTGTAGCTTTACCGTAATCGGCACGCCGACATAGGCTTGCGGCAGATCGTACTGAAAGACGGAGCCGTCAAGCCGAACAAACTGCGCACCAGAGGCATGGGCGGCAGCCGTTGTTCCGTAGAGGCCGCGATAAAGGATGGTCAGGTTATAAAGGCCGGTTCCCGTCAGCGTCGCCGTTTGGTAGGACAGCAATTCGCCGTCGCAATAGCAAAGCGTCCGGTAATTGGAAGCGTCGGCGGAGGTTCCCGAAGATAATGTGCCGCTGCTTTCGTTGAGATTAACCGCAAGCGTGTGCGACGTGTCGGGGTTGGTGCCGGTAAAAGACGCCAGGGCCGCCGACAACACGCCCATGCGCGCTGGCCCCTCAATCGTGCCGACCATCGAATAATTGGTGCCGTCAGCGGAAAGCCAGACATTGCAGCCGCCCCAATTGGGATCGGCCACGCCAGCCGTGCCGCCCGATGCCGCAATCCAGACTTGCGCCACGCCTCCTGTAAGGGTCGCGTTCGGCTCGAAGATTACCGGCGTGTTCACGGAGGCTGGAACCAGCGCGGGATTGATCGTCAGATTGCTGCTGTTGGTTTGCGTCGGATATTGGGTGGCGGCGGCGGTACCCGACGGGAATTCCTCGGCGACAACGGTCAAAAGACCTTGATCATCCTCTTCAATCGAGGTGATGCGCACGGCGACCTGCGTCATGCCCATGCCAGGGTCGGTCAGCGTCACCAGATCCATCGGCTCCAGCAGGAAATACTCCCACGAAAGCCGGAAAGTGTAGGTGTTGCGGATATTGACCGCGCGCCGACAAATCAGCCCGACGGCAATATTCGCCACCGCACTTTGCGTGAACTCGTGCGCGGAAATCTGGCTGGCCACGCGCAACCCGAACGCCTCGATGCTGGCCTGGTCGCGGGCTTCGGCGATATTGGCGTTGTAAAGGACGGTGTTGTCGAGAAACTCCATCCGATAGCAGTTATAGGCGTCGTTTGGATCGGAGCGGATCAGTTGCACCGGATCAGCATTGTCCGGACGCAAGAAATCCTTATCTGACAGGTCATAAACCGGCGTGACGTTCGGCACGAACACATAGCCGTTGCCGGTGACGGACGTGTCGCCATAAGGAATGGCCTTCAGCACCGATCCCGACCAGACGGCAGCGGTGTTGGTAATTTCAAACCACCGCGCCAGAACGTCATTGGCTTTTTCGACCGAGTCCAGGCTCGGCGAGAAATCCAACCCCACCGCGCGGCAATAGGTCTGCCATGAACTATCGCCGGTTGTTGTGGCGTTGGAGCCGGAGAACCACGATTCATTATCGATGGATGACGACGGCAGGCCGACGCCATGCAGTCCGGTCAGATAATCCTGCGCCACCAGCGGAATGTCAGCGTCGCCGCGGCCATTGATACCGGTATTATAAAAGCCGCCGAAAGTCTCGACTTTCAACTGCGGCAGCGCATCGTTTGAGCCGAGGTCGAAATTGGCAGAACAGAGATAGGCGATATAGCGATAGTTAAGCGCCTGCGCCGAATTATACGAAACGAGCCAGCCCCAAGCTGTTTGTGATGATGATCCGAGATAGGCAGTCAGTCCCAAAGCACCAGGGCTTCCATACTGGTCTTTGCCTTTCCAGATATTGCCGAAGCCGTTGATGGGGCCACCGCAGATGCCGAAAATGCAGCCCGTCTGATAATCATAGCTGCCGGTCTTGCTGCCTCCGCCATTGTGAACCAGCACGCCGTCGGCGAAATAATTGTGATGAGGCTCGATAGTGAGATTGTAGGTGAAAGCGATATCGGGTGAGGATGCGATGTCCTCAATCGTGACCGCGCCGATATCCTCGAACACCAGTTTGTCGCCGACCTTCCAGTCCTTGGCCTCGATTTTGTCGGTGCCGTCCTTCCAGAGATAATGGTTTTCGGTGACATGAAGATCGCCGCGCTCGTGGCGGATGCGCAGCATGCGGTCGTGGCTTTCGTTGGCGACATCGTGCTTGTGGAACAGCTTGATGCGGCCTTCGACTTTCAGTCCTGTTTCGGGATCGACGCACCAGACGGGATCGCCGGGACGCAAATCTTCGATGTATCGCTTGCAATGCGGCGTCGAAATCCTCGTTTCGGGGGCGAAGCAACCAGCACCACCGCCTTTGCCACCGCTTTGTTTCTGGGCAATCGCCCGAAAATTGCCGTACCAGAGCAAATTGATGCCGCCAGCCGCGCGTCCCCAGATCATCGGCACCGGCAAGGTGGCGATGGACGTGTTGATGGCAATGTCGGTGAATTCTGGTTTCGCCTTTTTACCGCCGCCAAAGAGCCATCCCATCAATGCCTCCAAGGACTAAAGAAACGGCGGTTCTTGTTTTCCGAGAGCGGGCTTGGAAGCGAGACATCGGATTCCACGACCATGCCTTCCGGCTGATAGGCATGAATAACCAGCGGCCAGCCGACGACGATGGCTCCATGGGCATAGGAGCGCCCAATCTTCCATACAGCCATGTCGCCGAGTTCTGGGGCTTCCACTTCCCCCGAACAGGCCATCATCGCGCCAAGATAGCGTTCATCGTCGCGGTGCAGATGCCATTGAACGGAATAAGGTCGTGGATCAAAAGGCGGCACCACGCCGGTGTCGACATAAACGCGCACCAGCAGCATCCCGCAATCGACACCGGCTCCCAGCACATCGGCCTGATGATGATAAGGCGTGCCAAGCCAGCGCCGTGCTTCCGCGACCACGGCGGCGCGCTGGATATTGATGTTTTGGCCCATTTCTCAGCCCTCATTGCTCGAATACGTTTGCAATAACCATCGTTATGTGATATGTTCGGATAACGATTTCGGAGATTTCCATGCTTAAGGCCAAAGATTATGTGGCCGATCTGGCTGCGAGAGGCATGTACCACTTCACCACCGACGCTATGCGCGCGGCTTTGGGGCGGTCGCCCGTTGCCTCTCAACTGTCCCTCGGTCGCTTGGTCAAACAGGGGCTTGTAGCCAGCCCCGTGCGTGGCTTTCACGTAATCCTGCCGCCGGAATACAAAAAGCTCGGCTGCTTGCCAGCCGATCAGTTTGTTCCCGCGCTTATGCAGGAGCTGAAGGCACCTTATTATGTGGGGCTTCTGTCCGCCGCCCAGTATCACGGCGCGGCGCATCATCGTCCGCAGGAATTTCAGGTTCTTGTTTCCAAAGCGCGTCGTCCCATCATTTGCGGCTCGGTGCGCGTCGCCTTTTTCGTGCGCAAGCGCATTGCGGAAATTCCGACGCAAAATTTTAACACCCCGCGCGGCACTGTTCTTGTTTCAACCGTCGAAGCGACCGCCTTCGATCTCGTGGGCTACGCCCACCATGCGGGCGGTCTTGATCAGGTCGCGACCGTTCTCACGGAACTTGCCGAGCGGATAAGACCGGATCAGCTCGCTGCGCTCGCCTCGACGGTTCCGCTGCCATGGGCGCAGCGTTTGGGATATCTGCTCGAGCGTATTGGCGCCGGAGACAAAACGGATGCGCTTAAAAAATATGTGCACGAAACCACAAAAGATGTAACGCCGCTCTTGCCGGGTGCTCCCGTTGAAGGAATGGCCATCGACAAAAACTGGCGTCTTGCCCTTAACACCGAAATCGAGGTTGAAGACCTATGATCCCACGCGATTACATCACCGAATGGCGCGCTTCGGCGCCATGGATTCAGGACTCGCAGGTCGAGCAGGATTTGGTCATCAGCCGCGCGTTGGTTGATATCTTCACGCATCCATTGCTCAGCAAGTCTCTGGCCTTTCGCGGCGGCACCGCGCTTTACAAAATGCACATCAAACCTGCGGCCAGATATTCGGAGGATATCGATCTCGTGCAAGTCACGGCTGAGCCAATCGGCCCTGTTCTGGAAGCCTTGCGGGAAAAACTTGATCACTGGCTCGGCAGCCCGACCTGGAAACAGAACGAAGGGCGCGTCACCCTCAATTACCGCTTCGCCTCGGAAGACATGCCGCCGCTCAATCTGCGCCTTAAGATCGAGATCAATTCCCGCGAGCATTTCTCGGTGTTCGGATATACCCAAATACCCTTTGTCGTCTCTTCACGCTGGCATTCGGGAACCGCCGCGATCACGACCTATGAACTCGACGAACTGCTCGGCACAAAATTGCGCGCGTTGTATCAGCGCCGCAAAGGGCGCGATCTGTTTGATCTTGCTGTTGCCCTTGAAAACCCTGCAGTCGATCCGGCGCGCATCATTTCCGCTTTCTCGGAATATGTGGAACGCGAGGGCAATCGTATCACCCGCGCTTTGTTCGAGAAAAACCTGACCGCCAAACTGGCGTCACCGCAATTTACCGCCGACATCACCCCTTTACTGGCATCGGGTTACGCTTGGCAGATGGAAAAAGCGGCACATGATGTTTCCACACGCCTGATTGCTCTTCTACCGGGCGATCCCTGGAAAGGCGAAAACCAGTAACCTCAGTACATCGACAGTTCGGGCGGCGGCACGAAGGGAAAACCGCGAAAATTGGCGAGATTGCTGAAACGGCTCTGGCAGGTCGCCATCGTCTTGTCGCAACCCTTGTAAACGACGAAGCTGTCGCCCACCGCTGGCAGATAATCGAGGGGACGCGACAGAGTCAGACCTGATATCGTCGATTGTCGTACCGTGCGCGACACGCCGACATTAGGGCCGCTTTCAAACGTGATCGTGCCTTGATCGTAGGTATTCGTTGCCGATCCCGACCATGGGATGAATGTCAGTGTCGGGCTGGTACCGACTGTGCCGGACGCGCCATTGGCAGACTTCACCATCGTGCAAAGTCCGTCATAGAGCGTGTTGAGGCAGTTCGGTTGCCAGATGTCACGGGG
>CAIXHP010000038.1 GCA_903919315.1 uncultured Pseudomonadota bacterium | reverse complement strand
TCAGAACGCATTTTCGCGGTAGTAGTATTCGCTTTCATGTTTTTCTGCCCTTCTGGCCGAAATCACGCGGGTTCGATGGCCCCGCTCGGTATAGGTCACATGAAGAAGAACGCCGTCGCACATGCCCAGCAGATTAATACGCTCTTCCTCGTAATTCTCGCGGTCGTCGATCCATTCAACCGCGAAGTGATCAAGAAACGCCTTAACCGCGTGATGAAACGCTACGCCACGGTCACGCCAGTTCATGGCGGCTTTGGCATCGTCCCACTCGAAAACATCATCCTGCATAATTGTACTGATTACCAGTAGTTTTGTCAAGTTAAAGAAAGCCGCAACAAGTTCGTGCGCGAACGCGCTTTTACCGTGTTTTCACTGAGTGATAAAGGACATTATCAGAGATAGAAGCGGGGAAAGGCGACGGGCAGGACGGTTTCAGGCGAAGCGCCTTTTTCGCTAGGAAAGTGTGATTAAGTATGATAATCCTTAATCATGGAACGTGTAACGATTACTCTAACTCTCGAAATGATTGAAACCGTGCGCGGCGCGATTTCGGAAGGCGACTATGCGTCCACAAGCGAGGTCGTCCGCGACGCCCTGCGCGAGTGGCAGACCAAGCGCACGATCAGGTATCAAGAGCTGGAAGCCCTGCGGGCCAATATCCGGCAGGGGGATGCCGACATCGCGGCGGATCGGACACGCGCTTTCGACCCCGACAGGATTATCAGGAAGGGAGAAGAGCGATCAGCAGGACGCGCACCCTCCGAGTAACCGAACAAGCCGAAAACGAACTCGCTGACATTTGGGCCTTTATCGCCGCCGACAACCCGGCGGCGGCCACCCTGTTTGTGCGCAATCTGCACGAACGCTTTACCCCCCTCCTGACTTACCCAGAACTCGGCCCCCGCCGGGACAACCTCTCTCCCGGTCTGCGCGTTCAGTTCTTCCGCGACTACGCCTTTTATTACCGCTTCACGGATTCCGAAATCATCGTCCTCCATGTAGCGCACGGAACGCGGGACGCGGCGGCGCTGATCGCCCATGACGAGGAATAGTCGTCCCCATAGGGCGGCAGAAAGAACAGCACGCTGTGCGCGTTGTTGACTATTGGAAATGCGTGTAATCGGATCGACCCTGCGGATCAACGAACACCGTTGCCCATCGCCAATCTTGGCCCGTGCAACTGGAGCATGGCACCTTATCCAGCGAAAACACATAATCACCCGCAGCGGTGACTTCGAAATAGCTGAGCATGGTGCTTGCTTTGTTGTCGATTTGTATGCTGCAACGCGCTTTCGATCCCGCAATAAAGTTATCGAAATGTTTTTCCTCGTTACCGGCAAGCCTGAGGAAATTCACATAATCGCCCTTATCGAGAATCGAGCAACTTAGCCAGTTGCTCGCCTTGTTCTTGAACGACACGCCTATGTTGCCCTTTTCGGGTTGCTCCAGTCCTTTGAGGAAATCCGCAACTGTTTTCGTTGGCCCCGCTATTGACCCATGTCCAATTCCTTTGGAAACATGCTCAATTCCCAGAGTGGCTAGATTCCCAAGAAGCACAGCGGCGAAAACAATAAAAAATAACTTCGTGGCTGTCACGGGTGGCATGTACGCATTGCTCCCACATTTTACCCAAGAACAAGATTGAGTTTGCTGCCATTATTGCCCGCTTCTCGCCCCCTCGGTCGCTCGCGGGTGTTGTACCGCCCCGCAACCTGCTTCATCTCCCCGATCCGCGATGTGACACGCGTCTCAGTCTGGAGACTTCGGCACGTCGCGAGCGGCGGGCGGCCCCGGCCAAAGCGGCTTGGTTGGTTGGCGCAGGTGGGCGACGTAGATGGCGCGGGTGAGGCGGTCGTAGTCGTCAAAGCTTAGGACGCGGGACAGGCGCAGCAGGAACCGCCCCAGCCTTTCCGGCGTGACCACGCAAGCCGTGCCCCCCGCCTGAAAGCGGGCCGGGTGGACATAGGCCACCGGCTCTTGCTCCGCGATCCTCAAGAACTCCCGCTGCGTCCTGCTCCTGCCATAGCGCATCCCGCGCCCTTTCCATTTTTCTTGATCATCGTTCTAGGCACAACCAGCTTCGTAAACTCAGGGTCGGGATAGATGAACAAACTAGCCACGCGCAGACACAAGGCGCGACGGGCGCGGAAACCATTCACCTGCCGCAGCATGCCAAGATAGCTGTTGAGCGAGCCGCCAAGCGAGGACAGCGCTTTTTCATCCACCGGCCCGCCCTTGTGTTCCCATTTCCTGATTTTTCCTTTGGCGCTGGCAATGGTGCTTTGCCGTAGGTAGGTCCGGCCCGGCTTGATGATAAAACCGACAAACGCGAAGCCTTGATGCACGGGGCGAATGCTTTTTTTGTTGGGATGAAAGCGCAAACCCAGCTTCCCGCGCAAAAGGGCGTCCATGGAATCATATTTTTCGTTGAGCGCATGGGCGCTTTCCGCGAAAACAACGATGTCGTCCATATAGCGCCCGTAATAGTTCGCCTTAAGCGCGTGTTTCGCATATTGATCGAGTTCGTTCAGATACAAATTCGAGAAGAATTGACTGGTGAGGTTTCCAATCGGGAGCCCAAGACCTTTCGGAGCCTGCATCAGGCTTTTGTGCCTCGGCACCCGGTCAAACAACGCTTGCGACGATTGCAGGATGGCCGTAGGGCGTGGATTGTGGAACACGACTTGCCGGATAAGGCCCCGCATCCAGTTTTCGGAAACGCGCTTCTCGACTATTTCGATAAGCGTGTTCTGATTAATGCTGGTGAAAAAATTACTCACGTCCGCTTTCAAAACGAAGGCGGGACGGTTCCCGTTACGGGTGACGGAACGCGCAAAGCCGGACACGCGGCGGCAAGCGTCATGAAGCCCGCGCCCCGGAATGCACGCGTAGGTGTCCCGGATAAACCGGGCATAGAAGCGATCCTTGATCGCGTTGTAAATCAGGTGATGCACGATCCGGTCGCGAAAGCTGGCGGCCCATACTTCCCTAACCTTCGGATGCGTCACCACGAACGCGATGCTAGGGCCGATTGTATAAGTTTCGTCCCGTAGCTCGCGCCATAACGCGACAAGGTTTCGTTCAAGGTTGACCTCGAAATCCAATTGGGACGGCGCGTTTCTTTTGTGGCGGCGGCAATCGAAATAGGCGTCAAAGACGGCTTCGAGCGTCAACGCGGCAGGCGGTGGGGCGGCAGGGGGTGGGGAGGAAGTCTCATCACCGGGCACACCTGACCGACAAGAAATTGTTCTTGTTGTTGTTGTTCTGGTTGCCGTCACTGAACCTCTGATTCCACGCATTATTGTTGTTGTTCTCAGAGGAAGACCAGTAGAGTTAGATAGCGAACTCATGAACGCCCGCCGCGAATGTTCGCAAAAGGCGACTTCAGCGACTCCTTCGCCTCAACTTTGGTGGGTCCTAAAGGGCCAACCGCCGCTATCCGAGATGAATGCGCACCCCAAGTCAAGCCGTGGCTCCGACCTGTTCCGGCTTCTTCCTCCCCAAACTCTTTTGCCAGCCTTGCGCCTGACGCGCAAGGCTGTCGGTCATTTCGGCCAATCCCGCGTAATGGCCCCGCGACAGAACGCGCAAATCATGGGACAGGCGCAGCATGACTTCGATAAGCTGAAGCCGCTCCAGAATGGCGGCGATGTAGGGGGCGCGGTCTTCGGTGCTGTTGGCGCGATAGATATAAAGCACGAGGTCAATCACTTCGTCCTTGAGCTTTTGCCCCAACGTGTATTTGTACTCGCGTGGAAAATCCTTGGTTGCAATCATAATCCGCAAAAGCAGGTCATAGGTTCCCTTGTAAATCGGAAGATGCTTGTATTGCGCCATGCCTTACCCTGTTTCCTGAAAAATTTCCCGCGCCCCGCTGCGCGGGAACTCAAGAAAGAAAATAGTTAAATGATTAAATGTTTCATCTCCGGGCACACCTGACCGACAAGAAAACGTTCTTGAAGGTGTTGGTCTGGTTGCCGTCACTGAACCTCTGATACCACGCATTATTGTTGCTGCCCTCAGAGGAAGACCAGTAGAGTCCGGGGTAGCCGCCGCTGACAACGGTGCTGCCATCCGTCACATCGAAGTGGCCGATGGCCGCCGCGTTGGTATAAAGAATGTTTAGCTCATTCTTCGCGGGCAAATACCAATCGCTGTTGCCGTAGGCCGTAAGATTCTCGCAATAGCTCGCGGCCTTGTAGGTGCTTCCGGCGTCCGCCAAGACGGCCAGCCCCGCCGTGTTGTCCTTGCCGGTGACAGCGGATGTGTAGCCGGTGTCGGTCCAATTGCCGGTGCCGTTATTCCACGTCACGAGGCCATCGGTGCGCGAGCTGTAGGTTGTGCTGCATGTGCTGCCCGAGCCTGACCACAGGCCCGAAGCGCAGACCGTACAGGCCGAACCGTTCCAATACTGGCCCGCGTCGCATTGGGTCGTGTACATCGGCACGGTGCCGTCGGGCGAAAATCCGGCGTAGATCGTACCGTCCGGGCAGGCTTGCCCGACGGTGATGCCCACCTGACAGCCGTTGGTAGTCGTGACCGTCCATGTCCCAGAGGTCGTGCTGCCGACGGTCACGCTGGCCGTCGTCGCGGCGCCAAGCCCGGCACTCGCGAGCTGGCGAATGGCAATCGTGTCGCCGTTGACAAAGCCGCTCATCGAGATTCCGCCCCACACCCCGTTGCGGGCAATGGATGTACAGCCGGTGCCACAAGTCGCCGTCCATGGGCCGGTGCCGGACAGCGCCACCGCGTTGCTGGTCGCGGTTTGCGCTGTGCTGACGTTCGTTTGGTTGGTGAAGGTGATGGCGGCGGGGGTGGTGCTGCCGCCCAACGCGATCCAGCTCGTGCCGTTGCAATATTCAAACGTGTTGTTCGGCGAAGCCGCTGTGCCCGTCCATTGCAGCATGCCCGATAGACCCGCGTTGCAGGTCTGACTGGTCGATGCGCCTAACTGATAGGCCGGGCGTTGCCATGTGCTGCTGCCGCTGGGGCACAGGCTTGACTGCTCCCAAGAAGAGAAATCAGGCCCGGTGCAAGCTGTGCCGGTGGTGCGAATCTGCTGCGCCCGTACCGGATGCGCCATAACGAACGGCAACACCGCGAACGCGACGAGAACGGTTAAGGCGTGGCGCGGGAACCATTTCATGGTTGGCGCGAGGGCCAGCATTCCCGCCCGGTCATTTCATAGTGCCAAAAAGGAGGCACGCCCACATTGCCGCCCGTGCCACAAACGCAAATCGCCCCGCCCACATGCAAAGCTATCGTGCCCTCATGGGCGGCGTCGCAGGGCGCGGGGCTTTCGCTGTTCAATTTCAGTTGAATGAAAGGAAGCGCAGCGGGAAGCTCTTGCGAAAAGGCCGTGCCCTCCTGCGGAAGGGCGTCGCGCGATTGCGCCATGACCGCGCAAGGCGCAAGTCCTAGCAACACAACAGCGGCACAGAGAAACGAGGTCGTCGGGCGCATGGTTGTACACTCCTTTGCGCGACTCGTTATAAAGAAGTCCGGCCCTGCGGGGAAATAAAAAACGCGCTCCGGTTGTATCCGGTGCCGTTGTCATTCGTGATCGTCGGTTTGCTGGTCACGGTTCAAGACCGTTTCCGCATTGTCGGCGGCCTTCTGACTGGCGGCGCGGGTCGCTTGGCGCAGCGCTTGCGCCGTCTTGCTCATGCGGCGCAGCTTCGCGGCGGCGCTCAAGGCGGGCGGTTGGTAATGGGGATTCATAGCCTTGGCTCTCCTTGTCCATAGGGCCGCACATGCGCGGCGCGTTCGTCCGCGTCGGCGGCGTTCTTGGCGGCGGTAAATAACGCGCTGGCCTCGTCTTCGAGTCCGGCGGTCAAAGCTGCGAGGGCCATCTTGTAAAGCGCCTCGACGCTGACCGTTACCCTCCCGCCTGTCGTCGGCCTCACCGGCACGGCGGCAAGCGCTACGGCTGACCGGATGCGCTTGGGCCTTCGGATCACGCGCGGCTTGCGCGTCGGGCGGCGGGTGACGCTGTACCGGATCGGCGGCAGGAATACTCCCCGCAAGGCGGGCGGCCCCCACGAGGGGCCAAGGCGCGGCGCGGGCTGGGTCAACCGGCGGCCAACCTGCCGGAACGCCTGACCTTTGAGGAAACGGGCGCGAGGAAGTCGTCCGCCTTGCTGCCCCTTCTTGCTTCGGCTTCCGGCGCGGGCCGCTCGGTTGCCTGTTACCGTTCCCGTCCGCCTCGACTTCGCTTGCGCTCTAGCTCTCTCTCCCGCATGCGGATCAAGTCGAGCAAGGCGGCCTCGCCTCTGTCCTTGACGCTTTGCAGGTCGGCGGGGTTGAGGTGCGCCAGCTCGCCGGTGTCCATGATCCGCCCCGCGATGTGGGTTTCCCGCAGCCGGTCGAGCGCTGCCGTTCGCGCCTCCTCGGCGCGTTTCTGCTGGATATACTCCTGCCGCCCTGCCGCTGTCTCCAAATCCGGCCTCGCGCTGCCGGTGCGCGGGAGCGACGGCACCGCCCCCACCAGAAAATCCGCCGCGGCGCTCATGAAGCGGTCGGCCACGTTCACCACCGCGCCCGCCGCCCGGCCCGTGGCGGTCGCCGCTGTCTTGAAGCCCTTCGCGACGTTCTTCTCCAAGGCGACCGCTGCGGCGGCGCTGGGCGCTTCGCGCGTGGCGAATCCGGGCTTGCTCCGCTCCGCCGCCTGCCGGGCAAGGAACGCCTCCACGCTGCTGTCGAGCGGCGGCGGCAGCGCTTCGGTCGGCTGCAAGGTCAAGGCTCGTTCGAGGGCGGCAAGCTCCGCCTCCACCTTGCTCGGATCGTCGGCTTGTTTCGGAGCGTCGGGTTGTGCCGGAAGCCTGCTGAGTTCGATATCGTTGACCAAGGGCCAAAGGTGGGGCAGATGACTGAGCGCCTCGCGGTTACACTGCCGCGCATACTCCTGCCGCTCTTCCGCCGTCGAGGCCGTGTGTTCCGGGCTGCCGGTGCGCGGGGGCGGGGGCGGCGGCAACACAAAATCCTTAACTTTTCCGGCGGCGCTCATGAAGCGGTCGGCCAAACGGGGCGGGGCCGGTTGCAAGTCGGCAATCTCCCCCTCCACCCCCCGCAGCTCGACGGCAAGGGCGGGAAGCTCGCCCCGCTCGCGGTTCCGCGCGTCGATCTCGCGGTTCTCGTTCCCGGCGTAGGACTCTCTGCCGTCGCGTTCGATCACGGTTGCCAATGGCCCTAGGTGTTTGGTCGCTTCGCCGTTGCACTGCCGCGCATAGTCTATATCGCCCCGCGCCAGCGCGGCGTCTCGCTGCTCAGGAAGGGTCCTGTGCCCGTGCCGCCAACGCTCCGCCTCCACCTTGAACCCGGCCCGCTCAAGCTGTCGCGCTCCCAGCTCGGCCCAACGCTCCTTGAGGTGGTCGAGCGTTTCCGCGCGGCTGTCGAAGCTGGAAAAGCGGCGGTCTTTGTTCTTGGCGAATCCGTTCTCGCCCAGCGCTCGGTAAGAAAACATGATGTGCGCGTGATGGTTCCGCGCGTCGCCCTGCTTGCTGGGCGAATGAATGACCGCCGTGGCCATAAAGCCCTTGCGCGTGAACTCCTCGCGCACGAAGTCCTTGAGAACATATTCCCGCTGCTGCGCGTTGAGCTGGTGCGGAAAGGCGCCGCTGTAGTCCAGCGCAAGGTTGGCGTTCTGTTTCGTCTCTGCCTGTTCGAGCATGTTCCAAGCTGCGCCGATCTCCTGCGCCCAGTCTGGCGCGTTCTTGGGCGCGGCGTGATAGACGAACTCCACGCCTTGCTTGCGGGTGTAATCGAAGGTCTTGTTCAGCCGGTTGTCGTGGAGCGCTTCGCCCGTCCGGTACGAGGCGGACGCGACCGCGCTTTGTCCGGCGCTGCGGCTGATGGGCTTCGCCGAGAAGTGATAGCCGCAAGCGGACATGCCTTCAAACCTGCTGCTGAACGTGTCCGCGCTAGAGGGCCGCGAAGACGAATGCGGCGGCGCGGGTCGGTGATTTCTCTGCGGGCCGGATGGCCCGTCTTCTTGCCCGTCTGGACGGGCAGCACGCAAACGCAGTTTGCATAAGTGCGCCCTTCGTTTCTCTTCGGGACTGCTTCTCTCCTGACTTGCTGGCTCTGATTCTAAGATGATTCGGGCGGCTCGGTGCAAGAAAAAAGCTCGCTGCGCTCGCGGCTTTTGATACGATCCGGCGCACGGGGCAGTAGGGAAAGAAGATCGGTGTTCTAACGAGGTGTCACGATGGCCGAAGCGAAGACCAGTAAACCCAAAAAGACCGCTGAGGAACGGCTCGCCGCGCTCCGGCAACGCGAAGCCGCCATCAAAGCGGACATCGCCCGAATCGAGAACAAGGCGAAGACGGAAAACCGCCGCCTCGACACCCGCCGCAAAATTATCGTCGGCGCGGCTGTCCTCGCTCACGCGCAACAGCAACCCGCCTTCGCCGAGGCGCTCCGGGGCGCTCTCCGGGCCGCCGTCACGAAAGATGCGGATCGGGCGCTAATCGCCGACCTTCTCTAAGACCAACCACGGGGCACGATCAGGGCCAGACAGCCGACACCAAAGGAAGCGAGGACTAGGCCAAAACGAACGCCAAGGCGTTACAAAGGATGCGGCGTTTCGGCGCTAATCTGGCGAGGGCGGAAGGTCACGCTCACCTCAACGTCCTCGTCAAGTTTGCCGAGAATGGAAATCATCCGGTCGAGCGTGAAACGGCGTAGCTGCGTGTTTCGGATACGCGAAAACTCGGTGTGCGAAACGCCCGTCAGTTTTTCGGCGTCGCGGGTCGAAAGCTGGCGTTCGTCGAGGATGTTGATAATCTTCGCGGCGGTGATGGCGCGAGCCTGCTCTAGCCCTGCGTTAGGGTGTCCGAAATCGCGGTAAACGTTGCCGCTGCCGCGCACCAGTTCGTTGTCATCGTGGGTCATTTCAAAACCTCCTTTAGCCTCTTGAGCCGTTCGCGGAGAGAGGAGCGCAATGACAACGAACCAAAAAACCGGACAGGAAAAAACACGGTTGTTTTTTTAGTCGAGCGTGGGAGAACGAACGGCGCAACCTTGGCCATTGTGAGCGGCAACAACTACGCTGATGTGCGCCTTGGGGTGGTTGCTGGGCTTGTCCCTGACAACAATATCCACGTCCTGACCAAGAAGCATCAGGCACCGAAGCAAACGATCCGTCGAAAAGCCGGACAGACGCCCACGCACCAAGGCGGAAACCTTCGGCTGGTCGATGCCCATGAGGGCGGCGGCTTCCGTTTGGTTCAACGTTTGCCGTTCGATGATGTCGGCAATCTGCTGCGCCAACCGGACACGCACGAGGGCTTCATCGGCATCAAGCCGCCCAAGATCGGCAAAAAGATTGCCGCTGCTAGGCCGGACGGGTATTTCTTCGTCGTGTTTTTTGCTCATGGTGTTCCCCCCTCTGTTTCGGCGGCCCATTCCGCATAATGGCTCTCTGCTCGTTTTAGCCTCGCTTTGACAAGCTCGATGTCCTGCTTTGGCGTCGCTATCCCTTTGCGGGCTTTTTTCTGGAATACGTGCAGCGCGTAAACGGCCTTGGCAAACCGCACAGTGTAAACGGCGCGATAGGTGTTGCCGTCAAAGTCGTCCACAACCTCCAGCACTCCGGCGCTACCGAATCCTTTCAGCGGCTTCGCGTCGGGCGCTTTCCCGCCGCGTTGCGCCCAATGGAGCGCATACCCGATAACGTCCTGAACCTCGTCGGGACAGTCCTTCAGGTCGTCCAAACTGCTCCCAATCCAGAACAGCGGTTTATCGTGTGGCGGCTCGCTCATTTATACTAGATATGGCATAAATGGCGGCGGGTGTCCAGATTAAAAGCGCCCCACCTTCGGGTCCACATTACGTTACGCGGCGCACGCCAAGCCCACAAAACGGCCCGCTGAGAGGCTTTGAGGGTTTCCGGCTGCTACCCCCAGCGGCGGGTGTCGCGGAACCCCTGCCTTGCGCGTCCTGCGGGCGTTAGATGGCAAGACACGCGGGGGCGAGGCGTGCGCGAGGATTGATCGCGTCGTTCCAGTCCTTGCCGAAGGGCGGGCGGGCGCGTACCGCGTCCGGGCGGATCGCGGTAAGGGTCGCGGCGTAGGCGTCGCCCTGGGCGTCGTTGTCGGTCGCCAACGCGATCACGGCGGCGGGGTAACGGGTCAGAACGTGGCCTAAAAGCGCCTCCTGTTCAGGCGACAACCCGCCCCCGAAGGACAACAGCAAACCCGGCGCGGGATGCTGCTGGTGATAGCTCAAGGCGTCGATGGCGCTTTCGGCCACCACGACGCGCGGCGGATCGTCCGGCGGCGGCGCGTCCACGCGGACGGCGAACAGGGCTTTGCGTCCGCCGCGGGCAAAGCCGGTGAACCCTTCGTTTTTGACTTCCCAGCCCGTCAACCCGTCGCGGTCGTCGTGACGAAACAGGACGTTTCCGCGCTCGTCGCGCCGGAGCCGCTCGGCGGCGGCGCTCACCGTCGCCGCGGTCAGGCCCCGGCCTTCGAGATAGTCGCCTGCGTAGGGCGCGAAGCGGTGCCACTGCGCCACGAGGGCGGCGCGGTCGTGGGGAATGGGGCGGGGTTTCGGGATGGTGGGGAGCTGGGTGAACGATGGGGCATAAGCGCGAAGAGTCTTGCGGGCGTAACCAAGACTGCCGCCTTGGCGGTGCATCACGAAGTCAATGACGCTGCCGCTGGCGTCCGTCTTCACGCTGAAAAATACCCCGTGCCCATCTTGCCCCGTGGCAATCACGATCTTGTCGCCGTCCACGTGACGCATGACCAGACTCGACCGGCTCGACTCCCGCCGGTCGAGCGCGTAGCCGTAGGACGCTGCCACCTCCCCCAGATTCAGCGTCGCCTTGAACCCCTCAAGCTCAGCGTCTTGCCCCATCTTCTTTTCCTACTGCCCGATTTTCTTTTCTGCCACTACCAAGCAGTTTTTGCACCTCAGCCGGTGTTTTCGGCAAGAGTCAAAGAGGTTGTGAGCCGTTAGGCGAACTCCGTTCATCGCTTCAATGGGTGACCGTTTCACCGTCTCGAAAGGGTAGGGCTTTGTCCGTGCTGCTTCTCAAGTTATCCACAGGCGAAGGTTTGCGCTGACCCGTGTACGCCTAAGATTTAAAATGATTTAAGAAGATTTAGGGAAATTCTCAAAATCTAAAAGTCTTTTTTTTACAATTTGTTATCTACTTATTTCACGTCGCAAGCGTAGCCCAAAAGCCGCGCAAGCGTAGCCCAAAAGCCGCGCAAGCGTAGCCCAAAAGCCGCGCAAGCGTAGCCCAAAAGCCGCGCTGACCTACCCCAAAAGCCGCGCTAATTTGTAGGCTTCTGGTTGGCCTTTCTGGTGACGTGCTTTTGCTGGCTAAGACTCGGCATGCGCTCGATGGTCACTAGGTCGCTCGTCGGGTCGATCTGCCACGCGGTGATAACTCCGGCTGTCTTGAGCAAGTCGAGGGCTTGGCGTAGCTTCTGCCGAAATGATCTTAGGGTTTTATCCTTGCTGCCGCATAACTGCCTGATTGTTTCCACCTTGTGCGGGTACTGTGTGGCGTTCCCGATAATCCAAAGATGCAGCCACTTGGCAAGTTCACTGCCCCGGCCTTTAAGCTTAATGCGCTCCTGCAAATCGAACAGCGTATAAGCGGAATCAGCATAAAGCCGCGCGAATTTTGGGTTGAGCCTATAGGCTAAATGTCGCCTGAACTGCGGCAACGTCGCTTGATCTAGTGGGGTGCTTGCGTCGTCGAGCAAGTGTCCCTCATACCGAATATTCGGCGTTGTTAATCTGACCGTGCCCCTGACCAAGCGGCTAACCTGATCGAATAGTTGTCGACGTTGCTCTTGGTGGGTCGTGCGGCCAACGCCACGCAAAACGGCATTTACTGCTTGGCAGACATCCGCGCCATAGGTCTTATGGTTTGCCATTGCGACAAGCTGTAAGAGCGTGTCGTGGTCGTCTTGGTTTAGCTGCTCTCCGGCAAATTCAACCTTTACCCCGCCCACTTCCCCGACAATCACATATTGCTTGAAATACTGCCGATCTTTCACGGCGGCAAACAAGGAACCACGGGCAAGGGAATTTGAAACGGCGCGGGTATCTTCGTCAAACGGCAAAGGAAATTGCAGAATTGCGAGGGACGGCGGCGGTTCGTTTTCTTTCTTTGCTGCAATTGACTGGCCTAGTCGTTCTATCGTTTCGGCCAGTTCCTTCGATAAGGGTTCTTGTGCGCTCATACCCTGCGCCTTTCCTTGTATAACAATATAACCCGGTTACTTGGTGTTATGCTATTGGCGGCTTGCCACGCTTCGTAAAAAGCAGATTAAGCGCCTCTCTCATCAAGGCTTGCTGGGTCGTGTCGCCCTCGGCGGCCATGACCCTAAGCTGCCTCTTTGCCGCGATGGGAACCCAAAACGGCATCGCCGTCTGTCCCGCGCGTTCGGGGCGGTCAACGCGCCCGGTCGGCGATTCTGTGGCCGTGGCGTTCGGTTTCGTGTCGTCAAAAATTGACGAGAGCTTGGCGCGGTTCTGTTTGGTCTGCGGTGTCATTTTGCTCATGCTGTGACCCTCGTTTCTGCTCTACGGGTTTTGCCGTTTTCGGAAAAACCAAGTAACCGGGTTATATTGTTATATAGCGCGTCGATTTCGTCGGCGGCCTTGCCGTCCGGTTCGTACTCGTGAACGCTGCGGCCATCTATGACGGCATGAGCTAGGGCCGCGTACTGGTGGACAACCTCGGCAAGCACGGCAACCCCGGAGTTGTTCATAAGGGCGGTTCGCGCTTCGGCGGCAATCCTGAATCCATGCGGCGCGGCATTCAGGACAATGGCAAAAGGAGTGCGAGTCTGCTGAACGGTCGCAACGGTGGGAGCAACGGCTTTGAGGTCAAACCGGGCAGGGCGGCAAGGGATTAATACAAAATCGGCAAGTTGTGCGGCTATCGCTGCCTCTGCATTGGCGTGGGGCGATGTGTCGATAATGGCTAGATCAATATCGGCGGCGGCGGCTTTGTGCAGATTGGCGGCCAGCGCGGCGGCTGTTGATTTAACCCCGGCCAGCTTGTCGTCGTCTGGGCGACTTTCGTTCCAGTCGTAGGCGCTGCCTTGTGGGTCAATGTCGATCAACGCCACACGAAGGCCGCGCAGGAACGCACACACGGCGAGGTGAACGGCCAACGTGGTTTTGCCGCTTCCGCCTTTCTGAGAAACAATCGCAAGTTTTTTCATGCCCTTGCCACATTCGCACAATATAACCGGGTGACTGCGTGTTATACACACAGCCGCGATTCGGGGCAAGCGCAAAGCGGGGCGCTCCGTGAGAAAGAAGCCGCCCCCGTTCAACGGTGCCGCCAGTCCCACGGCGGCACGGGGCCAGAGTCGCGCCATAGGCCGCGCCGGGCCGCCCTCGCGGCATCCCCGGCGGCGGCGATCCGCACCCTTGATTACATCAAGCTTTCAATATCCCGCGATCCATGCAGAACGCGGACAATATCAATGCCGCCATCAAGCGGGAAATAGAAGATCAGGTAATTCCCCACGGGCTGGCTGCGCAAGCCGGGTTTAAGGTCGTTCCGGCTTGTTCCGATTTGCGGGAAATCGGACAGCGCCAAACATCTTTCTTCTATGCGATCAAGAAATCTGTCCGCGTTTTGCGGGCTGTCCTGCGCGATATACCACCAAATTTCTTCAAGGTCGTTTTCGGCTTCGGGTCGCTTCGATACACGCGGCATCGGCCATTCATCCTTCCCTTTGCTGCGCGGCAAGCCGCTGGCGGCCACGCGCCTTGATCTGCTCAATATCCAAAGGCGTTGCCGGGCCGCTGTCTATTCCTTTTTGAATTTCGCGCCGTAATTCCTCAAGCCGCAGCTCGCGCAGTTGGTCGCGTTCTTCCAAAAGGCGCAACGCTTCCCGCATGACTTCGCTTGCCGAATTGTAAAGGCCGCTCTCGACCTTGCCTTGCACCAGTTTTTCAAGGTGAGGGGTCAATGAAATGTTCATGGCCTTGCTTCCTCCGCTTCGGCTGCAAATAACGAACTTTAGCAATGTTTGTTATTTATAGATCACTCCTATGCAAAAATCCATCAAAACAATGGCAAGCCCCCTGTGCCATAAATCAAGAGTTTTGACACACCTTTCCGCCCCCGATAAATCAACGGCTTGCCTGTGCCATAAATCAGGGACACAATGGGGATATGGATATAGGCTACGCGCGGGTTTCGACCGGCGACCAGAACCCGGACTTGCAGCTTGCCGCCCTCAAGGTGGCGGGGTGCGTCCGCGTCTTCACCGACACCGCTACCGGGGCGCATGTAAGGCGGCCTGAGCTGACCCGATGCCTCAAGGCGCTGGGGGAGGGCGACACGCTCACGGTCTGGAAGCTCGACCGGCTGGGCCGGTCGCTGCGTGACCTGATCGGCCTCTTGGACGATCTCAAGGCGCGGGGCGTGGCCTTCCGGTCGCTGACGGAAGCCCTCGACACCACGACACCCACGGGCCGCGCCATGTGGCAAATGGTCGGGATACTGGCGGAACTGGAACGCTCCTTGATTCAGGAACGGACGAAGGCGGGCCGCTCGGCGGCGGTCGCCCGTGGGGTGAAGATGGGCCGCAAGCCCCTGCTATCCCCGCAGCAGGTTGCCCATGCAAGGGCGCTGCTAGGGCAGGGGGAACCGCACGACACCGTGGCGCAATCGCTGGGCGTGTCGCGGCGGACGCTTTACAGGGCGTTGCAGGGGTAGCGTGAAGCTGGGGCGTAGTTTAGACGGGCGAGCGCTGCAAGGCGCGGCGCACTCCGTCAGGATCGCGGGCAATCACGGTTAAGTAGGCTCGCGCCGGTTGATCCGGTTCGGTGCGGCCTTGCTCCCAATCGCGCAACGTCCCAAGCGGCACATGGTAACGCGCGGCAAATTCTTCTTGCGTGAGACACAAGGCGCGACGCAACGTTTTTATTCGGGGAATGCGCCGCGCCGTTCGCAATTCGTCTTCGGCCATGGGTCGCGCGTCGGGATCGGCCACGGCTGCCGCCTCAATCTCCTCCGCCGTCATGGGGCGCATCGGCGTTGCCGCAAACGGGCGCTCGCTGCCGTCCTCCAGCACTTCAACAACGGTGCCGTCAGAACGCATTTTCGCGGTAGTAGTATTCGCTTTCATGTTTTTCTGCCCTTCTGGCCGAAATCACGCGGGTTCGATGGCCCCGCTCGGTATAGGTCACATGAAGAAGAACGCCGTCGCACATGCCCAGCAGATTAATACG
>CAIXHP010000037.1 GCA_903919315.1 uncultured Pseudomonadota bacterium | reverse complement strand
GGTAAACTCTTCCCAGCGCTTGACGATCACGTCGCAGTATTTGGGATCAAGTTCAATCAGCCGCGCTTGCCGTCCGCTTTTCTCGCAGGCAATCATGGTCGTGCCGGAGCCACCGAAGCAGTCCAGAACGATGTCACGGCTTTTGCTGCTGTTCTGGACGGCGCGTTCCACTAGCTCGACCGGCTTCATGGTCGGATGCAGATCATTGACCCGTGGCTTGTTGACAAACCACACGTCGCCCTGATTGCGCGCGCCACACCAGAAGTGATCGATGCCTTGCTTCCAGCCGTAGAGAATAGGTTCGTATTGTCTTTGGTAGTCGGCACGACCGAGCGTAAAAGTGTTCTTTGCCCAGATGACGAAGGTCGACCATTTGCCGCCCGCCTCGACGAAAGCCTTCTGCAGTGTGTGCAATTCGCTCGACGACATGCAGACATAGATTGCACCTTTGCAGACGGTCAGCATATTGACGCAAGCATCGTAGAGAAACTTTTCAAAGCCTTCGCCGAGGTCGTCATTCAGAATTGCGCGATTTTTGCCGCGCATCTTGTCCTTGGCCGTGTTGGCATAGTTCACGTTGTAGGGCGGATCCGTGAACACCATGTCCGCCAGCGCGCCGTCGAGAACCTTTTCAACATTGGCAAGGACAGTGCTGTCGCCACAGAGCAAACGATGGTTGCCAAGGACATAAACATCGCCCGGCTTGGTGACAGGATCGACCGGAGCCTCCGGCACCGCGTCTTCGTCGGTGAGGCCACCGGCCTCATCGTCTATCAGGCTTGTGAGTTCATCCGCATGAAAACCCGTCAAGCCAAGGTCGTATCCGGCTTCCTGCAGGTCTTTCAATTCGATGGCGAGCAGTTCGCTATCCCATCCGGCGTTCAATGCCAATTTATTGTCTGCCAGAATGTAGGCACGTTTCTGCGTCGATGTCAGGTGTGCCAATTCGATCACCGGCACCTTATCCAGCCCCAGTTTGCGGGCGGCAAGGATGCGGCCATGCCCGGCGATTACGCCGTTGTCGCCGTCAACAAGGATAGGATTTGTCCATCCGAATTCACGGATGCTACTGGCTATCTCGGCAATCTGTTCGTCAGAATGGGTTCTGGCATTTCGCGCGTAACCAATAAGGCTATCGAGCGGACGATATTCAACCGCTAAGTCACGCGGCTTGACATTTTCTTCCACGGTACCCCCCCCTCTGCATTTTGGCCACGGATGCGTAAAACCCAAAACCGGTCGCATCATCGAAAGGTGGCCAGTTTTAAACCGCCCCCCGGTCAGTGGCGCGCGCGCCCGTGAATTTTGTTGTGACAACCGCGATGTACTGCAGCCAGGTTGACCGGATCGTCGGTGCCGCCGTGCCGCTTCTCGATCAGGTGGTGCGCCGTGTCGGCGCCAGGCTGACCGCAGACATGGCAGATGCCGTTGTCGCGGGCGACGACCGCAGCCGCGAGCTTGCGCCACGCCTGCGTGCCGTAAGATCGGTCAATACGATCACGGCGCTCACGCTTCGCCGGCCTCCAACCGTGTGGGTGGTGAATCGGCGGCTTCCATGGCATGGCAGGTTTAGTCGGCTCGGTGGATCAGTTTGGCGCAGCCATTCATCATTCGTAGCAGCCGATCAACGACATCGGCGCTGTGGCCCCCAACATGCCACTCCCGCAAATCCTTGATCTCAGGATTCTTGTCGGCATAGGAGCGGCTGCTTTTGTAATTGTAAATCGTGATGACCGACTTGCCGGTTGGACGGATGACCCACTCAGCTTCGGTTTTGTAGCCGTCGCCTTTGGCTGGCTCACCCCAAACCTCAACGAGGTCTTGGTAGCTGGCCTCGATGGTGGCGCGGTAGCTCGTGTCTTTCTTGCCGGTCTCAATGACCCTTGGCTTGGCGCGTGCCGCCTTGCGTCCGGCTTCAAAGGCGCACAGCAAGGCCGTGCGCAAGCCCCACACGCTGACATCGTGAAAGTCGAGGCTGTCCGAGTTGCGCGTTTCCAGCGTTTCGATCCGCAGCTGTTTGCTGGCAATGTCGGCGATGATTTTGTCGACGTCGGTCATGGCCACACCCTCACACCGAATTGCGATGCATTAGGATCGCGGTCTTGAACAAGGCTTCGACTTCGGGAATTTGGTTCTCGAAGGAAAGCACCGTACCGATGGCTTGGTTTTGTTTGCCTTGCTCCATGGCTTCGCTGGCTTCTTTCGCCAACTGCGCCATTTCGCTCAGGCGTTGAACCAAACCTTCAAGGTTCGCGGCAATGACTGTCCTGGTAACGCTTGCTTTGTCGGTGTTTTTCATGGCGTCCTCCATCGTTTTGATGACACCATGAACACTCTTATTCCGTTGATTATCAACGATATAAGCGATTGTTTTCTTGCTAAGAACGAAGTCGGTGCGATCATCAATGATCGCTCGGCGCAGCTTCAGCAATCTTATAAACGCGCTTGCCGCCCTGTGGCTTGTCGGAAACGATTTGGTAACCACGTTTCTTGGCCAGCGCATGCGAGATGCATGCACGCACGGTATGTTTTTGCCAGCCAGTTGCGACGACCAGGTCGTCGACCGTCGCGCCTTCCGGACGACGCAGCATTTTGACCACCAGATCCAGCTTGCTTTCCTTGGCCGGTTTCGGAACGTTTTGCTCTTCAGGGGGCTTGCCGTCCTCGACACACTTGGCTTTTTTCAGCGTTGTCTTCGCCTTGGGAACTGGTGGCTTTTTCGTTTTGTTTGTCTTTGGTTTGCTCATGATGGGTTCCTTTCGCTAGCATGAACGCTTCATTCAGCGGGATTAGCCACTGAATAAGTGAGCAATCATATGGCTTTATTCAGTAGCGAAGAGATCGATTTGATCATTCGTTAAAGATTGCAGCAGCCGCGAGAGTTCGGAACGCATAAGCAGCCACCAGCGGGACAACCCCGTTACCGCAGAGCCGCAATCTGTCCACCCGATTGGCCAGCCCATCAGAGCCTCCACAAACAGAGGGTTCAAGGTTCGGGGCGCGTTTAAGGTAGCGCTCCCACCCAGATTTGTCCGAGGGGCTTGGCGGGAAAGGTTGCTGCGCGTCTCTGTCTTGTTCGAAATCAGAACTCCGTCCTTCCAATCCCTCGCCATCGGCGTCGCCCAGGAATTGATCATCTCTGTCCGGTTCCCGCCGCTGGATCGTTTCCCCGTGCATGCCCGTGGGGTCGGCCAGACCTTGCTGGCCTCGTTCAGGCTGATGCCGTGATCCGAACTTGTGCTGCCCGGTTCGCGTGCGCGTGGCGTCGGCCAGTGGATTTTCGCTGTCCTGTAATCGAGATTTTGTTGCGCCAGATCCAGATCCTGTTTCGTGTATGGAAAATCTTTCGGCTGCATCACTGTCTCGGCGAGTGACGGCGTGCGCAGGACGTTGCGCCCGTCCTTGCGGATCATCTTTTCCGGCGGTCGTGCGTGCGTGACCAGCGAGTCTGTCGCTGTCGCGGTAGGCCAGAATGAAAAGCCTTTCGCGTTTGTGCGAAGCACCAACTTCTTCCGCTGTAAACAGGCCAGCCTTAACGCAGTAACCCATTCGTCGAAGGTCATCGTGGACTTGTTCGAACCCCAATCGTAGATGCCCGCCGACATTTTCGAAGAAACAAAGTGGTGGTCTGACTTCGTCAACGATGCGAGCAATGTGCGGCCAGAGATGGCGCGGGTCTTTGTCTCCGAGCTTTCGTCCCGCCACGCTAAACGGCTGGCACGGATAACCGCCATGGATGATATCCACTGCGCAACGCCATGCTTTGCCGTCGAAGGTGCTAACGTCGTCCCAGATAGGAGCCTGACCCAATCCTTCGTCTGCCATCCGCGCCACGAGAGTAGCCGCAGCGTAGGCATCCCGCTCGACGTAACCCACAGTTCGATAGCCGGGGATAGCGATGTGAACGCCGAGGTCGAGGCCACCGACGCCTGCGCAGAGGGAGAGGCCGAACATGCTTCGCCCGCCGTCGGTTGCATCAATGCATCCGGCGGTAGATACAGCCATGTCATTCAATTAAAAACCCCGATGCTCATTCTTGATCGATGGTGTCGTATCCATTGTCGGAAATGGAATCAACGGCGACAAGATGCGTCGTCGTAGGATCATCGACACGACGAAGGCGCGCGTGTGGGCCTTGAGGCCAGATAAGAATTTCATCGACCTTCCATAATTTTCCGCGTGCGCCACCACGCCGGAATGTTTGTCCGACTTCAATTTGCCGTTTCATTTTGCTTTCCGTTCAGGGGCATTTGTATAACACGCGCCTCGCCTGAGCATGACCAGAATTTACCCCAAAAAGACGAATTTTGTCTGCCTCAAAAATGTCTGCCAGACACTTTTTTATCTGACGCGCACAAATGCTCTGTGCTGTCACGCTCCAGAGCGAGGAAGCGACGACGCGACCAGCTTTCGGGAACAGGCTTGTTGTTCAAGCGCCACGCGATCACACATAAGGCGTAGAGCCAATGCTCATGAACGGCAGCGCGAGCAAGCCCCACAACGCCGCAGATGTGCTTCCACCGCTCGCCGTCGGCGCGGAGCCATATGATTTTAGCATCGACAGGATCGAGACCTATTGTCCAGCCAATCGTATGTTCCATTCGACTAATGGCAGCTGGGCTTGGTGCCGGGCGATTCAATTTTGGTTGTTCCTGATTGACGAGGTCGCCGAAGTCATAAACGACCCTTGGCCATAGATTGAAATATCCCCGCACCTTTACCTCAGGCAGACGCTTCAATACAGCAGCTGCTTCGGCCAAGCGTTCTTCGACCAAGGATGGTGTCCAGCGTATTTCAGTCATTTTGTTCTCCTTGGGATTGACGTTTGCCGTATAGTTTTTCACCAAGCTGCCGGATCAGTTCGCGCTCCGGCCATGACAGGCGCTGATCGTCCTCTTTGACCACAAGGATTCCCTGACTGCTCCAGCCCTTGCGCTTGACGATTTCAGGATCTGGACGCTCACCGCCAAAACCGCGTGGTGTCCATGACATGCCTCTCATGCGACACCTCCGTGACGCAGCGCCCAATCGAGAAGCGCCAACGCATCGGCTTCATTATCGTCGGAGGGGGAAAAGCCTTTGTTCCGGATCGCCGCGATCACGGCATCCTTGTCGGCATTGCCCTTGCCGGTGGCATGTTTTTTGATGGTGGCGACAGGCACGCCGCGATACGGAATGCTGTGATGTTCGCACCAGGCCGTTAGATGTGCGAGGAACCCGCCGTAAGCATGAGCTGCATCAACACCAGCATGTCTCCGAACTTCTTCGAAGAACAAACCGTCAATTGTTTCCGCAGCCTGTTTTGTTTCTGTCAGCCAGTGCTTGAAGCGAAGGAAGCGCATACCGCCACCCTCAAAGCGGCTCGGCGTAAAATGCTGCGTGCCGCTGATGATCGTGCTGTCACGCTGACGCAATGCCCATCCGGTATGGGTGCCGAGATCAAGCGCGAGGATGACGGCGCAGGAATGGTGATGGTGGACAATCCCTACCTTGGAAGGAGAGCCTTCTGGAGGAAGGCTCTCTCTCCCGTAGGGAGAGGTGTTTACCGTACCAAGAGTTAATTTCGACGAAGCCGTTGAACCCAAAAAGATTTTCGGCAGTTGGCAAGTTGGAAATCGCAGATGGAAATTTCCAACTGGATTTACGCCTAACTTGTTGATGTTCCCGCATTCTTGTTGGAAAGCAGTTGGCAGATGGAAAACGTGTTTCCAACTGGAAAGTACATGCGTCATGGCTCGTCTCCATCGTCGTGATAGTTCCAGTCTTGGGGGGTCTCAACGCGCAGCGGGACACCGTCGCTGGGGCATTTGTAATGGGTTGGGAAAACGCGCTTCAGGCCGTCGAGCGTCTGCAAATCCATATCTTCGACGCAGAGGTAGCCGAACTTCGTGCGCGCAGCTTTTGGTAAGCCGTAGTCATTCGCATTCTGAAAATATCGAACGTAGCTTTTCGACGCTAAAACCGAGAGGCGGTTACGGATCGTTCGATCGCCGCCGAGGCCGCTCTTGTTCTCAAACACTTCTGCAAATTGCGAGGCGGTATAAACGCGGCCCTGCATCGCCTCATCAAAGATGATTTGCAGGATCACATCATGTTTACGCCGCCGCTCGGCATCCTGTTTCTCGCTATAATCCTGCCGAACAATGCGTTGTTTTGATCGGTCGATCTCAATCCACTGGCCGTCTTTCTTATCGACGACCTTGAAGGGAATGCTTTCGCCGTTGCGCAGTTCGAAGTAAAGATTGCGTTCGCTGCGGGATTCGTCGGGACGATAAAGCAGCATCCCGGTCGTGTAATAACCACGCAAACTTCCGGCGCCGCTCAGCGCGCGGAACGGATCTTCCTCAAGCGCTTTCTTTTGCGTCTTGCTGGTGTGGTGGACGAGAATGATCCCTGCATTGGGATTGACAGCATCCCGAAGTGCGTCAACGCGCTTTTGCAGAAAAAACAGCATGGCGTTGTTGTCATTTTCATGCGCGTCGGGCGAACCGCCGTCAAAAACGTTGCGCAAGGGATCGACGACGATGATGTCTGGTTTTGCGTCCGGGAAACGCTCGTGGATCGCTGCCGTAACTCGCTCAACGCCTTCCTCGTTGAGTAACATCCTTAGCTGGGGCGTCATGACCAGATTGTCGAGCGCAGCCTGCCGGATGTAGGGATCGATGTGCAGCTGGTTTAATCGTTCTCGTAGATAATGATATTGGATTTCTGCCTGAAGGATAAATACGCGCAAAGGACGCGGCGGGCGCATGCCGAGAAACTCGACGCCTGCAGCCATGTGCATGAGCCATGAAAGGACAAAATCGCTTTTACCGACCTTGGGAGCGCCACCAAACACCAAAAATCCGCATGGCGTCAGCACGCGTGGCGCGATAACGTCCAGCGGCATTGGACTTGTGTCCGCCAGCATTTCCCGCAAACTGTGATGGGGGATCGGCATCGGACTTGCTGGAGTTGTAGCTTGATCGCTCCGCAATCCTCTAAACGCCGCTTTCAAAATCGGAATAAAATCATATCCCTCATCCACAGCATCGGCAGCATCCCAACCTTCCTTTTTGCCGGATGGAATTTCGACAACGGCTACGGTAAAACCAAAGCCGCTTAAGTAGTCTTTTACGCGCGACGCATAGGCCGCCCCGGGCGCATCATTATCTGGCCAGATGACGATTTGCTTTCCTTGCAATGGCGACCAGTCTGTCTTTTCAACGGGAGCGTTCGCGCCGTTCATCGCCGTTGTCGCGCAAATCTTCTGCGCAATCAGAGCGTCAGCGCATTTTTCGCCTTCGACTAGAACGACGCATGAAGCCGATGCTATGCCAGGCTGGTTGTAAAGAGGGCGCGGATCCGGCGCTTTGCGTTTGCGGGCTTTGACATCCAGAGGCCGAAACTCTTTTCCCTTCGGCGTATCGTAGCGATAAACGCAAGCGATCAGGTTGCCTTGGGCGTCCCGATAATCCCATTTACCAGTATGGGGGCCGAGATCGTCCATGGGCGGCGTTTTTGGCGGAGCATTTGGTCTTGGCGCTGGTTCCGGCGCCTGCCCAAGCCATTCCGTTATCTCAGCGATCAGTTTTGGGAAGTCACGCCGCGTATCCCAGCCGCGCGCAGCTGCCCAAAGATCAAATATGTCGCCACCTTCACCTGTGGCAAAATCGCTCCATAATCCTGCCTCGGCGCCGTCCAGCGTTACGTCCAGGCTTTCGCCGTGATCACCACGAATATTCCCGATATAGAACTTCCGTCTGTCCACATACCCGGCAGGGAACAGGTGAAAGAGAACATCTTCCAGCCTGCACAGTAGCGCAATGCGCAGCTTGTCACGTTCGGCGGACAATTCTTGCGGAGTCTTGGGTATCGGCTGGTTCTTGGCATTATTGTAATCAAGCTGCATGGTTGGCACTCCAGCAACGTTCCCGCCATGCGCAGAAATTGCATTCGAAATGCTCCGGATCGTTCGTGATGCGCGGCAGAAGTTCGCCAGCCTCGGATACGGTAATGACCTTGACTGCTCGATCGCTCATGCGCTGTGCTAAAGCGCTATCAAACGGCACAAGCTCGTGATGAAGCTCGGCGGTATCCTTATTGATAGCGGTGAACAGCGCCGCGTTTGCAGACAGACCCGGTATCTGGCTTTCCATATAAGCCTGGTAAGTGGCGATCTGTGCCGCATAAATTGGCTTGGATGCGGCGACACCGCGCTTCACGGTATCTTTCCACGATGAGGCTTTCAGCGATTTACATTCCCATAGCATCGGAAAACGCAAATTTAGTTCAGCTGGCGCGGCATTGATGATGCCATCGACATGGCCTTGTAATCGTCCTCGCGCGACTGAAAAACCAAACTGTCCGCCCTGAGGATCGTTGCGTCGCGTCGTGAAGAGATCAAAGCCGCCAGCGCGCAGCCATGCCGCAGCCAGATCTTCAAGCACATGGCCAATGGCAAAGATGCGCAATATCCTTCCATTAAAGTCCTTTTCCTCATCTTTAGCGGCGTCGACATATTCGTATTGCAAGGCGCGATCACAGGCTACGCCAAGGCGCGATGCACCGAGATAATTACGCTTCTCTTGCTTCACGCGCTCCGAAACAATCCCCGCATCAATAAACTGGTTGATTTTGTCTGCAATGGTTGTGCGATGATTAAAATCCAACATCAAAACGGACATCCTTCCTGTGGCTGAAGGCGTAAAAGTGCTGCTTGATAGGCGGTGACGACCACTTCGACGAGCGTCAGAATTTCGGCGCGGCTGTAGGCGGAAAGAGGTTTGTCGATACCGATCTCGGCGACGCACTCGCCCAGCAGGGGCAACACGGCGGCAAGCGCCACTTCTTCATGGGGCTGCTTGTCGATCATGCGGCACCGCCGACAGCGCTCATGGCGCGGTTGATGCCGTCGCGATTGAACTGCGCCGTGAGCAACGCCGAAGCCTTGTAGCGCGTCAGGTTGTAGTCGTTACGGTGGCCGGGAAGATATTGAAGCTGCTTTGCGGTAGCAGGCTGATGAATCCACGAGCGCGTTTTGTGCGCTGTCTCGTCACTCTCATAGAGGTTGAGCCAATCATCAGCAGCGGCAAAGCAAACGATGCGTTCGCCCACTGCCAGATGTTTCGGCTGCTGGCTCTTGATGCCACCAATCGCGTGCCATGCGCCGTCTTTGAGAAACACACCGCCCCAAGCGTTGAAGCCGGTAGCAAGATAGTATTTGTCGTTGCCTTGTAGATCGACCCAGAGAAAACTTGACCGTTTCAAAAGGTCAATCTCCGACATAACGAAGTTGCCTGAAGCCACTGCGCCATGCGCCGCTTGCTGTTCCCATTCATAACCGCACAAAGGGCATTCCTTGACGGCGGCAGGAACTTCGGCGCCACATTCCGGACAATCCTTGGTCAGCCCTTCACCTTCGCCCATGTGGTCATCGAGATTGACGTCTTGCTCCAGCGAGCCATGCAGCAGCGTGGATGTTCCGAAGTCGAGAACGACGCAGTCTTTTTTCACCACAGTAGGATATTCGGCTGGATCAATCGTGCGCAGACCGCGCCCGATCATCTGGATCATGGTGGATTTGTAAGAACTGGGGCGAAGCAGCACGACGCACGCGGTCGGCGGGTGATCCCAACCTTCCGTCAGGACAGCCACGTTGACGATCACTTGCGCCCGGCCTTCGGTATATTCAGTAAGTACCGCGCTGCGCTCGGTATCCGACATTTCGCCATGAACAATGACGGCAGGCACGCCAGCCGCGTTAAAGCTGGCGGCAACAGCCTCGGCATGCGCAACGGTCGAACAGAAAGCTACAGTATTGCGATCACCTGCTTTTTCCTTCCAGTGCTTGACGACAGCGTCGTTGATGGGGCGCGTGTTCATGATCGCGGCAACAGCGCCCATGTCGTAATCGCTGGCCGTCTTTTTGACCTGCCGTAACTCATCCTGCACGCCAACATCCATGACGAAGGTGCGTGGGGGTACAAGGTGGCCAGATGCGATTAGTTCCTTGACCGTGATCTGATCAGCCACGTTGGAAAAGATGGGTCGCAGTCCTTTTTTGTCACCGCGATTGGGCGTGGCCGTCATGCCGAGCAGCTTCAGATTGGCATTAACGGCTTTGGCTCGATCTATGACCCGCATATAGCTGTCGGCGCGGGCGTGATGAGCTTCGTCAATGACCAGCACATCGACAGGCGGCATTTTCGCAAGGTTGCTTTCGCGGGAAAGTGTCTGCACCATTGCAAAGGTGACATCACCGTCCCATGACTTGACCGAAGCGTCATAGACGCTGGTATCGATGGTAGGATTGACCCGCCGAAACTTACCCTCGTTCTGTGCTGTCAATTCATCCCGGTGCGCTAGCACACAAGCCTTTGCGCTGTCGCTTTTGAACATTTCCCCGATGATCGCGGACAGCATGATCGTCTTGCCCGCGCCGGTGGGCGCCACGGCCAGCGTGTTGCCGTGTTTGTTCAAAGCGTCCACCGATCGCGTGACGAGCTGCTTTTGTCTTGGTCGTAACAACATGGTTCACCTCACCGCGCCCAGGAGGGAAGATTGCTGGCTGGCGCCTGTTGCGGGGTGGACTGGGTTTGTGGCGATGCCTGCGGCGCGGGCGGCGTATAGGCCGCTTGGCCGGTCGGGTAGCTTTTGTGCTCCTTGGTAATCGCTGTTTTGATGACGTTGCGATCTTCGCCGTTGCGTTGGTCTTTCTCGACGTCGATACGGGCGACAAATTCTATTCCGTCAAGATCAGCAAAGCCGTTGATACGCCGTGCAGCGACAGCCTGCGGCGTCTCGTCTTTTGATGAAAACCCGCGCGCTGAATTGAGAATTCCTTTGATGAAGGAGCGTCCCATGTTGGCGTATTCAGCACCCTTGGAGCTGAAAAGGCCGATCATGCTCCATACCTTGCGCCGGGCATAAGGGCCTTCCAGAACCACAAACTCGCAGTTCAGATAAATGGCACCAGTCGTGACGCTGCGAGTGGCATAGCCGCCATCCCAGCCTTCGCGCAGATCGTCATAGCCGCCCGGCTTGATCGTCATGCGTACACGGGCAATGGTGCCTTTCGGAATTACATCGAAGCTCTTTTGATCGTCGGCACTGCTGAAATCGTTCCAAATGGACATGGCTTATTCTCCTTGCGTTGATGCTGTGGTGACTGGTTCGGGGCGGGTGTAGGTCAGGCGTTCCGGTGCGGGTTTCGCTGCACCGGCGATCTTCGCCATGAGTCTTCCGAGATGCGGTTCCTCGACCATGTCGAGGCGACCGGAGCGGTCTTTGGCCGGAAAGCCGAACGGATTGAGCGTGTGGCAGACGAAAGCGCGGTAAGGTGTTCCGTCATCAGCCTTCAGTTCAGCCATCGTGATGACCTCATCGACGATGCCGGGCAGCTCAAGACCAGTTTTCGAGCCTTCAATCTGCGGCGAGAAGAAGCGACGATTAAAGTCGTCCATCTTTTCGTCGAGAATTCCGACGAGCCAGATATTCTTGCCGCGCGTGTGCTGCAGATGTGTCAGCCAAGCGATCATCTCCTGACCGTGAAGACCGTAAGCGCCGCGTGTGTCGGGCTTGCCCGTTTTGTCACTGAATGCCTGCGGCTGGCCTTTGCACCACTGGAAGCAGAGGCGCCCGGCAACGGTGATGCTATCAACGAACACAGTTTCATATTTTTCAATCGCAGCAGGTTCGCCGAAGCGTTCCTTGACGGCGTCGAAATGTGCCTGGCTATATGGCTGGTCGTCACGCAGCGCTGGATTGGGGCCACCGATGAAGACTGCGAAGTCACGGCATTCCTGCCAAGTACGCGGACGGATCGTGTCACCGCTCCATCCCTCGATGGCGAGATCGCCAGCCTCAAGATCGAAGAACATTGTCGAGCTGGCGTTGAGCGTCCAGAGCAAGGAGGTTTTGCCGATGCCGCTCTTTCCGAAAATGCAGCCTTTGACGCCACGTTTTTCTGCCAACCGTTCATCGGCGCTGATAATGGGAAGCGGCATTAGTTGCCTCCCTTATCGCTGGCGACGGCATCAACGGCGTTCTGGCTACCGAATGCACCTCTTGCGCGCGCGGCGTTGTAGAGACGACGCAAGGCATAGAAGCGGCTGTTGAGCGCATCGACTTCGGCCTCAACGGCTATGATGGCAAATGCGACGTCGTCGAGTGTCGCCAATTCTATTGGCTTGATAATTTTGCTCTGGCGATCTCCGATGGGAGGAATGAGGATGCATTCCGGCAAGCTGGTGTAGGGGCCGCTGTTGCGTAACTTATTTAGGTTTTCGTTGGACATTTTCGTGGTTTCCTTTGGTGGTTTGAGACGCAGAACTCCTCGCAGCCACCGACCCATAAAATCGGCCTGTGTCAGCAGCTGGTGGATTTGGGCTTCGTCCAGCTCCAGCAAGCGCCTGATGGGCATGCGGAACGCGGACTCAAGATCTGGTTGGGATATGTCGGGCTTTTTCATCGGGCAGCTCCTTGACTGGAGTTGACGGTACCCACGACGCGCTCATTGCGATAATCGGGGACAAGAGGTTCTGTCTGGCTTGTGCTGCTGCGCAGCTTTTCGGCCTCGAACGCCTCGATGTCCTCAAGGCGGTAAACGACGCGGCCACCCAGTTTTAGAAAACGGGGGCCTTCGCCCAGCCAGCGCCAACGTTCGAGGGTGCGTGGCGAAATTCCCCAACGCTGGGAGAGTTCGCTCTGATTTAAGAAGGTTCGTTCCATTTGCTGGCTTTCCTTTCGCTATGTCGCGTAACGACAAGGAAAGCCTCGCAAAACTGAGGTGGGGAGAACGTGGGGGGTATGTGGGGGAAGAAGGGGGGAATTAAGCCGTGATCAAATCGCAGCTACCGCGAGAGACATAAATGGCCTTTTTCCAATCCGGGTGTTTTTTGAATAAATCTTGCATCCGTGTGTTATCGGCAAATTCAAGATCAGAGAACATGTCCTGAATACGCACAGGGAGTTCACCAGCGTCGTATTTATTGCAGAGGTATTGGACGACCTGTCTCTGCTTGTCGCCTCGAAACTCAAAACTGTGTCCGTTGATGATGAGTTTGCCACCATTCGCCTTGCAGAGAACGACCTTGTTGCTTTCGTCAGGACGTTGATCGAACAAAATGCTCGATACGAGAGCAGCATCCAGCGCAAAATGTTTACGCTGTCGGTCTAATACATCGACCAAGGGAATTATTGTCGCGCCAGGGATAGACATTTGTGGCTCTATATGCCGCGACGTTGTAAGCAAAACATGGGCACCAGATCTGCAACGCGGGGTTAATTTCTTCTGGATATCTGTGAAAACTTCTGGATGCGCAACGCGCCGACCTACAAAAAGAGTGACACGTTTTTTGCCAATATAGGATTGACCGCAATTCCAGAGCACCCCATCCAATAAAGGCTCGGTTTTCTGTGGCCACGAAAGTGCCTGTAGAATTTGGTCTACGACCCACTGCGTATTGAGCCTATATCGCCTAAGAAGATTGGCATCGATCTTTACCCACCCGCGTGCGCTGAAATAAGCATAACCCCCGACGTCATCGTTCCATTCTACGTCTTTTTCCTGATCGCTGCCCAGCGGGACTACCGTCAATGCATGCTGTTCTTCAGAGAATGCGCCGGATGCAAGAATCTTCTGGCAGTTCAAGGGAAACATGCGCAGCAATTCAGGCATGCCGGTAATGGCTGTTGCGGTTTCAGAAAACCGCAACAGCGCATCAAAATCCTCAAGTGATAGTTTTGGGCTGGAAGTTTTAGACAGCACGCACCAGTTCCCACTTAGCAAGGTATTTCTCAAGCATGTTTCGCTCTGATTCCGGACGCCCGCTCAGATCGCATCCGTTGGGGTAGGTTAGCTTGAGGTGTATCGTCTTGCCGCGCTTGCGTCCCTGCGGTGGCTGTTTGCGAATAGTGATAGACGCCATAGAGGCGTAGGATCCGTTGCGAGTCGGGTCGTAGGAGCCAAATCTATCCCGGCAATAATCGTACAAGCTGCGGGTTTCGTCGGACGCGAGGGAAACCTGTATTCGATTGTTCTTCCCTTCGATATCGCGCATGCGGAGCAAGTCCACCTTTACACTTGCAAGGCAATCCTCAGGATCCCTGGAAAAAGCGTGAGGACGAAGCAACCTATCAAGATCGTACTCGCGCAAGGCTACGCTTTCGGCTTCATCTTCGCTTTTGAGGATACAAGAAACGAACGCACGCGCGATCTCCACGCGAATTTCTTTGATGTCGCAAAGAACCTCGATCAGCCCACTCGATGAATCAAATACAAGAGCAGCTTCACGCGCCGGTTTTATGGCAACAGGCTCAATGTTGTCCGCTTCATTGAAGACTTTTGTCGTTTGGGGCAACGTTTCGTAATAGATTGTGTAGTGGCAAAGCGATATTTTTATGCCCTTAGCGTCTGTTCTTTCACGTTCAAACCGATCCAGCTTTACCTTGCGGTCATTGCCGACGAGCTTGCTTATTGCGTCCTCAAAGGCAAAAGTAGAAACTTCATCTGTGTTGGGCTTCAGACCTGGCTTAATATGAAAACCAGAATAAATGCGACGGTTGTCTCTCCCTCCATCGGCATAACAAATGCTTTCTGCCCGAAAAAACGCATCAGGTTCATGACGGAGCGCCCAGTCTGCACGCGTGTGCGGATCCGGCAAACTGGAAAAGAGAGTCTTGTTGGAAATAGCCGACAGCAGCGCGGCTTGCCCAATCTCATCACTCATTTCGTCGATCCGTTCAATATTGGCGAGGATCGTTGCCAGCTCTTTATCGGTAGCCGACTCAACAGATTTTATCAGTGATCGTCTTAGCTTTTTGTCATCCTGTTTCCAGTCGGTGTTTGCGGCGATCTGGGGAGCATAGGCAACGAAGCTATCTTGAAGATTTTGAACGGGAACGAAACGAATGAAGCGGTGAACTGCGGCGCTCATGATTGACCTTATCCTTTCATTGGTGAACCTCTGATGTAACGGGGGGAGTTTTGTTGGGGTGTCGATGTTGTGGTGTGTGCTTGCAATCTTCTTTTCGATAGAGTACGTTTTTGTTCGGTGTATATCGAACATCTTCGCAATTCTCTTGTCAAGCACATAATAGTTCGATGTACGTCGAACAACTATTGACCACCCTAGTATGCAGGAGAAAACAGCCGTGACATCACGACTTGGCGACAAACTTAGAAAATGCAGACAAGACAAGGGGTATTCCCTCGACAAACTGGCCGAAATCACCGGCTCCAGCAAAAGCTACCTTTGGGAACTTGAAAACCGTGACACCCGAAAACCTTCGGCAGAGAAACTTACGACGGTAGCGGCGGCACTGGGGATAACAGCGGATTATTTGTTAGATGAAGGGTCGACCAAACCAGGCGATGAAGTTCTTAAGAACGCACTATTTCGTAGCTTCAAGAAGCTAGACCCAGAAGATCAAAAAACCATCCAAGACACCATTGATCGATGGAGTAAGAAAAAATGAACCTGCCGAAAACTCCGCAGCAATGGGCGATCCATCTTACAAAATTGTTAAATGCCTTCACGGCAGCGCATGGGCTGCAGCGTTTCCCCATTAATATCGTTGATATCGCCCATGAATTCTCCAAGCACGCCTTTCCAGATGCCCCCATAACGGCCTTCGAAGGAATTAAAACATCGAATAATTTTGAAGGCGCGCTGTTCAGACATCCTGAGCGCAAAAACGAATGGGGCATTTTTTATAACGAGAACATTCAGTCTTCCGGTCGCAAGAATTTCACCTTGGCGCACGAATTTGGGCATTATTTGCTTCATCGGGCGGCTTTTCCGGATGGTTTGCAATGCTCATCCAGATCTATGCTCGACTGGGATGAAGAACGCGGCGAAATCGAGGGCCAAGCCAATACATTTGCCTCGTTTTTTTTGATGCCACTCGACGATTTTAGGGCGCAGATTAAAGGCCATAAACCGAGTATGGATCTGATGTGCCATCTGGCCGATCGTTATGCGGTATCTCTCAGCGCGGCAACTCTTAAATGGCTCGATGTCTGCGGTAAACGCGCAATGATCGTTTTTGGCCGCGATGGCTATATCGATTGGGCATGGTCGAGCAAAGAACTTTTGTTGTCGGGAATTTTCTATAGGTCACGCAGCGGCCCAACGACAGAGCTGCCTAAGCTGTCCCTTGCTGCGCGCCAAGACCCACTGGTTGATAATCGCAGTGGCATCCTTCACCCAAAGGGCATATGGCCGGGACAAGAAGAAGTTCACGAGATGACCATCCTCGGCAAAAGAGGTGAGATGACAGTGTCTCTGTTGCTTTATCCGGATGATCCACCGAGCAGATTTGCTCAAATTGATGATGAAGATGGTGGGCTAATGGACACCTATGAGAAGTTTGTTCGCGGTGGGCAGGTGCCATAGTCTTTTTTGCCTTTCGCTTTCTCGATTCATCAAATAAAGCTTTTTCTCGGCTATTTACTTGATGCTGTTGATTTATTGCTAGTTATGGTAAGAATCACTCACCATGCGGAATTTGATCAAAAATAGAGCTATTGCCACACTGCTGTGCCTCACCTTGTTGTTCAAGGTGGTGATTCCGGTTGGCTTTATGCCGGACATGGACGCTCTGCAGCATGGCGTTTACAAAATCACGATTTGCTCAGGCTATCACCATGCAGAAATGCTTGTTGATGACCATCAAAAACCTGTTAATGACAGCGGTAAAAATGAGACCAGCCATAAAACTTCAAAAACAATAACGACCCTGTGTCCTTTTGCCGGCATTAACAGTTCAGCGCTGCCCGTCGCAATTCTGGCCTTAGCATTATTGCTGTTTTGGAGAGAACTATTATTCCGGCCAAAGACCGATGTTATTCGGTCAGTTTCTCTAGCCTCGGCGTGGCCGCGCGGCCCACCCCTTCGTCTCGCCTAACTGAGCCCAGCGCATAGTTTCAGGCTTATGCCTTGAAAGCTTATGCCGTTTTGTAACTCCGTTTTGACGAGCGTACCTCTTGGCAAAAGAAAAGAAAGACATCGCTCTACCGGAAGGTAGAGACGAAGATATATCCATAGATGAAATTTTCCAGCAGCACGATCAGGTCTTGGCCGAGCATGGGAAAGTCGCGCCTGAAGCCGAGCTGGTGCCAGTTCACTCTCTGCCGCCCGACTTGCAACGCGCTGTGCAGGCGCTCTGCGACACATACGAAACGCTCGATCTGCGTATCGAGACGACGCTGGCCAAGGCCGCGAACGATTTTGTTGCTGCCCTCTCGGAAGTGGATGGGCATGAAGATGAGTTGAGAAAACTCGTCGCACGGCTTTTACAAAATTTGCACCGCACTGCCGAAACAAAAGAATCGCAACAAGTCATCTTGCAGATGTCATACAAAAATGAGGACGAACTAACACAACAAATTTTGTCGACGCTCGAAATCGGCGGGGATGCAGCATGACGGCATTTCCCGGCTCCGCAGCTATGCGCTTTGAATCCCCTAATGGTGGTTGGTGGGATTTTAATGCTGTAACGACTGAAATTTTGACCCAGCAGGAAAAAAACGAGCTGGAGCAACGTTTTAAGTTGCGCACCGAAATTATGAAAATGCTCAGCGAAGGTGGCTGGGGTGCTGAAAATATAAATGCCGCGCAGAACATGTTGCGCTCTCTTAATCAATTACCAGTGAGCAGCCGACTTACCATAAAGCAAATCGATAAACTGCTTAAAGAGATCGATGGAACAAAATTGACGGGGGAGAAATCTCTAGCTGTTCGGAATTCCTTGCTGCAATACAAACAACATTTGGAACAACTCAAAAGTTCATTGCAGAACAAACAGGAACAGAAGAAGGGATTGCAAAATCCTTCGCAAAAGACGGAATCTAAAATCGAGAAAAGTGCGACGTTAAAAGTAAATGTCAAAGTTCTTAATGATATTCTGAACAAGATTCCGGAAAATTTACGCACACCAATTCTTGCCGCCCTGAAAAAAGAGGGGCGTCCCCTTACGGTTGCTAATCTCGTCGGCGCCCTGGCGGCGAGTAAAGACCCAAAGGCCGCCGCGACCATCGGCGGCATCTTGGCCTTTCTTGCCGACAAAGGGTTGATGCCCGATTTCAATCGGGCGATCAAAGCCCTTGCCGAAAACAAAAACTCGCAAATCGTCGCTCAGGTCGTCGAGGCGCTGGCCAAAGATAACAGGCCGGAACTGGCGACAAAAACCGCAACCGGCGTAATCGATGTTTTGGCGAAAATCAGTCCGGAATTGGCGTCGCAAACCGCCGCTGCCATCATTGACAAAATTACCGTTAGCCATCCGGAAGTGACGGCGAAAATCATTTCGTCCCTTGCTGATACGCATCCAGAGATACTCAGAACTGCCACACTTTCTCTGGCCGATGACGGCAAGATACCGGCGGTGGCGGCTGTTCTCAATGTTGTGGCAGAAAAGCCGGAATTGACGGCGCAGTTTGTCAATGCACTTGAAAGCAAGCATCAAGATGTTCTTAAGGCTGCAACGCTTGCCCTGACCGAAGACGGAAAGATAATGGCGGTAACAGCTGTGCTAGGCGCAATGACCGACAGCAAGCTTGCCACGCAGACCGCTACCCTTGTCGCCGACAAGCTGGCCACGACCGCTGCACCGGAGATAACGGCCAAATTCATTGTCTCCTTGGCCGAGAAACAACCGGATATTGCTCGTAACGTCCTAACTCAAATGGCAGACAAACAGCCTGCCATCATTCAGCAGATCGCCAAAGCCCTGGCTACTGTCGATCCGAAAGCGCCGGTTCACGCGATCATGGATGGCGTCGCAAAAACGCATCCGGATATCCTCCGTGCGGCAACTCTCGTAAATGCTGAAAATGGCAAGGCGCCGTCGAATGTGATCAAAGCCGATTTCAAGGGAGCGGCATCAGGCACGGTTGGCGACAATCGGTTTGTGCCTCCTTCGGTTCCATCGTCAGGCACCAATGTCATATCTTTTCCTTCCAAGGGTGAACCAGACCAGCCGCGCAATTTCGGTCAAGCGCCGTCGACCGCGTCTGACACAGACGGCTCAAAAATTTCGGGTTCTTTCGTCAATAAGGGATATGAGGCTTCACCGTCTTTTTCGGAGGGACAATCGCCGACACTGACCAGCGCGGTGGGAGGCAGGCCCTCGGTGAGAACGCCATCTGCACTTGCTGAAAAAGTCGGCGGAACCCCATCGACAGGGGTAGAAAACGGTGTGTCCGTCGCTGCTGGTGGCGTGGCAAGCGCACCTCTCGCCAAGAGCGACACCGCGATACCAACTGCCGGTAATGACGCAGCTGGTGTGCCAACAGCTGCAAAGCCGGATAATCCCAATGTGCATGCTGGCGTAGATGGAAATCAGCCAGTGGGAAATGGTGGTGCACCGGGAAACGGAGCAATTCTGCAGGACGGATCTCAACAGGTAGCTGGTAATAATGGACATCCCCCTCCACCAGCGGGAGAACTCCCCGTTCATCCTGAACAGTGGAATAGAACGGAACGTGAGACCACGGTCGATCCATCTGTTCGTGAAACTGAGGTGTTGCCAACTAAAACCAATGAACTAAACCCTCGTGCGGAAGTAACCACGACCGAAACAGCAAAAAATGGGTTGCCATCGGTTGATGAAAAAATTGCCACACCAAACGTTACTGCTGAACAGAAACCAATTCTTGAAACCGCTTTTCAAGAATTGAAAACGGCAGAGGCAAAAGCCGTTGAAACAACTTTAAAATCAGGCAACGAAGGAGGAGTCATCACAATCAAAAATACAGAAGGTCATGTGTCCCAAGCGACCATTGCCGAAAGCGTCGATGATTTTTTGGGATCTATCATGGCTGATAATTATCGGCCACCTGACAACCGAATTTGTGACGCATGTCCGCCTGCTGAACACAAACCCGCATAAACAGATCAAATCATGTAGAGGAGAAGAAAATGTCGAGTGCATCAACAGCGAAAACAAGTCCCGTTTTGCCCCCCGTTCTGGTGAATAGAACCGGCCTTATGGGGCGACCGGAAAATATGGCCGATATAGCTGCCTTGCTTAAAGGACAGATGACGCCAGATACCTTTTATGCGGCACAGCTCGATAAAAAATTGGGTTATGTGCCCGTTACTGCTGACTACCCCTTTGGCAAAAACGAGGGAGAAGCCAATGTCCGAGGATTTTGGAAGATAGATGGTGTCGCAAAATGCTGCTGGATTTTCTGCATGGAAAATCCGGATGGCCGTTTGAACTATTACACAAATGCCGTTGTCCCTTTTCTTGTTATGCACAAAGGCGATAAGGCCGGACCGGGTTATGCAGTCTCGATGCCAACACTTAAACCCGTTGAGGCTAGTTCCACAATGGATGCGGTAGCTGGCAGCAAGGTTACTTTTCATGGTGATCGCAGTTTTTGTGCCGGAATCACCTACATGGGCAGAGACCTTGCAACGAGCGTTATGGGTACGTTTGAGAATATTGCTCTTCAAGTTGCCGCTGCCAATGGCGACCCAAGACGTACAGCCGCGAGCGATCTGGCTTTGGTGCGGCAATTAACCAGTCAACTGGCTGCAAGGGCATAAGCATGTCGGAGCAAGCCGCATTCGATCAGTTTCTGGCAGGTTATGCTACAGAGCATCCAATACAAGCTGCGCTTACCAGCCCAACCTTGGCTACCGCGACGGAAGTGTGTGCTACCTGTGTTGATACCAAAGGTACGGCCACACTTTCCGCCCATATACCGTGCCTGATCAATAGCGCGCAGATACTCATACCGGGACTATTAACTTTGTCAGGTCTGCCACATGAATGGATGATAGGGGCTGGAGCTGTTGCTGGTGTTGTCGGCTATGGAACATGGTGGGGATTGAGTGGCCGAAACAAGCCAGTCGATGAACAAATCGAAACAGCAGCTATCTCAATTCTCGGTTACTCGGCCTTGCCGCTCTCCCATTATATGCCTGTGGAAACGGGCCAGTTCGTGCGCGGCGCAGCGGCATGGGTTGCTGGCGGTGCAGCAGTGCTAACCGTCTTTGCAGGCGAAGCCATCCTGTTGACGGCACGGAGGCAGATTCAAAAAGTCCAACATTACCTGAATAGTATCCCTTTTGACGACCAACTTGCCCTCGCGTCCCAATCAATCGATGCAGTAAAAGATATGGGGAAGTTGGTTCATCAAACGAAACTGAATTCGTCATTGCCGTGGTTTCGGCCTTTGGTGAGGAATTCAGGTATTGCCGTCACTTTTGCAGTCACATTGTTGGTTGCTGGTTTTACAGCCCGTCTTACGGTTGATGAGCATTATGCCAGCGCAGATAAACTATTTTCGAGCATGCCTATTGGACTCCAACAAGCTATAGAAGGTTGGGCAAAAGATAAGGGCAAAGACCCACTGAGCTTTATTCTCGAAGATCCGGTTTATGGCCAAGCGGCTGCGATTTGTGGGCAACCAAATCCACCTATTCAGAGCAAGCCAGAACTGCGAGTTCAATCTTTTAACCCAAAATGAGGATTTCATGACTGACCGTGCCACAATCAAAACGATGTCTATGAGAAGCCGATTATCCGTGAGATTGAGTCATATTGCCCTTGTTCTTTTTGCAGCATTTGCCTTCTTCAATTCTGATGCGGTAGCTCATAGCTATCAGCAGGGCGACATCGCCATCGGCCATATTTGGGCGCGGGCAACAGCGGCGGGAGCAACAACAGCTGCTGTTTATGTTCCGTTGAAGAACAACGGCACTGAACCTGATAAGCTCATGGGGGCTTCGACAGCACTTGCTGATCAGGTAACTATTCATGAAATGCTTATGAACAACGGCGTCATGAAGATGGTCGAGCACGATTCGATAGTTCTTGATCCCGGAAAAATAGTCAGCCTGCAACCGGGCGGCCTACATTTAATGGTCACCGGCCTAAAACAACAGATCAAACAAGGTGACATGTTTCCTCTCACGCTTCGGTTTGAAAAAGCCGGTTCTATTAATGTCGAAGTTAAGATCGAGGCCATCAACGCGATGGAGCCTATGCCCAGTGGTATGTCGCATTAAGGACTGCAAGGTTGTGTGATGATCCGCCAACGAAAAATCTTCCTGCTAATTGGGGGCTTGCTGGCTTTAGGCCTTGCTTCTCTGGGCGTGTATCTCATCGTATGGCCAAGTTGGGCAGTGGCAAACGCTTGTCCTGCGCCGACCAAAGCCGGGGACAGCTACACCGCCATCGATACGGAAGGACGTACGTTTACAGCCCACAATCTGCTGGGCAGCCCGACATTATTGTTTTTCGGTTACACCTATTGTCCTGAAGTCTGCCCGACAACCATAGGCGATATATCGCGTTGGCTCGACGAACTCGGCAAGGATGCCGATAAGCTGAAAGTTGTATTCGTTACAGTCGATCCGGAGCGCGACACGCCGGAGCAGCTGAAGAGCTATCTTAGTTCCTCTGGTGGACGAATTCTTGGTGTTGTTGCTGCTTCTTGCGATTTGGCTGTCATGGCAAAGAAGTATCAAGTTTATTACAAAAAAGTTCAGCTTGAACACGGTGAGTATAGTGTCGACCATAACGCCAGCATTCTGTTGCTGGATTCGAATGGCCAAATGGTTGGAACGCTCAACTACCAAGAGCCGGATAATATAGCACTGGCTAAACTCAGAAGATTGGCTGCATCAGCAAAATAATATTTGGGCGTCACCAGTTTTATATCTGTTTTGTAGTCAGACTCCACCAGAGTCTTCGGATATTTGACCCAAAACACCCGCCGCTAAATTTCATTGATGAGCAGCAAGAAAACATATCGTGCCACCATCGTCTGATAGGCGACTCTTTTGGATCGTAAACTTCAATCTGTTGCATCATACCTTTGTCCTCATGTTCTAAAACATGACAGTGATATACGAAGGTTCCAACGATTTGTGGATCAACAAACGGCAAAATCAGCTTGACCTCACCGCGTTCTGGTATGCGAACAGTGTCAACATAATTATCAAAAGGCTGGGGCTTGCCGTTAATTTCTGCTACCTGAAAATGAATTTGATGAATATGAAACGAATGAAAGTCATCAGTATTATTTTTGATCGTCCACTCTTCGATATTGCCTAATGGAACGCGCGTATCTATGCGATTATGGTCAAACATCTGCCCATTGATATAATAACTCATATCGTCGCTTTTTTTATCGTATGATTGTGAATAGACAATAGTCCTGTAGGTGTCGATTTTCTTCGTTCGCCAGTCGACTTTCTCCGGAAAAGCAGTTTGCGTAGCAAGAGTCGACTCTTGGGTTCCTTCGACAGTCAGTTGGCCCAACACACGTTCCTCAGTCATTTTGTCACCCACGCCTGTCATGGTATGGGGCGATACAAGATCGTAGGTACCAGCTGCACCAGCATCCACCAACACCTCCAACCGTCCGGCTGGAAGTAATTCCAGCGTATCAACTTGTTTTTCTTGATTGGTAACTACGCCATCGGTTTCGATGATGCGAAACCGATGTCCTTTTAAAGCAATGTTAAAAATCAAATTGGCGCTTTGATTGGTAAAGCGCCAGAGCTGCGTTTCCCCTGGATGCATCGTCATGGTTGAGAAGGTCTGGCCATTGATGGACTGCACCAGCTTGTGAAGATTTTTAACTTCGGGGTCGCTACCATCGGTAAACTGGTGATCTTTCAGAACAAACAGTTGCTGCTTTACGTTGGCCAATTGCGGCATCTGCTGCTAAATGCCTTCGACAACCACTGTACCACTAAGTCCGCTCCCGATTTGTAATTCGGACATACCGTGAATATGGGCATGATACCAATAAACGCCCGGAGGCTGGGTAAGGGGCAGTTTGATTTCGTAATCGAAAGACTGTCCTTGATTGACAACGATATGGATATTGTCGCCGTTGCCGAGCGGGGAAGAATGAAAACCATGAAAATGTAGGTTTGTCGGAATTTTGAGATTGTTGACAAGCTTGATCTTCATGACATCGCCTGGATGTACGTAAAAGACCGGCGCGGCATAGGAGCCATTATAAACCAAGCCATCGAAACTCACGGCGCCAAGCTGCACCTTTTGCTCGCCGGCCACTAACGTTGCCGTTAGCACCCCGTTCTCACTTTTGAAGGAGGGGAGTTCAACCAGTGGAGAGGTGGTTGTTTCGGCAGATTGGGCTTGCGGTGCATGGACGAACAAAGAGATCAAAAAAACAAGAGCAAGCATGCATCGCGCAACAAAGCTTTTTTTGCGTTCTTTGCTTGCCGCGCGGTTGGGTGACATAGGGGTGATTCTCGACTTCATTGAGCCCCCATATTCCTACACGAAACAGGCCTAGTCCAGTGCCGATAAATGATTTTCGATAACACTGCACAGCCCAATCCCGCGCAAAAGGCACTGATCAACACGTACCTGTCAAAGCAAGCGGTTCCACTTTTTCCTCAGCTTCGCCAACGTCACTGAAGACATCGGCCTTAATAATCCTGTCGGTTATCGAAGCGAGATGTTCGGTCAATGCTTCGTTGACCTGTTTGAATTCCGGCCATAGAACTTCATCAAAGAAAGAACGGGGCATCTTTACGATCAGGCTTTGCCGGTGCATGCGGGGATATCGATAGGGGCGCAAATCATAACGGCGGCACAGTGCTACGAACAGACGCCGTGACCATGGGTCGCTGATGCTGACTTTTAGCTCTTCGGTCTGTTCACGTTTTCCAGTCTCCTGTAGCCGCACCTTGATCCTTTCGGCGGCGGCTCCAGCAGCAGCTTTTTCACCAACCGTCGCAGCTCCCGCGAACAGAGCTTCGATCTTGCGCAGCTTTTCGCGGAGGAAAGATTCATCGGACATGGATGATCTATGAACCTGATTAGGGGGCGATCAAAACCAAAAAAAACATTCGCGCCAAACGTCAGAAATTGGAAGCGACTTTCTCCCTCTTGCTTCCACAGTGCTTCCAAATATCAAAAGTGGGGGAGGTATAAACAAAAACAGCCCCGAAAGGGCTGTCTAAGTTTTTGATATGACAAGTAAGTTTGGTTGCGGGGATAGGATTTGAACCTATGACCTTCAGGTTATGAGGCCGCATGCGCGAGGACAATTTGTGTTTGTGTTTCAAATTGTTAGCGGCTTCGGGGCGATCCCGTGTTGCATCCGTGTCGCATGAATGTGTGCCTGTGTCGCGTTGTTTTTCGTATCCCGTTTCCTGCCTCCAAACCAATGAATTCAACTGGATAGTCGGGCGGAACCGAGCATTGCTGGTCGACAACCACAAAGAGCGGAGACCAGCCATGCCTGCCCATAAAACACCGAATGTTTATTCCACCGCCATCGCCGCCAATCTTGGCGCGCTGGCCCAGCACCTTACCGAGGCCGCCGAACTTGCGCGTCAGGCGCAGGGAACGATGGAACGTGGCCGACAGAGCGAGGCCATCGGGACGGTTTTGGCACTCGAAAAACTTTTGCCTGAAGCGCAGGCCTTTTTCAAGGCTGCGCTCGTGCTGCATCTCAACCGCAAGTAGGAGTCTCGGCACAAACGTTTTTTTCTTGCCCCTTGCGTATGGCCATATGAAAATCGCAGCGCTGGTTCCAAATTCGGAGAAAAATATGCCGGGCGCGAAGAAAACAGACCCTTTGAAAGAAATTGCCGTGCTGCGTGTTTGCTTCGACGGCAAGCGCAGCGTGTCGCGCGATATCGAGATCCGCGCAGCCTCGTCCCTGTATGCTCTGGCGGAAGCGATCATCATCGACGCCTTCGGCTGGGATCTGGATCATGCGTTCGGGTATTACGACAATCTCAAACGCCATTATGACAGCACGGATCGCTACGAGCTGTTCGCGGACATGGACGATTGCGAGAATTACGGCCCTGTAGAACCCAAAAGCGTAAAGAAAACCAAAATCCATGACGTGTTCGATGCGCCGGGCAAAAAGATGCTGTTTCTGTTCGATTATGGCGACGAGAACCTTTTCACGGTCGAACTGGTTGCCTTCAGGGCAAAAGAGTCGAAGGTCAGATATCCTCTGGTCGTGAACAGCAAGGGTAAGGCTCCGGAGCAATACGCGGCCTGAAGGCTCATGACGCGAACAGGCGCTGCTCCACCTGCGCCATGGCCTGCTGATGGCAGGGCGTTGGGAACATATGGCCGTACCGCTCCATCGTCATTTGCACCGATGCGTGACCGGCGAAGGTCATGATCTCCTTGATGCTGAAGCCTTGTTCGATCCATAGCGAAACCGCAAAATGCCGCAGGTCGTGCCAGCGCATCGTGATGCCATGCGCGGCGCACAGCGGCTTAAATTTCCGTCGCATAAAATGATTGTGATCTGCAACCTCGCCGTTTTTGGCCGGAAAGACCAGATCGTACTGGCTTGCCGGGCATTCTTCTTTCCAGCGGCGTAGCGTGTTCAGAACGAGCGGCCCTGCAGGAACAGCGCGATGTCCGGCGGCGGATTTTGGTTCGCCCAATTCGCAGTAAAAATCAGCGCGCTGGCGCACATGAATAAATCCGCACGGAAAATCTATGTCCCTCCAGCGCAACCCTCGCGTCTCGGACGCCCGCAGACCGCACAGGGCGCTGACGACCAGCATAGCGCGAAGCCGACCGGTCGAATTGTCCAGCAGCGTTTTGACCATTTCCTTGGTCGGCGCGGATATTTTATGATCCATGCGGGTCGAGCGCAGCACGCGCACGCCCTGCGCCGCATTGGAGTGAAGCTGTCCGTTGTCCATCGCGTGATTCAGGATGAGTCGAAGGACGCCGAGGATTTTCCTCGTCATGGCTTCCGAACGTCCGGATGCAAGCAGGCGGTCGCGGAACTCGTTGATCGTCTTGCGGTTCAGTTGTGAAAGTTTGATGTTTGCAATGCCGTACACCGCGTCTTTGATGTGCAGCCGCACCTTGTCTTCATAATCGCGGCAGGTCGCCTTTTCCATGCGCCGTCCGGCATCGCGGCGAATACGGCAATGATCGAGCCATGCCTCGGCTATCTCGCCAAGGGTCGGGCTGGTGCTGTCGTGCAGGTAGGTGCCGTTTTGCACCTGCGCTCGCGCCCGGATGATAAAGGCATCCGCATCCTTGCGCCGCTCGAACAGGCGTGACCGGCGCTGCCCCATACCATCGGCAAAGTCCACCTGCCAGCGAATCAGGCCCGAAGGCAGGACTCTTTTGCGGATGGTGGCCATATTCAGTAACGCTCCGGTGGCCTTCTGCCCCGCGCCATTTCAAGGCATTGCAACGGGGTGCAAGTTTCTAAGAGACGTTACCTCATTTAGGGCTTGTTCGGTAGCTAATTGTCGTGATAGCATTTAGGAAAGTTTGGAATACGGTCGGAACACATGGCAAACATTCGGGAATTAACCGAGAAGATCGCGGAGGTGACGGGCATAGAGCCGGTGACAATGGCGCGGTACGCCCGGTTCGCCCGCGAAGGAGGCTATATCTCGCAATCAGGGCGCGGAACCAGCGCAGCGCGGATGACGCCCTTGGATGCCGCCAATCTTCTGGCCTGCGCACTTTCGAATGATATCGCGCAGGATGCGCCACGGCATATCAAGCGCATCATGTGCATGGATGTGTTTTACAGCGATTCTGACGAACTTGAGGAACGGCCCGCGCAACGAAAAAACGCATTGAGAAGAATCCTTCCGGTCATCTTTGATCGCAGACATACGCTTCACCAGCTTCTGCATTCCCTGGTCGAGATCGCCGCCAGAAATCCTGACGACTTTCGGGAACGCTTCAGGAATTCCAGCATTTCGTTCACATGCTATGAGTACGAAGCCCTTGTCTTTTTCAACATCAACCTGTCTCCAACACTGTCTATTCTGGAACACGCGGAATCTTTTCAGTTTAGTTACTCGAAGAGGTCATCCAGATCCGTTTCCGATCACTTCCGACGATCAACGCAACTTGAGTTCACGGGGATAGCCCTCGTCAGCGAACTGCTGGCGGCCAAATAGAAGGAGATCAAAAAATGCGAGAAGAAATGCGGGCCGTTTCCGCGACAGGCGAACTTTGCCCAAAATTGGCCGACGACCTGTTGCGCGGCGCGGACGCAATTGCTGAGTTTGTCTTCGGTTCCGCCGAGCACCGACGCAAGGTCTACTACTTTGCCTCCGGAGCGAAAACCTGCCGATTGCCTGTATTCCGCATGGGATCGGTGCTCTGCGCGCGCAAAAGCAGCCTTGTCACTTGGATCGAACAGCAGGAGGCACGGTCATGAGAGATCATCGCGCATTCCGCAGCGAAAAGTTTCGCGGCACGAATATCGCCCTTGATTGTCATATGGCGCTGGGAAATCTGTTTAAGGATGTCCTTGGCGAAACCGCAAGGCTTGTTGACGATCCTGACGCCAATGAACTGATTGTTCGCCGGGCCGAAGAAGCTGGTCACAGTCTGCGAAGGCTTGTGGCTGCGCTTGAGCATGACCTGAAATCATCTGTGCCGGATGATTTTGATCCGCGCCAGATCAGGGGACGTGCTTATTCCTGTCGGACAAGGTTCCTGCCTTTGCCATGGAAGCAACTGCACAAGTACCAGTTTGATGCATTTGCGGACTGGCGGGAGGTTCTTTATCCGTGACCACTCCCCATACCATCAGTGCTTCGGACATTTCCGCGCATGAGATCGTCCAGCGGCTTGCGGAGCGCATGGACGAACTCGCGGTGCATTTGCTGGGGCGACCGAACGACGCGCTGTCGAGCAAGGCGCAGTGGCGCTATGGCAAGAAAGGAAGCCTCGCCATCGAGATCGACGGCGAAAAGGCCGGAACGTGGTATGACCACGAACATGGCAAGGGCGGCGGGGCGCTGGAGCTTGTCACCCGCGAGCGTGGATTGCGGAACGGCGAGGCTCTGGACTGGGCACGGCAGTGGCTGGGGTTGCCCGAGTTCCGTCCTGTAACCGGACATGCTGACGCGCAGGTTGCGGAAACACCGCCCGCTGCGCCGGTTGCGTTTTCGCCTCCATCGCCTCCATCTCCTGCTCAGGTGGATATCCCGCGTCCAGTGGCGGATGTTGACGTTGAGTCTGTTGTTGACCCGCCGCCAGTTCCCGATCCGAACGGCAAGACGCCTTCCCGTGAGCCGACGCCTGAGGAACGGGCCGCGAAAGCCGCCAGCATCATTGCCGGATGCAGCGTCGTCAACGGCACGCCCGCTGAGCGCTACTTGCGCAATCGCGGCATTACGGGGACTCTGCCTTCCTGCCTTGGCTTTCGCCCCCGCGCCTTCGGCAAATACGGCGCTCTGATCGTGGTGGCAACGGATGACAAAGGCGCAGTCCTTGCTGTGCAGCAAATCTATATCACCGAGGACGGCAAAAAGGCTGCCGTCGAGATCGTCAAGCGCACCAACAAGGCGGTCGAGGGATGGGCGTTGAAAGCCGCTGTGCGGATGCCGGGAGCGCCGCCGCTTATTCTGGCCGAAGGCGTGGAAACGGCGCTGTCCGTCTGGCAGGCGACGGGACAGGAGACATGGGCCTGCCTCGGCATTAGCAATATCGCCAAGGCTCCGGTGCCGGAAAAAGCCCCTGTCATCGTCGCGCGTGACGGCGACGCTCCCGGCAGCAAGGCCGACAACCAGATTGCCCGCGCCGTGGCGCGGCTGAAGGCGGGGGGCCACGAGGTGGCGCTTGCGTCGCCGCCGGAAGGCAAGGATTTCAACGATGTGCTGCGGGAAAGCGGCGAGGACGCCATTCGTGCCCTGATCGCAAACGCTGCCACGCAGCAGGCGGAAGCAACCGCCTACAATCCGCGCAGCGTTCTCATCGGTTCGGATGTCGAGATCGCCAGACGCGTTCGGGAGGATTTGCTCGAACAATACGGCCCCATCGTCCATGCCGAAGGGCAATTCTGGCGCTACGGAAAAACCCATTGGGAGGCGATACCGGATCACCAGATGCACCTAGTCGTGCACCCTTATGACGGCGCGCCTTATTCCACGCCGGGCGGCGATCTAACCTGCGTCAAGCTGAGCAAGGGGCGCATTGAGTCCGCTCTGAACGAACTGGCCGTTCTGACCGAGCAGCCAAACTTTTTCGCGGATGCGCCCGGCGGCATCAACTGCGCGTCAGGATTTATCGAATATTCGTCCGGCATGCCCGTACTGCAACCCCACAGCCGCGATCACCGTTGCCGCCATACCTTGCCAGGCCGCTGGTCGAAAGACGCTTGCGCCACGCCAGCGCCGGATACGCTGCTTTACAGACTGCTCGACGGAACCTTTAAAAACGACAGCGACAGGGAGGACAAACAAAAACTGCTGGCCGAATTGTTCGGCGCTGCGGCGCTGGGCCATGCGACGAAGCTCCGCCAACCCAAGGCGGCGGTGTTCAAGGGCGAATGCGCCGAGAACGGCAAAAGCCAGCTTCTCGACCTCGGACGTGGCCTGTTGCCCGCCACCGCCATTTGTTCGCTGAGCGCCGCGCGGCATATCGTGGGTCTCGCCGGAAAGCTGCTCAACGCCAGCGACGAACTTTCTTCCTCGGCGGCGATCACCTCCGATGTGTTCAAGGCCATTGTCACCGGCGAACCCGTGGAGGGCCGCGATGTGTATAAAAGCCGCGTCGAGTTCCGGCCCGTCGCGCAGAACATCTTCGCCACGAACACGCTGCCGCCGTTTCAGGGCGGCATGGATCGCGGGGTGCAGCGGCGCTTGCTGGTGCTGACCTTCAACCGCGTGATTCCGGTCAATGAAAGGATCGAAGGCATTGGTCGGCGCATTGCAGCCGAGGAAGCTGACCTGCTGCTGGCATGGGTTGTCGAGGGAGCGGCTCGTCTGATGCGGCAACGGGATTTCACAATCCCCGCGTCCAGTCGGCAAGCGCTGGCTGACTGGGTGCTGGGAGCCGATCCCGTGCTGGCATGGGTGGCTGAATGCGTGGAAACGACGCCAGTGCATAACGGCGGGCCGTCCATCACCACTCGCGCGGCGTACGAACGATTCCACAACTGGGCCGTCGCGGAGGGCTTCAAGAATGACAAGCTGCCTGCGATCAACGGCTTCGTCCAGCGCGTGCAGGCCAACGCGGCAGGGATCGAGCACAAACGCACAAAATATGGACGCGTGTTTCTCGGCCTTACCCTCAAATCCGCATCGTCGCTTTCGGCTGCGCAGGATTACGAAAGCGGCGGTGACGCATGGGTGACGCAATGGTGACGCATTTTCTGGTGCAACCTGTTGATAGTGTTGAGATGACGCACCGACCTGTCAACCATCGCGTATACGCGGAAAAGCGTGGAGAAAAAGAGACATACATTTACCCCCTATACAAAAGGGTTGGATGCCCGGTGCGTCATCTCAACACTATCAAAGGCTTGCACGGGTTTTTGCGTCATTCATGCGTCACCAGTGCGTCACCCGCCAGCCGCACGATTGTCGTCCTGTTGCAACGGATGGGACGGCCTGTCACGCCCTTACACCAAAACGGCGCGGGTCCTGTCCGGCAAAACGCATGCGGGCGCGCAAAGCGCGGCGCATTTCCAGCATCGGGGCTGAAACATGCCTAAACTTAACGCTGGGGCCGAAAGCAAGACCGATTTCGCCGCGCGGGTGGGGTTGACCAAGGCCCGTATCTCGCAACTGGTCGCGGACGGGCTGCCGGTGCGGGAGGACGGGCGGGTTGATGTCGAGGCGGGACTGGCATGGATGGAGGCCAATCTCGATCCCACCAAACGGAACAAGGGTGGCGTTATGCGAACCGAGTCCGGCTCGCCATCGCTGGCCGAGGCGCGGCGGTTGCATCTGATCGTGCAGGTGCAACGGGCCAAGCTGGCGCTGGAACAGGAGCGCGGCAGACTGATCGACGCCGATGAGGCGACCAGCACGGTGTTTGCCCGCGCGCGGGCCGAACGGGATGCCCATATCGCGTGGGTGCAGCGATCGGCACCGGTAATCGCGGGCGAACTGGGGGCCGATCCCAACCGCGCCTTCGCGGTTCTCGACCGGCTGATGCGCGAACATCTGGAGCATCTGGCCGAAACCCCTCTGGAAAGTCTGCGCGATGTTGGCCACGATTGATTCCGCATGGCGGCGCGGCATGCGCCCGGAACCGCAGATCATGGTCTCGGCATGGGCCGACCGGCACCGCATCTTGCCGCCTGCGTCGGCAGAACCGGGCCGCTGGCGCACCAGCCGGACGCCGTATTTGCGCGAGGTGATGGATGCGTTGTCGAGTTCCAGCCCGTATGAGCGGGTCGTGCTGATGAAGGGAGCACAGGTCGGCGGGACGGAAGCTGGCCTTGGATGGATTGGCTACATCATCCAGAACGCTCCCGGCATTGCTATGATGGTGCAGCCGTCGCTCGATATGGTGCGCCGGAACACGGCGGTGCGCATCGATCCGATGATCGAGACCATGCCGGTTCTGCGTGATCTGGTGTCGCCGCCGCGATCCAGAGACGCAGGCAACAGCCTGTTCCGCAAATCCTTCCCCGGCGGGCAACTGGTGATGACCGGAGCCAACAGCGCCATCGGCCTGCGCTCGACGCCGGTACGGTATCTGTTTCTGGACGAGGTGGATGGTTATCCGGCGGACGCTGGTGGCGAAGGCGATCCCGTGGCCCTGGCCGTGCAGCGTACCGCGACCTTCCGGGGACGGCGCAAGATTTACATGGTCTCGACGCCGACCCTGAAAAACCACAGCCGCATCGAGGCGGCGTATCTGGAATCCGACCAGCGCAAATACTTTGTACCGTGCCTGCATTGCGGCGACATGGCTCCCATCACATGGGCGCGGATTCACTGGCCGGACAAGATGCGGCACGAGGCTTATCTGGTTTGTGAGGCCTGTGGCAGCGTGCATCAGGAGCATGACAAGCCGAAACTGCTGGAGCGCGGCGCATGGCGGGCGACGGCATCCGGCGATGGGCGCACGGCGGGATTCCACCTCTCGGCGCTGTACAGCCCGTGGGAGACATGGGCGGAGATCGCCCTTGAGCATGGGCAGGTCATGCGCGATCCACCGCGTCTGCAGGTCTGGACAAACACCAAGCTTGCCGAAAGCTGGGAGGACATGGCGGGCGAAGTCGTCGAGGCCGATCCGCTAATGGCGCGGCGCGAGAACTGGGGCGGGCTTTTGCCCAAAGGCATTGCCTTGCTCACCGCCGGTGTCGATGTGCAGGGCGACCGCATCGAGGTTCAGGTTATCGGTTGGGGCATGGACGAGGAATCGTGGAGCGTAGATTATCGCGTGATCTGGGGCGATCCCTCCGGCCCGCGCATCTGGGCTGACCTTGACGCTTTTTTGTGCACGACATACCCGCATGCTGCCCACATGCCCGACCTGCCGATCCGCGCCGCCTGCATCGACACCGGCGGACATCACACCAAAATGGCCTACGAGTTCTGCCGCACCCGCCTTGCGCGGCGTATCTGGGGCATCAAGGGGCGTGGTGGCGCTGGCATCCCTGTCTGGCCGCGCCGCCCGACCCGCACCAAAGGCAAGGTGCCGCTGTTCGTCATCGGCGTCGATGCCGTCAAGGACGCGCTGTTCGCTCGCCTGCGCCTGACCGAAGCCGGGCCGGGCTGCATCCATTTTCCGGTTGAGCGCGACGCCGAATATTTTCGGCAGCTGACGGCGGAGCGCGTGGTCACGCGCTTCGAGCGTGGCCGTCCCATCCGCTCATGGCAACCGCGCCGCGACGGCGAACGCAACGAGGCGCTCGACACCTTCGTCTACGCCACCGCCGCCCTGCACGGCCTTATCAGCATGGGGCTGCGGCTGAATGAGGAGGCGGGAGCATTTCTTGCTGCTGCCGAACAGAAAAAATCGAATCAACCGTTAAGCCCGGCACCAGTCATCATTAAATCGAAGTGGATGGGGTGTTGAAAATGCTTCCTCATGCTGTAGACAAGCGATAGCTGCTGGAATAAGGTTTGACCTGTCTCACACGCAGGTTTTGTTAACAAAATGCCCACCAAAAGATCCTTGTCAGATGGCACCTCCTATCTGTTGAATTCTGGTTCAGATTTGTCAATCGCCAGAAACCACCGTCTGGATGTTGAGCATGTGCTCGCGGCAGTCGAGAAATCCCATGAGGTCATCAAAAAATTGTCCGATCATGACGTCGATGTGCCAGCATTGCTTGGAATGAGGAACCTAAGCGCATTTGTTGGCGAAATTTTTGCCGCATCGATGATCAAGGTTTCAAATAATGCATTCAGGAAAAACCCTCATCAGGATGGTTATCCTGATCTACTTCTGATGGATGTAGAAGGGCAGAAGCTTTGGGATTCTCTGGTTTCTCGGTTGAGGGATAAAAGTCCATTCAGCCCATTCAAAACTTCAGGAATAGAAGTCAAAGCAACATGTGGAAGCGTTCCAACTCCCGCACAATAGACCTGTTGCGAAAGTCGGAGGGAATTGGGCGCGGGTGGGCCTTGGGCGGATGAGCTGGGTTCAGAAACCGGCGATGAGATTGACGATGCCCGCGATGGAGGAGAACTTGGCGGCGTAGGTTGCTTTGGAATAGC
>CAIXHP010000036.1 GCA_903919315.1 uncultured Pseudomonadota bacterium | reverse complement strand
CGCTATTCCAAAGCAACCTACGCCGCCAAGTTCTCCTCCATCGCGGGCATCGTCAATCTCATCGCCGGTTTCTGAACCCAGCTCATCCGCCCAAGCCCGCTCCGCGCCCAAATCCCTCCGACTTTCGCAACAGGTCTAATGAACCTACCGACACCAGTCGGTAGTGGTTCAGTTGTGGTTTTTGTTGTTGTGGAAGGTTTCTGGTTTTGCTAATCCGACTAAGGTTATCCTGAATCAACCTTTCCAAAGATGCCATAAATGAAGACCAAGGCTCTTTTGTTCGCCGTTGTCACTCTGCTTGGCGGCTTCGCACTCTCCCCCACGGCTTCGGCTGCGGTTGTGGATTTCACCGGTAAGAATGTCAGCATGACTCCCGCGCCGCTTGCCATTGGCCAGACCGGCACGATCTCGGCCCGTTACAAGCCCGGTTTTGCAACGTCCTCGGTTTCGGGTACTTTGCAGTCGCACAGCATGATCACCTTCACCTACACGCTGCCGAGCACGATGCGCAGCCAGCTTTACAGTGATACGGTGCGGTACGCATACAAGGATGGCGGTCACAAATACGCGGGCGGCTACACGGCTCTCGAGAGACAGAACTGGAGCCGCAGCTTTCATTGGGGCCGAGTCGACGGCAGCCCATCGACGCCGCTGGTGTTCGCCAGCGCGCAGATGACGAGCCCGACATCCGGCGTGGTCATCATCAAGAACTTCTCGGCCGGTCTCGCCGATTTCTCCGCCCAGCTTTTGGCGTTCGGCAGAGGCTTGCTGAATATCCACTACGAAGTTTCGGCAATTCCGCTTCCGGCGGCGTTGCCGATGTTCGGCTTGGGCCTTCTGGCTCTGGCGGGTGTCCGCAAGGCGCGCAAGATGGCGATCAAGGCATAAATCCAAGTATCTAAGCCGACAAAGACTTAACGGGCCATATCGTCGATATGGCCCGTTTTTCATTCGGAGCGGACCTGCGGACAGAAGCCGTGATATTTTGCGCCGTACAGCGGGCAACGGCTTTCACATTGGCGCCTACGCTCTTTGCACGAATGTTCGTCCTTACGCTTGCCAGCGTCGCAGCGGCCATCTAGATTGCCGGGGTTCCGTTGTCCCTGACATTCGCAAGGTGTTGTGCCCATGCAAGTCGCCGTTATCGTATTTCCCGGATCGAACTGTGACCGCGACGCCGCCGTGGCGTTGGAAAGAGCGCTGGGCAAAAAGCCTCTGATGCTCTGGCACGCCGATACCGAGCTGCCGAAACTTGATCTGGTGGTTTTGCCGGGTGGCTTTTCCTACGGCGACTATCTGCGCACCGGCGCGATGGCGGCGCATTCGCCCATCATGCGCGAAGTCGTGGCCCGCGCCGCCAAGGGCATGAAGGTTCTGGGCATCTGCAACGGCTTTCAGGTGTTGTGCGAATCGCAGTTGTTGCCCGGCATTCTGCTCCGCAACCGCAGCCTGAAATTCGTCTGCCGCTCGGTGACGCTGCGCGTGGAAAACAACAACAACGACTTCACCCGCCAGTACCAACAGGGACAGGAGTTGAGCCTCCCCGTCGCGCACGGCGACGGCTGCTATTTCGCCGAGCCGGACACGCTGAAGCAAATCGAGGATCGGGGGCAGGTGGCCTTCCGCTACATCGACAACCCCAACGGCGCGTCACGCGACATCGCGGGAATATTCAACGAAAAAGGCAACGTGCTGGGCATGATGCCCCATCCCGAACGCGCCGCCGAAACCCTGCACGGCAGCACGGACGGCGTCGCGCTGTTCGCGAGCGTGGTCAAAGCGCTGGCATGACGCAACCGCAGCTCTATATGATCGCAGGGCCAAATGGAGCCGGAAAGACAACAGCGGCCATGACGTTGTTGCCCGACTTTTTATCGGTGCATGAGTTTGTGAATGCCGACGAAATCGCTCGTGGATTGAACCCGCTGGAGCCCGAAGGGCAACCCGTAGCGGCCGGGCGCATTATGCTGGAGCGCATAGATGCTTTGATCAAAGAGCGCAAAAACTTTGCGTTTGAAACCACGGCAGCCAGCAGGATATTTGCTTCCAAACTCAAGCAGGCCAAGGCATCTGGCTATCGAACAGGCCTTATATATTTATGGCTTCCCAACGTTGATGTGGCCAAGAACCGCGTGCGGCAACGTGTGGCGCATGGAGGGCACAACATTCCCGATCATGACCTTGAGCGGCGTTTTGCGCGGAGTCTTCGTAATCTCGTCCACCTATATTTGCCGATGGTCGATGAAGCGAATGTTTATGACAGTTCAGGCCCGGGCACGAGCGCTCAGGACCTCATCGCCGGAAAGATTGATGCGCGTTGGAATGTTGTTAAAACGTCTGTGTGGGCATCCATTGAACAAACCGCCAAAGAAGGAGTTTCCAATGGAGACTGTTGACGTGTTGCTGCCGCAGGTGGCTGCCGGTATCCGTGCGGGGGCCATGAAGGCTATCGAAACGGCCCGCCGTTGCGGCACAAAGCTTGTTATATGGCGTGATGGAAAAGTTATGGAGGTTTCACCGGACGAGGCTGAAGCTCTGGTGCGCGAAAAAGAGGCAAAAAAACAATGACATCGTTTCTATCCAAAGACGTCCACGGTCAATGGTGACGAAGGTATCTTCCCGTTTGAAAAAAAGTCGTAAGCACACGATAAGCATGGAAATGCGTAAAGAGGAGAGAAGGCAATGACCCAACCCGCCCCGAAGATGCCCGAAATCAGCGCCGACGTTCTTCGCCGAATCGCCGAACACAATATGACGCGCGACGAATACAGGGTTCTGTTGCGCCTGATGGGCCGCGAGCCGACGCAGGCTGAGTTGGGCGTCGCCGCCGCGATGTGGTCGGAGCATTGCTCGTACAAATCCACGCGCCGCTGGCTGAAAACGCTGCCGACCAAGGGGCCGCAAGTCCTGATCGGGCCGGGCGAGAACGCCGGAGTCGTCGATATCGGCGACGGGCAAGCCGCCGTGTTCAAGATCGAAAGCCACAACCACCCGTCTTACATTGAGCCGTACCAAGGTGCGGCGACGGGTGTGGGCGGCATTTTGCGCGACGTGTTCACCATGGGCGCGCGCCCCATCGCCAACCTGAACGCTCTGCGCTTTGGCGATCCGAGCCATCCGAAGACCCGTTCGCTCGTGGCGGGCGTGGTTGCGGGCATCGGCGGCTATGGCAACTGCGTCGGTGTGCCGACCGTGGGCGGCGAAACCAACTTTCACCCCAGCTACAACGGCAATTGCCTCGTCAACGCGATGACCGTCGGCCTCGTCGACAGCCAGCGCATCTTTACGTCCAAAGCGGCGGGCGTGGGCAATCCGGTGGTCTATGTCGGCTCCAAGACCGGACGCGACGGCATCAAGGGCGCGACGATGGCTTCGGGCGAGTTCGATGCCAACACCGAGAGCAAGCGCCCCACGGTGCAAGTCGGCGACCCCTTCACCGAAAAGCTGCTGATCGAAGCCTGCCTTGAGTTGATGGCCACGGATGTGATCGTCGCCGTTCAGGACATGGGCGCGGCGGGTCTGACCTCGTCGGCGGTGGAAATGGCATCAAAGGGCGCGTTGGGCATCAACCTCGACCTCGACAAAGTGCCGCTGCGCGAAACCAACATGAGCGCCTATGAAATCCTGCTGTCGGAGAGCCAAGAGCGCATGCTGCTGGTGCTAAAGCCCGGCCAAGAAGCGGTGGCGGAGCGCATTTTCCGCAAATGGGAACTGGACTTTGCCGTGATCGGAAAACTGACCGACACGGGCCGCCTCGTCTGCATGCGAAACGGCGTGAAGGAAGTCGATTTGGAAGTCGCGCCGCTGGTGGAAAATTCGCCCCTCTATGACCGCCCGCATGAAGCCACGCCCAAGCAACCCGTCATCGCGGCCTCGGCGTATCCGTTGCCGTCGGGCGAAACGCCCTTGAGCGTCTTGCAAAAACTGCTGGCAACGCCCGACCTGTGCTCGCGTCGCTGGATCTGGGAGCAATATGATTGCGATGTCGGCGGCGACACCGCGCAGTCCTCCGGCGGCGATGCCGCCTTGGTGCGCGTGCATGGCACCAACAAGGCGTTGGCCATGACGGTCGATTGCTCGCCGCGCTTCTGCGCGGCCGATCCGGTCGAAGGAGGCAAACAGGCCGTCGCCGAAACCTACCGCAACCTCAGCGCCGTGGGAGCCAAACCCTTGGCGCTCACCGACAACATGAACTTCGGCAATCCCGAAAAACCCCGCATCATGGGGCAGTTCGTCGGCGCGGTTGAAGGCATGCGCGAAGCGTGCGAGGCGTTGGACTATCCCATCGTCTCCGGCAATTGCAGCCTCTACAACGAAACCAACGGCCAGCCCATCTTGCCAGCGCCTGTCATCGGCGGCGTCGGCCTGCTCGACGACGTGACGCTCGGCATGACGATCGCGTTCAAGGGCGATGGCGAGGCGATTTTCGTCATCGGTGAAACGCACGGCCACATCGGCCAATCGACCTACCTGCGCTCCATCCATGGCCGCGAAGAAGGTGCGCCGCCGCCGGTGCCTTTGACCGCCGAGCGCCGCCACGGCAAATTCGTCCGCGCCTTGATCGCGGCGCGTGATGTCACGGCCTGTCACGACGTTTCGGACGGCGGTTTGCTGGTGGCTGTGGCCGAAATGGCCTTGGCGGGCGACAAGGGTTGTGCGCTTGAGGTCGAAGCCACGGATGCCGGTTTCTGGTTCGGCGAAGACCAGGCGCGTTATGTTGTGACGACCCGCGATGCCGACGCTTTTCAGGTCAAGGCGGAAGCGGCGGGCGTACCCTATGTCTTGCTTGGCGAAGTGTTCGGTTCGGCCTTGTCGATCAAGGGCGCGGGCGCGGTGGAACTCGCGGACTTGCGCAAGGCGCACGAAGACTGGTTGCCCAACTATATGGGACAGTAAGGACGCGCGCCATGATGACCGCCGAAGAGATCGAACGTCTGATCAAGGAAGCTCTGCCGGACGCACGGATTGAGCTAACGGACCTGCGCGGCGACGGCGATCATTACGCGGCTTATGTCGAGAGCAACGCCTTCGCCGGAAAAACGCGCGTGCAGCAGCACCAAATGGTGTACGCGGCGTTGCAGGGCCGCGTCGGCGGTGTACTTCATGCGCTGGGCCTGACGACGGCGCTGCCGAAGTCGTAAGTAACCCGAACGGGAAAGGAAATGCCATGTCCAACGAAAGCGCCCTCGACCGTATCCGCACCGACATCGCCTGCAACGAAGTCGTGCTGTTCATGATGGGAACGCCCGTGTTCCCGCAATGCGGCTTTTCGTCGCAGGCGGTGCAGATTCTGGGCATGCTTGGCGTGAAGTTCAAAAGCGTCGACGTTCTGGCCGACCCTAGTGTCCGCCAGAGCATCAGGGACTTCAGCAACTGGCCGACGCTCCCCCAGCTCTACATCAAAGGCGAGTTCATCGGCGGCTGCGACATCATGCGCGAGATGTATCAGGCGGGCGAGCTGCAAGCCGTCCTGCGCGAAAAAGCCATCGCCTTCGAAGCCGACAACCAACCGACCTGATCCGCGCTCCTATGCCGCGAACGGCTTGGCTTGCGACCACATGAACTCGAACTGACCGCGAAAAGTGGCGGCGAGCGATTTGTTGCGCACGATAAGAACCTCGCGCACGCGCCAGTGAATGAACGCCACCCGGTCGACGTAAACGCTGGTGGTCATCGTTCCCAGAACTTTTTCCGGCAGCCAGCGATAGGCGCTTTTGTCCTCGTTCACGAACAGATGATAGTCCCGGTTCGTGATGCAGCGTTCGCGGAATCCCGCTTTCTTCATTTGCTTGTAATAGCGGTCGTTTTGCCGAGGATCGGATTCGTTGAAAAAGCGTTCGTCGGGCGTGCAGATAAGCGCCTCGTCTTGCGGCCCGCGCATGACCGACAGAAAATCGTCGATGAGGTGCCGAATGTAGTCGGCACCCTCAAAGCGTAACATCTCAAACATATCCTCCCGAATCTCCACCCCGCGCTGGCCGCGAAAGCGCACGCCGGAGGCTTCGCAGACGGCCTGAATGCGCTCCATCGTGCTGGTGCGCGGCTCGCCCGCTTCGTTTTCGATCTTGTTGATGGCGTTCAGGTGCAGCCCCGTGGCCTCGGCCAAATCGCCCTGCGTCCAGTTTATCAACGCCCGCGCCGCCTTGATCTGTCGTGAAGAAATCATTCTGACCGTCCCGCAAGTGTGCAAAATACACATCATAATATGAAAGAATTGACGCAAAAGCCAGCGCAAAGGTAAGGAAAACCCATGTCGGTCTTTCCTTATGAGGCGATTATGAGCAACAAAATATCATTTACTGCCCTTGGGATCGCGCTTTTGGCGCTCCTTGCGCTGTTTGTCCGGCCTGTTCACGCTCCGGCGGCGAGCGCCAACGGCGCGTACGAGCGCGTGATCCGATCCGGAACGTTGCGCTGCGCCTACGCCTTTTACCCGCCCTTTCTCAGCGCCAATCCCAACGATGGGAAGCTTAAAGGGGTTATGGCGGATGTGATGGTCGAGTTTGCAAAGGCCAGCGGGTTGAAGGTGGAATGGGGCCCCGAAATCGACTGGAGCGACATAGCCGCGACGCTTGAAACGGGTAAGGCCGATGCCTTTTGCGCGGGCATGTTCATGACCCCGGCGCGCGGACGCGTTATCGCCGGAACCGTGCCGCTCTATTTCGCGACAGCGGAGGCCTATGTGCGCCCAGACGACCGCCGCTTTGACAACAATGTTGACCGCATCAATCAAGACGATGTGCGCATCGCGGTGAACCCCGGCGATCTTTCGGAGGAGGTGGCCCGTCGTTCCTTCCCGAAAGCGCAGCGGATCGACAAAGGCCCGCTGGGCGGCGAGGCACAACTTTTCATGGATGTCGCGGCCAACAAAGCCGACCTCACAATCAGCGGCCCCAGCAATGTTTTCGCGTACAACCAAAACAACCCCGTCGCCATTCTGCGCAAAGTCGAGTTTCAACACCCTCTAATGTCTTTCCCGATCATCGTCGGTGTCGAAATCCACGAAACCGCCTTGCTCCACCTTCTGGATGCATCGCTGCGCAATATCATCGACAACGGGATGGCGGATCGGATCCTGAAGGCGAACGCTGGAGCGGACTACGGCACGGCCTATGTTCCGGCCAAACCGCAGTTTAACTAGGATCAGGCGAGGCTTTTCCCCGCAATCGAAGGGGAAAAGCGCAATGTCCTTGCGGTGCCGAGGCTGCCGAGGTTAGGCTGTCCCTTCATGCGACACAGCGAACGGACGGACTTTATGCCTAAGACCCATCAGACCAAACTTCTTGTGATCGGCGCAGGCCCGGCGGGCTATACGGCGGCGATTTACGCCGCGCGCGCCAATATGAAGCCCATCGTGGTGCAGGGGATGCAGCCGGGCGGTCAGCTCACCATCACGGCGGACGTGGAAAATTATCCGGGCTTCGCCGACATCATCCAAGGCCCGTGGCTGATGGAGCAAATGGCGGCTCAGGCAACCAAAGTGGGGGCCGAGCTGATCTTTGACCTCATTCAGGATGTGGATTTTACCCAACGGCCTTTCCGCTGCACCGCCGATTCGGGCGATGTGTTCCTCGCGGACGCGGTCGTGATCGCGACGGGGGCGCAGGCGCGGTGGTTGGGCATCGACAGCGAAAAGCATTTTCAGGGTTTCGGTGTCTCCGGCTGCGCCACCTGCGACGGATTCTTTTTCCGTGGCAAGGATGTCGTGGTGGTCGGCGGCGGCAATTCGGCCATGGAAGAGGCGCTTTATCTCACGCACCACGCGCGCAAAGTCACGCTCATCCACCGGAGCGACGCGTTCCGGGGTGAGCGCGTGTTGCAGGACCGCGTCGCCAGCCATCCCAAGATCGAAGTCATCTGGGACAGCACGGTGGAAGAAATCAAAGGCGACGAGCAACCGGTGCGCGCCGTGACCGGCGTACGCGTTCGCAACGTCAAGACGGGGCAGGAAAGCCTCGTCGCGACCGACGGAGTCTTCATCGCCATCGGCCATTCGCCCGCGACCGCCATCTTTAAGGGCAAAGTTCCGATGGATGCCGAAGGCTATGTCGTGACCAAGCCCGACTCGACCGCGACCGACATCCCCGGCGTGTTCGCCGCTGGCGACGTGAAAGACAGGGTCTTCCGGCAGGCGGTAACGGCGGCAGGCATGGGCTGCATGGCCGCGCTGGAAGCCGAAAAATATCTGGCGGCGCTGGAGCAAGAAACACAAGCCGCGCCCCGGAAAGCCGTCTAGGCTCGCCGCAGTCACGGACAGGAGAAAATCTATGAGCCGACATATCGATAGGATGCTGCAGCCGGATGAACAGGTCATCCACGTCGCAGGACTGCATTGGATTGTGTACGTTAAGGGCTCGTTCGTGACGTTGACGGGCGCGCTGATCGGCCATTACGGCACCTTTGCCACGCGCGCGGCGTTGGGCGACAAGGTGGCCGAGATGGTCACCAAGCCCTTGACCTATCTGTCGCTGGCCGTCATTGCGCTGGGGACGCTGCTGTTGCTGGTCGCCTATATCCGCCAGATTTCAACCGACCTCGTCATCACCTCGCGGCGCGTGATTGCCAAATACGGCTTTATCGCCACGACGACGTTCGAGTTGATCATGACCAAGGTCGAGGGCGCGAACATCGACCAGACCGTGCTGGGGCGCATGTTGGGCTTTGGCACCGTGCTGGTGCGCGGCACCGGCGGCGGCATCTCCCCTATCGACCACGTCGCCAACCCCTTCCGCTTCCACACCTACCTGATGAAAGCCTTGGGCCACGCGCAAGACGGAGACAAATCCACGGCGCACGGTGATTGAGGGGGGGGCTATTTTTTCAAGCGGTTGGTGGATGACATGGCCAGAAAACATCTTCTAACGGAGAAGCGACTGATGAACAAAACGTCCCTTTTGTCGGTCATCATAGCGCTCACAGCGCTCGCATCCGTTTTCGTTCTTCAAAAGCCGCAAAACACGGCGGACAGAGGGGCGGAAACCGTGTTTGAACGTGTTATGCGCACACAGATAATTCGATGCGGGTATATATCCGCCCCACCACTGTTGATCAAAGACCCGAACACGGGGAGGCTGTCAGGCGTTGCCTATGATGTAGCCGAGCTGTTAGGGAAACAATTGGGCCTAAAGATCGATTGGACCGAAGAAGTCGGGTGGGGGACGTTTCCAAGCGCTTTAGCATCCAGAAGGTTCGACGCTTTTTGTGTCGGGGCTTGGCCGAGCGCCGCGCGTTCGCGCTCGACTGACTCAACCGTTCCTTTCTCCTATCAGCCCTATTACGCGTATGTTCGGGCGGGGGATGGACGATTTATGGATATCAAGACGGCGCTGAATACGCCGACCACAACCCTATCCGTTATGGATGGCGATACATCGGCCATTATTGCATCCAGCGACTTTCCAAAAGCCAAGACCGTCAGCTTGACGGAAAGCGCGAATGTGGGCGAGCTGTTGCTCAATGTTGTGACGGGAAAAGCCGACGCGACTTTTATTGATCCGGCCATGGCGGCAAAATTTGATGCCAACAACCCGGGAAAGATTCAGCGCTTAGCAGACGCGCCACCCATCCGGGTGTTCGGCAATGTTTTCTTCATCGCACAAAATCAGGATGCCTTCCGTCGAATGCTCGACACGACGCTGGAGGAACTGCTGTCGAGCGGTCAAATCGAGAACATCATCGCACGTTACGAAGCCGTGCCCGGCACGATTCTTCGCGTCGCCCCAAAATATGCACGGTAGATTGCTGCATAAATCTCTCTTGGTGCCTGGGGCTATAGCCCGTTCATGCCCAGAACCGCTTCATCGCGAGCGCTTTGCCGGAACCGGATTTGAAATATTTTTCGAGCATCCGCGCTCGCTCCTCGTCTTCAACAGCAAGGTAGCTTTTGAGAACGACGGGGACATACTTTTTCGTCGAGAGAACTTGACCGGCCTGATGCGACGCAAACCGGCGCTTCAGATCATTGGTCGATCCGACATAAATGCTGCCGTTGCAGAGCTTGAGAAAATAGACATACCACACAGGCTATCCTCCCTACACATATTCGTTTTCGTTTGTCAGTGCGCTCAACATGGCCAGCCTCCCTACGCTAAAGCTTCGGGAGGTCACCCTACACATATTCGTTTTCGTTTGTCAGTGCGCTCAACGTGGCCAGCCTCCCTACGCTAAAGCTTCGGGAGGTCACCCTACACATATTCGTTTTCGTTTGTCAGTCCACCCAAGAAGGGTGGCCTGCCACCCGAAGCTTTAGCGTAGGGTGGTGGGCCCGGTAGGACTTGAACCTACGACCAAACCGTTATGAGCGGTCCGCTCTAACCAACTGAGCTACAGGCCCACGCGCGATGCTGTCGAACGCTCTTTGGATCGCACAGCGGGTCAGGGAGTCATAGTGCAGTTTGACGCGGCTGAAAAGATTCATAATTCGTTAGCAAACGCATGTCATAAAAATCATGCTTCATGAAGCGAGTCGGTGATACGCGTTTTCGTCTCGACCAAGACTTCATCGGCACATTGTGATGATGACGCGTGAGCGTCACACATCACAGAGTCGATGAAGAGATGTTGCGAAGCTGCAACGCGGGACGAGTAACACGCATCACCGAAGACGATCACCGAGGCAAACGACAAAATGTTGTTGACTAATCTCAAGGCTAGCCACAACATGTCGGCAACTCTACTCTAGTTAAGGAGGTCACTATGGCTGCTAAGAAAAAAGTCGCGAAAAAAGCCCCGGCGAAAAAGACAACCGCCAAGAAGAAGAAGTAATCTCCATCGCCCTCTGGGCGATGAATGATACTTTTAAACCCCTGTTTGACATGCCTAGCGATTGCAGGTTCGTCGGACAGGGGTTTTGTATTTGTGGTTTTGGCGACGTAAATAAACCCTAAAAAACGGCGGAAAACCAAGGATTTTAACGGTTTTTCATAAATTTGCCCCCTCAAAAACCGCATAGCGTTAAACCGTCTTTAAGCATATTGGGTTACGCTGACTCCTGTCTAAAGTTTTCAAATTTTTCGCGTTCCATCCGTTTCAAAAGGACATTTCCCATGATTGATTCTGGCGATATCGAATTCCTCCGCGCTGCGGGTTACACCTACCTGCCTGCCGAATCACCGATGCTGTGGACTCACTTGGAAAGCCGATTCACCGAATCACGCGCGGTCGGATCCAAGTTTGGCCAGATGTCGTCGGCCTTCATCGAGGAGCTGATCGCGGAAGGCGAAGCGATTCTTGTGCGCGAAATCGTCGAGACGTTGCGCCGCACAGGCCGCGTCGAACGCGTGACGCGCGTCCTTTCTCGCCCCAGCCGTATCGGCACGAGCGCGGTGGTGCCGCGCGCCGAAGTCGACAGCGCGCACATCCTCAGTCTGGTGAGCGGCGCGGGAACGGTGGTGGAGAAAGTGATCCGCGTCGTGCCGACTCAGGCCAATGCCATCCCCTGCACCAACGAGTTCACGGTGGAGGGCGGGCTTTATCCCGATGGCCGCACGATCGGTTTCTTCGACGTGCATCCGGGCAATCTGTTGGCCCAAGGGCGCGGCGACGATGCGAACCATGTCTATCTGGCGCTTGAGGAAGAGATTCGCCAACTCGCGAGCGAAATGCGGCTCAAAGCCGAAGACCTCACCACGGTCACAGGCGCGGAAGGCGAAGCGATGGCCGAACGCGCGATCAAGGCGCTGAGCTAACCGATAAAGCAGAAAACGGATTGACCTCCGAAGACCCCTCTCCGCAAGGAGAGGGGTTTTTCGTTAGGTATCCAAAAAGCTCCGCAGCTTGCGCGACCGCGAGGGGTGTTTCAGTTTGCGAAGCGCCTTCGCTTCGATCTGGCGGATACGCTCGCGGGTGACGCTGAACTGCTGGCCGACTTCTTCCAGCGTGTGGTCGGTGTTCATGCCGATGCCAAAGCGCATGCGCAGAACGCGTTCTTCGCGGGCGGTGAGGGTGGCCAGAACGCGCGTCGTGGTTTCGCGCAGGTTGCCGAGAATGGCGGCATCCAACGGTTGCACGGCGTTTTTGTCTTCGATGAAATCGCCGAGATGCGAATCTTCCTCGTCGCCGATGGGGGTCTCAAGGCTGATCGGCTCCTTGGCGATCTTGAGGACTTTGCGCACTTTCTCCAGCGGCATGTGGAGCTTTTCCGCCAGTTCTTCCGGCGTGGGCTCGCGGCCGATTTCGTGCAGCATCTGGCGGCTGGTGCGCACCAGTTTGTTGATCGTCTCGATCATATGCACGGGGATGCGGATCGTGCGCGCCTGATCGGCGATGGAGCGCGTGATCGCCTGCCGGATCCACCATGTCGCGTAGGTCGAGAATTTATAGCCGCGCCTGTATTCGAACTTTTCGACCGCCTTCATCAGGCCGATGTTGCCTTCCTGAATCAGGTCGAGGAACTGCAGGCCACGGTTGGTGTATTTCTTGGCGATGGAGATGACGAGGCGCAGGTTGGCTTCGACCATTTCCTTTTTGGCGCGGTTGGATTCGCGCTCGCCTTTTTGCACCGTCATGACGATGCGCTTAAAGTCGGTCAGCGGCAGTCCGGCCTCGTCGCAGATCGAGGCGATTTCGGCGCGGAGGCGATCCACTTCGCCCTCGTGCTTTTCCACGAACTTCGTCCAAGCCTTGACGTTGGCGGGGACGTGTTTCGGCTCATGGTGGCCCTTTGCGCCCGCCTTGCCCTTGGCGGCTTTGTCGTCGGCGGTCTTTTTGGCGGCGGGCTTGGGATGAAAGACATCTTCCAGCCAGTTGCGGTCCAACTCGTGCCCGGTGTAGCGCGCGAGGAAATCGTCGCGCTTTAACCCGCTGTCGGTGGCGAGGCGCATGATGCGCCCTTCGATGCCGAGCAGGCGGCGGTTGAGCGTATAGAGCTGTTGCACCAGCTGTTCGAGCCGGTGGTTGTTGAGGCGCACGGTGCGCACCAGATCGACCAACTCGTCCTTGACCTGCTCGAACTTTTTGTTGGCCTGCGGCGAAATCTCCTCGCCCTTTTGGATCGAGGCGTGGCGCTGGGTCTGCAGGCGAGACAGTTTGGTGTAGGTCGCGGCGATCTTGTCGAACGTCTCCATGACCTGAGGCTTCAGTTTCTCCTCAAGCATCGAGAGCGAGAGGTTTTCCTCGTCGCCTTCGGCATCAAAGTCGCCTTCGCCTTCCGCGCCTTCGGGCTTTTCCTCTTCTTCGGCGTCTTCCGGCACGTCGGCGCTGCCGCCTTCGCCGAGCAGTTCGGCTTCGTTGCCGGGGCCGCCGCCATAGGTGGCCTCAAGGTCGATGATGTCGCGCAGCAACATCTTGCCCTCGTTCAGCGCGTCGTGCCAGCCGAGGATGGCGTGAATGGTCAGCGGCGACTCGCAAATGCCGCCGATCATCATCTCGCGTCCGGCCTCGATGCGCTTGGCGATGGCGATTTCGCCTTCGCGGCTCAGCAGCTCGACCGAGCCCATTTCGCGCAGATACAGCCGCACGGGATCGTCGGTGCGTCCGATGTCCGCCGCGTCGATGTTGCCCTTGGCTTCGCCTTCTTCTTCGCCGTCTTCGCTCGCGGGCTTTTCCTGAGATTCTTCGTCGTCGCCTTCGATGACGTTGATGCCGAGTTCCGACAGCATAGCCATCGTGTCTTCGATCAGGTCAGAGTTGATCTTGTCCTGCGGCAGAGCGGCGTTGATCTCGTCAATCGTGACATAGCCGCGCTCCTTGCCGCGCTTGACCATCTTTTTGATGGCATCGGCGGTAGCGTCGATGATGGGGGCTTCGCTCTTGTCCTCTTCGATCGGCTTGTCATCGAGCGACAGATTGACCGGCGCCGTTTTCGTCGCCGTGGGTTTGGGCGCAAGCTTGGCTTCCGTCGCGGGCGTTTTCACCGATGCCTTTGTTGCCGTCTTCGCTGCGGCCTTCACCGGCTCCTTGACGGCGGCGGGCTTCGCCTTTGCAGCCGATTTGGATTCGGGTTTCTTGGTTTCGGGCTTTTTCGGCTCCGGCTTTTTGGGCGCGGGCTTGGCCGCCTTGGGCGCAGGCTTTTTCGCCGCGCTGGCCTTGGCGCTGGGCGCGGCGGGCTTGGCGGTTTTCTTGGCGGGCTTCGGCGATGTCTTCGTGGGCATGGCGTTCAACTTTCGTGCTGATTTCGTCTTGAAAGCTTAAGAGGGCGGCAAAAGTCCCGGTTCAAAAGCGCCGTCTTCCGCGCCGTCGCGCGCCGATTCGCGCAGCAGCGTTTCGCACTCCAACCGCAACTCGTCACGACGCGCTTTGTTCGCGAGGGACGGGTCTTCGGCAAAGAGGCGTTCGGCGTTTTTGAGTTCAGGTTGAATGAGTTCCCGCAAATGATTGTTCCATATAGATTTCCAACCGTGTCTGGCTTCGTCGAGTGAGCGGTTCGGACGCGCGAACCCGGCACGCATGTACGTCGCCTCCTCTAGCACATTCGCTAGACCTGCGCACCAAGCCTTTGTCGTTCCTCCTTCGGACAGATGGCGATAAAGCTCGGACGCGTCAAGGGTTTCGTGCGAATCAGACGATAAAATATCCACAACTTGCTGTCTCAGAGCCTCCAAAGGGGGGGTGGCAAAGCCGATTCGGGCCAAATCCTCGCCAAAATCCTTAAAAAGGGCGGGATAATTGATCATAAGCGCCAAAAGCACCCTTTCGCGGAGATTTTGGGCGTTCAGGGGCTGTTTGGGGGGCAAGGTGCTGATGGGGAAGGCGAACCCCCGCTTGCCGTCCTTGCGAAAGGCTCCCTGCCGCGCGTTGCCCTGCCACGGGGCGCGAGGGGTCTGCGCGGCTTGAGGCTGCCATTGGAACGTGGCGGCGAGGCGCTGTTGCACCTCGTCCTGATAAAGCTTGCGCAGGCCTTCGTCGCCGATGCGGGCCACGCGCTGCCGGATGGCGCTGATGAAATTGCCGCGATCCTCCGGCGTTTGCAGGCGGCGGCCTTCGAGCGTCAAGTCCCACAGCACGTCGATCATCGGCTTGGCCTGATCCAGAACGGCTTGCATCGCCGCCTTGCCGGATTGCTTGATGAGGCTGTCGGGGTCCTCGCCGGAGGGCAGATAGGCGACGCGCACCGTCTGCGACGCGGTGATGAGGGGCAGGGCGCGTTCCACCGCGCGCGCGGCGGCGCGAAGCCCCGCGCCGTCGCCGTCAAAGCAGAGCAGGGGGCTGTAGTCGCGGGAACCGTCGCGGGATTCGGGGGGCGGCGGCAGTTTCCAAAGGATGCCCAACTGATCCTCGGTCAATGCCGTGCCGAGCGGCGCGACCGCGCCTTGGTATCCGGCTTCGACCAAGGCGATCACGTCCATATAGCCTTCGACCACGATGATCGGCTGGTTCTGCGCGATGGCGGCGCGGGCGCGGGAGAGGCCATAGAGCAACTTGCCCTTATGGAACAGAGCATGATCCGGCGAGTTGAGATATTTCGGCTCGCCGTCGCCCATAACGCGCCCGCCGAACGCCACGGTGCGCCCGCGCCGGTCGCCGACGGGGAACATCACGCGGTTGCGGAAAAAGCTGAAATGATCGGGACGGTCTTCGGCTTTTTTGATGAGTCCGACGGCCAGCAGTTCGTCCAGCTTGAACCCTTCGCCGGTCAGTTTATGCGGCAACGCCTGACTATCGTTCGGCGCGAAGCCGAGGTGAAAGCGCCGCATGGCCTCCTCGCTCAGCCCGCGCTGGCGGAGATAGGCCAGAGCCTCGCGGCCATGGGGCGCGAACAACTGTTCTTCGAACCATGCCGTCGCGCGTTCCAGCAATTGATAAAGCCGCTTCTCGCGGTCGAAATGCTCGCGCTCCACCGGCGTGTCCTGCGGCACGCTCAGCCCCGCTTGCGCCGCCAGCGATTCGATGGCTTCGGGAAAACTCAACCCGTCGTGCCGCATCGTAAAGCCGATCACGTCGCCATGCGCCCCGCAGCCAAAGCAGTGATAAAACTGCTTGTCGTCGTTCACATAAAAGCTCGGCGACTTTTCGTTGTGGAAAGGACAGCACGCCTTAAACTCGCGCCCCGCCCGCAACAACCGCACGCGCTTTCCCACGATGCCGGAAAGCGGCAACCGCACGCGAAGCTCGTCGAGAAAGGCGGGGGGAAAGGTCACTTAGCGCATGCCTCCGCCCCACCATTCCGGCGAAAGCGGACATGACGGTAGGACGCGGTGAGTGACTTTGACGATGGACTGTTTCGCACGAACGCTTAGCCCCCCAGCATCCCCTTCACCGCCGCCCCGGCCGCTGCGAAGTCCATTTGGCCGGTGTAGGCCTTTTTCAGCTCGCCCATGACTTTGCCCATGTCTTTGATGTCCTTCGCGCCGGTGGCGGCGATGGCTTGGGCAATGGCGGCTTTGGTTTCGGCTTCATCCATTTGCTTGGGCAGGAAACGCTCGATGACGGCGATTTCCTCGCTCTCCTGTTGCGCCAGTTCGGGGCGGTTGCCTTGCTGGTAGAGGGCGATGGACTCGCGGCGCTGCTTGATCATGCCTTGCAGCAGAGCGCGGATTTCGTCGTCGCCGATGCCGGTGGTGTTGCCCTTGGGCCGGGCGGCGATGTCGGCATCCTTGATTTTGGCGAGAACCATGCGCACGGTGCTGAGCGCCCGTTCGTTCTTGTTCCGCAAGGCATCTTTCATGGCATCGGTGAGTTCAGTCCGCAGCATTTCGGCTCCATTTCATGGCGATATTTCGGGGGTTGCCAACCGCGCTTTGAGACGGCATAGTGCCGACCCGTTTAAGCGGGTTCCAATCATCGCCGGATATTATGACAACCACGTCGCCTTTGCAGCAACGAAATAGCCCGCGCATGACCGAAGCGCAACCTGAGGGCGCGACGGCCGTTTTAGCGCTTTCCGATGGAACCCTGTTATGGGGCAACGGGTTAGGGGCCGCAGGTGAGGCGGTGGGTGAGGTCTGCTTTAACACCTCGATCACCGGCTATCAGGAGATTCTGACCGACCCCAGCTATGCCGGACAGATCATCACCTTTACCTTTCCGCATATCGGCAACGTCGGCACCAACGCGCAGGACATCGAAACCGCAAAGCCCGCCGCGCGCGGCCTCGTCCTTCGGGCTTCGATCACCGAGCCGTCCAACTGGCGCGCCGCCGAGCATCTGGGCGCATGGCTCAAGCAAAACAATCTGATCGGCATCGCGGGCATCGACACGCGGGCGCTGACCATCCGTATCCGCGACGGCGGTGCGCCGAACGGCGTGATCTGCCACGCTCCCGATGGCCGGTTCGATCTGGACTCCATTCTGGCGCATGCCAAAGCATGGCCCGGCCTTGAAGGCATGGATCTGGCCAAAGACGTGACGTGCCCCTGCACCTATCCATGGGAAGACGGCATCTGGAGTCCTGCGGCCCCTTCGCCCGCCAAATCGACGGAGCGTTTCCATGTCGTCGCCATCGACTATGGCGCTAAGCGCAACATCCTTCGGTGCCTCGTCAGCGCGGGCTGCCGCGTCACGGTGGTTCCGGCGCAGGCTTCGGTGAACGAGATCTTCGAACTGAATCCCGACGGCGTGTTTCTCTCCAACGGCCCCGGCGATCCGGCGGCGACCGGCGTGTACGCAGTTCCCGTGATCCGTGCGGTGCTGGAAAGGGGTGTGCCGTTGTTCGGTATTTGTCTGGGCCACCAGATGCTAGGGCTGGCGCTGGGGGCGCGCACGGCCAAAATGCCGCGCGGCCATCGCGGCGCGAACCATCCCGTCAAAGACCTGCTGACCGGAAAAGTCGAAATCACCAGCCAGAACCACGGCTTTTGCGTGTTGCCGGAAACCTTGCCCAAATTCGCCGAAGTGACGCATGTCAGCCTGTTCGACGGCAGCAACGAAGGCCTGAGGCTCAAAGACAAACCCGCTTTCTCCGTCCAATACCACCCGGAAGCCTCCCCCGGCCCCCACGACAGCCACTATCTTTTCCAACGCTTCGTCGCCATGATCGCGGCGCATAAGGCAGGGCGGAGGACTTCATAATGCCCAAACGCACCGACCTGAAATCCATCTGCATCATTGGCGCTGGCCCCATCGTGATCGGGCAGGCGTGCGAGTTTGATTATTCGGGGGTGCAGGCCTGCAAGGCGCTGCGGCAGGAAGGCTACCGGATCATTCTGGTGAATTCCAACCCCGCCACGATTATGACCGACCCCGATGTGGCCGACGTGACCTATATCGAGCCCATCACGCCCGCGATGGTGGCCAAGGTTCTGGAGCGCGAAAAGCCGGATGCCCTTTTGCCGACGATGGGCGGCCAGACGGCGCTCAACACCGCGATGGCGCTGGCGAAGGACGGCACGCTGGAACGGCTCGGCATTGAACTGATCGGCGCGAAGCGCGAGGCCATCGAAAAAGCCGAAGACCGGCAACAGTTCCGCGACGCGATGGACCGGATCGGACTCGTCAGCCCGAAAAGCCGTGTCGTCACCAACATGGTCGAAGCGCAAGACGCGCTCGCCGCCGTCGGCCTTCCCGCGATCATCCGTCCCAGCTTTACGCTCGCCGGAACGGGCGGCGGCATCGCCTACAACCGCGCCGAATTCGCCGACATCGTCGCCAGCGGCCTCGCCGCCAGCCCGGTCACGGAAGTTCTGGTCGAAGAATCCGTCCTCGGCTGGAAAGAATACGAGATGGAGGTCGTGCGCGACCGCAACGACAATTGCATCATCATTTGCTCGATTGAAAACGTCGATCCGATGGGCATTCACACGGGCGACAGCATCACGGTCGCGCCCGCGTTGACGTTGACGGACAAAGAATACCAGATCATGCGCGACGCCTCCATCGCGGTGCTGCGCGAAATCGGCGTCGATACCGGCGGCTCGAACGTGCAGTTCGCCGTCAACCCCGCCGACGGGCGCATGGTGGTGATCGAAATGAACCCGCGCGTCAGCCGCTCGTCGGCGCTGGCGAGCAAGGCGACGGGCTTCCCCATCGCCAAGGTCGCCGCGCGTCTGGCCGTCGGCTACACGCTGGACGAACTGAAAAACGACATCACCGGCGTGACTCCGGCTGCGTTCGAGCCGACGATTGATTACGTCGTCACCAAGATTCCGCGCTTCACCTTCGAAAAATTCCCCGGCACCGAAGCCAACCTGACCACCGCGATGAAGTCCGTCGGCGAAGTCATGGCGATTGGCCGCACCTTTCAGGAATCCCTGCAAAAAGCGCTGCGCGGTCTGGAAATCGGCCTGACCGGTCTGAACGAGATGCGTTCGCTGAAAGATGCCGATTTGCACGCCGTTCATGCCGCGCTGGCGCGTCCCACTTGCGACCGCATTCTGGTCATCGCCGAAGCTTTGCGGCGCGGCATGAGCGTGCCGACGATCCATTCCATCTGCAAATTTGACCCGTGGTTCGTCGAACAAATCGCGGGCATCGTCGCCGCCGAAGCGGACGTGCGCGCCAAGGGAACGCCCAAGGACGCGGCGGGCTGGCTGCGGCTCAAGTCGATGGGCTTCAGCGACGCGCGTCTGGCGCAGCTGGCGGGCAAAAAGGAATCCGACATCGCCGCCGCGCGGCGCAAGCAGAACGTCACGCCGGTTTACAAACGCATCGACACCTGCGCGGCTGAGTTCGCTTCGTTCACGCCCTATTTGTATTCGACCTACGAAAACGGCTGCGGGAATCTCGTGGCGTGCGAGGCGCAGCCTTCCGACAAAAAGAAGGTAATGATCCTCGGCGGCGGGCCGAACCGGATCGGGCAGGGGATCGAGTTCGACTATTGCTGCGTCCATGCGGTGATGGCGCTGCGCGAAGCGGGCTTTGAAGCCATCATGGTCAACTGCAACCCGGAAACGGTTTCGACGGACTACGATACCTCGGACCGCCTGTATTTCGAGCCTCTGACCGCCGAAGATGTCATTGAGATCGTCCGCGTGGAGCAACGCAAGGGAACGCTGCTCGGTGTCATGGTGCAGTTTGGCGGACAAACGCCGCTGCGCCTCGCCGACGCGCTGCAAGACGCGAAGATTCCGATCCTCGGCACCACGCCGGACGCGATTGATCTGGCGGAAGACCGCGAGCGCTTTCAAGTTTTGCTGAAAAAGTTGGATTTGCGGCAACCGGCCAACGGCTTGGCGCGTAATCTCGAAGAAGCGGAAAAGGTGGCGGCCCGGATCGGCTATCCCATCGTCATCCGGCCTTCGTATGTGCTGGGCGGTCGGGCGATGGAGATCGTCTACAACGTCGAGGCGCTGCGCCGCTATACGCAAAAAGCGGTGTATGTGTCGGGCAACAACCCCGTGCTGATCGACTATTACCTTCAGGACGCGATTGAGGTTGATGTCGACGTGGTGGCGGACGGCAAGGACGTGTTCGTCGCGGGCATCATGGAGCATATCGAAGAAGCGGGCATCCATTCGGGCGACAGCTCGTGCGTGTTGCCGCCGCATTCCCTCGCGCCGCAGATCGTCAAGGAAATTGCCCGCGAGGCCGAAGCCTTGGCGCTGGCCATCGGTGTCGTCGGCCTGATGAACGTGCAGTTCGCGGTCAAGGGCGAAGATGTTTACATCCTTGAGGTCAACCCCCGCGCCAGCCGCACGGTGCCGTTCGTCGCCAAGGCGATTGGAACGCCGATTGCGAAACTCGCCGCGCGGGTCATGGTGGGCGAAAAGCTCGCCGACCTCGTGCGGGAAGAAAAGAAAAAGCCCGCAGGCGTGGCGCGTCTCGCGGTCAAGACTCCGGTGTTCCCCTTCGCACGTTTCCCCGGCGTGGACACGGTGCTGGGGCCGGAAATGAAATCGACCGGCGAAGTGATGGGTCTGGATCGCGATTTCGCGCATGCTTTCGCCAAGGCGCAACTCGGCGCGGGGCTGAAACTGCCGCTGACGGGAACCTGTTTTATCTCGGTGAAAGACCGCGACAAGGCTGCGGCTATCTTGCTGGCGCGTCGCCTGATCGCGCTGGGCTTCCAACTGATCGCCACCGGCGGCACGGCGACCGCGCTGCAAGAAGCGGACGTGCCGGTAAAGCGCGTGAACAAGGTCTATGAAGGCCAGCCGCACGTCGTCGACGCGATGATCAACGGCGAAGTCCAGATGATGATCAACACGACCGCCGAAGGCGCGCAGACCTTGGCCGACAGCTTCAGCCTCCGCCGCACCGCCCTCATGCAAGGCATCCCCCAATACACCACCATGCCCGGCGCAAGGGCCGCCGTGGAAGCCATCGGCGCCTTGCAAACCGGAAGCCTCGAAGTGATGGCGCTGCAGGCTTACTTCAAATAGCCGAGCGCCATCGCCCGATGCAGGGGGTTACGTCGGCGTCAAGCTTTCCGCAAAGCGCTTGCTCGCGGCGCCGGGCTTCGGGGGTATCGGGGCGGTGGCTGCAGCATAAGCCTCCGCAATGAATTTCGGCTCCATCTGTGGGAGCAGATTTTCGCGAAGGCCGGAGGTGTCCGCCAATTTTCCCTGACGTCCGAGTGCAAACTCCTGCCTCAGATAGGCGGCGGCGATTTCAACGGCGACGCGCGGATTCGCTTTCAGGAAGGCTTTGTTGCCACTTACGAAATCGGATAACGGCAACAAGAGCGAAACATCATGCTCACGAAACGCGACGGCGCCAGCCATCAAAGCCCACGCCCGAAGCGTGGGAACCTTGCTCAAAGGAGATTGTCGAACCTTCACGACACGATCCTTTGCGCCGTCGGCGATTTCCTGAAGATAGGTCGCGCTGGCCGGATGATCCCCAACCGTGCCTTTCGCTTTTGCGGCAGCTTGAACGAGCGCGACATAGGCCCGCTCGGTGTTTTCCAGAGAGGCAAAGGGCTGAATCTCCTGAACGCAATGCCATGCGGAAGCCACGACACGGCTTGCAACACCGTGAAAGACCGCGAGGGCTTCGTGAGCGACAAGCGGGTGGTGCGAGGCGGCATTGACCAACCGGTTTCCCAAAAAGGACAATGTTCGGACATCGCTGTGAACAATCGCATCCCCGGCCACAGCGACATAGGTCTTGCCCCAAACGTGCAGAGCGTCAAGATCGCGCTGGTGGTGAGGGCTGTCGGACGTTGCGTTCGGGTCAAGAAGAGAAAGACCTTGCAACAACGAGCTTATATCATTGTGTCGCTCATCCTTTGTGTGTTCGTTGGCGGCCGAATTGTATTCTCTGAGGAGGGAATCAGCTGTTTCTTTCAACGTTAATCTGGGCGTAACAATATCCAACATAAACATTCCCTCCTAAGGTTGTTCTGGAAAATCAGCGTCTCACGAGCAGAAACACCACTCCGACAGGGTTGATAGTTGAATAAACCGGGAGAAATGTAAATCGCCACGGTAGCGATTATCTTGGTTAACGGGCAGGATAGTCGGCGCTGCGCCCCTGAAACGGCCAGCTGCAACCGGGAAGCCTTGAAGTTGCCGCATTGCGGACCTATCTTTCCTAGGTCTGATTCTCGACCTGCAGCTTATTAACCAAGGGCGGCGGGGGCTTTTTTGCGACCTTGGGAGGTCTATTCGATGATGGTTGCCATTGGGGAAAGGTATCGCCATTATCGCAACAGGCAAGAATACGAAGTCGTTGCCGTCGCCAAGCACACCGAAACCGGAGAGGACTTGGTGGTCTATCGCGCTCTCTATGGCGCGGGTCAGGTATGGGTGCGCCCACTGGCGATGTTCTGTGAAACGGTGAACGACAACGGGGTTGAGAAGCTTCGGTTCGAGCGTCTGGCTTGATCCGGAAAGTCTGTTCTTTCTATCACTGGAAATTCGAGGAGTATCCATGAACGATAAAGTTCCGATGACCCTTTCGGGCTATGACCGGCTTGAGGAAGAACTGCGCCACCTGCGCGGCACCGAGCGGCCCGCTATCATCAAGGCGATTGCCGAGGCCCGCGAACATGGCGATCTTTCGGAAAACGCCGAATACCACGCCGCGCGCGAACGCCAGAGCTTCGTCGAAGGCCGCATTCAGGAACTGGAAGACAAAATCGGCCGCGCCGAGGTGATTGACGTGTCCAAGTTGAACGGCAAAGCCGTCAAATTCGGCGCGACCGTCACGCTCGTGGACGACGATACCGAAGAGGAAGTGCGCTATCAGATCGTCGGCGAAGACGAAGCCGACATCAAGGCGGGGCTTTTGTCCGTCACCTCGCCCTTGGCGCGGGCTTTGATCGGCAAGCAGGTGAACGACAATATCGAGGTTAGCACCCCGAAAGGCTCAAAGTCGTACGAGATCGTGAAGGTGGCGTTCAAGTAAGGTATCGGGGCCGTTTCGCTTGGTGCCGGATCTGTTCGCGTCGCGGGAATGATGTTGCAACCCTGTTGTCGGGAGTGTTCGTATGAATCAGCCCATCGTGCATTTCGATACCTTTGGAACCCTAAAGAACGTTCTGCGCGCGATCGAGGTGCAGGTTCCGTTTGTCTTTCAGGACGACACCGGAAAGCTCGCGGCGACGATCAAGGATGTTGTCGCGCTCTACGCCGACCAGCACAACTGGGACCTCGTCGCGCTCAGCGTCAGTCGGGGCATTGCGCGGCGCGAGTTGGGCGACTTGGTTGATCGCAACGTTCGGCACAAAGGCCCGATTGTGATCGACCCGACCGGCAGCACGCCCGAACACCAGACGTTCCTCGGCGCGGGCGCCATCAAGGCCTGCCGCGAGCGCATGGTGATGGCGAACGAAAGCTCAGGAGACATCCTGATCATCCTCTATGGCCTTGAGCAAATTGACCGCGAGGTGGCGCAAGACTTGCTCATGCGCCGCCTGCGCATGATGCGCGCCACCATCGACATGATGGCCGAAGAGGGGCTGGAATCCTACGGCACGGATAGGATGGCGCACCACACCAAGATCAATTTCCTGCGCAAGCTGGAGCAGGCGCAATTGGTCCTCGGCGTGGTCGTCGGCGGCCCGGGGGCGCGGGATTCGGAACTGGTCAACCAGATGGACTGGGACGGCAACAAGATCAAGGACGCGCTGGCGCAACTCGTGATGCTGCTTGATACCATGCGCAAAAACCCCTTCGATCCGCATTTCAGCCAATGCCTGAACGTGCTGATGCTCGGCGCAGCCTCGGTGCCGGAGCAGTATAAGGCGCTCGGCTTTGACTTCGACGAAGACGACGATCTGCGGGCGCGAAATGCGCGGCAAACCCCTCCGGGCGCGACTTTGGACAACCAGCCGAAGCAAGCGCCTTCGTTCACGCCGGACTGATTTTTATGCGCCATGTTGCCGGGGGTCTCCATCCGCGCGAAGGGGCTTCCCAACCCAAGGTGAATCGTGGTCTTGTTCGCGATGGTTTGGTTGCTTGCGATGGACGCACGGGGGCGTCCTTGTTCCTTCTCCCCCTCTTTTCGGTAAGGCGATGGCTGAAATTCTCGATATGGTGCGGCAGAATGGTGATTGGTTTTACCTGATCACCTTTGTGTGGGCGGCTCTGGAAGGGGAAACTTTCGTCATTTTCGCCGCGCTCGCGGCGCAACGGGGCTTTCTGAACATCGGCGCGTTGTTCGTGGCGGCATGGCTAGGCAGTTTTTGCGGCGATCAGGTGTTTTTCTTTCTGGGCCGTCGCTACGGCACGCGCATCATCGCCCATTATCCGAAATTGCAGCCAAAGTTCGACAAGGCGGTTGGCTGGTTGGAAAAATACGCCGCCGCGTTTATCTTGTCCTATCGCTTTATGTACGGCATCCGCAACGTCAGCGGCATCGCCATAGGGATGAGCCGCATTCCGTGGCGGCGGTTCGCGATCCTGAATCTGGCGGCGGCGTTTATCTGGGCGTTGGCTTTTTGCGGCGCGGGTTACCTGTTTGGGAACATCTTCGCGCACTTGGGCAAGCATCGCGAGGCCGAGGTCAATTACGAAGTGCGCAGCCTCATGATCGCCGCTCTCGGCTTGTTCGCCGCCGTGATCATCGCGCGGGTGATGTTCGTCCGTTGGCGGAATCGCCGCGATCAGGCGCAGGTCGCGCCGCCCGACGACGTTCCCCCCGCGTCATAGGTTGGGATCGAACTGCAACGCAGCCAATCGGGCGTAAAGCCCGCCTTCGGCGATCAGGCTGGCATGCGTCCCGGTCGCGACGATCTTTCCCTGCTCCAGAACCAGAATGCGGTCGGCGTTGACGACCGTCGCCAGCCTGTGCGCGATGACGAGCGTGGTGCGGTTCTGCATCAGCCGGGCAAAGGCATCCTGCACCAGCCGCTCGCTCTCCGCATCCAGCGCCGAGGTGGCTTCGTCGAGCAGCAGCAGCGAAGGGTTGCGCAGGATCGCGCGGGCGATGGCGATCCGCTGGCGCTGCCCGCCCGACAACCGCACGCCCTTTTCGCCGAGGAAGGTGTCATAGCCCTGCGGCAAGGCTTCAAGAAATTCATGGGCGTGGGCGGCCTTGGCGGCGGCCACGATCATGTCCTCGCTCGCGCCCTCGCGGCCATAGCCAATGTTGTGCCACGCGTTGGCCGAAAAAATCGTCGGATCCTGCGGCACAAGTCCGATGTGGGAGCGAAAATCCTGAAACGCCGCGCCGCGAATGTCGATGCCGTCCAGCCGGATCACCCCGGTCTGCGGATCGTAGAATCGCAGCATAAGCTGGAAGAGGGTGGTCTTGCCCGCGCCGCTGGGGCCGACAATCGCCACGCGCTCGCCTGATTTGACGGCGAAGTTGATGTCGTGCAAGGCGGGATGATCGGGCTGCGCGGGATAACGGAACGTGACGTTCTCAAACTGCACCTCGCCGCGCCCCGGCACCGGCATAGGCACGGGCTTGAGGGGGGCAACGACGGTAGGCGCGACGTTGAGAAGGTCAAAGATGCGTTCGGTCGCGCCCGCCGCGCGTTGCAGATCGCCCACCAATTCGCTGACAGCGCCGACAGCTCCGGCGACCAGAACCGAGAAAAAGCTGAACGAGACCAGTTGCCCCGCGCTCAGCTCGCCCCTCAACACGGCGTGTCCGCCCGTCCACAAAATGATGCCGATGGAGGAAAAGACCAGAAAGATAACCAACGCGGTCAGCCAAGCCCGCGCGTGGATCCGGCGCATCGCCACGCTCAACGCGCCTTCCACATGCGCGGTGAAACGCAGGCGGTCGAACAGCTCGTGCCCAAAGGCCTGCACCGTGCGAATGCCGTGGATGGTTTCCTCGGCATAAACATTCACATCGGCAATCTTGTCCTGGCTGGCGCGCGAGAGCATGCGCACGCGGCGTCCCAGAAAGACGATCGGAACGACGATCAACGGAATCATCAGCGCCATCAGGCCGCTCAGCTGCGCGCTGGTCAGCATCATCATGATCGTGCCGCCGATAAGAATCAGAATGTTCCGCGCCCCGCCGGACAGGGACGATCCCACCACGACTTGCAGCACGCTGGTGTCCGCCGTGATCCGGGCCAGAATGTCGCCGCTGCGCGCGGTTTCGAAATAGGCCGGGCTGAGCCGCAGGATATGGTCGTACATGGCGCGGCGCAGATCGGCGACGATACGCTCGCCCAGCCATGCGACGAGCGAGAACCGGGCAAAGGTAGCCGCCGCCATCACCACGATCAGGCCCAGCAACCCCAAAAGGCTCCGGTCGAGCATCGCCGGATCGGACGCGGCAAAACCTTGATCGATCATCGCGCGCAGCCCATAGCCGATGCTGAGCGGAATCAAAGCGGTCAGCGCCAAAGCGAGTCCCGCCCCCGCCACGATGGCGCGGTAAGGCCGCAGATAGGGAAAGAGCTGGCGCAGAACGCGGAGATTCTTTTGACGCGGTTGGTCCGAATTGCGATCGCTTTGTGTGTTCATGCTTGCTTCCGTGGGGATGGATGTGCGCATCGCTGATCCTTACAACCTATTGAATTTAAACTGGAAACGGATCGTTTCGAGGGAGGAGAAAAAATTAACCCTGCCTATTTCTGTGCCCAGCAAGCATAAGACTCTCTATCGCTTTAAGCAAAAAAATTACGGGCGCGTTTCTTAATCTTCTGGACAGCCGCTCGCGCACAGAATAGAGAGGATCGATCCGATCGGGACTGATTCACGTCCCGCTGCGCGAGAAACCCGAGTCGTGGCCGAATCCAAGGTCGCGCCTCTTGTCGTTAAACAACAGAAGGCTGAGCTGAACATGAGTGATGTCACAGAACGCGTGAAGAAGATTGTCGTCGAGCATTTGGGGGTCGATGCCGCCAAGGTGACGGACAACGCCAGCTTTATCGATGATCTCGGCGCCGACAGCTTGGACACGGTCGAGCTCGTTATGGCTTTCGAAGAAGAATTCAGCGTTGAAATTCCCGATGACGCGGCTGAAAAAATCATCACCGTCAAAGACGCGGTTGATTACATCAGCCAGAAAAAAGCCGCCTAATTCCGGCGGCTCGAACGGGCTAAAAGCTGTGTGGCTTGGCATATGAAACGCGTTGTCGTAACCGGACTTGGCATGGTGTCCCCCCTCGGTGTGGGGGTGGGCGCGAACTGGCGTCGTCTGACGGCCAGCGAAAGCGGCTTGGGACGAATCACGTCCTTTGACGCTTCCGACCTGACGTGCCAGATCGCGGGCCAAGTGCCGCGCGGCGACGGGCCGGACGAGTTCAACCCGGATCGCTTCATCGAGCCGAAAGAGCAAAAGAAAATGGATAACTTTATCCATTTTGCGATGGCGGCGGCGACCGAAGCGATCAAGGACAGCGGCTATGTGCCGCCCGACGACGAAGCGCGGGAACGCGCAGGCGTTTTGATCGGCTCCGGCATCGGCGGCCTGAATGAAATCTTTGAAACCTCGATCGTGCTGCACGAAAAAGGGCCGCGTCGCGTGTCGCCCTTCTTCATCCCGCGCAGCCTGATCAACCTCGCGTCGGGGCAGGTTTCGATTCAACACGGTCTGCGCGGCCCGAACCATTCGGTGGTGACGGCCTGCGCCACGGGCGCTCATGCCATCGGCGATGCCGCGCGGCTGATCCTGTGGGGCGACGCGGACGTTATGGTGGCCGGTGGCGCCGAAGCCGCCGTCTGCCGCATCGGCATGGCGGGTTTCTGCGCCGTGCGCGCCTTGTCCACGGCCTACAACGACACACCCACAAAAGCCTCGCGCCCGTATGACAAGGGCCGTGACGGCTTTGTCATGGGTGAGGGCGCGGGCGTGGTCGTGCTGGAAGAATATGAACACGCCAAAAAACGCGGCGCGCATATTTACGCCGAGTTGATCGGTTACGGCATGTCCGGCGACGCCTATCACATGACCGCTCCGGCGGAAGACGGGAACGGCGGTTTCCGCGCGATGAAGGCGGCGCTGAACCGCGCCGGAATCACGCCCGACGCGGTGGACTACATCAACGCGCACGGCACCTCGACTCCGCTGGGCGATGAGATCGAATTGCGCGCGGTCAAGCGCCTGTTCGGCGATGCCATCGGCAAGGTGATGATGTCCTCGACCAAATCCGCCATCGGCCATTTGCTGGGCGCGGCGGGCGCGGTCGAAGCGATCTATTGCATCAAGGCGATGGAAAACAGCCTCGTGCCGCCCACGCTCAACCTCGACGACGTGTCCGAAGGCTGCGCCGGCATCGACCTCGTGCCGCACAAGGCGAAGGAAAAGAAACTCGACGTCGTCCTGTCAAACTCCTTCGGCTTCGGCGGCACCAATGCCAGCCTTGTTTTCCGCCGAGTCTGACCGCTCCTTAAGCACAAATTCCGTCATTCCCGCGAAGGCGGGGATCCCATGTTTCGAACCAATCCATCCGATTTAGGCTCGATCCAACCCTTCGGCCCTTTGGGACAACCCCAGAAGCGGCGCGTCGTGCCGCCGTGGAGCGGAGCCGCCGTCCTTGCGATTCAGGAGCGGATCGAGAAGCTCACGGAATCCGTCGCGCACATCCTGATTTTCGCTGAGCGATGGAGCTTTGAGAAACTGCTCAAGAGCGCGTTCGCCCTGACCGATGCCAAGAACAAACACGCCCCATTCCGCCACGGCCTGTTTGCCGCCGAGTTCCGACGCGACAAAGGCCGCATGCGGAAGGTGGCGGGAACGAAGTGGGACATACTCACGCGCTCTCTGGCTCACGAAACTGGCGTGCGGAACTTGCTGCGCGAGCAAATCCGCAAAGGCCATCGGGCCGTTGAGCACGAGGTTCAAAGGGGTGCGGGGAAAGACGCTCAGAGCGACCGACGAAGTCAGCTCCATCTGAAGGTCCAGTGGGGTGGAATCGCGCCATGTGTCGCCAGTCCGGCAATAATTACGTTGATCCATGATTTCGAGATAGGCGATCGGGGCTTCACGGTCGGGATTGACGATGGTCAAATCGCCGCCTTGCCGCAGGTAGAGCGGTTGCGCCCCGCTGCCACCGCCATGCCAACTCGAAAACTGCCGCCCGATACAGGCGAAGGAATGGCCGTGGCAGTTTATTCGCGCAATCTTCACGCCGGTGTCGAACTTGTACGGGTCTTGGTTCGCAACATCCGAATCCAAAGCCAATCCAGCGACACGCATACCCATGAAAAACCTCGATCACAAACCACAAGCTGCCTGAATTTCGGACGGAGCGAACTATCAGAATCAGCTGAACATATACGCCTTCCTCGGATGGCTCAACCTTGGTTGCCCGTTTGTTCTTGTTAAAATGCGGTCTGATGTCCTGATCGCCTGCTAGGACCGAAATCAGCGTTCCCCAAACATTCCCGCCTCTCTAAACATTGGCGCGAAAGCGTTTTCCCGCTAGAATGAGGCGTACATTCAACGAGGAGGATACCTCATGCGCCCTGTTTTATTCATCGCCCTTCTTGCCGTTCTTGCGTCGTCCGTTTCCGCTCAGGCCGGGACGATCAACGCGACCGACGGTCGTGGCAACTGGCAATCGACCAAATGCATGGCGCCCCAGCCCCCCATGCCGATGGCCCACGACCCCGAAGCTCCGGCCGACGCGGTCACCGCCCAGTGGACTCAGCACAACCAGTATGTCGCGGACGCGCAAGCCTATATGAACTGCGTCAGTCAGGAAGCGCAGGCTGATGCCGACGCTGTCGGCCAGATCGTGGTTCGCGCCGCGCAAAAGACGATCCAGCAAACGCAGGCGCAAGTTAGCGCCAACGCTGCGCGGCTGCAGAACAAGCCTGTACTCGTCGATCAACCGTAACCCGACGGAGAGCGCGACATGACGGAGCGGTTGCTGCTTGCCTTGGCGCAACTGAATCCGGTTGTCGGCGACATCGCGGGAAATTTAGTCCGTTTGACCGAAGTCTGGCGCGATGCGGCGCGGCAAGGCGCGCAACTTGTGATTGCGCCCGAATTGTGCGTCACCGGCTACGCCTTGGAAGACCTCGCGCTCAAGTCCAGCCTATTGGACGCGGTTCAGTCGGGCGTGATGGCTCTGGCCCGCGACACGGCTTGCGGCCCGGCGCTTTTGATCGGTGCGCCTTGGCGCGAAGGCGGCAATCTCTACAACGCGTCGCTGCTGCTCGATGGCGGCGCGGTGGTCGCGCAGGTTTTCAAGCGCAACCCGCCGAACTACAGCTCGTTTGACGAAAAGCGCGTGTTTGCCGCCGGGCCTTTGCCCGAACCGGTCGCATGGCGCGGCTATCGCCTCGGCATCATGGTGTGCGAGGACATGTGGTCGCCCGAAGTGGCGGCGCACTTGCGCCAACGCGGGGCACATCTCCTTGTGGTTCCCAACGGCAGCCCCTTCGAATCCGGCAAGCACGACGTGCGCCGCAACATCGCGGTGTGCCGAGCGCAGGAAACCGGCTTGCCGCTGGTGTACGTCAACCAGATCGGCGGACAAGACGAACTGGTCTTCGACGGCGCGTCCTTCATCATGGATGCCGCTGGCGAAATCACGGCGCAGGCGAAGGCGTGGGCCGAAGACCTTGTGCTGACTTCGTGGGTCTGCCGCGAGAATGTCGGAGGCGGCGAGGGCGCTCCCAAGTTCGATTCCGTCGCCCCAGAGGTTTCCGTCATCGCCCCCATCCCCGATGGCGAAGCGGCGGTCTATCAGGCGCTGATGCTGGGCGTGCGCGACTATGTCAACAAAAACGGCTTTCGCAATACGCTGCTGGGTCTTTCGGGCGGGATCGACAGCGCTCTGGTCGCGGCGGTGGCAGTTGATGCGTTAGGAGCCGACCGTCTGCGCGCCGTGATGATGCCGTCGCCCTACACCTCGCAAGACAGTCTGGACGACGCGGCGGCGGTGGCCAAGGCGCTCGGCTGCCGCCTCGACACGCTCTCCATCGCGGCGGCGATGCAGGCGTTTGAGCAAACCTTGGCGGTGCCCTTCGCCGGATGCGCCTCCGACCTCACCGAAGAAAACATCCAATCGCGGTGCCGAGGCGTGATCCTGATGGCGTTGTCGAACAAGAGCGGCGCGATGGTTCTGGCCACCGGCAACAAATCCGAAATGGCCGTCGGCTACGCCACGCTGTACGGCGACATGTGCGGCGGCTATGCGCCGCTGAAGGACGTTTACAAAACCGAAGTTTACCGCCTCGCGCGTTGGCGCAATGCGCACAAGCCGGAGGGAGCCTTGGGGCCAGAGGGAACGATCATCCCCGAACGCGTGCTGACCAAAGCGCCCACGGCGGAATTGCGCCCGAACCAGACGGATCAAGACAGCCTGCCGCCCTATGCGACGCTCGATGCCATCCTGCAAAGCCTGATCGAACACGATAAGGGGCTGGCGGCGGCGGTGGACGAGGGGCATGATGCGGCGACGGTGCGGCGCGTGTGGGCGATGCTCGACCGCTCCGAGTACAAACGCCGTCAGGCTCCGCCGGGCCCCAAAGTCACGCGGCGGCATCTTCGTCAGGATCGGCGTTATCCGATCACCAACCGTTACCGGGAGAATTAGGGCCATGAATCCAGAAGAGCTTCGCCAACTGATCCGGGCGCGTCTCGACGATGTCTTGGTGGATGCCGAATTCGCGGACATCCCCGGCTTTGGACGCGGCAAAGTGCGCGACCATTACGACGTGGATGCCGAGCGCCGCGTGATGGTGACGACCGACCGCCAAAGCGCCTTTGACAAAGTCCTCGCCGCCGTGCCGTTCAAGGGGCAGGTGCTGACCGGAACCGCACGCTATTGGTTCGAGGCGACGAAAGACATTCTGCCCAACCACGTCATCGACTATCCCGATCCGAACGTGATGGTGGTGCGGCGGCTTGAGATGCTGCCCATCGAAGTCGTGGTGCGCGACTATCTGACCGGCTCCACCGACACCTCGATCTGGCCGATGTACGCCAAAGGCGACCGCTGCCCCTATGGCATCGCCTTGCCCGACGGTATGCGCAAGAACCAAAAGCTGCCCGCGACCGTCCTGACTCCCACCACCAAGGCGGGAGCCGGAGCGCATGACGTGCCGGTGACGGCAGCCGAAGTCGTGGCGCAAGGCTTGCTCGACCAAAAGCGCTGGGACGAAGTGGCTCAAGCGGCGCTGGCCCTCTTTGCGCGAGGCCGTGAACTGGCGGCGCAGCGCGGCTTGATCCTCGTCGATACCAAGTATGAATTCGGCATCGACCGCGACGGCCAGCTAAGGATCGCCGACGAAATCCACACGCCGGACAGCAGCCGCTATTGGAAAGCCGACAGCTACGCCGCCCACATGGCGGCGGGCGAGGAACCGGACAGCCTCGACAAAGAATTCCTGCGCCTGTGGATCAAGGGCCAATGCGACCCCTACAAAGACGAAATCCCCGCCATTCCGCCGGAAACGATGGTGGAGTTCAGCGCGAAATACATCGCGCTCTATGAGATTATGTCCGGAAAACCCTTCGACCCGCCCCCCGCGACGACCCCCGTCCGCGACCGCGTCCACGCCAACCTGCGCCGGTATCTGGGGAAAGCGTAAGCGGGAAGGGGCTGGGAATCATAGCCCTCTTGCCCTCACGATGGAGGGGCATGGGGCGGCCACATCATGTCCATGAGACGCGGCAACGCTGAGCGACCGCCAACTCAACGCAGCGAGGATCTCACATCGTCGCCATGCACGGGCCAAAACCGCATGCGCCAAGACAGCCTAAACTTTTTTCACGGATTTGGCGGATTCGTTGTGGAGCTACTGCCTGCTAGATTGCCCGGTGTCGTTGATGGTGTCCCCGGACCCGCTTGCGTGGACGGTGGTGTCAATGGTGGGGTAGTAGCAGGAGCCGTCGGCGGATTATTCGCTGATGGTACACTCGTAGGCGGGACAGGAGGTGTAGTAGATCCAGGGTTGTTGAACTGGGTCAAAGCTGGATTCAGCGTCGAGTTTGCCCCACCAAGCGTTCTAATCAATTTATCATGTCTGTCCCTCGCAGCTATTGAGGATTTTTCAGTATTATACGCCGACCCTGGCTTGCTCGCCAAGTTTCCAATCCCACGCATACCCCCTCCGATGACCCTCTCGGCCATCATGCCCCCCACGGCGGCGGTCGTGCTGTTGAGCAGCTGGGCATCGCCCATGCTCTTGGACTCTGGCCCGCGTGCGCTCATCCAGCTCAGGGCGTGGTCGGGGAAGAAGCTGATGCTCTGGAAACATTTGTTGGCGCAAATGTAGGCCAACACGACATACATTACCGAGAAGACCAGCTTTGACAACACGGCTAACGAGCCGCCCCATGCGCCGGACCCCTGCACCGCGATCGAATAGGTCAGGTTCAGAAAGTTTATGGCGACGTTGAACAGCAACAGCCCGGCCAACAAGCCAAAGATCATCAGTACGGGACGGAGCGTGATACTCAAGATGAAGAAATACCCCGTTCGCGCCATATCACCTGGCATGCCCTCGCCATGCGGGGAAACATGCGCCAAGGCGAAGATCGGAGCCGCAACAACGGCTTCGAAAACGCTCAATATCCAAGTCAGAACATTAAAGAAGAATTTGATGAATGGGATCATTGGCAGGATGAAGGCTAGTGCGAACCCACTCGTAAGGAAAATAAGGCCGATGGTCATAACCAAGCCACCGCCCTCCGCGACGATGCCGCCGGCCAGCGCACCAGCGCCCGCAGCAACCGGACCGCCGGTAAACAGGCCCGCCACGCCATAAACGATTGAGCTAACGGCACCACCAAGGATTGAAGCTATTCCTCCTCCCGTGATAAGGGCCAATCCCACTGAGACATTTTGGTATCCCATATAAGAAAGTTCCAACAAAGGACTGGCGTTTTGACCAAACTTGAACATAAGGCCGTTGCCTTCAGGCCAAACGCCAAAGGTTGAGGCGATATAATCAATCGCCGTAAGTATGGCGTTAGCCGTTGCCCCAGCCTTCGTTGCGTTGGTAGTGGGGGCAGCGGCTAAAGGTGTGCCGGGAGCCCCGGTTGCTGGGCTATTGGCCAGTTGGGGCGCATTAATCGTGGCAGGTAGAATGTCTTTAGCGGCGAAGTTCGCCAAAGCCCCAATCGTTAAAGCGAAAGGACTCTGCAGACCGCCAACATCGCGCAGGACACCGCCAAGACTGGTTATGATATCAACGGTCTTATAGCCGATATCTTTTTTCATCGGAGGGTGCCCGATGGGCATAATTTGCGCGGCTTCGATGACGGCACCTTGTGCACGCACTAGTTGCATATAAGAAGCTCCGGCCATGACCCAGCCCTGAGGGCCATACATGCTCTGCACATTTTTCAACGCTTGGTCCGCTTTAAAGGCGGCGCCGCCGGTTAGAGCGTAGTAGTTGGCATTCAGCAGATTTTGATAATAGGTCACCAGATCGCCAAACGGCTTGGCACCAAGGGCGTTTTTGTCCTGACAGTCAACCGAGGATGGGTAGTTTCTGCAGCTCGTGGTGCCGAGGTAACTTTTGTCGAGATAATATAGAACTGATTTGGCAACGTCTGTGAGCGGAGAACTGTTGATGGCCGTAAGTGTTGTCCTTATGGTACGTATCTGGGCATCGCGAAGCTGCCCTGCTAGATCGTTGTTGCCTGCCCCCAAGGAGCCCGCATTAGCGGCCGTCGGTGCATCGGGGATATCGATGTAACCGCAAAGTTTCTGGTGACGATCAGTGCCGAAACTGAACTTACAGTCCTTCGGGCCGCACCCCATGCTGAGGTCTTCCGGGAAAAGCTTGACCGCATAGGTTTTTTGTAGATCAGCGTCGCCTGCGTAAAGTGTCTGTGTCATGGCGTTCATAGCCAACTGGCAGGCCTTCATGGTCGCCAAGTGGGTGGCTAACTCGTTGGCCAGCGGCACGGGCGGAGCCTTCATGGGGGCTCCAGCACTCAGTTGAGTGATCATTTCTGCAAGCACGCCATTCCAAACATTGCTGGCAAGGCCTGATCCCCAACGCGCCATCTGAATGACGATATACTGTCCGCTGTTAAGTCCGGATTCGCCGACAGGAACCAACAGCCCCATGGCCACGACCAAGCGAATGGGTGCCCATATCTGGCTGGCGCGCTTGCCCATGGCGACTCCGTGGTGCGCCGTTTCGACGACCATGGACAGGAGGTGGTAGATAAGGATAATACCCGCGAAGACAAGAACGCCATTGCTGTAAAAGCGGAGCGCAACGTGGAGTGCCTTCTGCAAATTGTATGTGCTCCCCAACGGATAAGTATACTCCCTGCCTCCGACCGTGACACCATAGCTGCCGTTAATAACGCTATCCGGACAGGCCGTGGACGAACTCCCGTCCGCGAGAAAAAGATAGCAAAGCCAGCCGTAGGCGGCATCTTTGGACTCGTTGGGGGTGTCGAACATGCCGCCGGCGGCGTGGGCTTGGCCGACGAGGAGGCTGCCGAGGAAGGTGAGGACGAGGAGGGCGGAGAAGGCGAGGCAGCCGACCACGCCGACGAAGAGAAGGACTTTCGGCAGGCCTTCGCGGGTGAAAGACAGGCCGTTGTAGGCTGTGGCGATGACTTCGCCCATCGTCAACTTGATCTTGGTGTTCTGCAACGCGGGGTGTTGGCGCGGGAACAGGCCGTTCATCGCAAAAATCATGGCGATGAGGCGCACGAACATGCCGATGACCTCGCCCACGGGACGAATACTGCCGCTGATGTCGGGATTAAACAGAAAGCCCAGCGTGGAGCGTTTCTTCGGAGGGGCGTTTTTGTCATTATTCGACGAAAACATCATGATGCGAATTCTCCCTCGCTGAGCGTGCCTTTCGCGGCATCGCCGATCACCGTGCTTCGGGAAAGGTCGATAAAATAACTCAATCCCTTATCTTCAATCGCTCTATGCATCGAACGCCATACCGTTCCGTGACGCCCTGCCCAACGTCCGGACACGGCACCACTTTATACACACTTACCATTTATGCCCGAAACGATTAAGAAGTTTTTAATTAAAATTTTAATCTTTTGCGGGTTTGTCGGCGTGGGGACGCTCTTCACCTACACTTGCCCCGTTTTTAGGCAGCTGTTGCGAGGGCAGGGGCATTCGCGCCCCCGCCCCCGCCCCGCAAGAGGGGCGGGGGCGTTGGGGGTTAGTCTTCGGCGGCCTCGCCGGTATCGGGGGCGCCCATCATGGCTTCGGCGACGAGGCCCGCGTTGGCGCGAACCTTGTTCTCGATGGCGGCGGCCATGTCGGGATTGTCGCGCAGAAACTGCTTGGCGTTCTCGCGGCCCTGTCCGATGCGCTGGCCGTCATAGGAGAACCACGCGCCGGATTTCTCCACCACGCCCGCTTGGCTGCCGAGATCGACCAGTTCGCCGACTTTGGAAATGCCTTCGCCATACATGATGTCGAATTCGACGACGCGGAAGGGCGGGGCCATCTTGTTTTTGACCACCTTGACGCGCGTCTGGTTGCCGACCACGGTTTCGCGATCCTTGATCGCGCCGATGCGCCGGATGTCGAGGCGAACCGAGGCGTAGAATTTGAGCGCGTTGCCGCCGGTTGTGGTTTCGGGGTTGCCGAACATCACGCCGATTTTCAAGCGGATCTGGTTGATAAAGATGACCATGCATTTGGATTTGGAGATCGAGCCGGTGAGCTTGCGTAACGCTTGGCTCATCAGCCGCGCTTGCAATCCTACATGGCTGTCGCCCATTTCGCCTTCCAGCTCGGCGCGTGGCACGAGGGCGGCGACGGAGTCCACAACCAAAATGTCGATGGCTCCGGAGCGTACCAGCGTGTCGGCGATTTCAAGCGCCTGTTCGCCCGCGTCCGGCTGCGAGATCAGCAGGTCGTCGATGTTGACACCCAGCTTGCGGGCATAGCCGGGGTCGAGCGCGTGTTCCGCGTCCACAAAGGCGCAGGTGCCGCCCACTTTTTGAGCTTGCGCGATGGCATGCAGCGCCAGCGTGGTCTTGCCCGAGCTTTCCGGCCCATAGATTTCGATGATACGGCCACGCGGCAACCCGCCGATGCCGAGCGCGATGTCGAGGCCGAGCGAGCCGGTCGAGACGACCTCGGTTTCCGTCACGCCCTCGCGTGAACCGAGCTTCATCACCGAGCCTTTGCCGAAAGCGCGTTCAATCTGGCTGAGCGCGGCATCGAGCGCTTTTTGACGTTCGGTGTCCTTGCCGTCCTTTTCGACGACGTGGAGGCTGGCGTTACGGCTGGGGGTGCTCATGGTCGGCTCCTTGGGTTTTGGTGGCTGAGGCATTGAAACCGTGAAGGACTGTTGTTTATGTTTTGTTCTTTTACCCTATCCGCGCCCGCGCGGCAAGTTCTATTTTTGTTCCCATCCGTTTTTTCCGAATCGACAGGCTCACCAAGCTTGGCACAGGGGCGCGCGAGCGTCCAGATTGGCTTTGGGATGGCGACTTACCCTCGATCAATTTCTGCCGGAGACAAGAACAACAAGGGGTAGGTATCGCCATGCACTGACATTTTGGATGATATCCATACTCTCAACGGTTAAACCATAGGACTGTAATATTGATTTGCTTGATCATTATAGCGAGCATAATCCTAGCTTTATATGTATGCCCTAATTACTGTCGTTGCTTTCTCTGGTGATTGGCGTGAGGCCAGCTTTGCGTAACTGGTCTATATCCAGAGTGCGATAACCCCTTTGGCCTGTCCTAATTGCTAAGGAGATATCGTTGTACTCGGCCTCTCCCGCCTCTATCGCACCAAGAAGTGATATGTAAGAGATGCTGGTCATGTATCCGGTGTCGGTTTTGAACCGCCAGTTTTTTTGGAGCGTGTTGAGCGGTTTGATGCTGCCTATTCTGGTTGTCTCAATAAAAATCATGTCGTTGATTTTTTTGCGGCTGCACGCTTCCTGATTCGAATAAACTCCTAAAAACATGTGGCCCGGTTTCATTATCAGAACAGGGCACATGCCAATTTTGTATAAGGCTGATGCTATGAGGACGGAGCCATCAACGCAGTTGGCCTGCGAGTTTTTAAAGCTTTCATCAATCAAGCGTACATGCTGGCTCTGTATGCCTTTTGAATAACCGGATGGAGCGACAATGCTGGAGTATTTTACATCGTGCCTTTGCAGGGAATTCCATATAGCAAATATTTGCCGTAATACCCCTGTGGTGTCTGTGTCATAGCCATTGAAGCTTGCGACGGCCCTGTGCGCCAAAGCGTCTTTTAAAATCTCCCTGTCAATGATCGGGTGGTTTTCATTTACATAGGCCGCGAACAACAATGTCGTATCCGTCTTTTCGTTGCCATTCTGTATGGAATAAGGCATGTCATTGATAGATCTGACGTTGATGCTTTGAGTGCGCTCCTCGCTTGCCATATTATTAAAGGCGACCTGATATACTACGGTGGTGGGAAAAGGTTGGTTTACATTGGCAAGGGCGTTTGACTTGTATCTTATGTAAGGCGTAATCGTGTAAATTCGGTCAGCATCCGTCATAGTGCCTTCAAAAGTACTTGGTTCCGCCAACCCGTCTATGGTGATTGTCACGTGAACTTTTGTGTCTCCATAGACATTGTGTATTTTTACACCGTACAATCCGAGGGGATCACCCAAGCTGCCTAAATGCGCATTCTTGTTGTCAGGATGGGGACTCATCGTCCGCGTTGCCAAAACAAGCGCAGGGAAAAGCGAGTCTCCTATCTCAGAAATGGGTGACCATACGATTTGTCCAGGATCGGGAGCATTTGCATATGCCCCTGACTGAAAAGCAAAAACGGTTAATCCAACGACAAAGGCTAACGTGCGAAACAGTCCATACATACCGAACACACCATATTGAGCTATGTTCCAGCGCTGTGCTGGCGACTCTAGTGTTAAAACCGTAAGCAGACGTACGACCTCTTTTTACTGCGAGGTCCGAACACAAACGGCCACCCTTCGGACTTAAGCACGGAAGACTGCGATACGTTCCAACGAAAGCAACCGCTACTTGAATGGTCTCGAAGAATCAGATTCTTTCGAACCCCCGGAGGAGGTTATGCGTGAGCGGTATATCTGTCAAGAGAACGGATAAAACAAGATGTCAGATTTATTGGCTGCTTGAGAAGAATACGACAATATCAGTTGGTAGCGTACTGTGGCTATGAAGTCTTCGGCTGGCTGTCTCCGCATGCCATCTCGCGCTGCTCTTGGTTAACCTGCTTAACAAACACCCTGTGAGTGCTTGCCAGAAGCCTGACCATGCGCCTAAAAACTTGGCCATGACGACCGACCCGCCATTCCCCGATTGCCCTACGGCGCTTGAGCGCCGTCCTCTGCCTGTGCCAAAGGGCGTGGAGCGGGTGTTGTTGCATTCGTGTTGCGCGCCTTGTTCGGGCGAGGTGATGGCGGCGATTTGCGCCAGCGGGCTTGGCCTGATGGTGTATTTTTACAATCCCAACATCCATCCGCGCGACGAATACGAAATCCGCAAGCGGGAAAACATGCGCTTTGCGGATAAGCTCGGTGTGCCCTTCGTCGATGGCGACTATGACCCTGACAACTGGTTCGCGCGCGTCAAGGGGTTGGAGCAGGAGCCGGAGCGCGGCGCGCGTTGCACCCTCTGCTTTGACATGAGGCTCGAACGCGCGGCGTTGTTTGCGCATGATATGGGATTTGCGCTGTTCACGTCGTCGCTGGGCGTGTCGCGGTGGAAGAACATGGATCAGGTCAACGACTGCGGCCACCGCGCGGCGGCGCGTTACCCTGACTTGCAGTATTGGGATTACAACTGGCGCAAGGACGGCGGAGCCGACCGCCGGATCGAGCTGGCCAAACGTGAAGGTTTTTATCAGCAGGAGTACTGCGGCTGCGTCTTTTCGCTGCGCGATGCCAACCAGCGCCGTCGCGAGTCCGGGCGAGCCACCATCGAAAGTGGGGGCGCTGCCCTGATGGATAAAGCAGAAAACTAAAGGCCCGTGTGGCGTTTTGCCGTCCGATGTGGTCAAATAGGACGATTGCACAGAGAGAGGATCATAAAATGGCCGAACGTTCAGCTCGTCTGAAAACGTCGCGGTTCAAAGGCGCGAACGCGGAAGCCGAGGCGGAGCTTTGCGCCGCGTTTCTGGCGTTGCGCGACGCGGATGAATGCCGCCGGTTTTTGGTCGACCTCTGCACACCGAAAGAAATCGCCGATCTGGCTGACCGTTGGCGGGTGGCGCGGTTGCTGGACGAAGGCCAGCTTTCGTACCGCGACATCCACGCGCAAACCGGCGTGAGCGTGACGACCGTGGGGCGGGTGGCGCGTTTTCTCCAACAGGAGAATTTTCAGGGCTACCGCTTGGTACTTGACCGGCGCAAGAACAAGCGCAAGTCTTGACCGTCTTTTCGCAACGATGTTCACGCCTGTTCAAATGACGTGCGCTCTGGCCTCGCCTATCTGATATGAATCTCTGGATCCGCGCTTTGTACCGCAGCCAACCCGCTTGGCTGCGGCGGTTGGAAGTCAAAGCGCTGGCGCGTGGATTGGCGCGCCCGCTTGATCCGGCGCGGGCGACGCTGCCGGGCGATGTGGTCGTTGTGGGCTTTCTGGGCACCGCGTCGGGGCTGGGCGAGAGCGCGCGGCACATGCTGCGACGGATCAGGGCTGCCGGTGTGACGGCGCACGGCGCGAACGTCAGCCGTTTTGCCGCCATGGAGGATTTCGACGCGGGCCCGCTCTGGCCGGAACAGGCCGCGCCCGGTGGGCTTGCCATCCTGCATGTGAATCCCGACATCCTCAATCTGGTGCTGGCGGCCATCGGGCGGCGACGTTTGCGCAGCCGCCATGTCGTCGGCTATTGGTTTTGGGAGCTGGACGTTCTGCCGCCCAAATGGATCCGCGCCCTGCGCTGCGTCGACGAGATTTGGGCTCCGAGCCGTTTTATCGCCGACGCCGTCGCCAAGGCTTTGCCGGGGCGGGCGGTGCATGTCCTGCCGTTGCCGTTCGATGCCGCGTCGCAGCCTATGGTGCCGCGCCGCGATCCTCTGCCACAGTTTCAGGGGCGGCCCGTTGTGCTGTTCGCCTATGACGTGCGCTCGACGCTGGCGCGCAAGAATCCCGAAGCGGTGGTCGAGGCGTTCCGCCGCGCCACCGAAGGCGATGCCAACCCCGTGCTGGTGCTCAAGGCGAACAACGAGAGCGCGTGGCCCGGCGCGCGCGACCATCTGGAACGCGCCATCGCCGGAATGCCCAACGTGCATGTCATCCGCGATGTGATGAGCGAGGACGGCATCAAGGATTTGATCGCGCGGGCGGACGTGGTGATGTCGCTGCATCGTGCCGAGGGTTTCGGCTTGCTGCTGGCCGAAGCGATGGCGGCGGCCAAGCCTGTGATTGCCACCGACTGGTCGGGTTCGCGCGACTTTATGTCGCCGGAGTGCAGTGTTCTGGTTCCCTGCAAACTCGTTCCGGTGTGTGACCCGCAACGAATTTATGACAAATACGAAGCGAATTGGGCCGAGCCGGACATCGCCTTCGCCGCCGAAGCGCTCCGCCGCCTGCTGCGCGATCCGTCCGAACGCCAACGGCTGGGCGCCGCCGCCCGCTCCCACGTCCTCGCATTCTTCGCGCCGGAGAATTGGATCAAAACCCTACCGGACGTTTTCTGGCGGACGCTGACCGACGCGGCAAAGGGGCGGTCGGAGGATTAGATAATCCCCTCCCGGAGGGAGGCGCTCCACAAAGATCGCGGCCAGAGAGGTAGTCGAATGAGTGAAATTGTCATTTATGAACAGGAAGGCCGCCCGGTCGAAGTACGGCTTGAGGGGGACACCGTTTGGCTAACTCAGCGCCAGATGGCCGATTTGCTCGACAGCACAGTTGCTAACATCAACATACATATCAGTGGGATATACGGGGATGGTGAGCTTGAGGAAGAGCCAACTATCAAGGAATCTTTAATAGTTCAAACGGAGGGGACGCGCAGCGTTTCCCGTACCGTTAAGCTTTACAATCTGGATATGATTATCTCGGTTGCCTATCGCGTTAACTCCCGACGCGGCGTTCGGTTTCGTCAGTGGGCGACGCAGGTGCTGAGAGAACATTTAACGCAGGGCTACACAATCAATCGTCAGCGTCTCGAAAGCAACGCGCGCGAGTTGGAGGCGGCCTTGCGCTTGGTGCAACAAACAGCACAGACGGCTGACTTGACCTCCGATACGGGCCGTGGATTGGTGGATGTGATTGGTATGACAATCTGTATTACTATCCCGACGGAGTCCTGCGCCACGACCAACCCCTCTATCAGAGGATTGCGTCACGGCCTGAGCCGGAACAATGGGCCGTCATGGAGCTTTTGGCCCCACCGCCCAGCGGCCACGCTTTCATGCTGCGAAAACCGAACGGAAACAAAGCGAACTACGGCATCCGCTTTGACGATGACTCATTCAAAAGTCTGGTGCCGACATTGCGGCACAGACTGGATGTTCGCGATGAAGGTGGAACAACCATCCTCCAGCGTGAAGGGCGCAAACAAACGCTGACCAGCGCCGAACGCGATCTGTTTCAGAGATTGGACGGCAAACGCACGATTGAGGCCATCGCCGCCCGCAACGGCGGAACCACAACGGAACATCTTGAAGCAACCCGCCAGTTCTTCCGCCGCATGTGGCGGCTCGGCCATATGAATTTTCAACGTCCGCGTCAGCGTCCGTCGGCGGTAGCGCAAATTGTCCGCGATATGGCGGGAATGATTGCGAAAGCCGTGTAGCGGCTCCCCGTGTTACGAAACCCCCGCCGTCGCCTCGCGCAGCCACGCCGCTGTCGTGTCGTCCATGAGGGGGGTGAGCGCTTCGCGGACGAGGGCGTGATAGGCGTTGAGCCAAGCGCGTTCCGGAGCCGTCATCAGCGCAAGATCGATGCAGCGCCGGTCGATGGGGGCGAGTGTCAGCGGCTCAAAGCCCAGGAACGCGCGTTCCGACGCGCCGACTTCCGGCAAAGCGACGACTGTTTGCAGATTTTCGATGCGGATACCGTAGGCTCCGGGTTTGTAGAATCCCGGCTCGTTCGACAACACCATGCCGGGTTTTAAAGCGACGGCGTTGCGCCGCGAGATGCCCTGCGGCCCTTCGTGGACGCCGAGGTAACTGCCGACCCCGTGACCGGTGCCGTGGCCGTAGTCCAGTCCCACGGCCCACAGATGCTGCCGCGCCAGAACGTCCAATTCCGCGCCTGTGGTTCCGGCGGGAAAGCGAATGCTGGCCAGCGCGATGTGGCCCTTTAAAACGCGAGTGAAGCGGTCGCGCATGTCCGCCGAAGGCTCACCCAGCGCCACGGTGCGCGTTACGTCGGTCGTGCCGTCGAGATACTGGCCGCCGCTGTCGAGCAGAAGCAACGAGCCGGACTCCAACGCGCGGTTGGACTCTGGCGTGGCGCGGTAATGCACAATCGCGCCGTTGGGGCCAGCGCCCGCAATGGTGCCGAAGCTGGGGCCGCGATAAAGATCGTTGGCAGCGCGGAACGCCGCAAGCTTTTCTTCAACCACCAATTCGGTCAAAGCGCCGCCGGACACGTTCGCGTCCAGCCAGCACAGGAATTTCGTCAACGCCGCGCCGTCGCGCCGATGGGCGTTGCGCATACCGTCGAGTTCGGTGGCGTTCTTGCAGGCTTTGGGCAAAACGCAGGGATCATCGCCGCGATCCAGCAACGCGCCGGAGTCCTGCAGGTACGCGACGATCCAGTGCGCCGCTTCGGACGGATCAATCCGCACGCGGCTATGCGCCGCGCCGAGTTCCCGAAGCGCGGCGGGAAAAGCGTCAGGAGCGCAACGCGTCACATCACCGCCGAGCTGCGCATCCAAATCGCCCGTGATCTTGCGCGGATCGACAAACCACGCGACCGCGCCCGAAGCTTTAAGGATGGCGAAGCTGAGCGGCAGCGGCGTATGCGGCACATCGTCGCCGCGCACGTTCAGCAACCACGCGACCGAGGCCGGATCGGTGATGACGGCGGCATCAATCTGCCCGCGCGTCAGCTCGGCGGCGAGACTCTGGCGCTTTTCGGCGGAGCTTTTTCCGGCATAGGCCAGTTCATGGACGCGAATGGGTTTGGTCGAGGGCGCGGGGCGATCCGTCCAAATAGCATCGATGGGATTGGAGTCCACCGGCACCAGCTCCGCGCCGCTCTGGGCCAAAGCCTTGCCCAGCCGTTCGACCCCGTTGGCCGTGTGAAGCCATGGATCAAAGCCGATCTTCATGCCCTTGGCGGTGTTGGCTTTTAGCCAGTCGGAAGGCGAAGTCTCCGCGCTGTCGAACAGGGCAAAATCGACGCTCGCGAGTTGCTGGCTGGCTTGCAACGTGTAGCGGCTGTCGGTGAAAAAGGCGGCGGCGGGAGCGTCGGGCCGCGATTCCGTTAAAACGACGATGAAGCCCGCCGATCCGGTGAAACCGGACAGGAACCGCAGCCGTCGCGCATGGGCGGGCGCGTATTCGCTTTGGTACTCGTCCTCCATCGGCACGAGAAAACCATCGAGGCCGCGAAGCTTCAAAGCGTCGCGCAGGGCTTGCAACCGGAGAGTGTGATCCGTGGTCATGCGCCTATGATGCCTTGAGCGGACGTCGCAACGCAAGCACCGACCATTCGCCCAGCCGCAGCCGCTTGATGAGATACAACCCCTGTTGCCGATGCGCCGCGAGAACGGCGTTGGCTTGGCTGTTCAAAAGCCCGGATAAAATGGCCACGCCGCCGGGGCGCAGGTGCCGTGCCAAATCCTTGGCCATCAGGCACAAAGGGCGGGCGAAAATGTTGGCCATGATGAGGTCATAGGGCGCGTTCCCGCCCACCAAAGGATTCCGATAGCCGAAACTGCGCGCCGTCCGCACATGGTTGCGAAGGCCGTTCGCGCCGATATTCCCCGCCGCGATGGCGACGGCGTCGGGGTCAAGATCGACCGCCACGGCGCGACCTCGGCAAGCCTTGGCGAATCCCATCGCCAAAATGCCGGAACCGCACCCGACATCGAGCATGGAGTAACAATGTTCGCGCCGGGGGAGGGGGGCGGTCCCGCCCCGGCGCTTTAACAGTTCATCCAACAACAGCAAACACCCCCGCGTCGTCGGATGCTCGCCCGTGCCAAAGGCCGAGGTGGCATCGATTTGGAGCGCGAGGCGATGATTGGTAATCTTGTGCCGATGCTCCGCCCCATACACCGTCCACCGCGCGATGGGCAAAGGCGGAAAATCGGCGGCGACTTTCTTGAGCCAGTCGAGATTGCCCACCTCGGTCACGACAAAACGCGGCATCTTCGCCCGATGCAACGCGGCCAGCAACGCCAACTGCGCCGTCAAAGCCCCCGCATCCGGTGCATGATCATAAAGCGCATCCACCTGCGCCATCGCCGTGCGCGGCGGGATCAACAACGTAATGGAAACCGCATCGTCCTCCAAAGCCGCAGCAACAACTTCCGCCAAAGCGGGCGAACAGGCAATCGAAGCATTCCAGAGTTGAGGCTTAGGCGGCATGGGGTTCACAGGGTGAGGGCGGAAAAAGCCAGATAACCACAGACGACCATGCGGCGAAAGTGGGGAATCCGGTCGTCATTTCTCGAGCAAGGGGGTATGGTCAGGGCTGAGGTGTTTGTGTTATCTTGTACATCCAAACACGGCGGCGACGAGTATGCTGTCGTGCGGCTTTCGGGCAAGACAGGGGTGAATGTGCGCATGTTCGATGTCATAAAGCCCCGCATCTGCCGTTTCGGAGTATTGATAGGAACCCTAACGCTGGCGCAAGGCGCGTCGACGGCCATGGCCAACGACGGTGTCGCCGCCCTGGGGACCGGCGGGCTTGTTTTCGAACATACGGATAGAGTGCAGATGGCATCGGAAATCCTGAAGATTTCACCGGATAAGATTGACGTCGAATATGTGTTTAAAAACATGGGCGCTGAGGACGCGACTTTGACGGTCGCATTTCCCATGCCAGAACTCGACATGATGCAATTGAGCGGCATCAAACCACCGGCACTTGAAGAAGCCATCAAGACCAATGATGTGAATTTTTTGCGTTTTGAAACATGGGTTGAAGGAAAAAAGGTTGAGCCTGAAATGGAGGTGCGCGTCTCCGCAAAGGACGGCAATGACATCACGACCGAGTTCCGCAATTTGAAACTCACCCCCTTAAACCCGTATCCTTTGGATGCCGAAGGAAGTGAGCCTGCAATTGGCAAAAAGCTCGAGGCGCTTGATGCTGCCGACGTTGTGGAGAACGAAGAATCCGGACGCTCCGATAAACTTTACAGTGGTGCTTGGAAAACGCAAATTACATATTATTGGAAACAAACTTTTCCCGCCGGAAAGGAGACGCGCATCCGTCACTCTTACCGGCCAGTTCCGGGCTACACATCCATGGGAACCTGCGGCGGTGCGTTCATCGAAAGTGCGGAGTGGGAAAAAGATTACTGCCCAGATCGGACCTTCCGGAAGGCCTTACAGAGTCGAACGGATGCGAAGAAGAATACAGGAAAGGCCAGTCCGGACAATGATGGTCACGCATGCCTGCAAAGTGATTCAATCCAATATATATTGGGCACGGCCAAAACCTGGGCGGGGCCTATCGGGAGCTTCACGCTCTTCATCGACAAGGGAAAATCCTCCCTCTTTTCCTTGTGTTCGCCTGAGGGGTTGAAACTTGTTCGATCCGGGAAAACCTTTGTTGCAACAGCGAAGTCTTTTGTCCCCAAAGAAGACCTGAACATCCTTTTTGTCTACTGACGGAGCGGGAGGCTTTTTCCGCCCCCTCGACGCATGCAGCACAAAAGGTGCAAAGCTTGATCGTGCTCAGTATAGAAAAACCTCTCTGCTCACATCAACTCCGTCTCTATCTTACCACCCCAAATGAGGCGCAGGGCGTTGAGGATGGCGAGGATAGCGACGACTTCCTGCAACAAAGCGCCCATGACGGGTGTGATTATAGGTTCGTCCGCTTGCTCCAACAAATTTCCCAAAAGGGTGGCTACGGCAGCCTCCGCCGCGACGGAACGGTGTTAACCATCCCCGTCTTTCTTCAGATAGGCCAAGCGTTGAAGCGTTTTGCCTCTTGATCGGCCCTAACGTCGGCTCCCCTGAAAGTTTTTTGCGCTTTTGCGTTTGGGGTGTAGGATCGAAGGACATTAGGGAAGGATGTTTTATGGCTAAAACCACGGTGAATTCCTCCGGTACGCCCGCTGCTGCGCGAGCAGGGCTTAAATTTACGCCACCCAAGGGACTCATTTTTGGTGCGCCCACGGGCGGGAAGGCGAAGGGTTCGCGGAAGCGGCGGTATGTGGCCTTGGGCATCGGCGCGGCGTTTGTCGCGGCGGCGGCGGCTTTGACTTACTATTATTGGCCTAAAAAACCAGCCTTTGAGGGACTCGATCCGGCCTCGCCGGAGGGGATTTTGGTTAAGCAAGCGCCTCCCCTCGTCTATGATCTTTTGACCCGTACGCCGGAGGCGAAGTTTAAGGCTCTAACGGACAAAAACCCCGGCGGCGCGATGCCGGTCGAGGATATTCGCATTCCTGCAGCGAAAACGGATCTGAGCGTGAGGACCGTTCGGGCCGACGAGTATTCGAGCTGGAAGGGCCTTCGAAGCAAAGAACACGCGAGCGACGAACACTGCTATTACACCCTCGTCGTCCCCCAACCGTGGGACGGCAGCTACAATCTCGCCGAGCCGCTCAGCAATATGGGGACGTACAACACCATCCTTTGCTTTGACGGCAGTAAGCCGTATTTCTACGAAGGCGAGAAGAAGACCTTTACTCCGTTGAGCGATAAGGATGGCTTTCTGGCCCACTACAACGGCTTCAACGCGCTTGTGTGGGACAACATCAAGGGCGAGAAGGCGGTCAAGCCTGCCCCAAAACCTGCTGCCCCGCCGTCCGCCCCCAAGCCGTGAGGCTGACCGGCGCGGGTTCGCGTTGGCCTAAGCTTCCGCTTTACGAGCGACAGGGGATCGGTTAGGCTCAATCCTATGAACAATGCGGCCCATACTTGCGGCACTATGGTCGAGGCGACAGGGAAGACGATGATCTCCCTGCTCGGGCTTCTGCGACTGCGCGGGCTTTAGCCCCGCGTATCGCCGTTTCCTCATCCGACATCGTTATCCTCTTTTTCTATCTTTTTCATAAGGGATCGCCATGACCGCAGCACCATCCGCGTCTCAACGCGTCATCATTTTCGACACCACCTTGCGCGACGGCGAGCAATCGCCTGGGGCCGCGATGAATCTGGAAGAAAAGCTTCGCATCGCGCTGGTGCTGGAGGAAATGGGCGTTGATGTGATGGAGGCGGGCTTTCCCATCGCCTCCAAAGGCGACTTTGAGGCCGTGCATGCCATCGCCAAGGCGGTGAAGACTTCGTCCGTCTGCGGGCTGGCGCGCGCTAACCCCGCCGACATCGAACGCGCGGCCGAGGCTTTGAAGCCCGCGCCGCTGAAGCGTATTCACACCTTCATCTCCACCTCGCCGCTGCACATGAAGCACAAGTTGCAGATGGAGCCGGAAAAAGTCCTGCAAGCCGCGATCGACAGCGTCACCCTTGCCCGCAAGCTCTGCGACGACGTGGAGTGGAGCGCCGAAGACGGCAGCCGCACCGAACACGACTTTCTGTGCCGTTGCGTCGAAGCCGCGATCAAGGCGGGTGCCCGCACCATCAACATCCCCGACACGGTCGGCTACACCACGCCGCAGGAGTACGCCAAGCTGTTCAAGATGATCGTCAACCGCGTGCCGAACATTGACAAGGCCATCCTGTCCACCCATTGCCACAACGACCTCGGCCTTGCGGTCGCCAATTCGCTGGCGGGTGTCCTTGGCGGGGCGCGGCAGATCGAATGCACCATCAACGGCCTCGGCGAACGCGCGGGGAACGCGGCGCTGGAAGAGGTGGTCATGGCGCTGCGCGTACGGCGCGATGTTATGCCCTTTACCACCGGGATTAAGTCCGAGGCGATCACCAAGGCTTCGCACCTCGTCTCGACCGTCACCGGCTTTGTGGTGCAGCCGAACAAGGCCATCGTCGGCGCGAACGCCTTTGCGCACGAAAGCGGCATCCATCAGGACGGCATGATCAAAAACCGCGAAACCTATGAGATCATGACACCGCAGTCGGTGGGCATCGCCAAGACCTCGCTCAAGCTCGGCAAACTGTCGGGACGCAACGCGTTCCGTTCGAAACTGGTCGAATTGGGCTATGACCTCGGCGACAACGCGCTGACGGACGCTTTCAACCGCTTTAAAGACCTTGCCGACCGCAAAAAGGAAGTGTTTGACGAAGACATCATGGCGCTGGTGGACGACGAAGTCGCCCGCGCCAATGACCACATCCGCTTCCTCGGTTTCGAGGTGCAGGCAGGCTCAAAAGGGCCGCAACGCGCCATGCTGGAGCTTTCCATCGACGGCGCTTCCGTCACGGCGACGTCAACCGGAAACGGCCCGGTCGACGCGATCTTTAACGCCATCAGCCAGTTGGTGCCGCACGAAGCCACACTGCAGCTGTATCAGGTCAACGCCGTCACGGCTGGCACCGACGCGCAGGCCGAAGTGACCGTCCGGCTTGAGGAAAAGGGCCGTACCGTCAACGGCCAAGGGGCCGATCCCGATACGTTGGTGGCCTCGTGCCGCGCCTATATCCACGCGCTGAACAAACTGGCGGTCAAGCGGCTGAAAGAACTGCCGCCGGAGGTCGCCGTTTTGTCGGGGGTTTAAGGCCGCGCCCGGCTTGTCTCTTGCCGTTTTGCCGGTAAGACGATAAAGGTGGGCGTGTCAAATTGAACAAGGTCGGGGTGGCGCGTCCGTTTTGACGGAACGCCGCCCCCTCCATACCCCCGCATGAGGCAGCCGTGACCATCGACGAGATCAAAAGGGACGAGACCACACACCAAAGCGACACTTGGGCGCAAAAGGCTCTCGAACACCTCAAACGCGACAATCTCCCGCCGATCCCGGACAATTTTGCTGTCTATTTCAGCTATCATTCCGGCGACAATCCCAATCTGAAAATGGCCATGGATTCGTTGCTCAGCCAATTCGAGTCGCTGACACAGGAGCAATGCGCGGCGCTGTACCAGTCGCACCTCAGCCTCGAAGCCGAGCACCGCGTTTTAAACGAAACCACCACCAGCATCGAGTCCGAGTTAAAGCGCGTGATGGGCGTTTTGGATCAGACATCGAGCGGCGCGTCTCAATACGACCGTACCCTGACCAATTTTTCGGGCACCTTGCAAGCGACGGTGTCGCTGGATCAGATTCGCGCCGCCGTCAACCGCGTGGCGAACGAAACGCGCGTTATGGCCGATCAGAATCAACGGCTTCATACCCAGCTGGCGCAATCGACGCAGCAGTTGACCGAGGTGCGCTACAGCCTCGATCAGGTGCGCAAGGAGTCGATGACCGACCCGCTGACCGAAGTCGGCAACCGCAAGTTCTTCAGCAACGAATTGGCGCGCGCCACGCAGGAGGCCACCGAGACCGGAACGGCGCTGTCGTTGCTGATCGCGGACATCGACCATTTCAAGAAGTTCAACGACAGTTATGGCCATCTGGTCGGCGATCAGGTGCTGCGGCTCGTGGCGCGTACGCTGATCGAAAACTTGAAAGGCCGCGACATCATCGCCCGCTACGGTGGCGAGGAGTTCGTGATTCTGCTGCCCAGCACACAAGTTCAGAACGCCGTCAACGTCGCGAACCAACTGCGCACCAACCTCGGCTCCAAGCAGATCCGGCGCAAGAACAGCCAAGAGACGCTGGGTGTCATCACCATTTCGATCGGGGCGACCGAATATTGCCCGAACGAAGACCTCGACGCGTTCATCGCCCGCGCCGACGCGGCGCTGTACGATGCCAAACAAACCGGGCGCAACAAGGTGATGATCCGCTTGGTAGCCCCCGAACAGGCAGCGGCGGTGCAGGCGAAAAAAGAAGCCTGAGCGGCGCGTTGCCACGTCCCATGGTTTGCCGCTTGCCGGAAGGGCCGGGGTGGTTTACCACCGCTCCATGACCCAAGCCGCCCTCCCCATCACCCCGCCCCCCTCAGCGGGCCATCACCTGAATGTCGCGCAGCGCGCGGCGGTGGAGGCGTTGGACGGGCCTGTGCTGGTGCTGGCGGGGGCCGGGACGGGCAAGACCCGCGTCCTGACCGCCCGCCTCGCGCATCTTCTCATGACCGGCAAGGCGGTGCCGGGCCAGATTATGGCCGTGACCTTTACCAACAAGGCGGCGGCGGAGATCCGCGAGCGCGTCGGCGCGTTGCTGGGCCGGTCGGTTGAGGGGTGGTTTCTCGGCACGTTCCATGCGCTGGCGGCGCGGTTGCTGCGCCCCCACGCCGAACGCGTCGGGCTTAAGCCCAATTTCACCATCCTCGGCACCGACGACCAGCTTCGGCTCATCAAGCAATTGATCGAAGCCGAGAACATCGACGACAAGAAATTCCCGCCGCGCATGGTCGCCTCGGTGATCGAACGCTGGAAGGATCGCGGCCTGCTGCCCGCCGACGTGCGCAACGATGTCAGCGAGATGGCGAACGGCAAGATGCCCAAGCTGTACGCGCAGTACCAAACGCGCCTGCAAGAGCTGAACGCCTGCGACTTCGGCGATTTGATGCTGCATCAGTTGACGCTGCTGCGCCAAAATCCGGATGTGCTGGAGGATTTCCAGCGTCGTTTTCGCTACATCTTGGTGGACGAATATCAGGACACCAACGTCGCGCAATATCTGTGGTTGCGGCTGTTGGCGCAGACGCACAGGAACATCTGCTGCGTCGGCGACGAAGACCAATCCATCTATGGCTGGCGCGGGGCGGAGATCGGCAACATCCTGCGTTTCGAAGAAGACTTCCCCGGCGCTCAGGTGATCCGGCTGGAAGAAAATTACCGCTCCACCGCGCATATTCTGGGCGCGGCGGCGCACCTGATCGCCCAGAACACGATGCGCCTCGGCAAGACACTGTGGACATCCGCCGACCCCGGCGACAAGGTTCATGTGCGCACGTTGTGGGACGGCGAAGAGGAAGCGCGTTGGGTCGCGGACGAAGTCGAGGCGCTGCAACGCCGCCAAGTCCCGCTCAACGACGTCGCCATCATGGTTCGCGCCGGATTCCAGACGCGCCAGTTCGAAGAGCGCTTTATCCAGCTCGGTATTCCCTATCGCGTTCTGGTGGGGGCGCGGTTTTATGAACGCGCCGAAATCCGCGACGCTCTGGCCTATGTGCGGCTGGTGCATGCGCCCGAAGACGATCTCGCGTTCGAACGCATCGTCAATCTGCCCAAACGCGGCGTCGGCCCCTCGGCCTTGCAGCAGTTGCACGGCTTTGCGCGGCAAGCGGGCGTCTCGCTCAGCGAGGCCGCCACGCGGCTCTGCGAAACCGACGAGTTGAAGCCCAAGCTGCGCTCCACGCTGCGTGACCTGATGCAGGGCTTTGTACGCTGGCGCGAATTGCTGAACGCCTTGCCGCATGCCGAAGTGGCGCAGATCGTGCTCGACGAATCCGGCTACACCGGCATGTGGCAAGCCGACAAGTCGCCGGAGGCTCCGGGACGGCTCGACAATTTAAAAGAACTCGTCGGCGCGATGGCCGAGTTCGACACGCTGCCCGCGTTTTTGGAACATGTCAGCCTCGTCCTCGAAGTCACCGACACGAAAAGCGTCGAGCAAGTCAGCCTCATGACCCTGCACGGCGCGAAGGGATTGGAGTTCGACTATGTCTTTCTGCCCGGCTGGGAGGAGGAGATTTTCCCCAGCCGTCTGTCGCTGTCGGAAAGCGGCACACGCGGGCTGGAGGAGGAGCGCCGTCTCGCCTATGTCGGCATCACCCGCGCGCGCCGCCGCGCGTGGATCAGCCACGTCGCCAACCGGCTGCTGCACGGCAGCTGGATCAACCCCTTACCCTCCCGCTTTATCGCCGAGCTTCCCGCCGAGCATGTCGAACACCACTCCACCATCCAGTCGCGCGGCTCGGTCGCCAGCGGGGGATGGGAACGCGCCGAACGGCAGGAACGCACGCCGCCTCTCTGGCAACAACTCCGCGCCGGACAACCCCACGCCGCGCCGCCGCGCCTCAAGCCCCTCGAAATCGAAGGCAAAGCCTATGAAGTCGCGGCCCCTCGCCGCGAAGGCAAATTCAACCTCGGCGACCGCGTCTTCCACGAAAAATTCGGCACCGGCACCATCCGCCGCATCGACCACGACAAACTCGAAATCGCGTTCGACAAAGCCGGGGTAAAGAAGGTGATGGAGGCGTTTGTGAAGGCGGTGTGATGGTCAAAGAAATCTTGCCCATCAATCAGAAGCCACCACCGCCTTCGGCGGCTTCGACGCTCCTTCTTCGATGCGGCTAAGCCAAGAGAACTGAACAGATATGGTGTCCGGTAAAAATGAAAGAGATTTCAAAACTTGAGGCCGCGAACCGACAACTTTGTACTGCCATCCGCCTGTTCTTTGACAACGGGGACGCGATTGCCATTCATTCGCTAGCCTGCGCCGCACGAGAGATTTACGAGAAAAATTGTGCAAGGGCCAGAAAGCCCCGGATGGTTGATGTGTTAGTGAGGGCCTACCCTGACTATACGGAGAAAGCCATTTTCGATCTAATCAACAAGGCAAGAAATTTTTTTAAACATGGGGAGACTAGCTTGCAGGACAAGATAGCTTTTTCCGACAGGATGAATGATTTCCAAATTCTGTCTGCTTGTTACGATTGTCTAGAAATTGCTCCAGTGAATTTGCCGATTGAGGCTCAGACCATAGTACCGGACGCAGTTGGATAAAGCCTTGAAGAGATTCAAGATAAGGATTCTTTCCGACCAAAGAAGGAATCCAAAATGCAAGGAATACTGTCCAAGGCTCTATCCAGTTGGATAGAGAATCACATTCCCCTTT
>CAIXHP010000035.1 GCA_903919315.1 uncultured Pseudomonadota bacterium | reverse complement strand
GGCAGGCTGCCTATAGAAGAGTTAACACCCCCAAAGGCTCGCCCGTCCTCACATAACACAGAGTTCATCAAACAAAAAATGCTTGCATAGCCATGTGAACACAAAAATATTTTTTAGTTTCAACAATTATCACTATGATAAACGCAATTTCCATTTTCACACTTTGCGTCCGAAAATGTAATGGCTGGACACTACCAGCTATCAGACACCATAGACACGGCACAAAAATTTATCGAAACCTTATTATCAGGTAAAATTGAAACACCTCATGGCGAGCTCTATTTTCCTAAGCGAGATTCCAATGACTATTCGGCATTTTGCCAGCCATTCCGCCCTGTCGGGCTTCAAGGCCAGAACCGGTTAAGTGTTCTTCGGATATCCGGCGATCAGCAGTTTCAATGCCTCAATCAACCATCTCTTGATTGGGAGCTGAAGGCGGCTCCGACACCATATGAAAGCCTACAAGAACTGATGTTTGAATATGGACTGGGCGCTCTACATAACGATGCGATATCTGTCGATGTCATTGCGTCCAATGTTGCCGCCGTTGATCTTGCATCAAAAATTGAAGGGACCAAAGCAAAGCTCACGACAGTTCTTTTGGATGGCCTCGATACGCAGAAATTCACTCTTGGATACAAAATTCATAACCAAGGAAAAGTTACCACCAGATCTCTGGTGGAGGGAAAAGCCTTTCAATGGATTCCAGAAAAAGGGACTCAAAAAGGGTATGTCGAGATTGATGTGCCAGAAGCCTCCGTACTCCACTGTATCGCTAGCTATAATGGGTTGGCACAGCATTATGGATGGATATCTGATCCTGCAACCTTACAAAATCCACGCCGAGCTGCTTATGAAGTGTTTGACAATAAGCTTGAGATTTTGCGTGAGACCATCGGCATGGACTCTTTTCGGGGAAAAAATGCACGAGATTTAGAGTCCGTGGTTGCTTGGATTTTATGGATGCTTGGCTTCAGCATCATGCACCTAAACACGGATCGCACAAAAGAAGCCGTCGATCTCATCGCGGCAACACCGAATGGGAACATGGCGGTCATAGAGGTCACTTCCGGTCTCCTGAAAGCTGAGAATAAGCTCGCCCTGCTTCATGACCGGCCCCAATCAGTAAGACGTGGACTAGATGCGTCAGGAATCCGCCATGTTAGGCTATTGACAGTTATGGTTACCTCGCAACCTCGTGCTGACATTCAAGTCGATCTAGAACAAGCAGAAAAACTTGGGATTCTTGTGGTGGCGCGGGAAGATTTAGATCAAGCAATTACACGTACCATTTTCTCGCAGAACCCAGATCAGATTTATCAGGATGCAGAAAAAAGCATAGAAAATGCTCTTGCTAAACATACGACACCTCAAATGAATTGATAGCAGTGTGTCTACCCCACCGCCGTACTAACCTCATCCAGCCTGACCAGCGCAATGGTAACGCCATTTCCCGCGGCGAGTAGCGCGGTGCCGATGGGGTACATGCCGGTACCGGGCGCGACGATGTGTTTGGCGATGTTGTCCCATGACACGCGCTGACCGGCGGCGAACAGCATCTACCGGGGGTTGGGTCGGCAGATTGTGAGTTGCGATAACAAAGATCCAGTCAACCGCGCAATCCGCTTTGGCTCTGTGCGCTGATCATTCTATAGCAAGTTTTACTCACGCTGTTCTGTAATAGCGGGATTTTTCTTGACTTTTGGCCGCGCCTATGCCATTGACATGTCCAAGCGCAAGTGTGCCCGTTTTACGGGCTGTTAGCGAAAAAGTTTTGGACCGGTCGCCGCAGGGAGGCCGGTTTTTTTGTGTGTTTTCGACACGCGATCAGGCGATTGCCCCCTTTTTTGCAGTCAGGCCACTTGGCGGATCACGGCCTTAAAGCCGCTTTTCACATCTTCAGAAAGGAAATCAAATGTCTCTGACATTAAAGGATACGCACGTCTCCGCTTGGGAATCCGTTTCGATTGGAATCGACAGCGGCACGGCGATCACGGCAGGCATCAACTTCGGCGGGTTTCGGCTTTTTTCCATTGTCATGCCTGACGCATGGACGGCGGCCAACATTACGTTTCAGATGTCGCCCGACGGCGGCTCCACATGGGCCAATTTGAAAGACAAAGACGGCAATGAAATCAATGCGGTTGCAGGCGCTTCAGATTGCATCGTTTTGGATCATACACTGTTTGCATCCTTTCAGCATCTGCGTCTGCGGTCGGGAACATCAAACACGCCGGTCAATCAGGCTGCCGTGCGTACGGTGCGACTTATTCTGAGGGGTGTTTAAGCGCAGCGCGCGGTTGCCAACGATCCGAAATGGTAAGGCGGGGCGCATATCTTACCAATAGAAGTGCCCTCCCTGACCTTTCAACTTAATAGGAAAGCGGTGCAAAATGAATCTTCTTTTACTTCACCCAAGATCGGCCCCACCGGTCATGTGGGCGTTTCTCGGCGAGAGTTTATCGCCGTTGCTGTCTTTCGCCCGCGCCTCGTCCAAAAATGTCTTTTCAACATCGGGCGATCTCGCAAACGTGGCCACAAATCTTCCAGCGTTCGATCATGTCCCTGTGACAGGCAGTGTTCGTGGTTTGCTGATCGAGCCTCAGCGGACAAACTATCTTCGCTACAATTCAAACCCTTATACAAATTGGTCGCTGGATTCATGCACAAAGGCGGCCTATGGCTCCGGCCTCCTCGGATTTCCAGACCCGGCTGTAATCGGCAGCAGCGGAGCCGTATGGCACAAGTTACGCATTTCCACAGCCTCGGTCACATCCGGCACGACCTATGGCTGGAAAGTTCTGGTCAAGGCGGGAACATCGGGGAAAGTGCTCGTTACCTTAAGGAACCCCTCAGCCCAATACACATCGCTGGCTGGAAATCTTGGAGCAACGCTATCGTTGACCGAGATGTCCGCAGGTACAGCCACCTGCACGCAAACGGTGACCTTAGGTAACAACATCTTCGAAATCACAGGAACCTGGATTCCAAACCAATCCGGCGTTTGCCAAGTCGGGGTCGGCCCGAATTCGACGGTGTCCGGCGAGACCGTTGTTCTGATCGCGGGCCAACTTGAGGACGGCACGACATCAACGTCGTACATACAGACCACCACCGATTCCGTCACACGCGCGGCCGATATTCTGTCCTTTACGGTGCCGTCCGCTGTAACAAGGCTCCGTTATGTGTTCGACGATGACTCCACACAGGATGTGGATGTCGTGGCGGGAAGCTACACAGTTCCGGCAAATCTGAATCGTGCGTGGATCAAACGCCTTTACAGCATTTAGGAGACACCATGTTTGATTATTACTTTTGCTCTTCCGACAAGACGGCGCTCTCATCGTTTTGCATGGGCTTCGTAAATGTGATTGGGCCTATGCAGGGACGTGAATTTGTCCCCTCCGTAACGGATGATTACGGAAACATCATGCCGGAAATCCCCGCCGCCGGAAACCCGGCGCTTTGGTATGCCGGAATCCGCACCAACGGCGAAGTGACACCGTCCTCACAAATTTTCGTATGCGACACGGAAATTGCCCGGTCGGCACTAGGTCTTTGGGCCTAGCGCGTCCGCAAGTCCTGCGCCGGTTTCAATACCCTATCTGATCGACAATCATAGGGCGAAAACCCAATAACACACTGATTTACAGAAAGCTCGCAGCCGTACAGGAAAGGGAGTTAAACGGAAGGGGGTCGCCTCAGACCATTGCGTTGGGACGTGCGGCAATGATACATTCCGCGCGCATCGAAAATCCCAAACGTAAAGCGGTAAAATGAAGATCGTGCATGTCATTACGCGGCTCTATAAGGGCGGAGCCGAAGAAAACACGCTTATGAATTGTCTTCATCAGGCGCAATCGGGGCACGAGGCAACCCTTATGTACGGGCCCGACAACTTTACACCTGAACTGTACGCGCCGTTTCAAAAAGATATACATTTCCAGCCCGTCGCTTATCTGAAACACCCCATACAGCTGATCAACGACCTGCGAGGGTTGTACGAACTCGTCGCCTTGTTCAAAAAAATACAACCGGACATTGTCCACACACACGAGAGCAAAGCGGGCGTGTTGGGCAGACTCGCCGCCAAATGCGCCGGGGTTCGCCATATTGTTCATGGCGTTCACATTATCCCCTTCAATAACGTTTCCCTCCCGCAAAAAATTCTGTTCGTCGCGGCGGAACATGTCTCCGCCCTGATCACCGATCTGTTCGTCCATGTCAGCGCGGGTACGCGGCAAGCCTACGCCCGCGCGCGGATCGGCGCGAGCAAGGCGCACCATGTCGTCTATTCGGGCATGAACATCGACAAGTTTATTCAGGCACGCGAGCCTGAAGACTGGCGCTCCCTCCTCAACGTTTCCCCCTCTTCTCCCAAACCCAAAGTCATTGTGATGCTCGCGGTTCTCGAGCCGCGCAAGCAGCAACTCGGATTTCTTGACGGCTTTGCGCGCGCGACCAAGCCGGGCGACAACATTCGTTTGATCCTTGCGGGCGATGGGCCGCTCAAGGATGAGATCACGGTGAGAATTGCTGCGCTCAATCTCAGCGACCGGGTGATCATGGCGGGGCATTCGCCAATTCCGGAACAACTCATCGCCATGGCCGATGTCGGCGTGCTGGCTTCGGTGCGCGAGGGGTTGCCGCGCGTTGTCGTGCAATATCTGGCGAGAAAGTGCCCCGCCGTGGTGAGCAACATCGACGGCATCGAGGAAATCGTCAAGGACGGCGAGAACGGGATCATCGTGCGGTCGCTCTCCGCCGAGGCCGTAGCCATGGAAGCCGTCGCCCTGTTGTCCGACGAGGCAAGGCTTAGCCGCTTGAAAGCGGGCGCGGCCGCAACCGATGTGTCGCGTTGGTCGTTTGCTTCGATGTTTCGGGAATGTGATCGCTGCTACGCCGATCTCCTCAATAAGAAACGGCGAGCCTAGGCATGAAGAGCCTTAGCGTCGTCCTCACCTGCTACAACGAAGGGTACTATATCGAAGAGGCGGTCAAGAGCGTCCTTGCTCAAACGCGGACCGACTTGATCGAGAAAGTCGTCGTCGTCGATGACGGCTCGCAACAACCGACCCTTGATATTCTCACCCGTCTTCAGGCGCTCGACCCACGGATCGAGGTCTGCCACGGAAAAGGCAACGGCCCTGCCGCCGGGCGCAATCTGGGGGTGAAACAATGCCGTTCAGAATGGATTGCCATGCTGGATGGCGACGATCTTTGGCTACCCGAAAAAATCGAACGTCAGGCTAAGCTGGCCGAACAGCACGAGGAAATGGGGTTTGTTTATACTGGCCTCGCCTATTTCTCGGACGAAGACCCGACGCCGCGCGTCGCGTCGGTGGCCGACTTGTCTAACGCCAAGGATTTAGAGGTCGCCTATTTTCTGAAAGACGGCCCCATCACATCGACCGCCGCCGTCCGACGCGCGGACTTTGTGAAGATCGGCGGCTACAACGAATCCCTCCGCGTGTTCGAAGATACCGATTTGTACGCGCGGCTGGCCGCCGTGACCCGCTTCGGCTTTGTCAAAGAACCGCTCACGCGCAAAAGGTTGCATGCGCGGTCGATCACGTCAAAGCGGCAAGTCATGCTTGCGCATCAGGCGTACGCTGCTACGCTCATCGCCACACGCGTTCCGCGCCTTATCCCGTTGCTTCCCAAGCGCCTCTCCCGCGCCGCGCGAAAGCTTGGCAACAGCGAGATTGCGGACGGCAACAAACAGGGCGCGGAGACTATGTACCGCATGGCCGTGGCGATATGCCCCTTTTCGATGATCGCTCGCCTCCAGCTTGCAGCGCTCCGGTTGGGGCTGCCGCTGGGCACCATTCGGAACTGGGTTGTCAAAAGGCGGAGGGCGACACCGTCATGAGCAAGCCGCAAAAAGCTCTGTACGTCCTCAACGGATTCAACCAAGGCGGGGCCGAGGTTGGGCTTGTCACGCTGCTTGAGCATGGCTTTATGCAGGGCGCGGATTTTCATATCTTCGCGTTTTTTCGCGGCCATGAAAAACTATTCGGTCAGGTTGAGCATCTAGTCGGGCGCGATAAAATCCACCTTGTTTCCATGGGCGATAAGCTCACCGCCGCGACTTTGATAAAGGGTTTTGGGGCGCTTGTTCGGCTTCTGTGGGCCTACGGCCCTTCCGCCGTCATCCTGTCGCTCAAGCAAGCCAATATTGTCGGACGCGCGGCGCTTTGCCTTTTTCCCTTTGTCCGCTGCATCGCGTTTGAACACAACACGCGGCTGGACGAAAAGAAAAGCCCTTGGGCCTATCGAGCGTTGTTAGGATTCCTGTCGTTCCGCGTGAACGAAGTCTGGGCCGATTGCCAAACGACGCTGGATGAAACAGAGGCGTTTTATTTCTGGAAGCGCAAGCGGACAAAGCGCATCGTGCCGTTGTTCTGTTGTTCGCCCCATGTCACGGTTAAAACGTCTTATGCCAGCCACGATCCGTTCCGGCTCGTCATGGCCGGGCGAGTCATTCCCCGGAAAAGGCACGATCTGGTCCTTCACGCCATGAGAGACCTCGTCCGCGAGGGCAAAGACGTTTCGCTGACGGTGTTTGGCACAGGGCCTCACGAAGAATCCCTTCGCGCCCTTGCCCATGAACGGGGCCTTGATCATCGCGTCGTGTTTATGGGCTATGTCGAGAATTGGTGGCAAAAAGCGGCGGACTACGACGTTTTTGTTCACCCCAGCGATTATGAAGGTTTTTGCATCGTCGCCGCCGAAGCCATGATGATCGGCCTCCCCGTTCTGGCAACCGCCCTTGGCGGCCTGCGGGATTACTCCAAGGACGGAGTCGATGCCCTGCACCTAGCGGAAAGCTCGCAGACGGCCGTATCGCAAGGACTTTCCACGCTCTATAACGACGAAGCCCTTCGCGCAAGACTGGGACAAGCCGCAGCGCAAAATATGGCTTCGCGTTTTTCCGAAGCGTCGGTAAGATATGCGCTCGCGGACATAACAAGGCAGCTTGGGTAATGCTTCTCGCATCCGGCACCAGCCTCGGAAACAATAATCCGATATTCAAAAACAATCGCAGCCGAAACTCCTTCGTGGGCAACTCGATTGAGTGGTGCTGCATTCTTTTTTTGATTTGCCTGTTGTACAAGCTTTCCCTACTGGGTGTCGGCGTATTGGCCGTCATTACGATGCTGGGCTTCTCGAACAAGAGCGTTATTTCGTTTCCGTTTTCGTCCATAAGCGTCTGGACCGCACTTTACGTCGTTATGGCGACGACAACGGCTTTCCTCGTCGATCCTTACGAAGGCGCGTACAGGACGGCCCAATGTCTTTTAATTCTCTCGTCCGGAATTGTCGTCGCCAAACATTTCAGCGATCTACCTCGCGAAAACGCAGATACCTTCATTCGAAAGCTGACCTTTGTCGGGATCGGCATATTCATCAGCGTTGTCATTTACCATTTGTCGATCCATCGCTACGCCGGATGGAAGCTTTTTTATGACACCAAGTTTGTGTTCTCGCTTCTTCCCTTCTTGTTTTTCCTGCAGGAGGATGCCATCCGAAAACGCTTTGGCGCATTCGGATGGTGGCTCTTGATCTGTGCGCTTGCCGCCATCCTTGTCGTCACGGGCGAGCGCAAGGCGTATCTGCTTTGGACGTGCCTGTTCTTTCTTTCCAACGGATCGCGGCTGGGCAAGAGCGTCATTCTGGTCGCAATCGCAGCGGCCCTCATGCTGTTCATGGGACTGAGTTCCGGCGATTATGTTGAGCAACGACTTACAAGCCTGTTTAAATCCCATCGACAGGCGACGATGGAAGAAATGATTCTGGATAAAGACATTGGCTACAAGAGCGATCTTATACGCACGTTTGTGAATCGGAACGCGCGCGAATTATTTTTGAGCAATCCACTTTTCGGCTTGGGAGCAACGGGTTATCAGGGCTGGGCGACGGAAAACTTTTATAGCATCAACCCCGGCCTCGCCACGAATGTCCACGGAGAGATCAACCGCGTTCCCGTAGAGGGCGGTCTTGTCGGAATTGGCGTTGCGCTGGCCTATCTTTATTGCGCTCTGCGGCGTGTTTATGCGCATATCCGCGCGAAAGGCGGTCTTTCTATACCATCGCTCGATAAACTTCCGCTATATCTGCTGATGTTTGTCTTAATGTATACATTCACAGAGGCGCTCAACACCCTCATGCTCGAAATCATCCTGCTTTACGGGTTTTACCTTTCGTCCATTACGCCTGCGCGTTACAAAAGTCCGATACGTCCCCTATCCAAAACGCGCATCGGGTTTTGAGGGGCACCAATGACAAACGGGCTCACCAAAAAACACAGCATCAAGAAAGACGCGGTTTATGTTTATGCCGCGCATTTTCTTAAATACCTCGGGCCGCTGGTTCTCATTCCCTATTATTCGCGCGTGTTGGGGCCTGAAGGGTATGGGCAGGTTTTGGCGGCGCTTTCGTTGATGACTATGATCAACGTGATCGTCAATTTCGGGTTTTGGTTTTCGGGCATCCGGGAAGTCGCCTCGGTGCATGGCGCGGAAAAGTATGGCGAAGTTCTGGGGCGGCAAATTTTGGGCCGCGCCCTCATGGTTCCCATCGGCATCGTCGCGGGCGTATTGGGAACCTATTTCTCGCCTCTGCTGCGTGACAATTGCTGGTTCGGCGTTTTAGCGACCTTGCTGGGCATCCTCACCGCGTTCGGCCTCTCGTGGTTTTTTCAGGGGTTGCGCCAGTTTAAAAAGTCGATCGTTTTTGAAACGATCATCTATCCGATGAACATCATCTTCATCCTGCTTCTTGTCAGAGGGCCGGAGGACGGGCTGTTGGCTCTTGTCGGCCTGCTGCTGTCCAACAGCCTTTCGCTTGGCATCTCGTATATCTATGTGCGCCGCGAAGCGCTGCCGAAATTTCCTTCGCTCATGGTCGGGCTGCGCGAAATCCGTGACACGTCTCTGTTTTTTGTCACCTCGATGAGCTTCACGGTACTCACCATCGGCTCAACCTATATTCTCAGCATCATGGCTTCGCCGCACGAGGTCGGCTATTACGGCACGGCGGAACGTTTTATCTCGGTCGCCATCGCTCTTTTGACCCCCATCAGCCAAGTTCTGATGCCGTCGATTACGCACCACCGCAAAGAAGACCCTGAGCGCGCGGACTCGTTGATGCGCAAAGGGCTGCTTCTTGAGACGTCCTATGGACTGACGGCGCTGGCGGGCGGAGCGTTGCTGGCCCCCTTTGTCATTCCTTTGTTCTTGGGCTCGTCGTTCCTGCCCACAGTCGGCATTTTTCAAGCCATGCTGGCCGTCCTTCCCTTTGTGGCCATCAAGCACGCCATTGTCCTTTATGTCCTCATTCCGAGGCACAAGGACAAACACTATTTGTCCGTAGCTCTCTTTAACGTGATCGTAAATCTGGCCGTCGCCTTGGCCCTCGTTCCAACGATGGGAGCCATAGGCATGGCCTACGCCCGCTGCGCCGCAGAAATTTCGGCGACGGTGTTGTTGTTCGTGTTGTTGTGGAGAACCGGTTTGCTCAAAGCGCTCTGGCCCGTGGGAAACAGGCCACGCGCCGCTATTTCGGACAGTTCAGGCGATTAAATCGCTTTCAAAAGAAGGCGTTTAGGATTGAGCAATATGTGTTTGTTGTCGAATCTTCGCATGATCTTGAGGAAAGTGTAGGCAAAAAAACAGGGGCGAAGAGCGAAGAGCCATCGGCAAATCGGACCCATGTGAGCGCATTCATCCCGCGCACGATTCCAACGGACAAGCCATTCAATTCGGCGCTTTCGAATATCGAGGACGCGCAACAGAAGTTTATCGTCAGCGCGAAGCTGTTTTGCGTCCTCGTGAAATTGCTGAGCTATGTGTGAGTAACAGCGCCAGCCGCTAACCTCATCTGTTTTAGAACGACCGGATGACTTGCCGGACAGTGCACCTACAGGGCTGGTGTAAACGTATAGGGGCTCTCGAATAAGCGCGGCTTTTTCCGTTCGGAGCAAAAGCGAGAAAAGAAAGGCAAAATCTTCGCCAAACCTGAGCAAAGGATAACGAACGTCGTGCCTTCGCAAAAAGGAAGCTCGCACGATGGGCTTCAAAAGTCCCAAGCCGAAGAAGCGGGGTGGCGCATCGTTGAGAACAAATAGCGATGGCGTAAGGGCTGCCGTGTCAGATTTTAGATCAAATCCTTTATCGCATACGGCATTAAGATGGGAATCATAGATCAAATGATTGTCCGCTAAAACGTCAAGATTCTTTGTTTCGGCATGATCGAGTAGGGTCGCCAGCCGATTTGGTAAAAATTTGTCGTCACCATCCAGTACGGCAATCCACTCTCCTTTGGCCACAGCCATCCCACGATTCCTTGCGCCGCCGGGGCCTTCATTAATTGGAGAGGCCATAACGACGACCCGTGGATCGTCTTGGGCTATTTGCCGAAGAACAACCAAGGTGTCATCCATTGACGCATCGTCGATTGCTATAATTTCTATGTCGCGAATGGTTTGTTCCTGAGCGCTTTTTATTGCCTCACGAACAAACTGGGCAGAGTTGAAAACGGCCACGATTACGCTGACTCTGACTACCATCTTTCGGATGTCCCCTCATCGATTAGGCGTTTCCCGAATCGCTTGCTCTATAGAAAGTTGGACAACCATAGCGAGACTGGTTTCTGCAGGAAAGGACTTCCATCTAATGGGTGTTTGCCTTAATCTTTGCCAAGAATTTTGTTTCACAAAGGGAAAATATCATGCGCCGAATTGCTATTGTTAGCCAAAGTGGCAGCCGGAATCGTGGGTGCGAAGCCCTTGTTTATAGTGCACTTTTGGGTCTTCGGGCTTTGCCTGAATTTAGCGGTGTCGCGATTGATCTTCATTCGCTTGATTGCGAATATGACAAGTGGCGGTTTAGGAACCAGTGTTCGTACGTTTTCGCGACCAGTTTGAAATTTAGGGCGCTTCATACACGCTTTTTGACACTCAATAAGCTGATTTACCGTGCAGCGGCACTTGCTGAGAATTGTCTTCTTTCATCGCAATCACACAGGAAGGACTTTTCTTCCTGTCTTGCGGCGGATATGATTCTTTGCACGGGCGGTGACAACTTTTCCGTCGATTACGGGGCCTTTCACAGCCATGCGGCCTACCTCAACCTTGGCGTGCCGGTTTTCATGTGCGGCCAGTCGATTGGGCCTTTCCCGAAAAGGGAAGAAAACTACTTCAAGAATTCGACAAATAATGTTCGTCTGATTACGGCGAGGGAAAGCCATTCCTATGAATATATGAAGTCATTGAATCTTTCCTCCCGCGTCGAGCAAACGGCGGATGTCGCCTTTCTTTTGCCCGTCATGAGCCGCGATGAGACGCTGGATTACGCGCAGCGATTCTTTAACGTCAATCTGGCGGGACACAAGCTTGCGGGACTGTCGGCCAGCGCGCTCATCACGAAATACTATAAATACGGTCACGAGGAAGGAATCAAACAGATCGCCCATTTCGTTGATCGCTTGAACGAGCGCGGCTATGGCGTCGTTTTTATTCCCCACGTCTCAGAGCGTCGCATCAACAATGACGATCAGGCGATTTGCGCGGACGTGCTGCGTCAGACCAAGGATCCGGCGGCCAACATTTCCATGAGCGGCCTGTTCTCATGCGTCGAGGCGAAATCCATCGTCGGACTCTGCGATGTCTTGATCGGCGCGCGCACGCACACGACCATCGCCTCTATGTCGCAGGGCATCCCCACCGTCGCCATCGCCTACAGCCGCAAGGCCTATGGCATCATGGAAGATTATTACGGGCTGGAGTTGAGCAAAAAACTCATCGTCCCCGCCGATCAGGTCTTCACCGAGCGGTTACTTGAGGCAACCGATGCGGCGCTGGCCTCTGGGCGGCACGATGAAACGGCCCAGCGCATGAAAACACTGGCCGCCAAGAACTTCTCGCTGCTCGCGGAAACCTTCCCCACCCGGCCATGACGGATTCTTGTCTCATCAACAAAGTCGTTGAGGGCGGCTATTGCGTCGGCTGCGGCGCTTGCGCGGCAAAGGACGGCGAGGGATTTTCACTCCGCATGACGGAGGACGGAAGTTACAGCGCCGTTTTGCCTCAGGCAGACCTTTCTTCAGTCTCAGGCGTATGTCCGTTTGCCTCCGCGCTCAACGAAGATGATTTGTCAAAGTCGTTCATCGACGCGCACGAGGGCGGAAACCACGACGCGGCGCTGGGAGATTATTGGGCCTGTTACGCCGGACACGTCGCAACGGACGCTTTCAGACAGGACGGAAGTTCAGGAGGCTTAGGAACCTGGATTGCCTGCCGTCTGCTGGATACAGGGCAAATCGACGCGGTTATTCATGTTAGGCCCAGCGAACGCGCCGAGGACGGCCACCCGCTCTACGCCTACGCCCTATCGACCAGCGTCGAGGATATCCGCAAAGGCGCGAAATCGCGCTACTACCCCGTCGCGATGGCGGATGTGCTGCGACGGGTCAAAAGCGATCAACGACGTTATTTGTTCGTGGGACTGCCCTGCTTCGTCAAGGCGTTGCGATTGATGCAACGCGAAGACGAAGACCTTCGGCGGCGCATTCCGTTCGCCATGGGCCTCGTGTGCGGACATCTCAAAACCACGCAGTTCACGGATTACTACGCCTATGCTCTGGGCGCTCGTCCTGATGATCTGTTGGGCATCAATTTCCGCCATAAGATTAAGGGAAACGCCGTGAATGACTACGGCGTAAAGCTCGACCTGCGCGACGGCAAGAGCGCGACGGGCGAGAACCGTTTCATCTTTGGCACCAATTGGGGTCACGGCTTCTTTAAGTACGAGGCCTGCGACTATTGCGACGATGTCTTGGCGGAAACGGCGGACATTACGATCGGCGACGCGTGGCTGCCCGCCTACCAAAAAGATTGGATGGGAACGAATATTCTTGTCGTGAGGAACCGGACGCTGTTGAAGCTGATCGACGACGCAAAGGCGCATGGCGTTTTGCAACTCGACGCGATCACGGCTTCCGACGCGGCGCGTTCACAGGAAAGCGGCTTGCGCCACCGACGGCAGGGTCTCGCCTATCGGTTGCGGCTCAAGGACGCGGCGGGCGTATGGCGTCCGCGCAAGCGCGTTGAAGCGGGCGAAGACAGCGCTTTCACGCCGCGATTTAAGCGTGTTCAAAAGGGCCGCATGCTGCTGGCCGCGAAATCAAAGCAATGGTTCCTTCGCGTCCACGGCCCGGCATCCTTTCGCTTCTTTGTGTTTCGGATGACGCTGCTCGTGTTCTATTACGAAATTCTGAGCCGAGGATTTGTCAAAGCGCTGGCGCTCCTTGTGCCGAAACGCGCAAAATCGCTTTTAAAGAGAGCGCTCCGCAAGTAAGAGCCCGCGCGGATTCGGCTCTGGCCCTTAATCCAGCGTGAAGTCCGGTATGAACGGCTGAAGCTGCGGAAACGCCTCGGCAAAGAACGATTGGATACGGTTGTCCGCCTCCGCTTCCGTTTCCTGCGGCGATAGGACGGTTCCAAGGCGCAGGAGTGCGCTGTCCGTGCGGCCTGTCGATAGCGAATTGACGATGGTTCGCCCCTTGATGCCGAGGCGGCTTGCGTCGCTGTGTCCGGCTTGCTCAAACCAGTAATAGACGATCTGCCGCGTCGAGCCTTTTTCCACGACTGTGCGCACGACATCGACGCCTCGTCCATCCGGCGTGAGTTTCATGCGATGCGTCTTGGTCGACCGCGCCTGCCAACCGCTGCCCGGCAAACACATTTCAGGCGAATGCAGGTCGTTTTTGTTGCGCTGCGAATTGTAATACGCGACGAAAAGATGGACGGCCTGCCCGTCATCCTTCGCAAACGAGGCGTTGAGATAATCGGACAGCCGCAAAAGCTGGATTTCCTGCTCCTTGAGGCTCTCAAACGTCGCGCGCCAGCCGCCGATTTCGGACGGAAAGGCGACAAAGGACTGTCGAGCCGGAATAACTTCGGCTTTGGGCGCAAGATACCCGCTGGCCTGCCCCAACCCCACGAGGCCGAAAACGCACAGGATGACGGCGAAAACACCGCCGATCTTTACGGGCTTCGAAAAATAAGGGCCGAGCGGGACGGCAAGCGCGCTAAGGTCAAGCTCGCCTTTGGTCTTTCCGACAAAACGCAGGACGTACACTTCGGCGAAGAGCAGCATGATGCAAACCCCAAAGACGACCCATCCCTCGAATTCATGCAAGAGTCCTTCCGCCGCGCCCACGCCCCAATAGTTGACCGTGATTCCGATGAATGTGATCCGCGCGATATTCAGAAACACCGCAAGCGGCAAGGCCGAGATGAAAACCACGACACGTTTCCAAAAAGCGTCTTTGTAAAAATAGGCAACCAGATAACTAAAGCCAAGCAACGGGAAAATATAGCGCAGACCGCTGCACGCCTCGACGACCTGAAGCTTATAAAGCCCCATATCAATGACGTTGCCTTCCCGATAGACGGCAAAGCCAAGAAGCTGCAGCATATCCGTGCCGAGCATGGAGGAAAGCAGCTGAAGCTTGGCCGACAAACTGATGTACAGCGTCGTCGGAAGCGGGATGGCGAAAAACAGATAGGCCAACTCGCCCAACAGGCTCGCAAAAACCTTCCGCCCCAACAGCGCATAGAACAAACCCCAGAAGGCGAGAATAAAACCGTACTGAGGAAAAACAGTGATGCCGGACAGGTGCCCAAAGAGATGCACGACGAGCCCCGCCCCAACCATCCCCGCGCCAAGCCAAGACGGCTGCGGTTCGGTTGGTGTTTTCGCGAGGCGGTGAAGGATCAGCAGCAGAGCGATGGGCGCGACAAGAAACGCATAGCTGTACTCTTCTTTGTCCCAAGACTGGATGATCGTCCCAACCGCGCCGGAAAAGACGCACCCAAAGACCAAGCCGAGCAGAACAATCAAAAAAAGAGCCACGGCGTTCTTTTTTGAAATCGTCAATGTTGGATTCATAAAGCCAGGCCTTCTATCAATCTCGCGTTTCCAGTTCTGAATCCGATGCCGCCTCGCCTAAAGATTCCTCCATTGAGGACGCTGCCACACGCGAACATAGTCTATGCGCATATCGAGCGGCGTGAGATCGGTGCGCGGCTCATACTGAGCGTTATAGGCCAGATCAACGAGGACAAACAAAGGCTTCTTAAATTCAGGCAACGTCGCAAAACGCGCGACTTCCTTGCGATCGAAATAGAGAATGACGTAATTGGGCGTAATTTCGCCGCCATAGGTATGGAATTGCCCGTCAAACAAGCCGCCCGGAATCTTGTTATAGCATCCCTTCCACCAATGTTTCGCCAGCGAGGCCGAGCCGCGTTGCGCGGCAGGCCAGAGGTGGACGGTCGAATGATGGCCAAATTGATCTCGGCCGCCATAAGCCTCGATCACATCGATTTCCGCGCGCGTTTCGGTCGGATTCGTGAACTGGTTCACCGTCTTGAGCCAAAAAGCGGGCCATGAGCCCATGCCCGCCGGAAACTGCGCGCGCATTTCAAAATAACCGTATTTCTGGGCAAAGCCGACTCCCTTGGCGTTCACCGTCTGAATGATCCCTGAATACCACTTCCCGTCACGGTAGCTCATACGGATGTTGAGGTGCCCGATGATTTGGGAAAAGGGGGAAAACTTATCGTCGGGGCGCAAAAACCTTGCGCCGCCGAACCCGCCATGGATAGGCGCATACCACAAGTTATGGCCTTCGGGCGGAGCGATGCTCTGGCGAAAAAACTCGTCCTCAAAAGTGACGGCGGCACCGGTCAGATCGAGCGCTTTGCCCGCCCCCACCCGCTCACAAGCATAGTTGCCCAAATCAGCTGGGTTCGTCTCGCTGGCAGAATAAGCCGCAGCAGGCGCGACCCGCAGCGCAAAGCCCCCCACCAACAACGCCAGCACCGCCCAACGCCAAACCCGAAATCCCTCAATCTTCATAAGCGTCCAGCCCTTTCACTACACGAGCGCAAAACCTTCGCTCCGCATAAACCTACGCCGAGGTTCTTTGACGGCGCAAGGGGAACGTGGAGGGGGGCTTTCCCCCTCACAATGCGGGGATCACAGTGGCGGGGCCATAACTGGCTTATCCCCCTGCGCGACGGCATGGGGTGAACATCACTCCTCACATGGCGTGCCATACTGTCGGCACAAGGCTCTACGCACAGGGAGCCTCCCTGCGCACCATTATGGATCGCCTCGGCCACACGGACGTTAAAAGCTCCCTACGCTATCAAGGCGGGGATATTGAGGTTGTACGGGAGGCGGGGAAGAGGTTGCCAAGACTTGGTTAGAACTTAATATCTCCAATTAATAGAGTGTTCTTGCTGCAACCTTATCTTTTTGAGGATGTTGAGAAACAGGTTCTCCAAACGGAGCCAAGGTATACCCTTCTTCTTTTAGAAGCCCGCTAGATTTCATTTCGTCATAATATTTTTTGTATGACACATACGTCTCGTCCCGCTCAAGAAGAGGTAAGCGTTGGCTTAAAACATGCTCAAGGCGTGTTGTCAGTGTCATGACGCGGCTCCATCATCTTGTAATATTCTGTTGTGAAGGATAAACCCTTCTCCGCTACGATCTACGTAATCTGTTAATAAGTCATTATACACTCGAATTTTGTTTCTTAGGTTAATATTTTCGGAATAATCCTCAACTTCCAGTCGTAAATCTTTTGTTAATGTGGATATACCAATCATTCGTGCATGAGAATGCCAGACCTTGTTGTCTCCCAATTGTTTAGCAATAGCAGCAGCTCTCTCCTCCTTTTCTTCCGAAGTGACTTCTTGCCCCTTTTTAGAAACATCCGAGCGGTGTTTATCCCAGCTTTTAAACTTATATTCTACCAGCCATTTTTTCAGAAGGCTGACAGATAAGTCTCTTGCTTGTTCGTAAGAGCGCAGCATTGCTAAGTCTTGGCTTTGTAGGATCAAAAACTCAGCTTGTGTGAGTGTTCCTTCTGTTGCCCGATTTATCAATTTTTCCACCATATCTAGATATCCAAGAGCAGGGACAAATTTCCACCCTGAATTACCTTGTCCTGCCACCTGCACTTGTGGATCAATCGGGCCGAGTGACGAAGAATAATCCATATAAATTTTATTGCCGGACATACATAAAATTGTCCCCGCAGACATAGCATAATCCGGCACAACGAAATTCACTGTGAGGTAATGATGCCGAATAATTTCAACCATCTTCTCGGCGGCCTCAACAATACCGCCAGGCGTCCTAAGTAGGATGGTAATTGCCTCGGCGTTTCTTTTCGGCGTTCCCATTGCCTCAATAAAATTTCTAAACGCCTTTAGATATTGAGGATGTATGGGGCCTATGTAGGCCATCAAGTCCGTCTCAAGGGCTCCTTCAACCTGCTGAGCCGCATCATTAATGTTTTTCCAAATCTGACGGTCCAAAAGATTGGTTTGCATTACGGATTGCCTTCATTGGCTAGGGGAGCAAAGAGCGCAAGGAGAACTACACCCTAACTTTATACGAGCTATTCGGCAACTCATTCGGAGAAAATACTAATCTTGTTTCTTCCCCCACTTTTGGGCGATGTTCTTGCAAAGTTCTGCATATTTGCGCCGATGGGGTAATCGGAACATTCAGGAAAGCTTGCTGATTTTATTGGGAAACTGGTGCTGCCGATAGGAATTGAACCTACGACCCCGTCCTTACCAAGGACGTGCTCTACCCCTGAGCTACGGCAGCTTATGTGAGGTGCGGCGTTTTTTGGCACAGTCTGGGGCGGAGCGCAAGGGATACGGCGAGGGGCTTTGGAGGACGGGGGATTCGCGTTTATCCTCCGCCTTGAGCGCCGCTTTTTGTGTTAAGACAGGCGAGTCTTGTGAATTGATCATTACCCGCGAGGTTCTGCGTGCTTACCGCCCTTATCATCCGTCTGGTCGATGCCTGCCGCCGTTTTGCCGTTCCGGTTCTTTTGGCCGCCCTTGTGCTCAGCATAGGGTTGGGGTGGTATGTCGCGGGGCATATCAAGATCAACACAGACGTAAACCAGCTGCTGTCGGCCGACCTCGACTGGCGGTTGCGTGAGGTGGAGCTGGAAAAGGCTTTTCCGCAAAAGACCGATCGTCTGGTCGTCGTCATCGACGGAGCGACGGCGGACGATGCCGAAAACGCCGCCGCCGCTCTGGCCGACAAAATGCAGGCGCGTCCCGACCTGTTCAAGAACGTGGTGCGCCCCGAAAACATCCCCTTTTTCCGCAAATACGGGCTCCTCTTTCTGTCGGACGACGAACTCAACGGCCTGATGGACACTCTGGTTCAGTCGCAGCCGCTGCTGGGCGCTCTCGCGAGCGATCCGTCTTTGCGCGGTTTGTTCGACACCATGGCTCTGACGGTCATGGGCGTGCAGCAGGGCGCGACGGACTATGCCCAACTTGCGCCCTCCTTTGCGATGATGGCGAACACCGTCGAGTCCGTCTTGGCGGGCGAAAACAAGCCCCTGCCATGGCGCAGCATGCTCTCCTCGGCCCAGCCCACGCCCCGCGATTTGCGTAAATTCATCCTGACGCAGCCCGTTCTGGACTATGCCGCGCTGTCGCCCGGCGAAGCGGCCAGCGCCGCCGTTCGCGCCATGGCCGTTGAGCTGAAACTCACACCCGATCACGGCCTTCGCGTGCGCCTGACCGGCTCGGTCGCGCTCAACGACGAAGAGTTTGCCAGCGTCGCCAGCGGCACCGAATTCGCCACCATCCTTTCGGTCGTGCTGGTGTTGGTGATTCTGTATCTGGCTTTGCGTTCGATCCGGCTGATCCTGCCGATTCTTCTGACTCTGACATCCGGGCTGATCGCCACGACCGCCTTTGCCATGGCGACGATTGGCTCGCTCAATCTGATTTCGGTGGCCTTTGCCGTCATGTTCGTCGGCATCGCGGTCGATTTCGGCATTCAGTTCGGTGTGCGTTACCGCGACCAGCGCCACAGCGAACCCGACAGCGGCAAGGCCATGCTGGCGACGGCAAAGATCATCGCTTTGCCGCTGGCTCTCGCCGCGGGGTCGACGGCCATTGGCTTTCTCGCCTTTATCCCCACGGCTTACCGAGGCGTGGCCGAGTTGGGGCTGATCGCGGGCGTGGGGATGATCATCGCGTTCCTGCTCAACATCACACTTCTGCCCGCGCTGCTGGCGATCTTTAAGCCGCCCGCAGAGCCGGAAGCGATTGGCTTTGCGTGGGCCGCGCCCGTGGATCGCTTTTTGCTGGCGCACCGTCGCAAAATCCTCGTCATTACAGCGCTGGTGGCCGTGGCCGGAATGGGCGTAGCGACGCAACTGCGTTTTGATTTCGATCCGCTGAATCTCAAAGACCCGCGCTCGGAATCCGTGGCGACCCTGTTTGACCTGATGCAAGATCCACAAGCCAACCCCTATGTGATCGAGATTCTCAAGCCCTCGCTGCCAGAAGCCGAAGCTTTGGCCCGGCAAATCGCGGCGCTGCCCGAAGTCGATCACGTCATGACGTTGGCCAGCTTTGTGCCTGAGAATCAGGACGCAAAGCTCGCCATGATCGGCGATGCCAGCATGCTGTTGGCGCCGACGCTTAACCCTCCGGCCATCGAGCCCGCGCCCACCGAAGGCGAAGTATTGACGACACTCAGCAAAACCGCGACCGCATTGCGCGAACTGGGGCCAGAGCGCAAGGAGGCCGCGCGGCTGGCGCAGGATTTGGACGAAGTCGTGACGCGCCATGACGAGCTGTTGTTGCGAAATCTGCACGAGGCTTTGATTCGCGGCATGGAAACGCAGCTGGCGACGATCCGCGCCAGCCTCGCGGCGGAGCCTGTCGCCATCGACACCATCACCGACGATCTGCGCCGCGATTGGATCACGGCGGATAACCGCGCCAAGATTGAGGTTTATCCCAAAGGCGATGCCCGCGATTATCGTGTCCTGACGGCCTTTACCGCTGCCGTGCGCGGCCTCGCGCCCGAAGCCAGCGGTAGCCCGATTTCGATTCAGGAATCGGGCAAGACCGTCACCGACGCGTTTATCCGCGCGGGACTCTTTGGTCTGCTGGCCATCAGCTTTTTGGCATGGCTGGTATTGCGGAACGTGGGCGATGTTTTACGGCTGATTGCGCCGCTGATTCTTGCCGGTGTCTTAACGCTTGCGACGATGGTCATCATTTGTTTACCCCTGAACTTCGCCAACATCATCGCCCTGCCCCTGCTGCTCAGCCTCGGCGTTTCCTATGCGATTTATTTCGTAAGCGCTTGGCGTATGGGGATTTCTCAGCCCTTGCAGTCGAGTATGGCGCGCGCGGTTTTGTTCAGCGCGGCGACGACTTTGGTCGCGTTCGGCAGTTTATCGCTTTCAACACATCCGGGCACGAGCGGTATGGGGGAATTATTAACCGTTGCTCTGTTATATTCCCTTTTATGCACGTTCCTGATCCTTCCTGTCTTGCTAGGCCCATCGAAAGTGAGTTAGTAGTTAATTGACGCGATTCTCCCTTTGCCCTTGATCCCATCTCAGAGGATTTACCATGCGCTCTTCACGCCACCTGACTTTTGTGCTCGCGTTGTCGGCTATCGTCGCGCTTCCCGCATGCTCGTCCATGCCGAAGACTGCGTCGGAGGAGGCCGAGATCAAAGCCACCAACGACCCGTTTGAATCGGTCAACCGCGTCGTCTTTGACGTCAACGACTTTATGGATCGCCTGTTGCTCCGCCCGCTGGCCGAGCTGTACCGTGGCATGATCCCCCCGCCCCTGCGCGACCGCATCGCCGGTATCGTCAAGAACATGAACGAACCCGTCGTGTTCGCCAACAACCTGCTGCAAGGCGAGTTGAACAGCGCCGGAACGACGCTGGGCCGCTTTGCCGTCAACACCACGTTGGGCGGCGCGGGTATGTTCGAAGTCGCCAACGAGTTTGATCTGCCGAAGCAGTCGGGCGATTTTGGTCAAACCCTCAACAGCTGGGGCATCAAGTCTGGCCCTTACCTCGTCCTGCCGCTCCTTGGGCCGTCGAACATTCGTGACGCGATTGGCCTTGGTGTCGATTCCGTCATGTCGCCATGGGGCCACATCGCGGCTTTGGGCGGCGCGACCATCGAGGACACCTTCATGATCTCAAGCATCGCGGCGAACGCGCTGGTGCGGCGTGAAGAGAATATCGAAGGCTTGGATGCCCTGCGCGAAGGCTCGCTCGACTTCTACGCGCAGATGCGCAGCGTATTTCGCCAGCATCGCGCCAAGCAGTTGGGCGAAGTGACAACGGAAACGCCGAAGTTCGAGGATTACGACAGCGAAAAGGCAACTGCGCCCATCGTCCCGTAACCCCCGCATTACCCTCAACCACCCGATACGGGCCACAGCTCGTGTCGGGTGGTTTTTTATCGGGCACAGCGGCGACAAGCGTGACCGCTCAATCCCCCAACAGCTCGAACCAGCGAGCGCAGTTTTCGATTTCGTTGCGGATGGAGCGGTGTTTGGCTTCGACTGCCGGATCGGGACCCCAGGCTTCGGCTTGGAAATGGGCGTCGAGTTCGGCGGCTTGGAATATCGCTTCGGGACTCCGCTCCTTTTCGGCCAGCGCAAGGCCTAGAACGAGCGAACCTGTGACATCCACAGCGCAGCTCAGTCCCACCAAACGAAAATCGTCATAACCGGCGACCGCGCCGTGCAAGGCCCGCAGAGAGTCCGCGCTCTGCTCAAGGGGCATGATCCCCGCGCCGACGCGCAGCAACGCATCGAATCGGAAAGCGCACCAATCGAGCAAAGGCTGCCAAACCTCCTGCTGTCGCCGCGCCAACGCAGGCGGAAGTTCGGCGCGATGGCAGAGCAATTCGCTAGCTCCATAGCCTGCCAGTTGCGCCACGATCTGTTCGCGCTTCTCCGGCAGAATATCCAGCGCCGTCGCCGCCAACTGCGTCAGGGGCATGGTCGAAGGCATGACCTTGTCCGTCTGCGCGCGCCATTCGTCGGCCACGGCCTCTGCCAGCGCCGCCGTAGGCAGGGCATAAAGTCGCCCCGCCGGTGTGCTCAACGGAAGCGCGTCGCTATACAGGACGTAACACGCCCCCTCCGGCTTGACCTCATAGGTCGCATGCGTTTTTGCTTTTATCATCTATTGCCCAAACAAACCCTTTAGCAACTTGCCGCCGACATCTTTGATCTTGTCCTGTGCTTTGTTGACAGTGTCTTGCAACGCCCCGTTGTTGGTGGACGCTCCATTCGAGGCTTGCGGATGTTCAAGCGTGTAGAGGCAGGCGTTCTGCCCCGCCTGCGCCTGGATCGCCGGAACGCCGCTGTTCTCGCCTGTCGCCGTTCCCATGAGCAAGCCCGCAATCTTTTGCGCGCCGCCCACCGCGTCAGGCGCAAAGTGAGGTTTCATGAGCGGGCCACTGATGCGCAACGGCGGCGTAAAGGCGCTGACATCCACCGCCTTGGCGCGTGTGCGCAACAGCATGTCGATCTTTTCCTCGCCAAGATTAATGTCGCCTGTCGCCGCCAAGGTCGCCTGCGCGGTGTCCAGCAACAGCCCGTTCGTTTGCATCACGCCGTTCGCGATCTTGAAACGCGCCGCCATGCAATTCAGCCCGGTATTCGCCAAACTCCCCGTTCCCGGCGCAAAGGCGTTCAAGAGTGTCCCCGCGATCTCCCCCAAAACTCGTGACGACAGAGCGCCTCCCGCGACGATCATGTTGAACTGGCCGTCGGCGCTGCTCGCCAATTCATGCGGGCTTCGCCCCATCGCGGCCACGTCGAGATCAAGGTCGCCCTTGCCGGAGATAAAGGATTCAAGTCCGCCGATCTGCGCCAAATCCGACAAGTCCATCTGATAGGCTTTGAGGATAACGCTGGCCTGCGCGGGCGACGATGAGCCGTCCAGCTTAAGCTGCCCCTCCGCCTTGCTGCCCGCCACCATCGCGCTGAAAGGCGAGAGCAAAAGACGACCGTTCGCGAGGTCGAGTCTCGTCTGCACTTGCTTCATTGTCGTGAGGCCTACAGTCAGTTCCGCAATCGCCACATCAAACTTCGCGTCCACCGCTTTCAAACCGGCCAAGTTCAGCGGCTCATCGCTGAACAAGCGGCCCGTTCCATTCGCGCGAGGAGCGGAAGATGCGACGCTTTCCGCTTCGGAGCCGCCCGCTTCCATCTTCAAGTCGGCGACACGGACGCGTTCGCTGTTCAGTGTTCCCGTAACCGCCGGACGTGCGCCGCCCCAGTTCGCGGCCAGTTTTCCGGTGACCTTCGTCGCCCCGGACGTCACTTCATACAAGGACACATCCGCGCGCTTGGCCTGCGTGTCGAGCGTTCCCTCGGCGTGCAATTTGAGAGCGGCATAGTCCACATCCGCTTGGAACGGCCACGCCGCCTTCATTGGTTGATCCGGGATTTTGCCCGTCATAACCAACTGAACAGGCGCTTCGCCAAGATTCCCCACAAGGCGAAGCTTGATAGCCTCACCGCCGTGATCAAGCGTCAAGCTATCCACATTGTAGACGGTTTGCTTGCCGTCCTTGCCGCGCAGGGTGACACGCGCCCGGTCAATCTCAACCCGGCTCACTTGGACGGACACAGGCGCAGAGGCGGCGACCTCTTTCGATGCGCCTGCCCCCGCCTTTTCATCCGCGAGCTTCAGCGTCCAGTTGTTATGCCCATCGGCGTTCGTCTCCAACTGAACATCGACATCCGCCAATTTAAGGGCGGTAATATCCAGACGGCGTTGAAACAACGGCTTAAGGCCGACACCCAACTCCACACGTCCCACCTTGAGCAGATAGGGGCCGTTGGCCCAAGCGGCATTGGCGACGCTGACATCGCTCACCGACACGTCGAAGCCATGACGCAGGGAGACTCCGAGCTTGATGGCCCCATTAAGGTCCACGCCGCGCTCCAGTTTTTTGCTGAGAGCTTCGGCGATCCGAGGGCGGTAACCATCGGCATCAAAGGTTGCCAGCAACACACCGGCCGCCACCACGGGAAGCCCAATCACCAATCCCAGAATTGTCGAAATGACGGATGCCATTTTCATGGCTTGTCTCCACAGGTTAAGCAGGAACGCTTCAGTCGTCGAAATTCACGTCGGCCTGTTCGTCAAACTGAAACCAGCGCCATGTCTTTTGCATGGCTTTTCCCAAGGGGGCCACCACGTCGATTGTACCACGGCGCGGGTGCGGAATCATCAGCCGTCGCGCGTGGAGGTGCAGCCCGCCCCCCAGTTCCTTGAGCGGGAACGAATCCGGAGCCGTGCCGCCGTACATGCGATCCCCCAGAATGGGCGTACCTTTGTGCGCCATGTGAACGCGCAATTGATGAGTACGCCCCGTCAAAGGCCACAGCGCTACGAAGGCTGCTTGCTTGGGAACGCGCTCAACCACGCGGTAAAGCGTGGCGGCGGATTTTCCCTCCTCGTCCGAGTCGCTCGTCACGGCCATGGTCACGCCGCGCTTAACCAGCGCAGCGTCGATGCGCCCTTGCTCCGGCTTGGGCACCCCCAGCGTTAGCGCCCAATAAATTTTCTTCGTCGCCCGATCGCGAAAGGCCTCCGTCAATTTGGCCGCCGCATAGTCGGTACGCGCCACCAACAGCACGCCGCTCGTATCGCGATCCAGACGATGCACCAGCTTTGGTTTGGTCTTGCCGTCGCGGCTGAGCGCCAACAGCGTATCATCGAGATTTTCCTTCAGCCCCGTGCCGCCTTGCACCGCCAATCCGGCGGGTTTGTTGAGCGCCACGACATCATCGTCATCATAGAGAATCAAGTCGCGCAGCCGGTCGCCATGCCGCATGGGCCGCGCGCCATAGGCGGCTTGAGGCGAATCGTCGGCATAGAGCAACTGGGGCGGCAGGCGGATCGTCTGTCCCGCTTCAAGCCGATCCGCCGAATCGGCGCGTTTTCCATCGACACGCACCTGTCCGGTACGCAGCAATTTCTGCAACTGCCCATGCGTCAACGCCGCAAAACGCCTTCGAAACCAGCGGTCGAGGCGCAGTCCGGCCTCGTCGTCCGTGACGGTGGCGGCTTTAGAGGAAGGGGGAGGCGCGGCCTCTGTCGGTGTCGGGTCTGTCATGGGTCTTTGATAGCCTACTCTACGAGTTTTCTGAACTGTGACGTAATGGCCACAAAAACTCCGTTGAATCATGCTTGTTGGATATTGGTTAACCGATTAAACTGTGCCCGACTCACAACCTATTGACTTGGAATTTCTCTCGGATCCCTCTACAAACAGGACGGCTTGTGCGCGTGGCGGTTCCCCGACCACGCTTATCGGAAAGGTGTAATGCGATGCAGACGACCGGTTTTGCGACTATGCGCAAAGTTGCTTTGGCCGCTTTCATGGCCGTAGTTTTTATAGCCGCCGCGCCGTCGTGCGCCGCCAGCAAGTCGACAGCACCTGCCAGTCAGGCAGGAAATGATGTCGCCGATTCGGGCGAGGATGCCGCACCGGCCGCAGCCGACAACGGCAGCGTCAAGGATCTGGCCGCCGCCACCGCCGCCGCGATGAACGCCATACAGGCTCCGGCCGCGCCCGACAGCGGCTCCATCGATGCCCTGTCGAACTTTGGCCCGTCGAGCGGCACGATGGTCGGAAACCGTGCGCTTGAACTTCGCGACGAAGTGTTGCGCCTGCGCTCCTCCGTCAACGTCAACGCCAACGAGTTTGCCCTCCTCCGCGCCAACGGTGCGACCGGCGCGGTACAGTATCACAGCACGGTGGCGGCCATCACCGCCCGCCTGCAGAACGGCACGACGCGCGGCAACCCGATTCTCCTGCGCCAGTGGGACGAAGCTGAAGCGAGCCTAAACGAAGTAACCAACTCGCTTGATCATCTCAACACACTGCAGACTTCGGTTTCGGCGGATGCGTCATTGGCATCGTACCTACTCGAATCCATTCAGGCGGGCTTTCAGCTTTCCGGCGCAGTGGACGAAGACCACGATCAGTTAAAGCTGCTGCGCGACGAAGACAGCCGCATGGTGGTTCAGCTCGATTATCTCCGGAACCAGATCGCGGACGACATTCAGCGCCAGACCACCTATCTGACGACCGAACGCTCGAATCTACAGGCCTTGTCCTTTGCCATCACGCGCGGCGAATTGTTGGGCAGTAGCTTAGCGAACCGCCCTGTGGTCGTGAATCCTGTGCCTGTCGTCCCCTTGCCGCCGAGCGCTCAGACCCCCAGTGTCAGTGCCGCTCCCGTTGCCCCCGTGACATCGGGCCGAGTCGGACCTACGCCGATGTCGCCCCGCGATTATATGCAGGAATCGGGCGCGGGCAGCAGCACCAACTCGATCAATGCCGCGTCGGCGAACACTCCCTCGGCGGGCCATCTGTTGGTTCTCATCCGCTACAACCAGCCCGTCGTGGACTATGAGCAGCAGTTGTCCCACGCGGTCAGTCAAGCGCTTCAGATCTATCCGGACGCATCCTTCTCGGTCATGGCGGTTTCGCCCAGCAATGGAAATCCCAGCGACCTAGCGGCGAAGCAAGAAACGGCCGGACGCAACGCTGAGTCAGTCAAACGCTCACTGGTACAGCTCGGCCTCGCGCCTTCGCGCATCAGCATGGGCAGCACACAAACGATGTCCGCTCAGACACCCGAAGTTCATGTCTATGTAAGATAAGACTCTACGGCAAAGCCATCAAAAGGCCGGTGAAGCCATTCACCGGCCTTTTTTGTTCGCCCCTTGCCTCCCACGGCCGCGCCGTCTATAAACCGCGCACATTCACTGGGTTACACAGGTGCCGCCTAGCAGCCCGCAAACAGGAGTAGATTATGGCCGTTGAACGTACGTTTTCCATTCTCAAGCCCGATGCCACGCGTCGGAACCTGACCGGCAAGATCAACGCCAAGCTGGAAGAGTCCGGCCTGCGTATCGTCGCTCAGCGGCGCGTGCAGTTGACCCGCACACAAGCGGAAGGCTTTTACGCCGTCCACAAGGCGCGTCCCTTCTTCAACGATCTGTGCGCGTTCATGATCTCAGGGCCGGTTGTCCTGCAGGTTTTGGAAGGCGAAAACGCCGTCGCGAAGTACCGCGACGTTATGGGCGCGACCAACCCCGCCAACGCCGCTCCCGGCACCATCCGCAAGGAATTCGCCGAGAGCATCGAAGCGAACTCCGTCCACGGTTCGGACAGCCTTGATAACGCGGCGCAGGAAATCGCCTACTTCTTCAGCCAGTGCGAAATCGTCGGCTGATCAGGCTTCGGGATTGATTGCGAAGGTCGCCGGGGCTTCGGCTCCGGCGATAAAGGCCTTTTCATTGTGAACATTGACGCGGCCCTCGGCGATCATCCGCACCGCCTGAGGGTACGCGCGATGCTCGGCCTGAAGGACGCGAGCGGCAAGAGTCTCCTCGGTATCGTCGGCCAAAACCGGCACGGCCGCCTGAACGATAATCGGCCCATGATCCATTTCAGAACGCACGAAATGCACCGTGCAACCACCGAACTTCACGCCATAGTCGATAGCCTTTTGGTGCGTGTCCAGTCCCGGAAACGCGGGCAGCAGCGACGGGTGAATATTGACCAACCGATCCAGCCACCGCTCCACAAACCACGGTGTTAGCAAACGCATAAACCCGGCAAGGCAGACCAGCTGCGCCCCCGATTCCCTGATCCGCGCGTCCAAAACCTGCTCAAACTCCTGCCGGTTTTTAAAGTCGCGATGACTGACGACATGCGTCGGAATGTGGGCCGCTGCGGCGCGATCCAACCCATGAACACCCGCGACGTTAGAAATCACGCAGACGATTTGCGCCGGAAACCCCGGCGTTTGCATCGCGTCGATCAGGGCTTGCAGGTTGCTGCCGCGCCCGGAAATCAGAACGGCGATCTTCAGCATGGCCAAGCGGCGCCCGCGCCTTGCAGCGTCACGCGATGTTCGGAAAGATTCGCTTCGACCTCGCCGATCCGGAAGACTTTTTCGCCCGCGTCGGTCAAAACCGCGCTAACCGCCTCGGCATGCTCCGGCGCGACGATGACGACGAGGCCGATGCCGCAGTTGAACGTCCGCGCCATCTCATGGCCGCCGATGACCGACTTTTGCGCCAGCCATTTGAACACCGGAGGAACCGGCCAGCTTCCGGCGCTCAGCCAAACGCCCAACCCCTTGGGCAACACGCGCGGAATGTTTTCGAGCAACCCGCCGCCGGTGATATGCGCCATCACCTTGACATGACCGGTGCCCACCGCTTGCAGCGCCGATTTGACGTAGATGCGCGTCGGCTCCAACAGCGCCTCGCCCAACGTACGCGTCGGGTCGAACGGGGCCGGAGCGTCATAAGTCAGGCCTTCCTGCGCCACAATCCGGCGCACGAGCGAAAAGCCGTTGCTGTGCACGCCGCTGGAGGCCAGCCCCAGCACGACATCGCCCGCCTGAACATCCACGCGCGGCAAAATCGCGTCGCGCTCCACCGCGCCGACCGCGAATCCGGCGAGGTCATAGTCCTTGCCTTCATACATCCCCGGCATCTCGGCGGTTTCGCCGCCCACGAGGGCGCAGCCCGCTTGCTTGCAGCCCTCGGCGATGCCCGCGACCACGCGCGTCGCCGTCGCCACATCCAGCTTGCCGGAGGCGAAATAGTCGAGGAAGAGAAGCGGCGCGGCCCCCTGCACGATCAGGTCGTTGACGCACATGGCCACCAGATCAATGCCCACGGTGTCGTGGCGACCGGTGTCGATCGCCACACGCAGCTTGGTGCCCACGCCATCCGTGGTGCTGACCAAAATAGGATCCTTGAAACCGGCGGCCTTCAGATCGAACAAGGCTCCAAAGCCGCCCAATCCGGCATCGGCTCCGGCCCGCGCGGTCGCCTTGGCCAACGGCTTGATCGCCTCGACCAGCGCGTTCCCCGCATCTATGTCCACGCCCGCAGCGGCATAAGCGCCGCGCGCCCCGGAAAGGTCTGGATTGCTGTTTATGGTAACCTCCATTAACCTTGGCTATAAGTGTTCCTTCTCGTCACAAGATAGCCGAATCGGGCAGGTTTGCAATGCGGCAAGTTCTTAGGCTTTTTCTGGTATTGGCCCTCCTGTGCGCCCCCCTCGCCGTGCAAGCGCAGGACGATGGCGATGCCGCAATGTATCAGATCGCCGATGTAGCCGCCGATGTGACGGCGGACAGCGCCGCGCGTGCCCGCGATCAGGCCATCTTGCAGGCCCAGCGCAACGCGTTCACCCAATTGCTGGCGCGGCTCGATGTAGACGCGGGCCTTGCCACCAAAACCAATGACGACGCCTTGGCCGCGCTGGTGCAGGCTTTTGAGGTGCAGCAGGAACGCACCTCCGCCGTGCGCTACATCGGCACTTTTACGGTGCAATTCAAACCCAACGCCGTCCGCGCCTTGTTTAACAAAGGCGGCGTCGAATTCAGCGAAACGCGCAGCCGGAACCTCGCCATCCTTCCTGTGGTCAGCTTCTCCGGGCGTAACACGCTTTGGGAAGATCGCACCAAATGGCGGGTGGCGTGGGAGGATTCGGTTCGCATCACCGGCATGGTACCGATCACCGTGCCCGGCGGCGACATGGACGACATCAACACCATCAGCGCCACCGAAGCCGTCAACGGAAAAACTGAGGCCTTGCAAGCCCTCATCCGCAAATACGACGCGGGAGGCGCGGTCGTGGCCGTTCTCAGCGCCGGAACCGATGCCCAAAAGCCTGAATTGTACGTCGATGTCCAGCGTTACGATACCTCGGGCAAGAACGGTGACCCCGTCCGCCTGACCTTCCCCGCCGCTCCCGACGATAAAACAGCGGCGATCACGCTGGCCGAGGCCGTCAAGCAAGTACGCGCCGGACTGGAAGCGTCATGGAAACAATCCAACAAGCCCCCCAAGGGGCCAACGGCGCGGTTGCCCGTCACCGTCCCCATCACCACGCTCGCTGTTTGGACGGGGATCAAAACGAAGCTCGCCCATGTGCCAAACATCCGCCGCACCAACGTCGTCACGCTGGCGCGTGGCGCGGCAAGCGTCGAGCTTGAGTACCGTGGCGATATCCCGCAATTGCAGACCGCTCTGGCGCAACAGGATTTAGCGCTGGAGTCGGGCTATGACGGCGCATGGACTTTACGCGCGACAACGGCGCTCCCCTCACCCTGATAAAGGATCACGAACGTGTCGGCACGCTCAACGCAATTCCGTTTTTGGCTTCTGGCTTTCTTGGGCCTCGTCGCGCTTTTGTGGGCGCTCAAGCCCATGCTGTTGCCGTTTGTGGCAGGCATGACGCTGGCCTATTTCCTTGACCCCGTCGTCAACGCGCTTAGCGGACGCAAAGTGCCGCGCTGGCTAGGGACGCTGCTGGTTCTGCTGGGGTTCACCACGCTGGTGGTCGCCCTTTTGCTGCTCATTGCGCCGTTGCTACAAAGCCAGATTGTCGCGCTGATCGGCGCGATGCCGGGCTATGTCACAACGCTCAAGGAACATCTGATGCCTGTGGCCGAGACATGGATCGCGCGCCTGTCCCCCGATGATGTTGAAAAGCTGCGCGATGCCGTGGGGCAGTATGCCGGAAACGCCGTTGGCTGGGCCGGAAGACTGCTGCAAGAACTGGTCAGCGGCGGGCTGGCCCTGTTCGACATTTTGACGCTGCTCATCATCACGCCCGTGGTGGCGTTTTACCTGCTGCGCGACTGGCCGCGCCTGACGCAGGCGGTGGATACGCTTTTGCCCCGCAAGCATTACACGATGATCCGCAAGGAAATGCTTGAGATCGACCGCACCCTATCCGGCTTTATCCGTGGTCAGGCTTTGGTGTGCCTCTGTCTCGGCCTGATTTATGGCGTTGGACTGACGCTCGTGGGGCTGAAGTATGGAGCCACTGTTGGCGTGATCGCCGGAGCGCTGTCGTTCATCCCTTATGTCGGTTCAACCTTCGGCCTCGTGTGCAGCCTCGCGCTTGCCATGGCCCAGTTTGACGAAGGCTATCGCATCGGCTTGGTTCTGGCCGTTTTTCTGGTTGGGCAGTCGCTGGAGGGCTACGTCCTCACGCCCAAGCTGGTCGGCGACCGCGTGGGGTTGCATCCCGTCTGGATCCTGTTCGCCTTGTTCGCGGGCGGTAGCCTGATGGGCTTCACCGGCGTTTTGATCGCCGTTCCCGTCGCCGCCGTGATCGGGGTTCTGACCCGCTTTGCGCTGCGGCAATACAAGCTCAGCGCCATTTACCGCGACCCGCTCGTGCCCGCGCCGCCCCCCTATGCGCCGCCGGACGACAAGCCTGTGCCATGATCCGCCAGTATCACTTGCCCCTGCCGCAGCACGAGGCCATGACGGCGGAGGATTTTATGGTCACCGACAGCAACCGCGAGGCTGTCGTGTGGCTGGGCGACCGCGCCCCCTCCTCATGGACGACGCACTGCCTGACGCTCCACGGCCCGGCGGGAAGTGGGAAGACGCATCTGTTGACCGTATGGGCGCGAAAGCACGAAGCCGTGACTCTTGTGCCGGGGGCGGATGTATTGGACGATCTGGTCAACCAAGCGCGAACGTTCCACGCTCTGGCGCTCGACGATGCCGACCGGATCGCGGGACAAGCCGAGCATGAAGAGTGGTTGCAGCATCTCTACAACGCCACCAAGTCCTCCGGCATTCCCTTGCTGTTGACGGCGCGAACAGCGCCTTCGGGGTGGGGGCTTGGCCTGAAGGACATCGCTTCGCGCCTGAAAAGCTGCCTCGCGGTCGAACTGCATGAGCCGGACGACGATTTGATGCGCGGCATGCTGCTGAAACAGTTCAGCGACCGTCAGCTTCTGGTGGAAACCGAAGTCGTCGAATATCTGGCGCGTCGGCTGGAGCGCACCGCCGCCGCCATCCGCGAGGCCGTCACGCTCCTTGATCAGACCGCGTTGGAACAGGGCCACAAGATTTCGGTACCGTTCGCGCAAAAGGTCTTGGCGCAACAGCTCAGTTTCGACACCACAACTCAGCCGTGAAGCACGATCCAAAAACCGAAGATGATGATCAGCAAAACGCCTAACGCCACCCACGTCAGGTAACGCTCGACAAATTCCTTGATTGGCGCGCCAAAGCGCCGCACCAGAAGCGCCACGAGATAGAACCGCAAAGCGCGAGTCGCCGTCGCCGCCAAAACGAACGCCACCAGATCAAGATGCGCCACGCCGCTGGCAATAGTCACGAGTTTAAAGGGGATTGGCGTTAGTCCCTTCGCCAGAATGATCCAAACGCCCCATTCGTTGAAACCGTCATGGAAACGCTTAAAGGCGTCTTGAAGATGATAAGTCTCAATGATCCACGCGCCAAAAGTCGCATAGAACATCGCGCCGATGGCATAGCCAAGCAGTCCCCCCAGCACCGAGCCGACCGTGCAGATCAGCGCGTAGCGGTAGGCCTTATCACGGCAGGCCAAAGCCATCGGCAACAACAGAACATCAGGCGGCAAGGGAAAAAACGAGCTTTCCGCAAACGCCACCACGAACAAAACCACGGCGGCATACGGCCCCTCGGCTTGTTTCAGCGTCCAGTCATACAGCGCGCGGATGGGGGAAGCCATGATCACGACTCAAAACAAAGGTTGATGTGTGGGTGGACTTCTACCCCAAGCGCTCCGACCGCGAAAGCAGGAAGATCACTCGCCCACTTCCGCATACGAACCATCATGCCAACGATATATGGCATAGCGTATACCAACAGCATCACCCTTGGAGTCAAAGCCGACAGTTCCGAGCACTGTCGAAATCGGACTTGCACGCAAGGCCGCAGCAACTTTTATCGCATCCGTCTTACCGGCACGTTTAATCCCTTCCGCCATTTCCTGCACCGCTGCGTATGCGAACAGTGTGTAGCCCTCCGGCTCATAGCCTCCCTTACGCAGAGCTTCTATTGCATCTTTTGCTTCGGGATTTTTACGCGGGTCAGCCGTAAAGCTCATCAACGTCCCCTCAGCCGTCGATCCAGCAATCGACCAATACTCATCCGTAACAAGCGCATTGCCGCCGACAATCTGGATGCTTGCGCCTTGATCCCTAATCTGCCGCGCAATCAGCCCGACTTCGGTATGATACCCACCTAGAACAAGAACTTGAGTTCCGTTCTTCTTAAGCTTCGAAACAAGAACCGAGTAGTCGCGCTCGCCAGGCGTATAGGTCTCCAACAGAGCATCTTTAATCCCTGCCGTCTCGACAGCTTGCTTCACGGCCTGAGCTACGCCAAAACCATAGGCAGAGTTATCATGAGCAATTGCGAACTTCTTGCCATGAAAGTGTTTGACGATGTACTCGCCCAGCATCTTACCCTCACGGTCATCGCGGCCATAGGTGCGAAACACAAGGTCAGATGCTTCCTCCGTCAATTTCGGATTGCTGGCACCTGAAGCGATAAAGAGCGCCCCCTCCTCCATATAAACCTTAGATGCCGAAATAGCCGCGCCAGAGCAAACGTGGCCAACCACGAACTTAATGCCTGCGCTCATAATCTGGTTAGCTGCACTAACGGCCTGCTTGGGATCGCAAGCGTCGTCACCTAGCCTCAAGACGATTTTTTCGCCTTGGATCCCCCCCCGAGCATTGATGTCCGCCGCTGCCTGCTCTGCTCCATGGCGCAATTGTTCACCAAAGACGGCATACTTTCCTGTCAATGGCAACATCACGGCCATAGTCACATCGGCAAAGCGGGGGTGGACAGATAAACAAGAAAGGCAGCGGCCAGAAGAGCTTTGTTCATAGTTACTTCCCCTTACGATCCAGAGTTTCGGTGACTTCCGCATACGAACCATCATGCCAACGATAGAGGACATAGTTCTCCCCCGTCACGTCGCCCTTTGCATCGAAATTCAGATTGCCCAGTACCGTCGGGACAGGCGAGGCGCGGAGCGCCGCCGCGACTTTCATTGTGTCCGTCTTTCCGGCGCGCGCGATGCCTTCGGCCAAAGCCTGAAACGCCGCATAGGTATAGAGCGTGTAGCCTTCCGGCTCATACCCCGTCTTGCGGATCGCCGCGATAACGTCCTTGGCTTCGGCGCGACGGCGCGGATCGGGATTAAAGCTCATCAACACGCCCTCGCCGGTCGTTCCGGCAATCGTCCAGAACTCGCTGGTCATCAAGGCGTCGCCGCCGAGAATCTGGATCGTGGCCCCCTGCTCCTTGATCTGACGCGCGATGAGTCCGATTTCCGTTTGAAAGCCGCCCACCATCAAGACCTGAGCGCCGACTTGCTTCAACTTGGAAACCAAGGCCGCATAATCCCGTTCGCCGGGCGTGTAGGTGTCGAACAACACTTCCTTCACGCCGCCCGCGCGAAGTGTCTTCAATATTTCTTCGGCCAATCCCTTGCCGTACGCGGAATTGTCGTGCGCGACCGCGATTTTTTTGTCGCCGAAGTGTTTGATCATATAGTTGCCCAGAACGGCCCCCTGCTGGTCGTCGCGCCCGCAGTTGCGGAACACAATGTCCTTGCCCTCGTCGGTCAGCTTGGGATTGGTGGCAAGCGGCGCAATGGACAGGATGCCCTCTTCCATAAATACCTTGGAAGCCGCAATCGCCGCCCCCGAACACGAAGCGCCCACGACAAACTTCACGCCCCCGCTGGCCATCTGGTTGGCCACGGCAACGGCTTGGCGCGGATCGCAAGCATCATCGACTTGCCGCAGAACCAACTTCTCGCCCGCAATCCCGCCCCGCGCGTTGATGTCCAACACCGCCTGATCCGCCCCATGCCGGATCTGCTCGCCCAAATTGGCCTGCCGCCCCGTGAGCGGCAAAACCAGCCCCACCGTCACATCCGCCCGCGCAGGCGCAACACCGAGAACCAACAAAGCCGCCGTCATCAGAAGTTTTTTCATCGTCATTTCTCCACAGGATGAGGTGCGTCTGCATCTTCAAGAAACTTACCGTTGTGCCATCGGTAAAGAACTTCGTACATATTCCGAATATCCCCCTTGGAATCAAAACGCCATGGCCCCAAGACGGTCTTAAACTCGGCTTTATGGAGGGTGTCCGCCAACGACTTCGGATCGGTATCGCCTGCCGTATTCATCGCCTGCGCCAACACCTGCGCGGCAGCATAGCCATAAATGGCATGCCCATCGACGACAACTCCTGACCGCTCAATTGTTTCCAACACGCCCCGCGCGACCGGATCCTTGCGCGGGTCTGGGGGAAAGGCGAACAGAGCACCTTCGCCAGCGCTCCCCGAAATTTTCCAGAACTCCGGAACCGACAGATCACCCGCGAACAAGTGCGAGGACAGCCCCGCTTCGCGCATCTGCCGAGCAATCAAACCAATTTCAACCGGATAGCCACCAACAAAAACAACCCCCGCGCCGATGTCTTTGAGCCGTGTGACAAGCGCCGAAAAATCGCGATCATTCGGCGCATAGGAATCAAACAAAACCTCTTTCATCCCCGCCTTATTCAGGCGATCCCTCACATCCTCCGCGATACGTTGCCCAAAGGAACTTTTGTCGTGAAGAATGGCGACTTTGGCGCGTGGATAACGCTTCCTAATGGCATCAGAAACAACACCAGCCGCCATATTATCCCTGTAATTGGCGCGAAAAATGGTCGGCCCGCCCTCGTCCGTCCACTTTGGGTTGGAGGAGAAGGCGTTGATAACAACAACATCCTCCTCAAGATACACGCGCTCGGCGGCCAGCGAAGCGCCCGAGCACGTCCCATGAAGCGCAAACCGAAAGCCATCCGCAACAATCTTGTTGGCGACGGAAACAGCTTGTTTCGGATCGCAGGCATCATCGTAAGTCTTCAGAACGATCTTCTGTCCCTTGATTCCGCCTGCAGCGTTGATATCGGCAACGGCCTGCTTGATTCCCTCTAACTGTCCCATACCTATCGAAGCCGATGAGCCGGAGTACGGTCCCGCCACGGGCCAGACGACATCGGCATGCGCCTGACCAACACTGAGAGTCAAAAGCGCAATCGTTGTCAGAAATCTGTTCATTTCAATCCCTCTCTACGCCGCTACGCCGCCTTCCAGATACGCCGCCCGCACTTCCGGGTTGGCCAAAAGCTCGCGCCCCGTTCCTGCCAGCACAATGCGGCCCTGCACCATCACATAGCCGCGATGGGCGAGGCGCAGCGCCATGTGGGCGTTTTGCTCGACCAGAAAGATCGTCGTGCCGTCACGCGCGTTGATCTCGGCGAGCGCGGCAAAAATCTGCTTGATCATGATCGGCGCAAGCCCCAGCGAAGGCTCGTCCAGCAACAGCAGCTTGGGGCGGCTCATCAAGGCCCGCGCGATGGCGAGCATCTGTTGCTCGCCGCCGGAGAGCGTGCCGCCGCATTGCTGCAACCGCTCCTTGAGGCGCGGGAACAACGCGCAGACGCGCTCCATATCCTGCGCGAAGTGCGCGGGATCGGAAGCCAGTCCGCCGAGCTGCAGATTCTCCAGCACCGTCATGCGGCTGAAAATCCTGCGCCCTTCGGGAGCCAAGGCGATTCCGTGGCGGACGATCTGGTCGGTCGGCAGCTTGGTGATGTCCGCGCCGTTGAACACAATCCGCCCCGCCGAAGCCCGCGGATGGCCGCAGATCGTCATCATCAGCGTGGTCTTTCCGGCTCCGTTCGCGCCGATGAGCGTGACGATCTCGCCGGAGGACACCTCAAGATCGACTCCGCGCAGCGCTTCGATCGCGCCGTAACGTGCGGAAACTTTCGCGAGACGCAGCATCAGGCCGCCTCCTCATCAGGCTCGCCCAAATAGGCGCGAACGACGGCGGGATCGTTGCGGATTTCGTCGGGCGTTCCGGCGGCGATCTTTTTGCCGTAATCCAAAACGATGATGGCGTCGGAAATTTCCATCACGACGCTCATGTCGTGTTCGATCAGCAGAATGCCGATCTTGTAGTCGTCGCGGATGTCCGCCAGCAACGCGCGAAGTTCGGCGGACTCGTGCGGGTTCAGCCCCGCCGCCGGTTCGTCGAGGCACAACAGGCAGGGGTCGGTGCACATGGCGCGCGCGATCTCAAGCCGCCGTTGCAAGCCATAGGGCAACTGGCCCGCCGGACGGTTGGCAACCGCGCGAAGCCCCATCCGCTCCAGCCACATCGCGGCTTTATCGAGGGCCGCTTTCTCCGCCCGCTTCCACGACGCAAAGCCCAGCAAACCCGCGACGCTGTAGCCCGAAGCCCGCATCAAATGCCGATGCTGCGCGACCAGCAGATTTTCCAGAACCGTCATAGTGCCGAACAGGCGGATGTTTTGAAACGTGCGCGCCAAGCCGAGACGCGCTGTGTGGTGCGCCGACTGTCCGGCCAGCTCAATACGCTCGTCCCCGCGATGGAGGCGCAGCGAGCCCGACGTAGGGCGGTAAAAACCCGTCAGGCAGTTGAACAACGTGGTCTTGCCCGCGCCGTTGGGGCCAATGATCGCGGTGATCTGGCGATCCAAGGCATAAAACGTCACATCGGAAACAGCCGTCAGCCCGCCAAAGCGCATAGTCAATTGCGCGACGTGAAGCAGGACAGGCGGCACAGGATCGGAAGGGAGGACAAGACTCATGACACCCCGATCCTACTTGATCTGTGTGTCCGTCTGGAAACTTAAAAAGCAAAAACAACCGTAAAAAACCGTCATCCCCGCGAAGGCGGGGAGCCCATTTTTAAAATTTCCTCTCGCAGACGGATTCCGGCTCAAGGCCGGAATAACAAAGCATTTCAAGTCGTTGCCGGATAATCCGTCACTTATCCCGCTGTTTACGCGCAAAACTGACGCTTCCGACCTCGTCCATGGCCATGGTTTCGCGGCGTTGCTCCTCGCGGCGGGCTTCGGCGGCGCGGGCTTCTTGGGCTAGTTCGTAGCGTTTTTGCTCTTCGAACAGTTCCGCCAGCCGGTCTCGGGCGAGATCGATGGCTGTGGACGTGGCTTGTTTCTGCTTTTGCAGCTCGCGCCCTTGGGCCGCCGCCCAGCGGACGAAATCGCCATAGGTCAGCGACGTTTCCGGATGTTCCTGCACCGTCAGATATTCGGTCGCCTGCCGTAATTCGAGCGTGGTGATGTCCGCCTCGACCTGCTCCAGCCGTTCCTGCAGCTTGACCAACAACTGGCGCTGCTCATCCATCCGCATCTTGTGCAGCTTGACGAGCGTGGCGAGGCTGTCGGTCATGGGTGCACGGCCCCAGCGTCCACCTTAAAGCCGGACGTATTAAAAATAAAAAACACGTCATTCCCGCGAAAGCGGGAATCCAGCGGCGAGCATCCGCGAGCCTCACGAGTCATACGTTCGCTATCGCTCACACTGGATTCCCGCTTTCGCGGGAATGACGCGGACGGGCGGGTAAAGCCGTTCATGTCGCCCCCAGCAGCGCGGCCAGTTTCGCATAGCCGCCCGCCAGATCGTCGCGTTCGGATTTGCCTTGGCGCAGGAATTCTTCGATGGGGGCGTAGAACTCCATGGCTTCGTCCACCTCGCGGTTCGTGCCTTTGCGGTAAGCACCGAGGCGGATCATCTCGGCCATATTCTCATAGGCCGCCAGATAGCGCCGCGCGCGGCTGACGATTTCATTCTCGGCATCAGTGTTGCAGCCGGGCATGGTGCGCGACACGCTGCGCAAGATGTTGACGGCGGGATAACGTCCGCGCTCGGCGATGCTGCGCTCCAGCACGATATGCCCGTCCAGAATGCCGCGCGCCGCGTCGGCGATAGGCTCGTTATGGTCATCGCCGTCGACCAGCACCGTGAACAGACCGGTGATGCTCCCCTTCCCGCTTTCGCCCGGCCCGGCGCGTTCCAACAGTTTAGGCAGTTCGGCAAAGGTCGTGGGCGGGTAGCCTTTGGTGGTGGGCGGCTCGCCCGCCGCGAGGCCGATTTCACGCTGGGCCATGGCAAAGCGGGTCACGCTGTCCATCAGGCACAACACTTGTTTGCCGAGGTCGCGGAAATACTCCGCCAGCGCCAAGGTCATATAGGCTGCCTGCCGTCGCATCAGCGGTGCCTCGTCCGAAGTCGCGACGACGACCACGCTTCGGGCAAGACCTTCGGGGCCGAGGTCGTCGTGGATAAATTCCTGCACTTCACGGCCGCGCTCGCCGATCAGGCCGATCACCGACACGTCCGCCGAAGTGTAACGCGCCACCATCGACATCAGAACCGATTTGCCCACGCCGGAGCCGGAGAAAATCCCCATGCGCTGGCCGCTGCAACAGGTCAGAAAGGTGTTCAGGGCGCGAACGCCGAGATCGAGTTTGCCGCCCACCCGTTGCCGCATGTGCGCGGGCGGAGGCATGTTGCGAATCAGGTGCGGCGCAGCGCCTACCGGCAGAGGCGGCCCGCCGTCGATCGGCTCGCCCAGCGCGTTGACGATTCGGCCCAGCCAAGCGGGAGTCGGCGCAATCGAAGGTTGTGACTCGGCCACGTCCGCCTTGCAGCCCAGACCGATGCCTTCGAGCGTGCTAAAAGGCAGCATCAGGGCGCGGTCGTCTCGGAATCCGACCACTTCGCACAGCACGCGGCGGTCGCCACGCGCCACCACATAACACCGTCCGCCGACCGCAAGATGCCGTTCCACGCCCGCGACTTCGATCAAAAGCCCCTGCACAGCCGTCACCCGTCCGAAAACCCGAAACGGTGGAATGGCCTCGATTCCGGCCACAATTTTGCTTGATTCGTTGGTCATACGAGCCGCCTCAAACCGAGAAACACAAGCTAACGCTCTGGATTATAAAGGAAAAACCCTAGAAGGACAAAGACATATTGCCGTTAACAATGTTTACTTTTCTTTAAACCTTTTAGGTAAAATAGTGTAAAGTAAAGTTAACGCGGTGTTGATGGCTTCGCCGGATGCGGTGGCTTCTTAACATTCGTGAACGCAACCAGATGGGGCCGGACCATGCGCGTACTGCTTGTTGAAGACGACACATCCGTTGCCAAAAGCATCGAGCTGATGCTGCAGGCCGAAAGCTTCATCGTCGACACGACGGATTTGGGGGAAGACGGCCTCGAAATCGGTAAACTTTACGACTATGACATTATTATCTTGGATCTCATGCTGCCGGACATTGACGGGTATGAGGTTCTGCGCCGCCTCCGCGCTGCGCGCGTGACGACTCCGATCCTGATTCTCTCCGGCCTCTCGGAACTCGACCACAAGATTAAGGGTCTGGGCTTTGGCGCGGACGACTACCTCACCAAGCCGTTCGACCGCCGCGAGTTGGTTGCCCGTATCCACGCCATCATTCGCCGCAGCAAGGGTCATTCCGACAGCGTGATCCGCACCGGCAAGCTGACCGTTAACCTTGATGCCCGCACGGTCGAAGTCGATGGCTCGCCGTTGCATTTGACCGGCAAAGAATACGGAATCCTTGAACTCCTCAGCCTCCGCAAGGGCACGACCTTGACCAAGGAAATGTTCCTGAACCACCTCTATGGCGGCATGGACGAGCCGGAGCTGAAAATTATCGACGTTTTCGTCTGCAAACTGCGCAAAAAGCTGGCGGTCGCGGCCGGGGGCGAGAATTATATCGAAACCGTGTGGGGTCGCGGCTATGTTCTACGCGATCCGCCGGGTGCCGAAAGCATGAAGCCTCCGGTCAAGTCGGCGCAGGCAGTAGGCTAACGCTTTCGTTTCGTCACGAAGGTTCGTACGCCGCTGCTGCCGGATGAATTAGGCAGGAAGGCGCGGCGCATGAACCAACGACAAGCTCTCGCGATTGTGGACGACGAGGAACAACCGTCTTCGCTGACGGGTGAGCGTTTGGTCGCAACGGGCGCTATCACGCGCGATCAGCTGCACATCGCTTTGCAGGAACAACGGCAATCCGGCGCAATGTTGGGCGCTGTACTGGTGCGGCTTGGCTTCCTCACCGAGGAAACGCTGGCGCATGTCTTGGCGGCGCGGACGGGGTTGCAGCCTGTCGATTTAAAATGTGCGACGCTGGACCCCGCGCTGCTCAACCGCCTGCCCAAGGACGCGGCGGTGCGATGCCGCGCCGTGCCGCTCCGGCTTGAGGGAAACACGCTCGATGTGGCGATGGAGGATCCCTACGATGTCCTGGCGATGGACGAAATCCGCCGCTATTTCCCGCGCCCGATCGACCTCGCCCCGCATGTCGCCAGCCGCGCGGCCATCGACGATGCCATTCATCAGCACTACGGTTTTGCCGCCACGCTCGACGGCCTGTTGCAGGAAATGGAGACGGGGCAAACGGAGGATGCGGACGGCGACTGGCAACATCCGGTCGTACGCCTCGTCAACATGCTGCTCTCGGACGCGGCGCGACGCGGAGCCTCTGACATCCATCTGGAGCCGGAAAGCAGTTTCGTGCGCGTGCGCTATCGCATCGACGGGCGGTTGCAGCAAGTCCGCGCGCTCCACCGCGACCACTGGCCCGCGCTGTCGCACCGGCTCAAGATCATGGCAGGCATGAACATCGCCGACACGCGCAGCATTCAGGATGGGCGTTTTCAGATGCAGATCGGCGGCGGCGACATCGATTTCCGCGTGGCCATCATGCCGACGGTGTGGGGCGAAAACATCGTCGCGCGTTTGCTCGATCACCGCCGTTCGCTGCGGCCCTTGCCGGAACTTGGCTTTGACAATCACAACGCCATCCTGCTGCGCCGCCTGATGGAGCGGCCTCAGGGAATCACATTGGTGACCGGCCCGACCGGCAGCGGCAAGACCACGACGCTCTATTCCCTGCTGCGCCACCTCAGCGCCGAAGACGTCAACATCGCGACGCTGGAAGAGCCGGTGGAATTCCAGCTCGACCTCATCCGCCAAACCGCCGTGCAGGAAGCGCAGGGGCTGACCTTTGCTGCAGGCGTGCGCGGCGTGCTGCGTATGGATCCGGATATTATCTTCATCGGCGAGGTGCGCGATCCCGACACGGCGGGCATGGCGCTGCGGGCCGCGATGACGGGGCATCAAATCTACTCGACACTGCATTGCATCGACGTGCTGGGCGCAGTGCCGCGTCTCGTTGACCTTGGCCTCAATCCGCGCGTCATCGCGGGGAATCTCAACGGCCTCGTCGCGCAGCGTCTGGTGCAGAAACTTTGCCCGCATTGCAAGACATGGCGCTCCGCCACCGCCGAAGAATGCCGCGTCTTGCGTTGCGATCCGCGCGATCCGCCCGACATCGCCCTTCCCGTCGGCTGCGCGGCGTGCGACCAGTTCGGCACCAAGGGGCGCACCGTTGTAGCGGAAATTTTGCCTTTGACTCCGGAACTGGACAATCTCATCGCCGCCGAAGCCGGACGCGTGGCGCTCTTGAAACAGGCGCAAGCGCAGGGATTCCGAAGCATGCAGCAAGACGGGATCGCGCGGGTTCTCGCGGGCGACATCGCGCTAGCCGACCTCCGCCGCGCCGTGGATATGACGCGGGGCGCGTGAAATTTGGATGGGCGGTCGTTACTTGACGCTGGCGAGGTCGTCGCCGCCCGCGTTGTCGGGCATCAGTTGAGCGCGGCGGGTACGAACGCTGCTGAGGATCGCTTCCAGCCCGTCCAGCTCAACCAGAGTTGCGTTCGCCTGCTGCCAGTTCTGGCCGCGCAGCGCTTGCAACAAGCCCATGATTCCGTCCTCAAGCGCCTGCCCCGCCTTTTGCGCGACGCGGTCGCAATGCGACGGCTCAGCGGCGGATTCGAGTTCGGACAAAAGCGCGGCCACAGTAGGGTTGGCGATTTCGGCCTCGTTGAAGTCCATTTCATGCAACGTCAGCCAATAACGGCTGCGGCGCAAGGGATCGCGCAACGTGTCATAGGCTTCACCCAAAGCCTCCATCTGCCGCGCCGCATGGCCACGCTCGCCCACGCCACGGATCGCAAAACGGGCGGGATCAAGGGTTCGTTTCAAAGCGGCGTACTGGCGCTCCAGCAATTCAAAGTCGAGGTCGATGCGGCGTTCAAGCCCTAGACGCGCGAAGTGATCCAAAGTCCGCACCGGTTGGATCGTGCCGCAGTGATGGCAAAATAGCGCCCGTGACGACACACCCTTTTGGCACAACCAACAATGCAATTCCGCCGATGGCCCAAACGCTCCGGTCGTGAATTCGTTGAATTCAATAATATTGGCCATACGTTGTCCTCGATTGCGGCAGAACGGAGCGTCAACTAAGCGGCGGCGGATCGCGGCCCGGACGATGCCCGCGTTCGCTGATAAAGCGCGCGCCAAGCCTCGACGCACCGCGTCAGATCGCCGCTTTCCGTGCTCCAACCCAACGAGATTCGCAGCGCGGAAGAGGCGATTCTTTCATTATACCCCATCGCGCGTAAAACATGGGAAGATTTTACTTTGCCGCTGGAGCATGCCGCCCCCGCGCTCACCGCCACGCCTGCGAGATCCATGGCCATCGTCTGCGTTTCACTGCTCACGCCCTTCATGGCGATGAGGAGCGTGTTTGCGACTCGGCCTGTTCGCGCATTGGCACCAATGACTTCGGCTCCCTCGCCCGCAATCGCCGTCAGGCAACGTTGCAACTCGTCGCGTAGATAGCGCAGACGCGGCGCGTCCAGCAAATCATCCGCCGCCAATTGCGCCGCCGCGCCAAAGCCGAGGATGCCCGCGACGTTTTCCGTTCCCGCGCGGCGGTTCATTTCCTGTCCGCCGCCGCGCAAATGCGGCTGTATCACGTTGTTTTCGGCGACGATCAACGCGCCCATACCTTGAGGCCCGCCGATCTTGTGCGCCGAGAGAGTCAGGGAATCGACACCCAGCGCTGCAAAGTCCAGAGGTAAGCGCCCGGCGGCCTGCACGGCATCGGTGTGGACTTTGTGGCCATAGGCTTTGGCCAGTCGGGCGATCTCAGCAACGGGCTGGATGACTCCGGTTTCGTTGTTGACCATCATCACGGCGACATGCGCCGGAACACAGGTGTCGCGAAAAAGCCGTTCCGCCGCGTCCACATCCACAACGCCGTCCTGCGTAACGGGAATCCGCCGCGCGCCCACAGCGCACGCCAGAACCGAGTCATGTTCGATAGAGAAAACGAGGAGTGACTCAGGCAAAGCTGCGCTGAGGGCCAGATTGTTCGCTTCCGTGCCGCCGCTGGTGAAGACGACTTGGGTCGGCTTTACCCCCACCAACGCGGCGACATCGGCTCTGGCCTGCTCAACATGCTTTCGCGCAAGCCGTCCGTAACGATGCATGGACGATGGATTGCCGATGCGCTCCATCGCCTCCAGCATCGCCGTACGAACGGCTGGCTTCATCGGGCTGGTGGCATTGTGGTCTAAGTAAATCATCCACCACGCCTACACCATCAAGCAACGTGCCGTACAGGCGAAACTTCAGGGGTTGGTATAAGGCTGGCGATCGAGCCTGCCGCAATCTCCTCGCCCACGCTGCACATATGGCAGTTGCAGACATCCGAGAGCGTGATTTTGCCCATATGCTCGGATACTTCGTCGCCGATGGATTGCCAGAGCATGTCGGTGATCTGACGTGCGCTGGCGGTCACAGGGTCGTGGACGGTCAGGCGTTCCGAAGCATCGTCGACCGCGTTAACGATGTCATTCACCGTAATGTTGTCGCTGCTCGCGCCCAGCATGTAGCCGCCACCGGGCCCACGCGTGCTTTTAACCAAACCACGGCTTTTCAGCCGCGCGATCAGTTGTTCCATGTAGGAGAGCGAGATGTCTTGCCGTTCCGCGATTTCCGCGAGAGAAATCGGTCGTCCTTGCCCGTTGCGGGCCAGATCAACCATAGCCGTGAGCGCGTGATGGCCTTTGGTGCTTATACGCATATCGTACCTCCTTGCCGAATGGGTGTGGCTATTAACCAGAAATCTACAATCAGCACTGCATTATGGCTAATTGAGGGCCAAAGTTCAATGCTGCCCTTTTTCACCGAATACAAACAACTTTATGTTCAGAATACTGGCCCAATCTTCTGATTTCTGTCGTTCCTACCAGATATAGTTATATATTATCTTGGCTCTAGGAATCCTGACATCGAAGGCAAAAACGCCTGATCAGCCGTTTGCGCAACACAGCCCCTTTGTCTGGGTGATCAAGGCCGATAGAATGCCACCATATTGAATTACTTGCTTGAAATTCAGCCTCCCGCTCGTGCTAGTATGCCAAAAATCAATAAAGGGTGGAAAGTCTGACGCAAGGATCGGCCACCAGATATTGTTGTCCTTTGCACCAACGGGTCAGAAAAATGCCAGAAGTTCTTTTTGCCGGTCCTGCCGGTCGTTTAGAAGGTCGCTATAGCCCGGGTAAGTCGCCTACGGCTCCGATTGCCTTAATTCTTCACCCCCACCCGCAACATGGCGGGACGATGAACAACAAGGTCGTTTTTGGCCTCTACAACGCCTTTGCAGAGCGTGATTTTGCGACGCTGCGCTTTAATTTTCGTGGTGTTGGCCGCAGTCAGGGCAGCTATGATCGGGGCGAAGGCGAACTGAGCGATGCCGCTTCGGCGCTGGACTGGATGCAGACCATCAACCCTAACGCCCGCAGCGTCTGGGTCGCCGGTTTCTCCTTTGGCGCATGGATCGGCATGCAGTTGCTGATGCGCCGCCCTGAGATCGAATCCTTCATTTCGGTGGCCCCGCCCGCCAACATGCTGGATTTCAACTTTTTGGCTCCCTGCCCCGCTTCGGGCCAGATCATCCACGGCGAAACCGACGAAATCGTGCCGGAACCCTTTGTCGCCAAGCTGGTTAACAAGCTGTCGAACCAGCGCGGGATCAAGATCGACTACCACGTTGTGCCGGGTGCCAGCCACTTCTTTGGCGACCACATCGACATCCTCACCGACCACGTCGAGGAATACCTCGACCTCGCGCTACATCAGCGGCCCGTGCAAATGGCGCTGGCTGGGTAAGCGGTGCATTAGGCCTTCTGTGCCTCGGATAATCCGGGTTTAAGCTTTCGGATAGACACGCTAGTGTTCGTTAGCCGTTCTGATCCACACTGGCGCTGCGATGCACAGGAGGCTTGTGATGTACCGTGACTTTTACCCTGAGCGCGTTTCTTTTGCGCAACATCGTCTACAAGTTTCCGACATTCACAATTTGTACATTGAAGAATGCGGCAACCCCCAAGGCATACCTGTTATTTGGTGCCATGGGGGGCCGGGCTCCGGCTGCTACCCGTCCCACGGGCGGCAGTTTGACCCCGCATACTATCGCGTCATCCTGTTCGACCAGAGAGGCTCCGGCAAAAGCACGCCATTTGCGGACATTCGGGAAAACACGACGCACGACCTCATTGAAGACATGGAAAAAATTCGCGCTCATCTGGGCATAGATAGATGGGTGGTGGCGGGGCGTTCTTGGGGAACAACGCTTTCCCTGCTTTACGCGCAAAAACACCCCCAGCACGTCGCCGCCTTGTTTCTCGTCGCCGTCTTTCTCTGCGACAAAAGAGCGAACCAGTGGCTCTTTCAGGATGGCGCGAGTCATGTGTACCCGGAGGCATGGAGCGATTTTGAAGCCATTGTCCCCCCTGAACAACGCACCGATATGTTTGGTGCCTATAGAAGGATGCTGTTTGGCGACGACAGGTCTCTTGGGGAAAAAGCCGCATGCGCATGGAGCATGTGGGAGGCTCATACCCTTAGTGTCCTGCCCGACCCATCCTTAATTGACACGTTGAGCGCGCCGGACGCGATGTTGTCCCTTGCGCGATTGGAGTGCCACTATTTGGGACATAATGGGTTCATTCAAGAGGGACAAATCTTGAGGGATGCGCCCAAAATCGCGCCTATCCCCGCGACGATTATTCACGGTCGCCATGACATGAACTGCCTCTATGACAATGCATGGCGGTTGCACAAAGTTTTACCCGCTTCCGAGCTTGTTACCGTTGAGATGGGTGGGCATGCAAGCAATGACCCGGCCACAATTGATGCCCAAGTCAAGGCGGCTGATGCACTGCGCATGTCACGCCTGGCTGTATCCGACCGCTCCATTATCCGTCCACAGGGCGGACCACATCTCGGGAATTACAGATTGCATAACTGATTCAGCAAGTTCTAGGCCGGAGAAAACGGCCTAGAAATCACAAAACATCAGCAAATTCATTGATTCCCCGCCTGTCCAAGCGCTTTCTGCTTTACCCCACTACGCCGCATGGGTTATAGGTTCACGCCATCCCGATAGAGTCCTTACCTGCGAGGCACCGATGGCCCAATTCCGCGAAGCTTTGACGTTTGACGATGTGTTGCTGGTTCCGGCGGCGTCCAACGTTCTTCCCTCAGACGTCAATACGTCCACCCGCTTTACCCGCACGATCACGCTGGGCATACCGCTGGCCTCCGCCGCGATGGACACGGTGACGGAGAGCAATCTGGCCATCGCGCTGGCGCAAGCGGGCGGCATTGGTGTTATCCACCGCAACATGACTCCCGCCGAACAGGCCGAAGAGGTGCGTAAGGTCAAGCGCTTTGAATCCGGCATGGTTATGAATCCTATTACCATCACGCCCGAAGCGCCGCTGGCCAGCGCCCTTGGCCTGATGGCCGATTTCCACATCTCTGGCATTCCGGTGGTTGAGCAGCCTTCCGGCAAGCTCCTCGGCATTCTCACCAACCGCGACGTGCGCTTTGCCACCAACATGCAGCAGCCTGTCGCCGAGTTAATGACCAACGCGAACCTTATCACCGTGAACGCAAGCGTCGACCGCGACGAAGCCAAGCGCTTGCTTCACACCCACCGGATCGAAAAACTGTTGGTGGTGGATGAAGCCTATCGCTGCATCGGCCTCCTGACCGTCAAAGACATTGAAAAGGCCCAGCTTCACCCCAACGCCTGCAAGGACGACAAGGGCCGCCTCCGCGCCGCCGCCGCCATCGGCACGGGCAGCGACGGACTGACTCGCGCCGAGGCCTTGGTGGATGCGGGCGTGGACGTTATCGTCGTTGACACCGCTCACGGCCATTCCTCGCGGGTTCTCGAACAAGTCGCCAAAGTGCGGAAACTGTCCAGCGTCACGCAAATCGTGGCGGGTAACATCGCGACCGCCGACGGGGCCAAGGCCCTGATCGATGCGGGAGCCGACGCGGTCAAGGTCGGTATCGGCCCCGGCTCCATCTGCACCACGCGCATGGTGTCGGGCGTGGGCGTGCCTCAGCTGACGGCGATCATGGACGCGGCTTCGGTCTGCCAAAAACAGAACGTGCCGGTCATCGGCGACGGCGGCATCAAATATTCGGGCGAAATCGCCAAGGCCATCGCGGCGGGCGCGGACTGCGTCATGCTCGGCTCGATGTTCGCGGGGACGGACGAAGTGCCGGGCGAGGTCGTGCTGTTTCAGGGGCGTTCCTACAAAAGCTATCGCGGCATGGGCAGCGTTGGTGCAATGTCGGGCGGCTCGGCGGACCGCTATTTCCAAAAGGTGGACATCAACAATCCCGGCAAACTGGTGCCCGAAGGCATCGAAGGCCGCGTCCCCTACAAAGGCGCGGTGGCTCAGGTCATTCACCAGCTCGTCGGCGGCCTGAGGGCGGCCATGGGCTACACCGGCTCCGCCACCATCGCCGACCTCCAGCAAAAAGCCGAGTTCGTGCGCATCACCGGCGCTGGCCTCCGTGAAAGCCACGTCCACGACGTGCAAATCACGGCGGAAGCGCCGAATTACCGGAGCGAGTCGTAGCGAATTCAAATGATTGATTGTCGAACGACAACAGTCAGGCTTGTCGTTTCGTGCTGGCTTGCCGCCAACGCCGTACAATCCAGCCGAGAACGCCAAGGCCGCCCGCCGCTATGCAAAACGAGTTGAGGGAACTTATCGGCACCAAGTCCACCAGCCCATTCCAGTCAGAAAAGGGCGCAAGTGGCCGAATATCCCTATGCATAAAACTGTCCAAAAGAATGTGGCTGATTGTTCCTATCAGGGCGCTTGATACCCCCACACGCCAACCGACCGAAGCACCATCGGTTAGCCAAGCCAGACCAAAGGGACGCAGCACTGCGCCCCATGCCCGCAGGAGAACGTTGCAAAGAGGCCGCGCGACCACCGCTACCGACAACCCGATAAGAACGGCCCCGAGGTATGTATGGGTCGGCCCGTGCAGCACCGCATCGCCGCGCACGATACGCACCAAAGGCTCAATATCCATGGCGATCTGAGCCAAGCCATACATCGTGAGGCTGAATCGAGGGCCAACGGCCACCTTTAAAAGCAGGGCTGGCCCCATATGAAGCGGCGTAAACGGCACGAGAGTCCCTTTCTTTCAACAGGGCAAACATTTCATAGTATGCTGCTTTTCGTGGCCTGCAGAACTGGCAAGACTGCAAGCAGCTAAGTTAAGCCGAAGTTAACCGATCTCTAGGCACAAGGGTATATCGCCCATTTTCCGCTTCCGCGAGGTTTCACCATGGCCACCGACAACCAGCGCACCGTTACGCTCACCGACGACAGCACCGGCAAATCATGGAAGCTGAACCTGACCTCCGGCACCATGGGGCCGGACGTTATCGACATCCGCAAGTTGCAGGCGGACGCGGATATGTTCACCTTTGACCCCGGCTACACGTCAACCGCGTCGTGCGAGTCTAAGATTACTTTTATCGATGGCGACAAGGGCATCCTGCTGCATCGCGGCTATCCCATCGAGGAGCTGGCGGAGAAGAGCGACTTTCTGGAAGTCGCCTACCTGCTTCAGTTCGGCGAGTTGCCCAATCCGCACCAGAAGGCGGAGTGGGTCGGCAGCATCACGCGCCACACGATGGTGCATGAACAGTTGATCCGGTTTTACAGCGGCTTCCGCCGCGACGCGCACCCGATGGCCGTGATGTGCGGCGTGGTCGGCGCGTTGTCCGCCTTTTATCACGACTCCCTCGACATCCACGATCCGAGGCAGCGCGAAATCGCGAGCCATCGCCTGATCGCCAAGATGCCGACGCTCGCGGCGATGGCGCACAAATACGCCGTCGGGCAACCTTTTATGTACCCGCAAAATAACCTGAACTACGCCGAAAATTTCCTGCACATGATGTTCGCGGTGCCTGCCGAGGCCTATAAGGTCAATCCGGTTCTGAGCCGCGCTATCGACAAAATCTTCATCCTCCACGCCGACCACGAGCAGAACGCGTCCACCTCCACGGTGCGGCTTGCCAGTTCGTCGGGCGCTAACCCGTTCGCTTGCATGGCCGCCGGGATCGCCTCGCTATGGGGTCCGGCGCATGGCGGCGCGAACGAGGCCGTGCTGAAAATGCTGATGCAGATCGGCAGCAAGGACAACATCCCCGATGTCGTGCGCCGCGCCAAGGACAAGTCCAGCGATTTCCGCCTGATGGGCTTTGGCCACCGCGTTTACAAAAACTACGACCCTCGCGCCAAAGTGATGCGCCAGACTTGCCACGAAGTGCTAAGCGAACTCGGCCACCGCAACGATCCCTTGCTGGAAACAGCGATGGAGCTGGAGCGCGTCGCGTTGCAGGACGACTATTTCATCGAGAAAAAGCTCTACCCCAACGTCGATTTTTATTCCGGCATTGTCCTTCGCGCCATGGGCATTCCCATGAGCATGTTCACGGTGCTGTTCGCCCTCGCCCGCACGGCAGGCTGGGTCGCGCATTGGCAAGAACAACTGGCCGACCCCCACCAGAAAATCGGCCGTCCCCGCCAGCTCTACACCGGCCCGACGACGCGGAGCTTTGTGCCGTTGGATAAGAGGGCGTGAGGCGCATACTCCATGCAACATAACAGTGGCTTCATGCGTCTTGTGAACGCGCTTCGCTACTCATGGGACGGCCTGCGTTCGGCGTTCGCGTCAGAGGCGGCCTTTCGGCAGGAATTGCTATTGTTCGTTTTGCTCACACCTATCGCCTTGGCCGTAGACGTGAGTGGAGGCGAGCGCGGTCTCATGATCGGCAGCCTCATTCTGGTGCTGATCGTGGAAGTCATCAACTCGGCCATCGAAGCAACCGTCGATCGCATATCCGATGAGCGGCACCCACTGTCCAAGAAAGCCAAAGATATGGGTAGTGCCGCCGTCTTGCTGTCACTCATCAACGCGGCGGCGGTTTGGCTGGCTACACTGGCCGGATAGTCGCCTGCCGTCAAAACCCAGAAATCCATTGAATGCTAGATAGATAGCCTGATATTTAGGCTGATTACGGTCGAGTTTTTGCTATTAGCCCAATTGTTTTTACTTTCATTGATCTGCTGTATATTAGACTCGTTGCGAAAGTGGCATTGAATCTTTGTTAACCGGCTTGTGATTCAAGGGTGGAGAGGCGTTGGAGGCCTCTCCGATGGCAAAGTTTAATAGCGCGGCGCTTTTACGCAAGCGGCAATTTCAGCGCCTGACGG
>CAIXHP010000034.1 GCA_903919315.1 uncultured Pseudomonadota bacterium | reverse complement strand
GTCCTTGGAGGCGCTGATGGGCTGGCTCTTTGGCGGCGGTAAAAAGGCAAAACCAGAATTCACTGACATTGCCATCAACACCTCCATCGCCACCTTGCCGGTGCCGATGATCTGGGGACGCGCGGCTGGCGGTATCAATCTGCTCTGGTACGGCAATTTTCGGGCGATTGCCCAGAAACAAAGCGGCGGCAAAGGCGGTGGTGCTGGTTGCTTCGCCCCTGAAACGAGGATTTCGACGCCGCATTGCAAGCGGTACATCGAGGATTTGCGCCCAGGCGATCCTGTCTGGTGCGTCGATCCCGAAACGGGACTGAAGGTTGAAGGCCGCGTCCAGCTGTTTCACAAGCATGACGTCGCCAATGAAAGCCATGACCGCATGCTGCGCATTCGCCATGAGCGCGGCGAACTGCATGTCACCGAGAACCATTATCTATGGAAAGACGGCGTCGAAAAGGTCGAGGCCAAGGACTGGAAGATCGGCGACAGGCTGGTGTTCGAGGATGGCGATGCGGTCACGATTGAGGAAATCGCGTCCTCGCCCGATATCACCTTTACCTACAATCTGACCGTCGAACCGCATCACAATTATTTTGCCGACGGCGTGCTGGTTCACAATGGCGGTGGCAGCAAGACCGGCAGCTATGATTACCAGACCGGCTGCATTTTCGGCATCTGCGGTGGCCCCATCAACGGCTTCGGCAATATCTGGAAAGGCAAAGACCAGTATGGCAGCCCAGGTGCCTTGGGTCTTACCGCTTATCTCGGCAGCTCGACGCAGACGGCATGGGGCTGGTTGGCTTCCTATAATTCGGCGCAGGCGCTAAACTATCGCTACATCGCTTATCTTTGCTCCGCCAATTTCGACCTCGGCTCAAACGATGCGCTGCCGCAGCTGAAGGTCGAAACTTTCGGCGGCCTTTATAATACCGGCATCAATGGGCGCGGCGATGCCGATATTCCGCTGGTGGTGCAGGATTATCTGACCGGCTTGCATGGTGTCGGCCTGCCGTCATCTTCCATTGATAATGGATCGTGGTTTTCCGGCTCGAATGCCACAACAACCGGCGATGCATCATGGCAGACCTATTGCCGCGCGGTGGGATTGGATTTCTCGCCGAGCCTGGACTCGGTGGAAAAAGCTAATGACGTTCTGGCGCGGTGGTTTGAAATTACCAACACCGCTGCCGTCTGGTCGGGATCGGTGCTGAAAGCCATTCCTTATGGCGACACGCCCGTCACCGGCAACGGCTATGTGTTCGTGCCGAATGTCACGCCGGTTTATGACCTGTCGGACAAGGACTTCTTGCGTCCGGACAATGCCGATCCGGTGCAGCTGATCCGCTCCGACCCGAACGACGCCTATAACTGCTATCGGATGGAGTTTCTCGATAACACCGTCCTTTACAACGCCAATATCGCCGAAGCCCGCGACCAGGCCAGCATCGAGGCATTTGGCCTGCGCGTGGCCAGCCAGATTTCCGCGCACGAGTTCACGCAAAGTGCAGTGGCGAATATAGCGGTCGGGCTGATTTGTCGGCGCGCGGTCAATATCCGCAACACCTACACCTTCCGGCTTTCGTGGGAGTATTTCCTGCTGGAGC
>CAIXHP010000033.1 GCA_903919315.1 uncultured Pseudomonadota bacterium | reverse complement strand
TCAGGCGCTGAAATTGCCGCTTGCGTAAAAGCGCCGCGCTATTAAACTTTGCCATCGGAGAGGCCTCCAACGCCTCTCCACCCTTGAATCACAAGCCGGTTAACAAAGATTCAATGCCTCTTTCGCAACGAGTCTATTGGGAAATCCATAAGTCGATGGCCGAAAGAAACTCGTATCCCATCATACATTTGATTAGAAGCGCGATAGCAGCGGAAAATTCTTCTGCTAATGGCCGGAATTTTATGCAGGGTCAAATACAGTTAATTGGTGGAGCCAAGGGGGATCGAACCCCTGACCTCGACAATGCCATTGTCGCGCTCTCCCAGCTGAGCTATGGCCCCACACGTCTGAGAAGGTGCGTAAAATTGCCGATCTGGGGCGGAAAGACAAGCATTATGTTTGGCTGGGGCTTTCTTTCTTTTTTTGAGACGGCGTTTGCCTGCCCGCCGTGCGGCGGGTTGATGGCGTTTGACAGGGCGGCGTGTTCGCGTTAACCCAGTTCCCGACCGGGGTGCCTTGCGTCGTTTGTCGCGATGCGGGGCTGAGATGATACCCGTTGAACCTGATCTGGGTCATGCCAGCGAAGGGAGGAAATATGCCCACCTTGTTCGGGGCGGCGTCCCGTGTGTTGATGGCCGCGCCGCGCCGTTTGTTCCCGTCGCCCACCTCGGCCGGACGGCGCATCGTCTGCAGCTTTTCCTATTTGCAGCGCATCGGCAAAGCCGCAACGACAGATGTCTGGTTTCCTGCCGCGCGTGATGCCCCGGCCGCGTTGGACGCCTTTCGCGTCGAATGGGCCGCCGTGCGCCAGTTTGAAGTGCTGCAAGAGGCAGGCAATCTGGCTATCGAAGACCTTGATGTCGCGCACCTGACGCGGTCGTTCGAACGCCTGATGAAAATGCGGGCGGGCGGCTATCGCGTCGTGGTCGTCACGCTGGGCCGCTACACCGGGCCGGGGGCGGACGACGAACTGCGCATCCTCGACCGCCGCCTGCAGGACGAAATCGCCCGCCTCGTGCATATGCTGTACCTTGAAGAACAAAGCGTCGCAGCCAGCCGCGCCAACGATGCCGCTCTCTGCGCCGGGACATGGGCGTGGGCGCACGCCTTGCCGCATGTGGCGCTGACCTTGGGCGCGATGCGGCTGTTCGAACGAGGCCCGGCGCAGAGCCTGCGTCAGGAGCGGCTGAGCCGCAGGATATTCCATATCCTCGATTGCTTGCCACAGCGGCACATCGTGCATGACGTGACCGTGGGCCTGACGTTGCCCGAAGCGTCGAAGCAAAACCACTGGGTCTACATCCCCCGGCGCGAGCATCAGTTCGCGGAATTTCAGAAAGCGCTCGGCGCGGTGTTCGGCGCGTTCGATCATGTGGCGCTCGGCGCGTTGCAGGGCCGCGCCAAACCGGGCCGCGAGATCATGCCCGCCATGCGCCACATGACCGGGTATGGCCAACGCCTCCGTCCGGTCAATGTGGCCGAACAGCGCGCCCTTGCGCGGGCGGTGTGCTGAGCGATGCGGAGAAACTGGTTAACGAGGGCGTTCCGCTGTTTCTGTTGCGAAAACCCGGCGCGAAACTAAAAGCAGAGAACCATCTTCCTATGTTGTGTGATAAGGCTTCTTCTTCATCTGTGCGCATTTTCAGCGGAGCCGAACCATGTTGGCGTTATTGTCTGTGTTGAAGAAATCCGATGAACCTTGTTTCAGCGACGCTGTGCAAAGGCAGCATGCGCAAGCGATTTTGTGGACGGACGGGGTCGTTCGTCTGGCGCGGAGTCTGGAGCAACATGGCTATGTTGAGGTTCAGCCCGCGCCGGAAGGCCGCCTTGCTTCGTTCCTTCGCCGCAAACCCCCGGCGAATTTCCAGATCAGCCTGACGCCCGCCGGAGCGCACGTCGCGGCCGCGCTGCCCCCGTTGGACCGGAGCGGGCGTATAGAGAGCGTGTTTTGGATGACCTGCGCCGCACGGGTTTTCTTCGCCTTGCCCGGAGCGCTGGCCGCGCACATGGCGCAAAATGGCGCTTGGTGGCCCAGTGAACGGCACAATAGACGGGTGCCCCGACCGTTTTGATGCCTTTCACGACAGGCGGTCAGACCAAGCGTGGCGCGTCGCCGCCAAGCGATTCTTACATGGACCGTTTTGGCCCGCGCAGCGCGTTGGCCATGGCTCCGGCTTTGGATGCGCGCGCGGCCCTGATGGAATTCGTCGAAGCGGGCTTTATCGCGAGCCCGCGAGGGGTCAGCGCGCGCAAACACGTCCGATCAAAAAGACCCTTTGTCGGGCTAGGCCGGGATGGATTTGCTTTTGCTCAGGCCATTCGCGAAGCCGACACCCTCATCAGCCCACGGCGTGCGTTGCCGGACGGCACGACGCAGCGACAACAGGCGTGCAGCCCGCCAAAGAGTTTCCTGCCGCGGTAACCTGCATCTTTGGGGCCTCTGCATCATAGAGAGAAGAAAACGTAAAAACGCCTGCTGTTCCCCGCTAACCGCCCGCCTGTTGGGCGAGCCGCGCGATGTCGCCGCCGCAGCTTTGGGTGATGCGGCGGTATTCCTCGGGCGTATCGATTTGCTGTTGCTGTTGGCGGCGGACGGCTTCGATGCTGGCGGTAAGTTGCTGCACATAAGCATCTAGCAGGACACGGAATCGAAGCTGCGCCGCTTCGGACGAGCCGGTGCGCAGCACGCCGGTCTGCCGCAGGGTCTGGGTCAAGAGCTGGGGCAACTGCGGCAGATAGGCGGCCAGAATGCGCTGATCCGTCGCGACATGCTTGTTCTCGTGTCCCAGAACGACCTGATAGCCGCAGGAGTGGCGCGGCAGCTCCCGTGCCAGAAAAACAGTGAGATCGTCGAAGCCGAAGCGCAGCTCAAAGCGCGAGATCTGCGAACACACCATCGGGTCGTTGGGCATCTGGCGGCTGGCCGTCGTGAAGGCGGATTCGATGCGCAGGCTGGCTGCCGTCAGACCCACGCGCATTTCCCGCGCACCGACGGCGACTCCGGCCCTTTGCGACATCTGGGCGATTTGCGCGAGGCTTTGCGTGTCGTCATAACGCGCCGTCGTGGCGTAAGGCATCACCGTGACCTGCGGCGGTTGATAGGGCGGGCAGCCGTAAGGCTGGCCCCGCGCCGGAGCGCTCAAACCGAGGACAAGAAAGCCGAGCGCGACGCCGAGGCGGGGAGCGAAAGAAATCATGCGCGCAGCTTGCCGCAGAGCGAGGCGCTGGGCAAAGAGAATGTGCGGAGGACGGCGCGACAAACAGGCATGGCAACGCAAAGCGTTTGGCGCTAGAATCCGCTGCGATTCGCCCCATTCCATTTTTTTGTCGATGATGCCGCCGCGCCCACAGCCTTTGCCCGCCGAGTCTCCAAGCGACCTTTCGCGCCGCCGGTTTTTGCGGCTGGGGTTGACGCTGCCGCTGCTGTCGCTGGGGCTGGCGTTGCCGGTTGACGTGTTTGCCGCCACGCCTCCGGCACGCAAGCCGCGCGCGCCGCGTTTGTTGATGCTTGATCCGGGGCATGGCGGGCATGATCCCGGCGCCATTGGGCCGAGCGGCACACAGGAGAAAGACATCACGCTCGATATCGCGCGGCGCATGGCGGAAGCGTTGACCGAGTTTCCCGAAATCAACGTCAAGCTGACGCGCAACAAGGACTCCTACCTGCCGTTGCCGGAGCGGGTGAAACTGGGGCAAGAGGCGCGGGCGGACCTTTTCCTCTCGATCCACGCCGACAGCGCCCCCAACAGCGCGGCGCGGGGGCTTTCCGCCTATACGCTGTCGGAAAAAGCGTCGGACAAATTCGCCAGCGAGCTGGCCGAGCGGGAAAACCTCGTCGACGGCACCGGTGGGCTGGATCTGGGCCAGACCGATCAAGAGGTGGCCGCCATCCTGTTCGACCTCACCGCCCGCCGCACCCGCAACACCGCGCAGCGGGCCAAGGTCGGTTTTGTCAACGCGATGGGCCGGAACTGGCATCTGCTGGAAAACCCGGTCCGCGCCGCCAATTTCGCCGTCCTGCGCTCGCCCGACGTGCCCGCCATGCTGGTTGAAACCGGCTTTTTGTCCAACCGCGAGGACGAAGCCCTTTTGGCCCAACCCAAACAACGCCAGAAAATCGCCCGGATCATGGCCAAGGAAATCAGCGCCTTGCTGGCCAGCCCGCTGTTTGGGTAGGGGAAATTAACGATTGTGCGAAGTCATTTGACTCCCACGCCGCAAGCCCCTATAAACCCCCGACTTTGAAGAAGCGTCTGCAAGCAGGAATTTTGTGCCATGAAACGTACGTATCAACCCAGCAAACTGGTGCGCAAGCGCCGCCACGGCTATCGCGCCCGCATGGCGACCAAGAACGGCCGCAAGGTCGTCGCGCGTCGCCGCGCTCAGGGTCGCAAGAAGCTGACGGCCTAAACGACAGGCCGCCGGGGGCGGTTCGATGCCCCAGAAACACGACATCATCACGCTCAAGAAACGCCGTTCGTTTCTTGCTGTCGCTGCCACAGGCAAAAAATGGGTCGCTCCGGGCCTGATTTTGCAGTTGGGGCCGGTGCGTCCGGATTCCACGCCCCCTGAAAATCCCGTTTGCCATTACGGCCTGACCGCCAGCGGCAAGGTCGGCAACGCCGTGGTGCGCAACCGCGCCCGCCGACGGCTGCGGGCCTTGGCGCAAGAGCTGTTGGCGCTTCACGCCGATCCATCCCATGACTATGTCCTGATCGCCCGCAACACGACCGCCACTCGCGCCCACGAAGCCTTGCGGCTGGATTTCATCACCGCCTTGAAAAAGCTGAAAGTCTGGCGAGAATCCCCCCCATGACCAGCTTTCTGCGCGCGCTGATCTGGGTGTACCGCCACAGCCTGTCCTATTTTCTGGGGCGGAGCTGCCGCTTTACGCCCAGCTGTTCCGCCTACGCCGATGAAGCCTTGCGCGAGCATGGGGCGTGGCGGGGGAGCTGGCTGGCAGCCAAGCGGATCGGGCGTTGCCACCCGTGGGGCGGCGAAGGCCATGACCCCGTGCCCAAAGCCCGCGCCCCGGAAAATGAATAACCACAGCATGCTTTCCCCTGCGCCCGTTATCTGATACCTGATAGCCATCTTTCCCCTTTTTGCCGTTAACAGAGCCATGAATAACCACAACTTCATCGTCGCCGTCTTGCTGTCCCTCGCCATCCTCGTCGGCTTTCATTATGCGTATGAAAAACCGCGCATGGAGGCCTATCAGCAGCAGCTCGCCCTCAAGAAGGTCGCCGCGATGACGAAGCCCGATGTGGCCGTCGTCGCGCAAACACCGCGCGACCGCGCGGCGATCATCGGCGAGACTCCCCGCCTTGGCATCCAAACGCCGGAACTTCACGGCTCGATCAATCTCAAGGGCGGGCGCATCGACGACCTGACCTTGGCGAACTACCACGAAACCACCGAAGCCGGATCGCCGGAAATCACGCTGTTGTCGCCCGCCGGATCCATCGCGCCGCATCAGGCGTATTTCGCCGAATTCGGCTGGCTCGGCAGCGATGTCGTGGTGCCCGATGCCAACACCGTCTGGCGCAGCGACAACAAGCAGCTGTCGCCCAAGCAACCCGTCAAGCTGACGTGGGACAACGGCAAGGGCTTGCTGTTCGAACGCACCATCGCCGTGGACGACCGTTTTATGTTCACGGTCACCGACAACGTCAAAAACAACGGCACGGGCACCGTAACGCTCTATCCCTTTGGCCTGATCGCGCGTCACGGCAAGCCGCAAACCAGCGATTTGTACATCATGCACGAAGGCCCCATCGGCGCCCTCGGCGGTCAGTTGGTGGAATACAAATACAAAGACGTGGTGATCGCGAAAAAAGCCGCCGAAAGCCAAGGCGGCTGGCTCGGCATCACCGACAAATATTGGCTGATGGCGCTGGTTCCGGCTCAGGACGAAAAAATCACCGCCACCTTCACCTATGATCGCGGCGCTGAGGCTCGGCTCGATCAAGGCGTGTTCCAAAGCGATTTTCGCGGCACGCCGGTCAGCCTCGCGGCCGGAGCGGTCGCGGAACACACGCAACGCTTTTTCGCCGGAGCCAAGCGTCTGCGCGTGCTTGACGACTACGCCGACCAATACAACATTCCGCTGTTTTACGACGCCATCGACTTTGGCTGGTATTATTTCCTGACCAAGCCGTTCCTGTCGCTGCTCGACTTCTTGGGCCAGACGTTCGGCAGCTTTGGCCTCGCCATCCTTGCCTTTACGGTGTTGCTCAAGCTGGTCACCTTCCCGCTGTCGCTGAAATCCTATCGCTCGATGGCCAAGATGCGGCTCCTCGCGCCGCAGATGAAGGCGCTGCAAGAGCGTTTCGGGGAGGACAAACAGCGGCTCCAGATGGAAACCTTTGAGCTGTACAAGCGCGAAAAGGTCAACCCGATGTCGGGCTGCCTGCCCATGCTGATCCAGATTCCCGTCTTTTTCTCGCTGTATAAAGTTCTGTATGTCGGCATCGAATTGCGTCACGCGCCGTTCTATGGCTGGATCAAGGACATGTCCGCGCCCGACCCGACTTCGGTGCTGACGCTGTTCGGCATGGTGGACTGGGCCTTTATCCCGCACCTCGGTGTCTGGCCGATCCTGATGGGCCTCAGCATGTTCATCCAGCAACGCCTGTCGCCGCAACCGCCCGACAAGACGCAGGCGATGGTGTTCATGTTCCTGCCGATTATGTTCACCTTTATGATGGGCAGCATGGCGGCAGGCCTCATCATCTATTGGACGTGGAGCAACCTGTTGGGCATCGCCCAACAGTGGTTCATCATGCGCCGGGTCGGCGAGCGTAAGGCTTGACGAACGTGCCGCACCACCCCACCGACGCTGCCGAAGCCGCGCGCAAGCTGTTCGCGCAGCCGTGCGATTTCATGCGGGCGGTCTCGGTGCCTGAGCAGTTCCCTGAAACCGACGACGGCTTGCCCGAAATCGCCTTTATCGGCCGCTCCAACGTCGGGAAATCCTCGCTCATCAACGCGCTGACCGGACGCAAGAGTCTGGCCCGCGCTTCGAACACGCCGGGGCGGACGCAGCAAATTGTGTTTTTCAATCTGGCCAACCGCCTTGTGCTGGCCGATCTGCCCGGCTATGGCCACGCCGAAGCGCCCAAGGAAAGCGTGAAGCAGTGGAACGGCCTGATCCGGCATTATCTGAAAACGCGGCCCAACCTTTTGTGCGTGGGCCTGTTGATCGATGGCCGCCACGGCGCATTGGCCAACGACATCGAAATGATGCAGATGCTGGATCGCACCGCCGTCAGCTATCAAGTCATCCTGACCAAAGCCGATCAGGTCAAAGCTGTGGATCAAGACCCGCGCCTGCGGCAAATCACCGCCCTGTTGACCAAACACCCCGCCGCGCGCCCTGAAGTCATCCTGACCAGCGCGGAAAAAGGCGCCGGAATCCCGGCCCTGCGCGAAACTTTAGCCGCCTTTGCTGCCCCTTAAGGGCAAGCGCCGCCGTCCGGCCCAACGACGGCCAAACAACGTCGCGGAAATGGCGGCGTTGGACACGAACTGGCAGAACGGAAAAAGCGCGGTGACGACCGCGACATTCTCAAGCGCCGCCAAGGACAAAGCCGAACGCACCGAGAGCACGGCGTACATCGCCATGTCTTCCTCGTAAGGCTTGCTCCATGATTTCCGCAACGTCGGGAAAGCGGCGGACAGGTTGATCATCGTCGCCAGAATGACCGAGGCAAGCGGATCCTCAGTCACAACCCACAGAGGAATGGTCGCCAGCGCGAGAAGAAACGAAACCCAATCCGCGCGCGTGATGTTGCGCTCGCCGCGAAAGAGGGCGATCACCATAATCACAAACGAGAAAACCGCCGATGTCGCCGTCGCCCAAGCCCCCGCGCCGCCGTTTTCCGCAACCTGTCCGGCGCAGGCGACCGCCGTCGTGATAAACCACGGCACCCAAGAAAAGACGTGCGGTTTTGTCTCCCGCCGATAAATCGACCGGAGATAAGGAACAAACCCCACCACCCCCAACAAAGCCGCCGCCGCCCCCAGTATCTCCTTGTCGATCATGTCGCCCACAACTCCGCAAGAACAGCAGCCCCCACCCTATCCTGCCGCAACCCTGCCGTCCATTTCCGCAGAGCGCCGTCTGTGGCGAAACCAACCCCTCCCGCCACCTTTCACCGGGAGGGCATCCGTCGACCCCATCCTCGACATCGAGAACAGGGCCGTACAGTCCCGCATTGACAGACCGGACGGGGGCTGTTGAAGTTCTGGGGGTGTGTTTCTTTTGGCCTTGGCGGGCCTGAGGTTTTTCTCGTGGAGGGCGTTATGGGTTTGATCGGTACGGCGGAGCAATTTAAGGAGTTTGTGGCGGCGATTGAGGCGGTGCCGGGTTATCGGCAGCCGGTCGGGTTTGGGTTGTGCCGCGTTGATTGCGGGCAGGCGGATGCGGCGAAGATTCTGGCGTGTTCGTTTCCCGTCATCAATTGGAAGGAAAATTTCGGTTCCGCCGCCGTTTTCCAACATGCGGCGGGATTGACCGAACAACCGCCGCATGGCCCCGAACACGTTACGGCGGTGACCGCTGCGTTTCTCGGCGCGGCGCTTGAGGCCTTTGCGCCGTTTGTTCCCGAGGCGGTGGACGACCGGCATCACAACGTTCAGATGATCAAATCCCTCGACGCGCTCGTGCGGTACGACATCGCGAAGCTTTCTGATTTCCGTCTGGTCTTTGTGTACGAAGACGCGCCGCCGCAGAGCGTCCCCTCGGCGTATTTGAAGCTTTTTGCTTTGGCGGCCGGAAAGACTGCCGAGAGCGACCTCAATCTTCAGGGGCTTGCCGATCTGTTGCAGCCCGTCGCATGGGTTGCGGGAAAACCCGTCGAACTCGGCTATCTGCGCGAACGTGAGATTGAGATGAGGCTGGCCGGGACATATCCGGTGGTTGATTGTATCGACTATCTTCCCCGTCACCTCCGGCAAGCTCTGCCGCAGGGACTGCTGCCCGCCCCAATCCCCGGATGAAGACACCGCGCCCCTGATGACGCGCAGGGGTTGGAGGGGGGCGGTTTGGCTGTTACAAGGTGATGTCGCGGTTTTTGTGGATGTTTGCCATGTCTGTTTTTCACGCTTTTGCGCCAGCCAAGATCAATCTCTATCTCCACATCACCGGCAAACGGGACGACGGGTATCATCGGCTCGACAGTCTGGTGGCCTTTACCAATATCGGCGATGCGTTGCGGTTGGAGCCTGCGCCTTCGTTCTCCTTTGTTGTTGAGGGGCCTATGGCGGGGGCTTTGGCGGGGCAACCGACGGAGGGCAATCTGGTCGTGCGCGCGGCGCGGGGGCTGGCGGTGGCGCTTGGTTTGCCCCCTGATCCTTTGCCGCCGGTGCGGTTGACGCTCGTTAAGAATTTGCCGGTGGCCTCAGGGATCGGGGGCGGGTCGAGCGATGCCGCCGCCGCGCTGCGGCTGTTGGCGGCGCATTGGGGCGTGGGCGCGGACGATCCTCGGCTTCATAATGTTGCCGCAAGTTTGGGACAGGATGTTCCCTGCTGCATCGATGCGACCACTTGTTATCTTTGCGATGTCGGCGCGACGACCGAGCCGGGGCCGCTTTTGCCGCACACGGATATTGTGCTGGTCAACCCCAACAAGGCGTTGCCGACCCCCGCCGTTTACAAGGCGCGAACAGGCGGTTTCGTCCCGCCCGCGCGGCTGGAGCATGCGCCACGGGATGCGCGGGAACTGGCGGACATGCTGGCCGCGCGGGGCAACGGCCTGACCGATGCCGCGTGTCATATTTTGCCGGACGTTCGCGATGTTCTGACGCAAATCGCCGCGACACCCGATTGTCTGCTGGCGCGTATGTCGGGCAGCGGGGCGACGTGTTTCGGGCTTTATCCTGACCGCGCGGCGGCGCGTAAAGCGGCCTCGGATCTTCTCGCGGCGCGGCCGGATTGGTGGGTGGTACCGGCCTTTGTGCCGACAGCAGAGGCGACCACCAAGGCTTGATCCTCTCCCGTTTTTGATCCGAAACGGGTCGCCGCAGGGCATATCCACCCGTTTTGGTGCGCATTATAATTGCTCAAAGCCCTGTAGTTTTTGTTCTTTTATTGCCGCGCTTGCCTGTGGATGAATTTGCGAATAGTTTACAAAAAGTCAATGAATATCAATAAGTAAATTAACCGCCATTAACAGCACCAGCAAAAAAATGAGTGGTATATCTGTAAAACGGGAATATTTGGCGTTGACACAAGATAGGGCACCGCCCATCTTTCGCCACACTTTGCCTGTCCGACCTCTCGCAAATCAGCCAAGGGACTTCAATTGGTCAAAGTTCAACTCGGATCTTTTCGCGCCAATTCTCTGGAAGCGCGTCGCACCTGGCCGCTTCTTCTTGCGGGCCTGTTGGCTTTTGGCGTGGGCGCGACGGGGCATCACCTGCGTCCTGACCTGACTTTTCCTAGGGCTTCGGCTCCGGTTACGCTGGCGAACAACACGGTCATGCAGGAAATCGCCGATTCCGCTCCGGCCCAGATGGCGGCGGAAGCCGCCGAAGAAGTCCAGCAAATGGCCGCCGCGATGGTGACGGCAAAGCCGGAAGCCGTCTCCCGCGAGGTCGAGCTTAACTCTGGTCGCAATTTTGCCGCGCTGTTGACGGATGCCGATGTCGCCCCTGATGTGGCGCAAACGGTGGCCGCCGCCCTGAAATCTGTTTACGATCCGAAAAAGCTCAAGGCCGGTCAGGAAGTGACGCTGGCCTTTACGCGCCTCGGCACCGAGGAAACCTTGACGGGTGTTACGCTCCAGCCGGAGCCGACCAAGGAAGTCACGATCACGCGCGGCGCGGACGGCCAGTTTACCGCCAGTGTCAATACGACCCCGATTGAGCGCAAGCGAATGGCCGCGCGTTCGGTCATTCGCACATCGCTCTATGAAGCGGGGGAACGCGAAGGCGTGCCGCGCGCCGTTATGGCCGCTTTGATCCGCGCTTATTCGCACGAGGTGGATTTCCAGCGCGACCTGCATGCAGGCGACAAGGTTGAGGTTCTTTACGATCAGCCAACGGCCAAGGACGGCTCGCCCGCCGGGCAAGCGGTCATCATTTATGCCGCTCTGGAAATCGCCGGAAAGGTCAAGCCGCTGTACCGCGTCACCTTTAACGACGGCACCGTGGACTATATGGACGAGCGCGGCCAGAGCGTGAAGCGCTCGCTGCTCCGCACGCCGGTCGAAGGCGTGCGCGTCACCTCCGGCTTTGGCATGCGGATGCACCCGCTGCTCGGCTTTACCAAGATGCACAAAGGCACCGATTTCGGCGCCGCCCCCGGCACCCCCATCTTTGCCGCCGGGCCGGGTGTTGTCGAGGAAGTCACCTTTAACGGCGGCTATGGCCGTTATATCCGGTTGCGCCACAACGGCCGCATCCAGACCGCCTATGCGCACATGAGCCGTTTTGCGCGCGGCATGTACCCCGGAGCGCGCGTCAATCAGGGCGATGTGATCGGCTTTGTCGGCTCGTCGGGACGCTCTACAGGGCCGCATTTGCATTATGAAGTCATGGTCGACCGCCAGCAGGTCAATCCGCTTAGCGTCAGCCTCCCCACCGGTCGGTCGTTGCAGGGGTCGTTGTTGACCCAGTTCCGTCAGGGACAGGCCCAGATCCGGCAAGAATTCTCCAGCTTGCTGGAAAAGGACTTTGCGCCGACGATGAAAAAGGCTGAGACGGAACCCGCCAAGATGGCGATGAACAACGCGACGAAGAAATAAGCGCTTCGGCCCTTAATCCTCTTTCGCCCCACACTCCCACGAACGCAGCCTTTGCCGTCGCGCCTTGCAGTCGGGCATGACGCGGTTAAGGCAATCCCAGAAACGGCGCGAATGGTCTTTGTGCAGGACGTGGCACAGCTCGTGGGCGGCCACATAGTCCAGCAAATCCGGCGGGGCCAGCATCAGGCGCCAGTTCAAGCGAATATCGTTGCGAGCGTTGCAGCTGCCCCAGCGCCGCGTCGGGCTGGCGACGATCACGCGGCGGTAGGTCACGCCCAAGCGCTCCTCCCAATGGTCCAGACGCTCGCGAAAGACGCGCCGCGCTTGGCGTTTGTACCAGAGGAGCAGCTCAAGCCGCACTTCCTCGCGCAGGGCTTCTCCCGCTATCTCCGGCAACGCAACATTCATCGTGATCGTTCCCTGATCGAGGACGCAGCCCGAAGGCCGCGCCGGATCGCGCGTCACCCGCACAGGCAGGGACTCGCCCTGAAAGAACGCCGCGTCGTCGTGGATCAAGGGCCGCGCGGTTTCGGCGGGGCGCTGGAGTCGCAACCACGCCAGCCGTCGCGCGATCCACCCCGTTCGTTCCCGCAGCAGCGCCTGAAGCGCCGCCAACCCCGTGCGGGCCGGAGCCAGAACGCGCACGCCGCCGGAGTCGACGTAAAGCGCAATGGTGCGCCGCCGCCGCGCGCTGCGCTGCACCGTATAGGCGACCCGGGTGTCGTCGATCTCGAAGGAACCTGTCTCGCAGCGTGGCATAAAACGGCGCGCCTTTTCGTCAAAGCCTCGCGCCAGTTTAGGGCTTTGTCCGCATGATGCCAGCGGGAAAACTTTCGCGTCCTTCGGGGTGGCTCTCTGGGCCAAAGTCTTCTATCTTTGCGGCGGGGCGGTTTTGGGTTTTTGGTGGGCGTTATGCGGGTTTTGTTTTTGGGCGATGTGATGGGGCGGAGCGGGAGGGAGGGTCTGGCGCGGCATTTGCCCGTGTTGCGGGACAGGCTGCGCCCGGATGTCGTCATCGTGAATGTCGAGAACGCGGCGGCGGGGTTTGGAGTCACGGACAAGCTGGCGCAGGAATTCTATGCCCTGGGCGCCACCTGCCTCACCACCGGCAATCATGCTTGGGGCCAGCGGGAGTTGCTGGGCACCATCGACCACGACCCGCGCCTGTTGCGGCCGCTCAATTACCCCGACGGCACGCCGGGACAGGGCGCGTACCGCCACACGCTGCCCGACGGACGCGCCATCCTGATCGCCAACGTCATGGCGCGGTTGTTCATGGAGCCGGTTTTGGACGATCCCTTTGCCGCCACAGAGCGGTTGATGGCGCAGCATCGCCTCGGCGCGGACGTTCAGGCGGTCTTTATCGACCTTCACGGCGAGGCGACCTCTGAGAAGATGGCGTTTGGTCATGTCTTTGACGGCCGCGTTTCCGCCGTCGTCGGCACCCACACCCACATTCCCACCGCCGATGCCCGTATCTTGCCAAAAGGTACCGCCTATCAAACCGACGCGGGCATGTGCGGCGACTATGACAGCGTGATCGGCATGAAGAAGGAAACGTCGATCTGGCGCTTTACCCGCAAAATTCCCGGCGAGCGCATGCTCCCCGCCGAGGGCGAAGCGACGGTCTGCGGTTGTTTCATCGTCACCGACGACGCGACCGGCCTCGCCCAACGCATCGTCCCCCTCCGCCTCGGCGGCCCCTTGGCCGCGCCCATGCCGGAGGCCTGAAACGCGGCCCTTCGCATCGGACGTGAAGGATGCTAAGTTGGCCTGCGCGATGGGTCGCCGCTTCGGCTTGATGCCGCTTGACCCGCGCCTCCACAGCGGAAGACAGCATGAAACACGAAAGCCCCGCCCTGCCCGTCCCCCTCGCCCGCGCCGTCATGCGCGCGATGCCGCCCGCCGCGTTGGAACGCGCTTTGGCCGTCGTTCTGCGCCGGATGAAAAGCCGCCGTCCGCGCCTGTTCCGCAATCTCGCCGCGCTGAAGCCCGCCGTTGTCCATGTCGAGCCGTCCGACCTGCCGCACCGCTTTGTCCTCACCATCGGCGGCGGCGAAGCGCGGCTTGACCTCCTTGATCCCGCTGCGGCCACAGCGAAACCCGCCGCGCTGATCCGGGGCGCTCTGGGCGCTCTCATCAACATGCTGGAGGGGCGGATCGACGGCGACACGCTGTTCTTTTCCCGCGATTTGCTGATTTCCGGCGACACGGCGGTGATCGTCGCCTTGCGCAACACGCTGGATCGCGAGGCGATCAATCTGACCGACGATGCACTTTCGTTCCTTGGGCCTCTGGCCGGGCCTGCGGCTCGCGTCATGGAGGTCATGAACCGCGTGGGCGCGCGCACCCGCGCCGATCTCGCCACGTTTCACGACGCGCTGCATGCCGCGCCCACCTATGCCGCCGACCGCCATCTGGCCGACGAATGCGCCCGTTTGCGCGCCGAGCTGGAGGCGGTCAAAACCTCGCTGGCCAAGCAAGACGCGCGGCAACGCCGTAGCGGAGCGGCCGCATGAGCGCCCCCGTCTATCTTGAGTTGGTCAGCCCCGCCGGAACGCCCGCCGCGTTGGTCGCGGCCATCGATGCCGGAGCCGACACGGTCTATTGCGGCTTTCGCGATTGCACCAACGCGCGGAATTATCCCGGCCTGAATTTCGATGTCGACGAAATGGCCGAAGGCGTCGCCTATGCCCATGCGCGGGGGCGCAAGCTGCTCGCCGCCATCAACACCTTTCCCCGCGCCGACGACATGGCTCCGTGGCACAAGGCCGTCGATAACGCCGCCGCCATCGGCGTGGATGCGGTGATTTTGGCCGACATCGGGTTGCTGGACTATGCCCATCGGCGGCATCCTTCGTTGCGGTTGCATCTGTCGGTTCAAGCCGCCGCTTCGAACCCCATGTCCATCGCGTTTTACCGCGAGAATTTCGGAGTCCGGCGCGTTGTGTTGCCGCGCGTCCTGTCCGTCGACGAAGTCGCCGACGTGGTCAAGGCCATCGGCATCGAAACCGAAGTCTTTGCCTTTGGCAGCGTCGGCAGCATGTCGGAGGGACGGTGCTTTTTGTCCTCCTACATGACCGGATTGTCGCCGACCAGCGAAGGCGTTTGCGCTCCGGCCAGCCATGTGACCTATGTTGAGGACGGCGACAAGATCGTGTCGTGCCTCGGCGGCGTGACGCTCAATTGCTTCGCCAAGGGCGAGCCCGCCGCGTATCCCACGCCGTGCAAGGGCCGCTATGTCACCGAAGGCCGCGCCTCGTATTTGTTCGAAGAGCCCATCGGCCTGAACGTCGCCAACATCCTGCCCCAGCTCAAGGCCGCCGGAGTCACCGCGCTCAAGATCGAAGGACGGCAACGCAGCCGCGCCTATGTCACCCAAGTGGTGAGCGGATTCCGCAAGCAACTCGACGCGCTCGCGCGGGGCGAAACGCCGCCGCCCGCCGACGACCTCAAGCTCGTCGCGGAAGGCGGACGGGAAACCTTTGGCGCTTACGGTAAGGGCTGGCGATGACCAAGACGACTCCCGCTGCAAAAAAAACGAAGGCCGCCAAGCCGCGCTTGACCCTCGGCCCGTTGTTCTTTCACTGGTCGCCGGAGAAGCGGCGCGATTTTTATTTCCGCATCGCCGACGAAGCCGATGTAGATTGCGTTTATCTCGGCGAGGTCGTGTGTTCGAAGCGCGAGCCTTTTTTCGCGCCCCACCATGACGCGGTTCTGGAACGTCTGCGCGCCTCCGGCAAAGAGGTCGTGTTGTCCACGCTTGCGCTCGTCACCACGCATCGCGAGATGGACGCTATTCGCGACAGCGCCACGGATGATCTGTTGGTCGAGGCCAACGATGTTTCGTGTCTGCAGGCTCTGGACGGCAAGCCGTTCGTTGTCGGCCCCTTTATCAACGTGTTCAACGAAGGCGCGGTGAACTATATGGCCGCCAAGGGCGCCGTGCGCGTCGTGTTGCCGGTGGAACTGTCGACCGACGGTGTCGGGCTTCTCGCCGGGTACGCGAACAAGGCCAAGCTGGGCACCGAGGTTCATGTTTTTGGCCGCCAGCCGTTGTCGGTTTCGATGCGCTGCTATCATGCGCGGGCGCGCGGGTTGCACAAGGATTCGTGCCAGTTCTCGTGCGAGACCGATCCCGACGGCCTGACCGCCTCGACGCTCGTCGACAAGCCCATTCTGGCGATCAACGGCACCCAGACGCTTTCGCACGGCTATGCCGCGCTGCTGCGCGAGATTCCCGTGATGGCCAAAAGCGGTGTAACGCACTTCCGCCTGTCGCCCCACGACACCGACATGGTGAAAATCGCTGCGCTGTACCGCCGTGTTATCGGCGGCACGATGGGCGCGGACGATGCGCTCGCCGAACTCACGAACCTCATGCCCGAAGCACGGTTCATCAACGGCTATGCGCACGGCAAAGAGGGGATGGTTTGGGTCGCGTAAGTATGCGCTGCCGTTAATTCAGCTGCCGCCGCAGTTGGCGCAGCATGTCGTCGGCTTGGCGGATGGGGACGACTTCGCCGGTCAGGTCGCGCACGACTTCGAGCGCGGTGATGGCGGAGCGGAGATTGCCGCGTTCGGCCTGCAGATAGCCCAGCTCGCGCCACAGTTCGTGCCGCCGGGGCGCGAACAGGATCATGCCCTGCAGCGTGGCGATGGCCGGGTCGAGCCGATCTTGATCCAACAAGCGGCGCTTGACGTTGTTCTGAAGGCGCAACAGCACATCGCGCTTGCTGACCGGATCGCAACAATCCGGGGCCAGTTCGCGCTCCGTCTCTTCGTCCTCTTCGCCGTACGGCAGGAATTCGTGCAGGTCGTCGGGATGGCAGGTCTGTCCGGCGCGGAAGGGGTCGATGATGGCGCGACCGTCGGCCGCCGCCAGACGCACAAAGAAATGGCCGGGAAAGTTCAACCCCACCATCGGCCACCCCACCGCTTCGGCCACATGCAGATAGAGGATGCCGAGCGCCACCGGCAAACCGCGCCGCCGGTCGATCACATGCATCAGGTTGGCGTTGCGGATGTCGTCGAAGTGTTCTTCTTCGCCGCTGTATTTGTTTTGCACCACCAGAACGCGGCGCAGGATGCGCAGCTGTTCGTCCAACTGACGCGCGGGGCCAAGCGCGCGCACCTGCTCCGCCAACGATGCCAAATGCGCTCGGTAAGGATCGATGGGCGATTGCGGCTGATCGATCGCCGCCAAGGCCAGCGCGGTTTCGGCCAGATCAAGGCTGTCGTCGCCCTGCTCGCCCGCGCGGCGCAATATCCGGATGGCTTCCTGCTGCTGGCTCATGGGGCCAGTCTATAGGCTTTTGGGGGGAATTGCAGCCTGTTCTTTGTTAAGCAAACCCCACCCGGTCAAGGGGCGGGGGTCCACGCGGCCGCGATGTGCGCAGGCCAGCGCCAAGGAGTCACCAGCATGACATCAAAACGCACATCATAACGGTTGTAACGGGGGTTTCGGGCCAAAAAGGCGGCGGCGGCGCGGGTCAGGCGGTCTTGCTGGCGGGGCGTGACCGCTTCGGAGGCCGCCCGCCGCGATCCCCGCGCCTTAACCTCAACCAGCGCCAGAGTCCGCCCCCGCACCGCAACAATGTCGATTTCCCCCAGACCGGAGCGATAGCGCGAGGCCACAACTCGGTAACCTTTCAGCCTCAAGGCCCAACGGCACAAGGCCTCGGCCATCAGCCCGGTGCGGTAGGTGGTGCGGGTTCGTTGTTTGGGGGCGGGCATACGTTTACGGCTTTCTGAAACCGGAAGGGACAAGATTGCAGCATCGCTCCGCGCTCCCACCACGTCAATGTCGCGCTGGTTTGAACTTAGCGGACGGCTCCGAACTCACGCAATCTGCTTGCTTTGGGCTATGGCTCGTCTTAGCTTTCTTTGCTATTCGTTTCCTGTTGATTGTCCCCTCTGCTCACCAAGGCATTCCGTCCATGAAACTGACCATTGAACGCGCCGCTCTCCTCAAAAGCCTTAGCCATGTGCAGAGCGTGGTGGAGCGTCGTAACACTATTCCTATTCTGGCCAATGTTCTGATCCGCGCCGCCGGGCAGGATGTGTCGTTCGCCGCCACGGACATGGAAATCGAGATCAACGAGACGGTGCCGGGGCAGGTCAGTTCTCCGGGGGCCATCACCGCGCCCGCGCATACATTCTATGAAATCGTCCGCAAGCTGCCGGACGGGGCGCAGGTGGAACTCAGCACATCGAGCGCGACCCAGTTGACGATCGCGTCGGGCCGTTCGCATTTTAAGCTCGGTTGCTTGCCGGTCGAAGATTTTCCCAAAATGCCGGAAGGCGATCTGAAACATAAATTCGGCCTGACGGCGGGTGACTTGCGCACGTTGATCGACCGCACGCGCTTTGCCATTTCGACCGAAGAAACGCGCTATTACCTCAACGGCATTTATCTGCACGCCGCCAAGGCGAAGAACATCGACGTGCTGCGCGCCGTGGCCACGGACGGGCATCGTTTGGCCCGCGTGGAAATGGCCGCGCCGGAAGGCGCCAAAGGCATTCCCGGCATCATCGTGCCGCGCAAGACCGTCAACGAAGTGCGCAAGCTGATCGACGAAGCGGCGGGCGTGATCGAAGTCGCGTTGTCGGAGTCCAAGGTACGCTTTACCTTTGACAGCGTCGTCATCACCTCCAAGCTGATCGACGGCACTTTCCCCGATTACGAGCGCGTCATTCCGGCGGGCAACGACAAAATCCTCGATGCCAACGCCAAGCTTTTCGCCGCCGCCGTTGACCGCGTCGCCACCATCTCCAGCGAAAAGTCGCGCGCGGTTAAGCTCAGCCTCACGCCCGGCCATCTGGTCATCTCGGCCAATTCGCCCGAGGCCGGAAGCGCCACGGAAGAAATCGAGGTCAGCTATGACGCCGCGCTCCTCGACATCGGGTTTAACGCCCGCTATCTGCTCGACATCCTGCAGCAGGTCGAAAGCGAAGGCGTCCGTTTCACGCTGGCCGACACCGCCGCGCCCGCCATCGTTCAGGACACTTCGGATTCGAGCGCGTTGTACGTCCTGATGCCGATGCGCGTTTGATTTTTCGGCGCGTTAACCATAGGTGCCTTGTTTTGCTTTCAGGCTTTTGGGGGTAGTGTGCCCATGGGTTTCGTTGTCTGTTTTTGAAAGGATTCGAATATGAAAATTTCCAAGAATTCACCGTAGGGAAGGTCTCTGGCTTTGGCGGCGGCGATGGTGTGCGGCCACGGTGCGCACGGTGCGCCGGTTGAGGACAGTACCTTTGCCTGCAGCTATCCGGGCGGATCCATCGTCGTCGAGGCACCCAAGGGGGCCGCCATGGCCAACGTCTCCATCTACAATGACAACGATATGGCGAAGCCGCCGCGACAATTCTATCTCACGCGAGAGGGGCTGCTCGCGGTTCTTCGCGAAGATATTCAATCCATCTATTCTCCGGGAAATCAGCGCGGCGATCTTGCGCGTCCCTGCCGCATCAAGACCTATACCGGCGCTGTCAACAACATGGGCTTGACCCCCTAACCAGCCTTGAGCCGTGTTGGCTCGCGAATGTCATGGGATCGGTTCGTGGGCTAATTCCCACAAGAACAGGAATTGCCGCCTGTGCCCTTCGGCCAGAGTGGGGCTGCGGATGATGATGCAACGCGGGACGTGATCCCACAGCACCCAACACACGCGGTCGGCATAGACCATCCAATGCATGTTGCCGATGCTGTCGACCGGGAGCCAACGATAGACTTCCGGCGGCGAGACGAACTGCCGCGAGCCCACGGGGACGATGATGCGTTCGTCAACTTTGTTTGCCCGCATATAATCGTTGTACCGCGCCTGAACACCCGGCGCGACGCGCTCCCAGTTGCTTTCGTCGCTGCCGCAAATCCACAGCGACCCGCCCGTCCCGATATGGGCGAAGAGGTCTTCCGCCTGTCGGGCGATGGCATCGTTACCTTCGAATTTTAGGCACTCGAAGGGTTCGCCGCAAAGCCGGACTCCCGGCCCTTCGGTAAACAGGATGCCGTTTTGCTCGAAGGCTTCACGGACGGTTTCCAGCGTGGCCATGCGCGGCTGGACGATCTTGCGCTCTAGATTGTTGATCGCTGTCAGCGACAGGCCGCTTTTCTCGGCCAAGTCCGTCTGAGTCCAGTCCAACAAGCCTCGCGCCGCCTTGATTTGCTCGATTGTTATCATCCCGCCCTCTCCGCCAAAACACATGATTAACACGCTTTGGTGCGTTTAATGACAACCGGCGGCAAAATTGTTGTTGATAAATTTACGTTTCTGCGTAATTATACCACATAGATTGTATTAATGCGCTTTTGGTGGTCGCCATGAAACCTTTCTCTGTTCTGCTCGTGTTGTTGTTGGCTTTTGGCGGGGGCTATCTTGGCGCGTTCGGGCGGGGGCAGTCTCCGGGCCTCGCGACAGCGCACGAAAGCGCGGGCGCGCGCGTGGTCCGAACCCGCGTTCTGCGCTGCGCCTACACCGTATGGCCGCCGTTTATCGACAAGGACATCGTGACCGGTCAAACGCATGGGCTTTATGCCGACTATACGGAGGCCGTGGCCAAGCATCTCGGCCTTAAGGTCGTATGGGCCGCGACGGTTATCACCGGACAGGAAACCGAACCGCTCCGCGCCGGAAAGGCCGACGCTCTTTGCCTTCACGGCGCGTGGAACGGGGCCGCCAATTTGGCCGCTCGTTTTTCGGCTCCGGTTCTGCTGGACGCGGTCGGCATCTTTGCCCGCACGGACGACTCCCGCTTTGATGATCCCCGGGCCATCAACCAATCCACCACGCGTTTCGCCGCCATTGACGGCGACGTGTCGCAAGATTTGGCGCAAACGCATTTCCCGGCCGCACGTTTTGATTCTTTGCCCCAAGCGGCGGACAACACGATGCTGGTTCAAGATGTGCTGGCCCGCAAAGCCGATCTGACCATCATCGACAAATGGCTGGCGCAACACGACCGCGCCATAAACGGCGTAAGGTTAAAGCAGGTGGGGCCGCAACCGGCTCTGGCCTATTATGCCGTGTCCTTTGGGGTCTTGCCGGAGGACGAGCCGCTTGCCAATTTGCTTTCGCAGGCCACCCGCGATTTGCGCAATACCGGTCTTGAAGATTCCGTTTTCCGCCCCTACGACCAGCTGTTTCGCGATGGCGCGTTGGCGCGGATTTCCGGCGATGTTTCGCTTCGCAGATTTTGAACGGCTCCCGCTTGTTTCTTTCCGCGTCCTGAGGCATTGCTAGGCTTATGGTCTTATCCGCCGCTGCCTTGGACGTTTTGCCCACCATCTTTGCTCTGGCCTCCGCGCCGGGGCGGGCGGGGGTGGCGGTGGTGCGTGTTTCGGGGGCGGGGGCGGCGCGGGCGATTGAGGCGCTGTGCGCGTCCGGCCCTCGACCGGAACCGCGCGTCGCGGCGCTGCGCACCATCGTTCAGCCTTCGGGCGACATCATCGACCGCGCTCTCGTCCTGTGGTTTCCCGCGCCGCACAGTTTTACCGGCGAGGATGTGGCCGAATTTCATCTGCACGGCGGGCGGGCCATTCTGAACGCCGTGATCGGCTGTCTGCGCCAAATGCCGCATTTCCGCGTGGCCGAGCCGGGCGAGTTTTCGCGGCGGGCTTTTGAGAACGGCAAACTCGACCTCACCGAAGCCGAGGCCATCGCCGATCTGGTCGATGCCGAAACGTCGGCGCAGTTGCGTCAGGCGTTGCGGCAGATGGATGGCGATCTGGGACGGCTTTATCACGGGTGGGCCGAACGGCTCACGCGCTGCCTCGCGCATCTCGAAGCCGATATCGACTTTGCGGACGATGAGCTACCGCCCGACCTCGCCGCCCGTCGCCTCGATGATGGACGCGCTCTGCTGAACGACATCACGCGCCACCTCGACGACCATCATCGCGGCGAGCGGCTGCGCGAGGGTTTTACCGTCGCCCTGCTCGGCCCGCCCAACGCGGGCAAGTCCAGTCTGCTGAACGCCCTCGCCCGCCGCGAAGCCGCCATCGTTTCGCCCATCGCCGGAACCACCCGCGACGTGATCGAGGTGCAACTCGATCTGGGCGGTTATCCCGTCACGCTGGCCGACACCGCCGGATTGCGTTCGTGCGCCGAAGACATTGAGAGTGAAGGCATCCGCCGCGCCTTGCGCAAGGCCGAACAGGCGGATTTGAAATTGCTGATACTGGACGGCGTGACGTGGCCGGAGCGTGACGCGGCCACGATGGCGTTGCAGGATCGCGATGCGCTGCTGATCGTGAACAAGCGGGATTTGTTGGCGGCTTTGCCGGAATGTCGCGCGGCGGACGCGCTTTTCGTATCCGCCACCACCGGCGAAGGGCTGCGCGAGCTGACCGACCAACTGATCCACGAAATCGACGCGCGTTTCGCCAACACCGGCGCGCCCGCGCTCACCCGCGCCCGGCACCGCACACAGGTTGAAGACTGCCGCGAACATCTGCAACGCGCCCTCGCCGCCGTGCAGCCGGAGTTGTGCGCCGAAGACCTGCGCCTCGCCCTCCGCGCCCTCGGCCGCATCACCGGCCACGTCGATGTCGAAGACCTGCTCGACGTGATCTTCCGCGAGTTCTGCATCGGGAAATAGCGCGGGGCGCTTCGGGTCTGATCTTTATTTCGCGCGTTCTTCCTGCGTTAAAAGCGGCTCGACTTCGTCGAAGTGGCGGTAGTCGATCATGGGGCGGTTGTTTTCGTCGCGGCGGAACATGCTGACGAAGGCGTGACCGAACAGGATCTCTTCGTGGTTGTAGGCAAAGCGGGCATGCACCGTTTGCCCGAACACGTCGTCGATGCCGGTGAGCAGAACGATGATTTCCGTTTCGCTGTCGCACAGCGTTTCCGATGTCGCGCCCGCGAGCGGACTGTCCGCGTCGATTTTGTGCCGCACCGTCCAAGTGAGGTTAAAAAACGGGCTGTAGTCTCGCAGCAACTTGAGGTCGTAAATCCGCCGGATGGATTCGCCCTCCAGCGTTTTTTCGTTGCGCGCCAGCGTGACGCGGATTTCCGCATGCAGAATTTGATTGCCGCGCCGGTTGGCGACACGGAACATCAGCGTCGGGATGCCTTCGTGCGGGCCGAGCACAGCGTAATGGCTGAACATCAGCCGCGCCGTGGGCCGCAGAAAGCGGCCAAACAGCAAGCCCGTCATGATCGCGATGCTGCACAGCCCCGTCAGGCTTTCCAGCACGACCACACAATTGGCGAACAGGCTTTGCGGCGCCATAACGCCATAGCCGATGGTGGCCAGCGTTTGCACGCTGAAGAAAAACGCGTCGCCAAAATTTCCGGGGCGAGCGTTGGCGATGCCGTCGAGATCAAGCCGATACACCAGCGCGAACACGGTGTTCAGCGCCAGAAAGACGACACCAATCAGAAGAAACAAATGGATGCCGCGCAGCGTCAGCAGCCAATGATACCAATCGTGCGGATGGCGATAGGCGATGCCGTGGCGTTTAACATTGATCCGCCCGTCACGGGTGATGAAGCGATGTGTTGTGCGGTTTGCAGGTGTTTTGTGACGCGAAGCGGCGTTATCCGGCATGGCGAAAACCCATCACAACAATCGAACACTTGCGCAGTATACGCTAAAGACCGCTTGATGGTTAGGCCCTGCAACATTATCGCGCCAGTCCTCAGGCGTCTTGGATTCAGAAAAAGACGGCTCCAGTGGCTGCGTGCTCTGATAGACGATATGTTCGTTCTCCGCGCCGATTACCTGAGACGGCATCACATATGTTGAACCATGCCATCCCAATCGATCAACACACCGAGCACGTTCTTCGACAGGGTACATTTGAAGATATGAGGCAAGAAGGTCGCGAGCTTTTTTGCCCGGCGCGATGGCGAGGCCAAGACGAGCGAGTTCCCGCCGAACATCAGTTCCATCACCCTGTAAAAGTTCAATTGGCATTGCCCACTGATGAGCCACACCATCAGAGTCCACCCACTCCAAAAGCCGTCCCCATTCGCCGCTTTTTGTATCGCGCGTCTTTGCAAGGATTGAAATAGGTGAACACAGCCAAATAGACGCCGCCGTGTCGCAGTCCTCATTTTGCTCTACAAAAATGATCTTGGCCTCAGAACTCTCAAAGCACCCCTTGCCATATGGGATGCGCTGGGGCTTAGCCGCTGGCTTACCACTTGCCTGCTCTCTCCAGATCCTTTGTGGATCAAGGTTAAGGCGGCGCAAGAATTCTTCCTGAGACCGATCCTTGCAGTGGTCGTGCAAACAGACAAACTTGCCATACTAGACTCGTTGCGAAAGAGGCATTGAATCTTTGTTAACCGGCTTGTGATTCAAGGGTGGAGAGGCGTTGGAGGCCTCTCCGATGGCAAAGTTTAATAGCGCGGCGCTTTTACGCAAGCGGCAATTTCAGCGCCTGACGGGC
>CAIXHP010000032.1 GCA_903919315.1 uncultured Pseudomonadota bacterium | reverse complement strand
TCAGGCGCTGAAATTGCCGCTTGCGTAAAAGCGCCGCGCTATTAAACTTTGCCATCGGAGAGGCCTCCAACGCCTCTCCACCCTTGAATCACAAGCCGGTTAACAAAGATTCAATGCCTCTTTCGCAACGAGTCTATTGGGTACAGACCCTAATATTTTAACGATTGTTTTTCGTTAATAGGCTGCATATTCTCTACAGGAAATTCTTCTTGTTAAAGTTTCCTTCAAGGGATTGGCATCATTTTTTACTATGAGGGCAAACGTGAAGGTATATGTTTTTGATCCACTTTGGCCGACCTTGCTAACGCCGCAAAATGAGGCGCAACTTCGGGCCGCTGGAGCTGAGGTCATATTAACAACTGAAAAGACACCTTTTTCAGACAGCGATGTTTTGTTACATGATGTGTCGCCTAAAATTCTTGCCATCAACCCAGACTATGTTGATTGGTCTTTGCCCCCTGACAGCTTCAAAAACATCCCCAATCTTTCATGCATTATTACCGGATCAACATCCTATGGTTGGATTGACACTGGGTTCGCGAAGGCTAACGGCATAACTGTTTGCAATACACGCAACTTCAGCTCTGACGCTGTAGCTGATTGGGCAGTTTTGATGGTGTTGAATATTGCGCGTAAGATTCCGCTGTTAATCAAAAACCAGTTTCCCCTGAACTTAGGAAGCGATTTTGAAACCTATCAGGGAATGAATCTGAAAGGAAAAGTCGCTGGCATTATTGGGTTGGGAAACATTGGCGAGGCCATAGCCGAACGCTGTCACGGGCTGGGGATGTCCGTGTGTTACTGGAATAGGTCTCCGAAAAACACGCAGTGGGATAAAATTGATCTCGCTGAATTATTCAGCAGGTCAGATGTTGTCTTTCCGTGCATGGCTGATACGGAGGAAACGCAGCATGTCATCAGCGATGATATGATACGATCCATGAAAAAAACTTCCCTGTTCGTGAGCATCGTCCACAAGTACTATAATCATGAGCTTATTCTTGAAGCCGTAAACAAGGGAGCGATGTACGGCTACGCTTTTGAAAGTGAACCCGCAAATTTTCATAATTATGCGGGCAATGTTTGGGCCGCCCCCGCATACGCTTGGTGCACCGATGGCTCTATGCGGCAAATGATGGATGCTTTTGTTCAGGCAATTTCAGATGCCGTAAAAGGAATTTATCCAACCCAAGTCTGACTATAACCTTATTTTTCAAATGGTGACCTCGATGGGATTTGAACCCATGACCCCCTGATTAAAAGTCAGATGCTCTACCGGCTGAGCTACGAGGTCACCGTGGGGTAAGGCGGCAAATTAGGGGGCTGGGGCTTCGGGGTCAACCTTGAAGTCGCGGCTTTCGTGTCTTTTGCCGAAGATTCTCACGTTGAGGGCGGAAACGGGTCAGTCCCGGACTTCGGGCATGACGAGGCGGCGGCCGCTTTCTTGGGAAAAACGGTGTTTCAGTTCCTTAACCACGTTGGCGCTCACAAAGGGGCTGACGTCGCCGCCGAGGCGGGCGATTTCCTTGACGAAGCGCGACGCGATGAACTGGTGGCGATCCGAGGCCATCAGGAACACGGTTTCGATGGCGTTGTTCATGCGATAGTTCATGCCCGCCATCTGGAATTCATATTCGAAATCCGACACGGCGCGCAGGCCGCGTATGATGACATCCGCTTTCACCGAGGTGGCGAAGTCCATCAGCAGGTTGTCGAACAGCTTGATCTGGATCTTCGCGCCTTTTTTGATCAAAGGCTCCACCTCAAGCTCCACCATGCGCACGCGCGTCTTGGTGTCGAACAGCGGGCTTTTGCCCGCGTTCTTGGCCACGCCGATCACCAACTCGTCCACGACCTTGGCCGCGCGCGCGATGATCTCCTGATGCCCCAACGTGATGGGGTCGAAGGTGCCGGGGTAGAGACCGATGCGGAGGGCTGACATGGTTGAGCGAAAGTCCTGCGGTTTGAGGCTGGGGAGACTGGGCTTTACTCCGTTGGTTCCGGCGACGTTTCCGTTCCGTCACCCTCGTTGCCCGTTTCGCCCGTGTCTTCCAGCGCGGCGACCGAGACGACTTTTTCGCCTTCGTTGACGCGGAAGACCGTCACGCCTTGGGTGCGGCGGCCAGCGATGCGGATGCCGGTGACGGGGAGGCGGATGATTTGGCCGCCGTCCGAGACGAGCATGATGTCTTGGCCTTCCTTGAGCGGGAAGGTGGCGACGATCGGGCCGTTGCGCTCGGACATGTCCATGTTCCAGATGCCTTGCCCGCCGCGTCCGGAGAGGCGGTATTCATAGGCCGAGGTGCGTTTGCCAAAGCCGCGCTCGGACACCGTGAGCAGGAATTCCTCCTGCGCCGCAAGCTCGGCGAAGCGTTCCGGCGACAAGGTGACGTTGGTCGAGGTTTCTTCCTCGTCGTTGTTGCCGGTGGTTGTTTCCTCCACCGTTTCGCCCGCCGCGCGTCGCGCCGCGTTGGATTGGCGCAGATAGGCGACGCGTTCTTCCGCCGTGGCTTCGACGTGGCGCAGGATCGACATGGAGATGACTTCGTCGTCCTTCGCCAGCCTCACGCCGCGCACGCCCATCGACGTGCGGCCCGTGAACACGCGCACATCGTCCACCGCGAAGCGGATCGCCTTGCCCTGATGCGTCGCGAGCAGGAAGTCGTCGTGTTCGGTGCAGGTGCGGACGGCGATCAGTTTGTCGCCTTCCTCCAGCTTCATCGCGATGAGGCCGTTGGCGCGGACGTTGCTGAAATCCGACAGCTGGTTGCGGCGCACGGTGCCCGCCGAGGTGGCGAACACGACGTTGAGATGTTCCCACGTCGTTTCGTCTTCGGGCAGGTGCATGACGGTGGTGATGACTTCGTTTTGCTCCAGCGGCAGCAGGTTGACGAGCGCCTTGCCCCGCGCCTGCGGGTTGCCGAGCGGTAGCTTGTACACCTTGAGCTTGTAGACCATGCCGAGCGACGAGAAGAACAGCATCGGTGTGTGGGTCGAGGCCACGAAGATGTCGTTGACGAAATCTTCGTCCTTGGTGCTCATGCCCGTGCGGCCTTTGCCGCCGCGTTTCTGGGCGCGGTAGGTCGAGAGCGGCACGCGCTTGACATAGCCCGCGTGGCTGACCGTTACCACCATGTCTTCGCGCTGGATCAGGGATTCGATGTCGGTTTCGAATTCCTGATCTTCGATGGTCGTGCGGCGCGGCGTGGCGAATTTCTCGCGGATCGCCAGCATTTCCGCCGTCATGATCTCAAAGATGCGGGCGCGGTTGGCGAGAATGTCGAGGAAATCCTTGATCTGGTCCGTGACACCGCGCAGGTCGTCGCCAATCTTGTCGCGCTCCAGCCCGGTGAGGCGGTGGAGGCGCAGGTCGAGGATGGCTTTCGCCTGTATCTCTGACATGCGGTAGGTTCCGGCTTCGCTGACGGCGCTCGCTTCGTCCACGAGGGCGATGAGCGGGGCGACATCGTGCGCGGGCCATGCGCGTTCCATTAACTGCGCGCGGGCGACGGACGGGTCGGCGGCTTTGCGGATCAGGGCGATGATCTCGTCGATGTTGGCCACCGCCACCGCGAGGCCGATCAAGATGTGGGCGCGGTCGCGGGCTTGGCCCAGTTCGAATTCGGTGCGGCGGGTGATGACTTGCTCGCGGAAGGCGACGAAGGCGCGGATCACATCCTTCAGATTCATCAGTTCGGGCTTGCCGCCGTTGAGCGCCAGCATGTTGACGCCGAAGCTGGTTTGCAGCGGTGTGTGTTTGTACAATTGGTTGAGGACGATGTCGGCCATCGCGTCGCGCTTGATCTCGATCACCACGCGCACGCCGTCGCGGTCGGATTCGTCGCGCAGGTCGGAGATGCCTTCGATGATCTTTTCCCGCACGCATTCGGCGATGCGCTCGATCAGGCGGACTTTGTTGAGCTGGTAGGGAATTTCGGTGACGATGATGGCGACGCGATCCTTGCGGATCTCCTCGATCTCGGTGCGGGCGCGCATGATGATGCTGCCGCGTCCGGTGTGATGGGCCGAGCGGCAACCGGTGCGGCCCAGAATGACGCCTCCGGTCGGAAAGTCCGGGCCGGGGATGATGTCGATCAGCTCGTCGATCGTGATGTCAGGGTTGTTGATCGTGGCGATGCAGGCATCGATGACTTCGCCCAGATTGTGGGGCGCGATGTTCGTGGCCATGCCGACCGCGATGCCGCCCGCGCCGTTGACCAAAAGGTTGGGAAAGCGGGCGGGGAGGACGACTGGCTCGACCGTGAATTCGTCATAGTTGGGTTGGAAATCGACCGTTTCCTTGTCGATGTCTTCCAACGCGGTTTCGGCGGCTTTGGCCAGACGCGCTTCGGTGTAACGCATCGCGGCGGGCGGGTCGCCGTCCATCGAGCCGAAGTTGCCTTGCCCGTCGATGAGCGGCAGGCGCATGGAGAAATCTTGCGCCATACGCACCATCGCGTCGTAAATCGCCGAGTCGCCGTGGGGGTGATATTTACCCATCACGTCGCCGACGATGCGCGCTGATTTTTTGTAAGGTTTGTTGCTGTCGTAGCCGCCTTCCTTCATCGCGTAGAGGATGCGGCGATGCACGGGTTTCAACCCGTCGCGCACGTCCGGCAATGCGCGCGACACGATCACGCTCATCGCGTAATCGAGATACGAACGGCGCATTTCGTCTTCGATGGTGACCGGCGTAATGTCGGACGGGGGCAGTGTCGGCGTGGCGGATTCGGTCAAGGCGCAACCTTCGTTTCTGGAAAAGGTTCAGGAGAAATATACGGAAGAGAAAGCTAGCATTCGCCGCGCCGCAGGGCAAAGGGAAAATGCGGGGAATGTCTTTCTAAATCAGACGGTTATGGTTGGGCTTGGGCGCGGACGTGGCGGGGAGCTATCGTAAGCTAGCTTATCATCTCTTGACTTGCGTTTAACCGGCGCGTGATACTTTGGGCCGAACGGCGCGGAGCGGACATGACGGCTTGGTTGAGGGGCGACGACAAGGCGAACGAGGCGTTGCTGCTCCACGAGGTGGCGCGGTTGCTGCGCCGTCGGTTTGAGCAACGCACACAGGTTCTAGGCCTGACGCGGTCGCAGTGGCAGGCGTTGAGCGTTCTACGTCGCGCACCGGGCCTCAGTCAGGCGGAACTGGCTGATAAGCTGGAGGTCAAGCCGATCACGCTCACGCGACTTCTGGATCGTTTGGAAGCGGCAGGGTGGGTGCGGCGCGCGCCGGACAAGACGGATCGCCGCGTGCGGCGTTTGTTCCTGACACCGCGCGTGGAGCCTGTGGTGCGGCGCATGCGGGCGTTTGGGATGGAAACGCGCCGCGAAGCCTTGCGCGGCTTTTCGCAGGAGGAGCATAAGCTTCTTCTGAAGGGGCTTTCCAAGATGAAAATCAACCTTAGCGGCGAGCTGGGCTTATGAAAATCGCGCGATATATCGTTATTCTGCTTTTGGTTCTGGCTCTGGCGACGGGGGTCGCGTGGCGCATGGCGTGGGGGCCGTTCGCGCCGAAGGATTCCGGCAAGGCGCAGGGGCCTCAGGTTGTTCGCGTGACGGCGGCAACGGTCGAGCGCAAGGATGTGCCGTTGACGGTCGAGCTGGTGGCGACGGTTTATCCCAACCAGAGCGTCGCGGTAAAGTCGCGGCTCGATTCCCTGATCGCGGCGGTGAAGTTTCGCGACGGCGACCATGTGCAGCAGGGCGATGTCCTGTTCGTGCTGGACGACCGTTCCATCAAGACCCAGTGGGCGCAGATGAGCGCCAATCTCAAGCGCGACGAGGCGCAACTGGTGAACGCGAAATCGCAGTACGAGCGTTCGATCAAGCTGGCCGAGCGCGGCTATGCGACGCGGGAAAAGCTGGATCAGGACAAGGCCGCTTTTGACGCTCAGGAAGCCACGGTTGCCGCGACGCGCGCCGCGTTGCGCACGATGGAGGTGCAGTTGGACTATACCGTCATCAAAGCGCCGATCACGGGACGCGCCGGAACCATCAACGCGACGGCGGGCAACAACGTCAAGGCCAACGACGCGCAGCCGCTGGTGACGATCAATCAGGTCGCGCCCGCGCTGGTGCAATTCGCGGTGCCGCAGCGCTATTTCGATGCCGTCAAGGCGAGCATGGCGGCGGGCGACGTGACGGTTCAGGCGCGGCGGCCTGACAGCGGGATTGTGGCGGTGGGGCATCTTGGCTACATCGACAACGCCATTGATGCCAGCAGTGGCACGTTCGTGGCGCGGGCGGTCTTTGACAATGCGGACGAAAAGCTGTGGCCGGGCATGTTCGTCAATGTCAGCCTCGGCCTTGGCGCGATCAAGGATGCTGTGGTGTTTCCCGCGACGGCGTTGCAGGGCGGGCAGGACAGTCCGTTTGTCTTTGTCGTCGATGCGACGAGCGGCAAGGCCGCGCGGCGCGGCATCGTGGTGGAGCGGATGGTCGATGATCGCGTCGTCGTGAAGAGCGGCGTGGCCGAAGGCGACCGCGTCATCACCGATGGTTTGCTGCGCGTGACGGATGGGGCCACGGTGGAGGTCGCGCCGTGAATATTTCCGCGTTCTGCATTCATCGTCCGGTTTTTACGACTCTTTTGACGTTGGCGATTGTCGTGATGGGGTTGGCGGGGTACAGGACGCTGGCGGTCAGCGCTTTGCCGCGCGTCGATTTTCCCGTCATTCAGGTCTCGGCCAGTTTGCCGGGGGCTAGTCCTGAGACGATGGCTTCGTCGGTCGCGTTGCCTTTGGAGCGGCAGTTTTCCACCATCGCGGGCGTCGATTCCATGACATCGTCGAGTTATCTCGGCTCGACGCAGATCACGCTTCAGTTTGACCTTGACCGCAACATCGACGGCGCGGCGCTGGATGTGCAGACGGCGATTTCGGCGACGCTGCGCCGCTTGCCGCCCGAAATGACTACACCGCCGTCGTTCCAAAAGGTCAATCCCGCCGACCAGCCCATTCTGTTCATCGCCGTGTCGTCCGATACTTTGTCGCAGGCGCAGGTCAACGAATACGCTGATACGCTGATTTCGCAGCGCATCTCGACGCTGCCTGGCGTGGCGCAGGTGCAGATTTACGGTTCGCAGAAATACGCGGTGCGGATACAGGCCGATCCGCAGGCCTTGGCCGCGCATGACTTGAGTTTCAGCGAAGTGAAGCAGGCGATCAGCGCGTTGGCATCCAACGCGCCCGCCGGGGTGATCAGCGGCGAGCGGCAGCTGTTTAATCTCAATGTCGCGGGCCAACCGGACGACGCATCGAGCTTTCGGCCGCTCGTCGTGACGTGGCGCAACGGCGCTCCGGTGCGGTTGCAGGACATCGCCACGGTGACGGATTCGGTCGAGGACACGCGCACGTTTGGCGCGATCAATGGCAACAGAGCCGTTGTCGTCGCTATTCAACGCCAGCCGGATGCCAACACGGTTGAGGTGGTGGAGCGGGTGCGCAAGTTGTTGCCGGTGTTCCGTTCCCAGTTGCCGCCGTCGGTGACGATGACTCCGTTGTTCGACCGTTCGGTGGCGGTGCGGCAATCGTTGGCGGATGTGCAGTTCACGCTCAAGCTGACCGTCGGTCTGGTCATTCTGGTCATTTTCCTGTTTCTGCGGCGCGTGTCGGCGACGTTGATTCCCGCCGTTGTCGTGCCGTTGTCGATCATCGCCACTTATGCGGGCATGGCGGTGTTGGGTTTCAGCATCAACAATGTTTCGTTGCTGGCGCTTACGCTGTGCGTCGGCTTTGTCGTCGACGACGCGATTGTCATGCTGGAAAACATCGTGCGCTACATCGAGCAGGGCATGAAGCCGTTCGAGGCCGCGCTGAAGGGTTCGCGCGAGATCGGCTTTACGATCATCAGCATCACCTTGTCGCTGGTGGCCGTGTTTATTCCGGTCATCTTCATGGGCGGGATCGTCGGACGGTTGTTCCGCGAATTTGCGGTGACGATCAGCATCGCCATTCTGGTGTCCGGCTTTGTGTCGCTGACTTTGACACCGATGCTGTGCAGCCGGTGGCTCAAGCCGCATCGCGAAGGCGAGCGCGAGTCGCGTTTGGGGCGCGTTCTGGAACGCGGGTTTCAGGGGATGTTGAACGGGTACGGGACATCGCTGCGCTTTGTGTTGCGCCATCGGCGGATCATGCTGTTGGTGACGTTCCTCACCCTCGGCGCGACGGTTTGGGGCTTTGGCGCGATGCCCAAGGGTTTTTTCCCGGTGGAAGACACGGGATTTATCTTTGCCTCCAGCGAGGCGGCGCAGGACATTTCCTTTGACGCGATGGTGGAGAAGCAAAAGCAGGTGGCGGCGATGATCGGCGACGACCCCGCCGTGGACAATGTGTTTTACGCTTTGGGCGGCGGGCGCGGCGCGTTGAACTCCGGGCGGTTGTTTCTGGGCCTGAAGCCGCCGAGTGAACGCCCGCCTGCGTCCGAGGTGATCCGCCGTTTGCGCGCGAAGCTGGGCAAGCTTCAGGGCGTGAATGTGTTTATGCAGCCGGTGCAGAATATCCAGATCGGCGGGCGACCTTCCAAGAGCCAATATCAATACACGATGCAATCCAACAATCTGGAAGAACTGTACGAATGGGCGGGCAAGTTGGAACGTTCGTTGGCTAAAGAAAAAGGCTTCCTCGATGTGACCACCGATTTGCAAATGAGGAGCCTTGAGGCGCTGGTGTCCATCGACCGTGACAAAGCCGCCAGCCTCGGTGTCAGTTTTGACGATGTGCGCCAGACGCTCTATGCCGCTTTTGGCAACGCGCAGGTCGCGACGTTGTACAAGCCGTCGAACTCATATCAGGTCATCCTCGAAGTCGCGGATGCGGCGCAGCGCGTGCCGGACGATATCAAGAAACTGTATGTGCGCGGCAAGGACGGCAAGCTGATCCCGTTTGATACGTTGGTGACGTTGGTGCAGACGACGGGGCCGTTGTCGGTTAATCATCAGGGGCAGATGCCCGCCGTGACGCTCTCGTTCAATTTGGAGCCGGAGTTCGCGTTGGGTGAGGCGGTGGACCGTATCCATGCGTCGGAGCGCCAGATGGGGCTTCCCGACACGGTGGCGACCAGTTTCCAGGGCACGGCGCAGGCGTTTCAAAGTTCGGCGGCGGGGATGGGCTTTCTGGTGCTGTTGTCGATTCTTGTGATCTACATCATTTTGGGGATGTTGTACGAAAGCTTTATCCATCCTATTACGATCTTGTCGGGGCTGCCTTCGGCGGGGCTGGGCGCTCTTGCTACGCTGTGGCTGTTCAAGGTCGAGCTGAGCGTCATCGCCATCATCGGCATCATTCTGCTGATCGGCATCGTCAAGAAGAATGCTATTCTGATGGTCGATTTCGCGATCACGGCGCGGCAAGAGGGCGTGTCGGCGGAGGAGGCGATTTATCAGGCCTGCGTTTTGCGGTTTCGGCCCATCATGATGACGACCATGGCTGCTTTGTTTGGAACGCTGCCGATTGCCATCGGGTTCGGCACGGGGGCCGAGTTGCGCCAGCCTTTGGGCCTTGCCGTTGTGGGGGGATTGATCACCTCGCAGGCGCTCACGCTTTACATCACGCCTGTCGTGTATTTGTATCTGGAACGGGCCTCGCGGTGGCGGCGTGGAGCGAAGCGTTAACGCATTTTCAATCTGTTGAAGCTCTACTGACGGCTATAATCCTTTTTCTTGATACGAAGCGAGGCATCATGACGCATCAGGCAACGATTTCATGGCGCGCGGGTTTGGCCGCGCTTTGCATTCTGGCTCTGGCGGGGTGCAGCGAGATGTCGCCGACCCAGCAACGCGTTTTGACCGGCGCGGCCATCGGCACGACGGTCGGCGCGGTGGGAACGGTGATGATGGGCGGTTGCGTGGCTTGCGGCGCGGCCATCGGCGGCGCGGTCGGCGCAGGCACCGGCTATGTGGTCGATCAGATCAACAAGCAATAGGCTTTCAGCCGCGCTCGGACAGGTTGCTGCGTACGCTGCCGTAGCGGCCTAAGCAGGCTGACACAAATCCCATCGTACCGGCCACCAAAACCACGGCAGGCCCGGCGGGGATTTTGCCGTGATAGGACACGAGCAGGCCCGTCACCGAAGCGAACAGCGCGAACGCGATGCTGAGCGGCATGGCCGCATCGATGTTGCGCGTCCAGAACCGCGCCGCGATGGCGGGCAGGATCATGAGGCCGAGCGCCATCAGCGTCCCCAACGCCTGAAACGCCGCGATCAAATTGACCATCAGCAGGACGAAAAACGCCGCGTTGGCGGCGTTGCCGCCGTGGAGCGTGGATTTCAGGAAGTCGGGGTCAAAGCATTCGATCACCATCTGCCGGTACAACGCCGCGATCACGCCCAGCGACAGGCAGGTGGCCGCCGTGACCAGCAACAAGGCTTCGCGGTCGATGGCCAGAATATCGCCGAACAGCAGGTGCAGAAGGTCGGCTCCGGAGCTTTTCAGCGAAACAAGCGTCACGCCCGTCGCGATCGACAGCAGGTAGAGCAGGGCGAAGGCGGAGTCTTCCTTGAGCTGCGTGTAGCGCGTCAACAGGCTGGCGATGAAGGCGACGGCGATGCCGGTCGCTAATCCGCCCAGCGTCATGGGCCAGACCGACAGGCCAAAGGCCAGAAAAGCCACCGCGACTCCGGGGAGGATGGCGTGCGACATGGCGTCGCCGACGAGCGTCATGCGGCGCAAGGTCATGAACACGCCGAGCGGCGTTCCGCCCAACGCCAGCACCGCGCATGCCGCGAGGGCGCGACGCATGAAGGCGTAATCGGCGAAGGGCGTGAACAGAAAGTCAGTGATGGTCGTGATCATGATGATCGTGACTGTGGTTGTGGTGATGCGGGTGTGCTTCGCTTTCGCCGGGGCCGAGCAGTTCGGCCATGTCGAGATCGAAGGAGAGGAGTTTTTGCTGGAACAGGCTGTGCGTGTGGCCGCGTCCGAGGCATTTTCCGGCGAGCAGAAAGGATTCGGGGAAGTATTTGCGGATCAGCAACAGGTCGTGCAACACGCAAACGATGGTGCGGCCTTCGCGGTGCCAGCCGAGAAGAATCTGGATCAACTTGGCGGTGGTTTCCGCGTCCACGGCGGCAAAGGGTTCGTCGAGCAGGATGATCGAGGCGTCCTGCAGCATCACGCGCGCAAACAGCATGCGCTGGAACTGGCCGCCGGAGAGTTCGGCGATCTGGCGGTTTTCGAATCCGGCCAGACCGACTTCGGCCAGCGCGGCGCGGGCGCGGGCTTTCATCGCGGCGGTGATGCCGTGCCGGTTTCCTGCTTCGGGCCAGAAACCGGTGCAGACCGCCATCAGGACGGACATGGGAAAATCGCGGGCAATGGCGGCGTTTTGCGGCATATAGGCGATGTTGCGGGCGCAGTCGCGGCAGAGGGTGATGGTTCCGCTGCGCGGTTTGATGATGCCCGCGATGGCTTTCAGCAGCGTGCTTTTTCCCGCGCCGTTCGGTCCGGCGACGGCGGTCAGCGATCCCGCGCCAAAGGTGCCGGACACGTCGTGCAGCGCTTGGCGCTGGCCGTAGTGTACGGTCACGTTTTCCAGCGTGATTTGCGGCTCGATGGCGGTCATGACAGCGCCCAGAGCGCCAGCAGGACGGCGCAACCTGCCAACAAGGCGGCGAGAGCGAGGCGTTGCGCGAGGCTCATATAAAACATGCGCGGCTCACTTTCGCTTGCCGACGCAGGCGTGGCAGGTGCCGGACAATTCGAACACGCCTTTGTTCATCTGAGCGAGAAATTTCGCGCCGAGCTTTTTGATGGTTTTGAGCAGCGCCGGGTCTTCGATTTCCTGCACCGCGCCGCACTGCGTGCAGATGGCGAAGGAACCGGCGTGGTCGTGCGCGCCGTCATGTTGTTGGCAGGCGACAAAGGCGTTGAGGGATTCCAGCCGATGGGCGAGGCCGCAGCGCATCAACTGTTCCAACGCGCGGTAAATCGTGGGCGGCGAACGAAGGCCGTGACGGCGCAGCTTGGCGAGGATGTCGTAGGCCGACAAAGGTTTGTCCGCCGCTTGCAACAGGGCGAGGACTTTGCGGTTTTGCGGCGATAGGTCGGTCATGGCTCGCGGGCGCTGGGATGAGATTTCTTGACGCGTGTTATAGTATAACATACGCTCCGACGGCAAGAAAAAATCCGGGGAGACATCGCATGAACAAAGGTGGCTGGGCGCTTGTGGTCCTTCTTTGCCTGATGGCCGCGCCGTGGCACGGCCATCAAGTGTGGGCCGCCGACAAACCGCCGTTGCGGGTGGTGGCGAGCTTCAGCATTCTTGGCGATATGGTAAAGCAGGTGGGCGGCGACGCGGTGGCGGTGACGGTGCTGGTCGGGCCGGACAGCGACGCGCACGGCTATCAACCCACGCCGGAGGACGCGAAGGCCGTCGCCGCAGCGGACATCATCGCCATCAACGGTCTTGGTCTGGAAGGCTGGATAGGCAGGATCATCGAGGCTTCCGGCTCGAAGGCGCGGCTGTTGGTGGCTTCGGCGGGCGTGAAATTGCGCGTGATGGAGCATGACGGCAAGGTGGCCTATGACCCTCATGCGTGGCAGGATTTACGCAATGGGCGGCTGTATGTCCGCAATATCGCCGGGGCTTTGATGGCGGCTGTGCCGGAGCAGGCCGAGGCGATCCGCAAACGCGCGACGGCCTATGACGCGGAACTGAAGGCGATGGATAAATCCATTCGCGAGCAGTTCGAATCTATCTCCGAGGAGCGGCGCAAGATTGTTACCAGCCATGATGCCTTTGGTTATTTCGGCGAGGCTTATGGCGTGACATTTCTGGCTCCGCTTGGGATGAACGACGAGGCCGCCGCCGCATCGGACGTTGCCGCGCTGATCCGGCAGATCAAGGACGAGGGCATCAAGACGGTGTTTCTTGAGAACATGACCAACCCGCGCCTGATCCGCCAGATCGCCGAGGATTCCGGCGCGACGGTGGGGGGGACTCTTTATTCCGACTCGTTGTCCGATGCCGACGGCTCCGCGCCGAGCTATCTCGACATGTTCAAAAACAACGTGCCGAAGTTCAAAGCGGCGATGGATCGTTAGGCGCGTTTCCGCATTAACCCTTGTTTTGGCTGGGTTAAGAGATAGACACCGTTCGCATTATCGCCTTTTTTGGGGGGCAGGGTTCGCTTGGCCGTTGGCGGCTTTTCTCCCCCTCATCCAGCAAGGAGGCTCCCGATGCTCAACAGCGAACGATTGACCCATGTGGCGCGCGAAATTCGGCAGGACGGTCTTGGCTCTGCCGAGGAACTCGCTGTTCTCTCGCTGGCGGCGGTCGAGGCGGGGTGCGCGCGGCCCCCTGTCGTCGTGACGCACGATCCTGACATGGGCTCGCAAAAAATCATGATGTTGTGGAAGAGCGTTGAACTGGAAGTTACGGATCGCATGAAGCTGCTTGCGCTTACGGAAAGTTTGACGCGAAGCGGCGTGCAGGTCGTTCATGCCGATCTCGCCGATGCGCCGTTCTCTGTGTGGGCGCGGGATGCGTATTTCCGGTACGGAACTGTCGCCCATGTCCTCAATCCGGCCAAGCGCGACCAAGACGATTTCGCTTTCCCCTATCAGGATGGTTGGCGGGATCGCGACGCGGTCGGCGTTTACGCGATTGGGTATGCGCTGCGCGGGCTGGGGCAGGATGCCATTCTGTTTGACGATGTTTTCTTCAGGGGCGGCGATCTCATTGCCGATCCGAATGCCCACACGGTCTATTGGAGCCGTCGTAACAATACATCTCCTGATTTTTCCTGCTCGTTGTTTAGTCGCATGCGGGATGCTCATGGGGATAGGCTCTCCTTTGTTCCTGTCAGGACGGATCGGACGCATGTTCGCCTCAGTTTTGGACTTTCGCCCATGTTGCCGCGCGGCGAATTTCTGGTTTCGACTACGCTGGGGAATAACGGCGGCGATGATGCCGAGGGTTATCAAGCGTTGGTTCGGCGAGTCAGTTCAAAGCGACTCATCACCGTTTCCCGCCGCGATGCCGAGGGGATGGCGACGAATTTGATCGCCGTCGGCAACACGCTCTTTATGACCTCGTGCAGCCCCGATTTGCGGCGGACGCTTGAGCAGAAACACGGTTATATCGTCAACGCGCCGCAGGAGAAGGACATCGGTGCGGACTGGTGCGCGCACGATCCGGCTTGTTACCGCCGCATCGGCCCCAAGGGCGCGGGTGGCGGCGTTCATTGCCTGACGAACGAACTGAGTCCGGGCTAGGCGGCTCGGCAAATTCTGCCTCCGATTCGGGTGTGGGATCGGAGGGCGGGGGCAGGGCTTGCCCAGCCCATTCGGCGCTGTCCGGCGCTCAACGGGCGATAAAGTCAACAGAGTCAAAGGATTAGGTTGGTGGCGCGATCTGGCACGGGGGTTGCAAGAGGGATGGCAGAGGATTGGGAGTCGCTATGTCTGCTCATCTACTAATAAGTCTCTTCTCTCTACCCCCCAAGCTGGCGGCAAAGTGGAGCCGCGTGCGCCAGCTCCCCCTGTTTGCGGCCATGGGCGTCGCGCTTCTGATCCTCAACCCTTCGCATAGCGCCGAAGCTTCGTCGCGCCTCAAAGATGTCATCGACTTTGAGGGTGTGCGCGACAATATGCTGATCGGCTATGGGCTTGTCGTCGGCCTGAACGGCTCCGGCGACAGCCTCACCAACTCGCCTTTCACCGAAACCAGCTTGGTCGGCATGCTGGAGCGCCTCGGCATCAACACGCGCGGCGCGAGCATGAAGACCAAAAACGTCGCCGCCGTGATGGTGACCGCGACGCTGCCGCCTTTTTCGGCGCAGGGGTCGCATGTGGATGTGACGGTGTCTACGCTGGGCGACGCTAAGAGCCTTATGGGCGGGACGCTTCTGGTGACGCCGCTTCTCGGCGCGGATGGTGAAGTTTACGCCGTGTCGCAGGGTTCCGTGGCCGTGGGCGGGTTTAGCGCTCAGGGGCAGGGCTCGTCGGTGACCAAGGGCGTGCCGACGGCGGGGCGCATCGCCAACGGGGCCATCGTGGAGCGCGAGATCAATTTCCGCCTGACGGATCTGGGATCGCTGCGGCTCGGACTGCGTAATCCCGATTTCACCACATCGCGCCGGATCGCCGATGCCATCAACAAGCACCTGAAAGTGCAGGCCGCCGAGGCCGTCGATTCCGCCACGGTGCGGTTGCTGGTGCCCGACGAACGCCACAACGATATCGTGGGGTTGATGACCGAGATCGAACAGCTTGAGGTCGTGCCGGATCAGGTCGCGCGTGTCGTCGTGGACGAACAATCGGGCGTGATCGTGATGGGCGAGAATGTCCGGATCAACACGGTAGCGATCGCGCAGGGCAGCTTGACCATCCGCATCAACGAAACGCCGCAAGTGTCGCAGCCCGCGCCTCTGTCGCCGGGCGGGACGACGACGGTGGTGCCGCGCACCGAAATCAACGTCAACGAAGACGAAGGCAACAAGATGGCGATGCTCAAGACCGGCGTCAGTCTGCAGGACGTGGTGCAGAGCCTAAACGCGCTGGGCATCGGGCCTCGCGACATGATCACGATCCTGCAATCCATCAAGGCCGCCGGAGCGCTTCAGGCCGATCTGGAGGTGATCTGATGGATAGCGCCATTCAATCTCTGGGCGATATGGCCGTCGCCAACGCGATGGCGGCGGGGGCTTCGCGCCGCGCGTCTTCGGAAAAGACCGACGCTCAGGTGACGGCGGCGGCCAAGGATTTCGAGGCCATGTTCATGAGCCAGATGCTCCAGCCGATGTGGGAAGGCGTGAATGTGGACGGCCAGTTCGGCGGCGGCCACGGCGAGCAAGTGATGCGCAGCCTGCTGGTGCAGGAGTACGGCAAGGCGATGGCGACGGGCGGGGGCTTTGGTCTGGCCGACTCGATCAAAGCCGAGATGATCCGGTTGCAGGGCGAGGCGCAGACCGCGCCCGCTTCACAGGTGGGAGGTTGAAGATGGCGACGAATGTGGGAGCGAAGACGGCCGTGGCGAAGGACGAGGCTTTGGTGGCTGCCACTTTGGCTTTGATGGCTGATCTGACGGCGGTCATGGTGGACGAGTGTCGGTTGGTGCAAAAACAAGACATCGTGGCGGTGCAGGAGCTTGCGCGGCGCAAGAATAAGCTGATCGATCAGTATCACGCCAACATGAAGACCCTCGCCGCGCAGCCTGATATTCTCAAGAGCCAGACTCCGGAGCGCCGCGCCTCGCTGAAGTCCGCTGGCCAGACTTTGGCCGAGGCGACCGAGCGCAGCGCGCAATCGCTCAAGGCGGCGGCGCTTGCCACGGAATCCTTGATCCAGAACATCGTCGGCATCGTGCGCAAGGAAGTCCTGCCGCAACACGGTTATGCCAATCCGCGCACGGCGCATCTTGCGCTGGGCGTGTACAGCCCGACGTGCCGTCCCGTCGCCGTCAATCGCACCGCCTAACGTCCGCAAGGCTCGAAGAGAGGAATTATCATGGCTCAAGTCACCGGAACAGACGTTCAAAGCAGCGGCGGCGCGACATCGTCCTTTCTTGCCGCGTTGCGCAGCGGGTTCGGGCTGGAGGGCGTGCAGAGCAAGGTCTTTGCCGATCTTTTGTCGCAAACAGCCTCCGCCTCGTCGCAGCCGACGGCGCGTCAGGATGTGGCACAGGGCAGCGATGCCGACGCTTCGTTGGCCACCGGGTCGCGCGCGAGCGACATCGCCGCCGACCGTGCCGCTTTGCGCGATATGTTGCAACAAATGCGGCATGATGCCGAAGCGCTTCAGGCGCACCATGAACGCGCCCGCGCGGCGCGAAAGGACGCGAAGAAAGATGATGCCGCTCCGGCTTCGGATGATGCCACCGCATGCGTGGCCGATGCCGCTGCCAGCGCCGACAAGAGCGAAAAGACGGCGGCACCGAGCGATGATCGGTCTGTCGACGATACGACCGTGACGGCTCAGGCTCCGACAGAGGAGAAGGACGAAGTCAAAACGGCGGACGACAAGGACGCGGTGCTGGCGACGGCGGCCACCGTGGATGTGAAAGCGCCGGACAGCGTTACGGCGACGCAGGCTTCGGTCGTGACGGACGATCAGGCGCTTCGCGCCGATATCGCTAAGATCGAACAGGCCGTGCTGGCGCTGTTGAATAAGATTATCCGCGAGGCTGACGCGGGCGAGGCTCAGGACGCGAAGGATGAGGTCGCGGCCACGGCGGCGCAGATCGCCGATGTGGTGGGCGCGAATCCCGGCGCGGCATCGCCGGATAAGGGCAAGGACAAGGTTGCCTCCGCGTTGATGGCTGCTGCGGCTTCGACCGATGCGTCGTCCGCGCAGGCTCTGACGACGGGCATGAGCGCTTCGAACGACAACAATGGGGCGGCGGATACTGGCCTTTCCGGATCAAAGGATGCGGGGCGCGGCGAAGCGGCTCCGGCCAAGAACGCGGCGCAGGACAAGGCGTTCGATTTCTTGTCCCTGTTCGCCACAGAAACCAACACAGACACGCCGCCGGTAAATGTGCCCAACGCGGCCGTTCAGGCGGCGCTCAAGACGGCGGCTTTGCCGGAAAGCGGCGCGGCGCGTGACGGCGTTGCGCCCGTGGCGGCGGGGGCGGCTCCGGCGGCGGCCAATCCGGTGACGGCGGAGGGCGTGCGGCCTGTCGGTTCCTATGATTTCGCCAGCCAGCTTTCCGCGACACGCGCGGCCAACGGCGGGGCTGCCGGGTTGCCCAGTCCGGTCGAACAGGTCGCGTTGATGCTGCACAAGCAGGTCAAGGACGGCAACGACGCGATGACGTTGCAATTGCGCCCCGGCGAGTTGGGCCGCATCGAAATCAAGTTGCAGTTCGCGGACGACAACACGGTGCAGGGCACCGTTATCGCCGACAATCCCGCGACACTCGATTTGCTCCAGAAGGACTCCGGGGCCTTACAGCGCGCGCTGCAGGACGCAGGTCTGCGCGCTGACTCAAGCAGCCTCCAGTTTAGCTTGCGCGACGATGGCCAAGCGGCCTTTGGCCAAAATCAGGGACAGGGGGCGAACGATCAGCCCGCGTCTCGCGCGGCAGCGGATGGGTTCGACTCCGGCGCGGCGGATGAAGTTGGAACCGCCAGTGCTGTCCTTGAGACCTATTATCTGACTCCCGGCCGCGTCAATTTGCGCGTGTAGGACTGAGCTTTCACTTTCCCCGCCGCTTTCGAAGAGGGGCGGGTTTCCAAGATAGGAGTATACCATGACCACAGCCGTCGCCGGTGCCACCGATTCCTCCGCCTTGTTGCAGAACTATATCAGCTCGCAGCAAAAGGCTGCGGCGGCGAGCAATTCGAAAACGTCGTCGGCATCGAATTCCATCTCCGGCGTGACCGGCGATTTCAACACGTTTCTCAAAATTTTGACGACGCAGTTGCAGAATCAGGATCCGACGGCGGCCACCGATCCTAACGAATTCACGCGGGAGTTGGTGCAGTTCTCCGGCATTGAACAGCAGATCAGCACCAACAATAAACTGGATACGCTCATCAGCGCCGCGAATCCCAACGGCATCACGCCCCTGCTGGGCTATATGGGCCAGTATGTCGAGGCTCCCGCCAAGGGCAAGCTGGTTGTGCAGAATGGCACGTCGCAGTTCGCCTATACGCTGCCTTCGACCGCTAAATCCGTGGTCATCGAGGTTAAGGACAGCGACGGCAATACTGTGGCGACCATGAACGGCCTGACCAAGGCGGGATTGAGCCGCTTTAGCTGGGACGGCAAGGACAACAGCGGCAATGCGGTGGCCGACGGCACTTATTCCCTTAAGCTGACGGCGACCGATGCCAACGGGAAAACGCTGGATGTCAGCGATATTCGTTTGATCGGGCGGGTCACGAGCGTGCAGACGGAGTCCGATGGCACGTCTTCGCTGTCGGTCGGCAGCGTTTTGCTCAAGGACACCGACATCACGGCCGTGTTTAACGCGTCGGCTTAAGGCTTGCGGCTCCGCGCGTCTTTCGTTTGGTTTGGCGCGGCGAGCTGTTCGAGGAAGGCCTGATTTTCCGGGAGAGTCCAGTCCGCGCTTGCCTCCAGTCGGCCTATTTCCTTGCCGTCCGCGCCGATCAGGATCGTTGACGGGAGGCTGCGCAGGTCGAGCCGCGTCATGGCCGTTCCGGCGAAGTCCACATAGGTTTTAAGGTGGGAGAGCGCGTGGGTCTTGTAAAATCTCGGTGCGACGACATCGCCGCGCCTGTCCGTGTTTAGGGCCACAACGGCGAAGCGCGGCGATTCCATTTGGGCCGCGAGCCGATCCAGCGACGGCATTTCCGCGACGCAGGGGGCGCACCATGTCGCCCAGACGTTGAGCAGAACCACGCGGCCTCTGAAATCGCGTAGCGCGATGTCTTGGCCGTTGCCGTCCTTAAAAACAAGGGCGGGCGCTTCGCGGGACGGCGGCGCGGCTTGCCAGCGTCCGCCAAAGGGTTGGGGCGCGTCGGCGGCCCGCGCCGGGCCGAGGCTCAGGGCAAACAGCAAAAGGATGGTTGCGAACAGACGGTTATACATTCTAAGGTGTCAGGCCGGATTTTAACGATGGATGCCATGTTAGACTTTATTCGCCTTCGTGTCGTCAATGCCGCATCACGGTTGATCGTGATTGTTTTGGTGTTGGCTGTCGGCTGCGCTCTGTCGGGGTGCGGCAAGAAACCGGGGCGGGTCGATCCGCCGCCGGGTGTCGGCAAGGACGCGTTTCCACGCATTTACCCAGACCCTACGATGGATCCTCAACCATGACTTCTTCCGCTTTTTCTTACCGCAACGGCACCCTTTGCGCCGAGACTCTGCCTCTGGCCGAAATCGCCGACGAGGTGGGAACGCCGTTCTATTGCTATTCGACGCAGCAGTTGCAGCGCAACTATCGCGACTTTGCCGCGCCGTTTGCCGACATGGATGCCACGATTTGCTTTGCGGTCAAATCCAACGCGAACCTTGCCGTGATCCGCACGCTGGCCGCTTGCGGCGCGGGAGCGGACATCACGGCGGCGGGCGAATTGGAGCGCGCCATGCAAGCGGGCGTGAAGCCTGAAAAGATCGTGTATTCCGGCGCGGGGAAACGGCGCGACGAAATCATGGCGGCCATCAAGGCGCGGATTCGTCAGATCAACGCCGAGTCTTTGTCGGAGTTGCCCGTCATCAGCAGCGTGGCCGTTGAGTTGGGCGTCACGACTCCAGTTATGTTGCGCGTCAATCCGGACGTGGACGCGAAGACCCATAAGCATTTGGCCACCGGCCACAAGGAAACCAAGTTCGGCATTGAAATGGCGCAGCTTGACGAGGCGATCCGGCTGGCGACCACCTTGCCGGGGCTGGATTTTAAAGGCTTTTCCGTTCATGTCGGCACGCACGTCATGGATTACGAGCCGTTCCGTCTGGCTTATCGCAAGCTGGCCGATCTTGTGAAATCCTGCCGCGCGCGGGGCGTGAAGATCGAGCGGCTCGACCTCGGCGGCGGTGTCGGTATTCCCTATGACGGCCAAAAGCTCGCGCCTTTCGCCGATTATGCCGCCGTGGTGCATGACGAAATCGCGCCGCTCGGTTGCGCGGTCATTTTCGAGCCGGGCCGCCGTCTGGTCGGCGACGCGGGCGTTTTGGTCAGCCGCGTGGTTTACGTCAAGCAAGGCGTGACCAAGAAATTTCTGGTTCTGGACGCGGGCATGAACGACCTCATACGGCCCGCGATGTACGAAGCGCGGCACGGGATCGTCGCCGTGCGTTCGTCCGGCGATGCGGAGACCGAGACGGTCGATGTCGTCGGGCCGGTGTGCGAGACGGGCGATATGTTCGGCAAAAATTATTCGTTGCCCAAGATGCAGGCGGGGGACTTGGTTGCCATCTTGCAGGGCGGCGCGTATGGCGCGGCGATGTCGTCGGTCTACAATGGCCGTCCCCTGATTCCCGAAGTTCTCGTCGACGGCGCCCGCCATGCGGTGGTGCGGCGACGCCTTTCCGTGGCGGAGCAGATGGCGTGGGAATCTATGCCGGAATGGCTGGCCTCCGATCGCGCGGTTTGATCCGGCGGTTTGAGCGCATCGGGCCTGTTGGCGTTCGCGACGGCTATCGGAGGAGTAGGTGAGCAAGTCGAGGTTTGCGATTCGCCGTCGCTCCAAGACGGCTTCTTCGGCTCAAGCGCGGGCAGGGCTTTCGCTTGCGCTCGCCGAACTGATCGTCCGACTTGAGGCTTATGCCAGCGCGGCGGCTTTGCCCGCGATGGTGGCGGGCGTGTTCGTTGCTTTTGCGTGGCTGGGGATTTTTGCGGCGCTTTATCCTTGGGCGCATATGGCGTTGCTGGCGCTATTCACGGCTTGGTTTTTTGCGGCGCTGCGGTTCGCGCGCGAGCATTACCGCGCGCCGCCTTCGGCGCTGGCGCGGCGGCGGCTGGAGGCTGCGAACCGTTTGGCGCACAGGCCGCTTGACGTTATGGATGATCGCTTGGCGGGTTTTGCGGACGAAGCGCAACATCTGCTGTGGCGCGCGCATGTCGAACGTAGCGCGGCGCAGTTGAAGAATCTCCGGGTTCCGCGCTGGGGGCTTCGTTTTGCCGAGCGCGATCCCTATGCCGTTCGTTATGCTGTGGCGGTTTTGTTGGTCACGGGGATGGGGTTAAGTTGGGGCGGCTGGGGCGGCGCGTTGTGGGCGGCGCTCAATCCGCCGTTGCGTCCGGATGTCCGGCCTGTGCCGGTGATGTTGAACGCGTGGATCGCGCCGCCGGAGTATACTGCTCTGCCGCCGATCATGATCGCCACGCCTTCGGGCGACCGTCTTGCCGACGAAGTGATTGCGGTGCCGGAGGGCAGCGTTCTCAGCGTGCATTGGGCGGAGCGCGGCGACGCGCCCACGCTGGAGGCGAACGGCGCGACGATTCGCCTCAGCCCCGACGATCACGGCGACTTTGCCGCCACGACGACCTTGACGCGCGGCGAAGCCATCGCGCTGCGGCGCGGGTGGCACCGTTTGGGTTCGTGGCGCGTGCGGCTTGTGCCCGATACGCCGCCGCAGGTCGCGTTCGTGGAGCCGCCGACCCCTACCGCGCAGAAAACGACGCGTTTGGCGTATGAAGCTTCGGACGATTATGGCGTGCAAACGGTTGCTCTTCGCGTGACGCCGACTATGTCGGTGCCGGGGTTGAGCGGCGAACCGGTGGAGGTGGCGTTGGCCGCGCCGCAGGCCAAGCAGGTCAAGCAGGTAGATTTTCAGGATTTGACTCCTTTGGCGTGGGCGGGCTTGCCGGTCGAGGTGCAACTGGTCGCCACCGACGCTGCCGGACATGTGGCGCAGAGCGCGAAGGCGCTTTACACGCTGCCGGAACGCGACTTTTTGCATCCGTTGGCGCGGGCGTTGGGTATGGCGCGCAAGCGTTTGTTGCAGCAACCGGACGAACATTCGCGCGAGACCACGGCCAACATGATGGCGGGGATGGCGCGGCAGACCGGTTCCTATCGCGGCGACGCGGTGGTCATGATGGCGTTGTGCACGGCGGCGGTGCGGTTGGTTTTGGGACGCGAGGACGACACGATCGCCAAGGTTGCGGACGTGATGTGGCAAACGGCGGCGCGAATCGAGGACGGTTCGGTCGGGCAGGCGCAGAAGACTTTCCGCGATGCTCAGCGTGATCTGGCGGCGGCGCTCGCGCAAGGGGCCAGCGAGGCGCAGATACAGGCGTTGATCGACCGGTATCAAATCGCGTTGGCGCGGTATCTGGATGGTCTGATGGCGCGGCAACCGGCGGCATCGGAGGATTTGGCTCTGGGCGGGGCTTCTTCCAACGTTCTGACTCCCGACGATTTGCGCCGGATGCTTGATCAGATGCGCGGCTTGTCGGCGGCGGGATCGCGCGACGAGGCGCGGCGCCGGTTGGAGCAATTGCAGCAGTTGATCGAAAACATCCAAACCGCGCCGCCGCGTCTTTCGGCGGAGCAAAAGGCTCTGGTGCGGCAAATGAACGCGGCGCGTGATCTCGCCAAGGCGCAGCAGCAATTGCTGGATCAGACGTTCAAGGTAGCGCATGAGGCGGGGCGGACTCCGTCGCCGCAGGACGCGCAAAAACTGGCCGTGAAGCAAAACGAATTGCTGCGCAAGTTGCGCGATTTGATCGGCAAGAAAAACGGCGCACCTGACGAACTCAACGAAGGCGCGGCGGCGATGGAGGGCGCGGCGGCGGCGCTGGGACGTGGGGATTGGCCTGTCGCGCAAAACGAGCAGGGCGAGGCGGTCGCCGCGCTGCAAAAGGGCGTGCAGGCGATGCGGGAGCGGATGCAGGCTCAGGCGGGGTCCGGCGGGCAAGATGGCCTGTCGGGACGCGATCCTTTCGGGCGTTCCTCAGGGGCGTTGCGGGATGGCGAGGGGGTGAAAATTCCCGATCAGATCACGCGGCAACGCGTTCGCGAGATTCTTGACGAGCTTCAGCGCCGGGCGGGCGAGAGCGGACGGCCTAAGGCGGAACGCGACTATATCGACCGGTTGTTGAAACGGTTTTGACGGAAGGCGGTAAGCGATGACTTCGTGCCTCATGGTCTATGTGACGACGCGCGACTTGGCCGAGGCCGAGCGGATTGGGCGGGCGGTGGTGGAGGAACGGCTGGCGGCGTGCGTCAATATCCTGCCCGGCATGCGTTCGATTTATCGTTGGCAGGGCAAAATCGAGGCGGGGGACGAGTGCGTTCTGATTGCCAAGACGCGCGCGGCGTTGTTTGACGCTTTGGCGGCGCGGGTGAGGGTCTTGCACTCTTATTCCTGCCCATGCATTGTGGCTTTGCCTCTCGCGGCGGGCGTGCCGGATTATCTGGACTGGATCCGCCAAGCGACTGAGGCGTCGCCGTCTTCCTGAACTTTCTGGCCGGAGAAAACATGTCGCTTGCCGCTTATCTCGATCAGTCCGCCGAAGTCATTCGCGCTGCCGTCGCCCATGTGCCCGATGCAAAGATGGAGGAGGCGGTGCGCCTGTGCGTGACGGCGCTGCGCGGGGGCGCGTCGCTGTTGGTGTGCGGCAACGGCGGGTCGGCGGCGGACGCTATGCACATCGCTGGTGAATTGGTGGGGCGCTTTGTGAAGGAGCGCAAGGGACTGAATTGTATTTGTCTTGCCGACAATCCGGCGACACTGACGGCGTGGGCCAATGATTACGACTATGCGTCCGTATTCGCGCGGCAGGTGGAAGCTTATGGCCGCGCGGGCGGCGTTTTGATCGCCATCAGCACCAGCGGCAATTCGCCCAGCATCGTGCAGGCCGCCGAGAAAGCGCGGGCGATGGGGGTGAGCGTGATCGGCTTGACGGGCGAGGGTGGCGGCAAGCTCGCGCCTCTGTGCGACGTGCTGCTGGACGCGCCCAGCAAGACCACGGCGTTGATCCAGCAGGTGCATATCTGCCTCTACCACTATCTTTGCGGAGCGATTGAGGCGGAGATGGCGGGGCTATAGGCCCGCCACGGTCATGTTTTCGAGACGCAGGGTAGGCGAATCGATGCCGTGGAGGAATTCCAGATCATTTGCCGCCGTAACATTGCGGAACATGTCTTTGAGGTTGCTGGCGATTGTGAGTTCGCTCACGGGGAAGGTCAGGGTGCCGTTCTCGATCCAGAAGCCTTTGGCGGCGCGGCTGTAGTCACCCGTCACATTGTTGACTCCCATGCCCATTAATCCAGTGACATAGAGGCCTTCTTTAATGTTCCGCATAAGCTCGGCGGGGCTGAGCGGGCCGGGTTCGAGATAGAGGTTGCTGGGCGAGGGGCTGGGCAGGCTGCCCGCGCCACGGCTGGCGTGGCCGGTGCTTTTCAGCCCCAGTTGGCGGGCTGAGCGCAGATCAAGAAGCCACGTCGTCAGCACCCCTTTGTCGATGATGTTGCGACGCGACGGCAACAAGCCTTCGCCGTCGAAGGCGCGGGAGCGTAGGCCTCGCTCGCGGAACGGATCGTCGATGATCGTGATCGCGTCCGAAAACACGCGCTCGCCCATATGATCTTTCAGAAAACTGGTGCCGCGTGCGATGCTGGAGCCGGAAATAGCACCCGCCAGATGTTGCAACAGGCCGTTGGCAACGCGCGGGTCGAGGATCACGGGGACTTGGCAGGTCAGCATTTTGCGCGCGCCGAGACTTTTGACCGTGCGTTCTCCGGCGCGTTGGCCGATGCTGGCGGCGGAGGGCAGGTCGGATTGGAACGCGGCGGCGGCGTAGTCGTAGTCGGTTTCCATGTTGGTGCCTTCGCCCGCGAGGACGGAGGCGCTGATGCCGTAACTGGTGCGGTGGTAGTGGCCCGCAAAGCCGTTGCTGGCGGCCATCGCGACGGTGTACTGGCCTGCGCTGGCATCGGTGCTTTCGCACTGCGTCACGCCTGAGACGGCGAGCGCGGCTTCTTCGGCTTCACGCGCCCGGTTGATCAGGCGCGGGGCATCGACGTCGAAAGCATCGGCGAGGCGGAGCTGGGGGACGGACGTGGCGATTTCGTCCGGCGCGGCGATGCCGCAGAATTCGTCCTCGGGCGCGGCCTTGGCCATCGCCACGGCGCGTTCCACCAATTCCTTCAGCGTCGCGGGGCGGCGGTCGGTGGTGGAGACGATGGCTTGCCGCTTGCCGATCAAAACGCGCAGGCCGAGGTCGCCGGACTCCGCTTGCTCCAGCGATTCCAGCTTGCCGCCGCGCCAGCCGACCGACAACGACGTGGCGTTCACCAGCAATGCGTCCGCCGCATCCGCTCCGGCGCGTTTGGCTTGGGCGATCAGGTCTTGCAACTGGTCGGCGAGGCTCGCGGCGGAGGCTTGCGGGTCGGAAAAGGGCGTTTGCGCCATGACAGGGAATCCTCAAAGTTCAGGTCACGGTGATAGCGCGGAACGGGGCGGTCGTCGAGCGCCTGGGAGCGCTATTCCGGCGTCATCTCGCGCCAGCTGGTCAGCCAGCGGTCGAATTCGTCGGGCGGCATGGCTTTGGCCATGTAGAAGCCCTGCGCGAAATCGCAGCGTTTTTCGGTCAGCATGCGCCATATACGCACGTCCTCCACGCCTTCGGCGATCACTTTGAGGCCGAGGTTATGGCCGAGGTCGATGATCGAATTGACGATGACGAGGCAGTCCTTGTTGGTTGCCATGTCGACGACGAAGCTTTTGTCAATCTTCATTTCGCTGAAGGGCATGCGTTGCAACTCGCGCAACGAGGAGTGGCCGGTGCCGAAATCGTCGATCGAGACGCCGACGTTGCGAATGCGCATGCGCAGCAGGACATCCATCGTGCGCGTCACGTCGAGCATAGCCTCGTTTTCGGTGACTTCCAGAATGATGCGTTCGGGCGGTACTTCGTGCTGTTTGCACAGATCAATCAGTCGGTCGGGGAGATTAAGTTCAAGCAGCGACGAGGCGGTGACGTTCATCGCCACGGTTAGCTCTTCGCCCGCCTGATGCCACTTTGCGGCTTGCTGCACGGCGGTGTTGATGACGTGCTCGGTCAGCGGTTGCATCAGGCCTTCGGCGACGAGCTGATCCAGAAAATCGGCGGGCGGCAAGATGCCGCGCACGGGATGCGCCCAACGGATCAGGGCTTCCGCGCCCTTGACGCGGCGGGTCGCGATTTCGATCACCGGCTGGTAATGGAGAACCATTTGTCCCAGCGCGAGAGCGTGGGCGATGTCGGTGCTTTCGATGGTTTTGCCCTTGCCCGCCAGATCGTCGAGCGTGGCACGCAGTACGGCGATGTCGATGGGCTTTTCCATCGCGGCGACGACATCGAGTCCGTGGGCGCTGCCGAGGCGGCGGGCGCTGTTCAGCACGCGCGTGTCGCTGCCGCTCATCAGGCATATTTTGGCGTTTTTCACCTTGTCGACCATCAGGCGCAGCAGTTCCACGCCGTCGATGCCCGGCATCATCAGATCCATGATGATAATGTCGGGGGGGAATTGCTCCAGCTTTGCGGCGACGGCAGCGGGGTCGTTGATCGTCGCCACTTCGAATCCGCGCGCGGCAGCGATTTCCGCGATCGTGTCGCAGATGTCTTCTTCGTCGTCGATAACCAGAAGGCGCATGGAATATTCCTCAGACGGCGGGCAGGGCGGAGTCGATTCGACTGTGGCCCATGTTGCTCTATTGGGCGGGTTTGTTCAACAGTTCGCCGATGGCGCGGCGGACATCGGCCAGACGATAGGGTTTTTCGATCACCGGCACGGGCGTTCCGCTGAGGAAGGATTGAACGTGCGGCGAGAGCGTGTCGCCGGTCACATAGAGGATCCGTTTGACGTAATGCGGCATGGTTTTGGTCAATTCGGCGTAAAGCCCCGGACCGTCCAGCACGGGCATTCGCAAGTCGCTGACGATCACGTCGTAGTTGTCTTTTCTGAGCTTGTCCAAGGCGATAGCGCCGTTGGCGGCGATGGCGATGCGGTGGCCGTCGGGTTCCAGAAGATCGGCCAGAGTCTGCGCCAGTTCCACCTCGTCGTCCACCAACAGGATGTTCAGGGCGGACGGCAACGCGACCGGCGGCGCGGCCTCGTCGCTTGAGGCGGCGCTTCCGGCGGTCACGGTCGGCAGGGTGACAAGGAATGTCGCGCCACCGCCGGGGGTGTCTTCAAGCTGCAATTGGCCGCCGTGCGTTTCGATGATGTTGAGGCACAACGCCAGCCCGACACCTGTGCCGCCCGCGCCGCTCTTGGTCGTGAAGAAGGGTTCGAACACGCGCGGCTTGATCGCGGGAGCGATGCCCGGCCCCGTGTCGCGGACTATGACCATCACTTTGTCGCCTTGCGTTTCCGTGCGGATGGTCAGGTGGCGCGCGCCGGTCCAGTCGTGCATGGCTTGAGCGGCGTTGAGCGCGAGGTTGGTGAAGACTTGCGTCATCTGGTCGCCGTCGCCGTTGATCGAGGGCAGATTCGGAGCGAGATCCAGCGTGACATCGACGTTTTCGTTGCGGAACTGATAGTTCAGCAGTTCCAGCGCGGCGTTGATGGTCGCGTTGAGGTCGATCGGCTTGCGCTCCGGCGGTTTGCGGCGGGCGAGGGCGAGAAAGCTTTTGACGATGCGCGAGCAGCGATCCGCCGCCTTGAATATCTTTTCGGCGCGGGTCGTGACCTTGGCTTCCTGCGAGCTTTCGATCAGCAGGGTGGCTTGGCCCACGACGACGGACAGCGGGTTGTTCAGCTCGTGCGCGACACCCGCGAGCAGACCGCCCAGCGCGGCCATCTTTTCGCTTTGTTGCAGGGCTTCCTGTTGCTTGGCGATTTGCTCTTCGGCGCGTTTGCGTTCGGTCAGGTCGTACAGGCCGATCACCATCGCCGCTTGATTCTGGTAATTGATGCGACGCGCCGACAGGGCGACGATCAAGGAGTTTCCGTCGCCCTGTGTGATGGCGACTTCGCGCAGGTTGACTTCGTGACCGGCGTTCATCGAGGCGACCAGCTCTTTGCGTTCGGCCGCCTTGGTGAGGAAGCGATTCAGTTTGTGGCTGAGAAGCGTACCGTGCGGCATGCCCAGCAGGGTTTCCGCGCCGGGACTGGCGTAAAGCAGCGGGCCGTCTTGCAGCGGGACGATCAGAACCGGCACCGGGTGGGCTTCGGTGATGCTGCGGAAACGCGTTTCGCTGGCCCTCAGCTCCGCCTCGCCGCGCTTGCGCGCGGTGATGTCGCCGATGGAGCCGACGAACCGCACGACCTGATTGTTAAAGGGATTGCGCGTCGCCACCGCTTTGGTGTGCAGCCAGCGCCAACTGCCGTCGGATCGCCGGATGCGGTATTCGAAATTGATGGTCGTGGCTTGCCGATGCTCGCGGAAGCCGTGCAGGGCGCGAAAGACGGTGACGCGATCCGCAGGCGCGATCAGGCGCACCCATGTTTTTAGTCCTTTGCGGTTGTGTTCGATGGGTGCGCCTAAAAGTTTTTTGAATTGTTCCGAGAAGAACACTTCGTTTGTCGCGAGGTTCCAGTCGAACAGGCCTTCGTTCGATCCGCGCGCCGCCAGCGCGAAGCGCTCGTTGCTGACTTCCAACGCGCGTTCTTTTTCTTCTTGGCGCGTGGCGAACTGACCGGCGATGACGATGGCGAACAGAACGGCGGCGAGCGAGAAGGCGGCGTTGGCGAAAGTCTTGCCTTGTTCGATGTCCACGATGTAGCCGAGGTCGTAGAGAGGCTCCACCAAACCGCCGAGCAGAAAGAAGCTGAAGGCGATGATGTGGGTCATGCTGCCGCTGACGCGGTTTCGCAGCGTGCCGAGACTGGTCGCCAGAACGCCCGCGATGGCCAGTGTGCCCAGCGTGGGCAGGGCAAAGCGCACGGGGCGCTGGTCAAAGACGGCGTAGAGCAACAGCAGCAGCAACAGTCCTGCCAACAAGAACAACGGCGTGCGCAAACCCGGAAAGTGCGCGTCGATTTCGAGAAAATAGTAAGTGAAGAAAATGCTGAGAATGTAGGACAAGATTAAGCTGTAGATTCGCAACAGGCTGATCATGGCCTGGCTTTGGAATCCGAGTTGGCTCATCAGATTGTCGTTGGCGCTGATCATGTTGACGGTCAGGCAGACCAGAAACAGCATCAGGAACACTTGGCCGCGATCATGCAGAATGATCCAAATGAAGAACAGATAGAGCGAGGCCGTCAGCATGACGCCGATGAACAGGCCAAAGATGAGATTCCGGGTCTCATCGACCGACGGCGCGAGGAGCGCCGTTGCGGTCTTGGTCACGGTCGGGGCGTCGATCAGATCGGCGGCGCTGGCCCATGCGGGGGCGAGCAGGAGGACGACGAACGCGAGCAACGCGCCGACCGCGAAAGCCCAGCCGCCATCCGTCGCTTGGCGCCGGGGCGTGGGGGAGATGCCGATGTCGTCGCGGTGTGACAAGACAATCCTGCGGGTGCGTTCGGTGAACGAATCAGATTCGAAACGGCGAGATGACCAATGGATTAAGATTTTTTAATCCATGATAGAGTCTATGGTTAACTCGCTAAAATCTCGCTAATATGCGCCGTCGTTTCCGGGGTTTGACTCGAAAACATATGAAAAATCATGGAATTTATGGAGAAATCATGACTGATACCCAAGGTCGCGTGACGGACGAAGAAGCTTTGGCGCTCCACGCGCAGGGCCGTCCCGGCAAGCTGCAGATCTCGCCCACCAAGCCCCTGACGACCGCTCGCGATTTGTCGTTGGCGTATTCGCCGGGCGTGGCCGCGCCTTGTTTGCGGATTCATAAGAACCCCGACGCGGTCTATGACTACACGGCGCGGGGCAATATGGTGGCGATCATTTCCAACGGCACGGCTGTTCTGGGACTCGGCAATCTGGGGGCGTTGGCCTCCAAGCCGGTCATGGAAGGCAAGGCGGTGCTGTTCAAGCGTTTCGCCGACGTGGATGGGATCGACATTGAGGTTTCAACCGAAGATGTCGAAGAGTTCGTCAATTGCGTCCGTTTCCTCGGCCCGTCGTTCGGCGGCATCAATCTGGAAGACATCAAGGCTCCGGAGTGCTTTATCATCGAGCAGCGTCTGCGCGAGATCATGGACATTCCTGTTTTCCACGACGACCAGCACGGCACGGCCATTATCGCTTCGGCGGGGTTGTTCAACGCTCTCCATCTGACGGGGCGCGATATCAAGAAGACCCGCATGGTCGTGAACGGCGCGGGCGCGGCGGCTATCGCTTGCGCGGAGTTGTTCAAAGCCATGGGTCTGCCGCCTCAAAACATCACGATGTGCGATCAAAAGGGCGTAATCTACAAGGGCCGCGCCGAGGGCATGAACCAGTGGAAATCAGGTTTCGCCATCGAGACCAAGGCGCGCACGCTTGCCGACGCCATCAAAGGCGCGGACGTCTTTGTTGGTCTGTCTGCCAAGGGCTGCGTGACGGCCGAGATGGTCAAGTCGATGGCCAAGAAGCCGATCATTTTCGCCATGGCCAACCCTGATCCTGAAATTACGCCGGAAGAAGTCCATCGCGTTCGTGAGGATGCGATTGTCGCTACCGGGCGTTCCGATTATCCGAATCAGGTCAACAATGTTTTGGGTTTTCCCTATATTTTCCGTGGCGCTTTGGATGCGCGGGCTTCCACCATCAATGACGAGATGAAGTTGGCGGCGGTCAAGGCTCTGGCTGAGTTGGCGCGCGAAGACGTGCCGGACGAAGTCGCGGCGGCCTATGGCGGCCGTCGTTTGCGCTATGGGCGGGACTATATCATTCCGGTGCCGTTCGACTCGCGCCTCATCACCCGCGTTCCCGTCGCGGTGGCCGAGGCGGCTATGCGCACCGGCGTGGCGCGGCGTCCGATCAAGGATCTCGACGCTTACCGGCGCGAGCTGCGCGCGCGCCTCGATCCGACAGCGGACAGCCTCGAGCTGATCTTTGAACAGGCACGGAACAAACCGAGCCGCGTCGTGTTTGCGGAAGGCGAGGACGAGCGGATCATCCGCGCCGCGATTCAGTTCAAGGCGGCGGGCCTCGGCACACCCATTCTGGTGGGGCGCGACGATGTCATTCGGGATCAGATCGCGGCTCTGGCCTTGCCGGAGGAAGTCGAGATCGAGATTCAAAACGCCAAGATTTCGACCCACAGCGCCAAGTATAGCGATAACCTGTATCAACGTTTGCATCGCCAAGGCTATATGCAGCGCGATTGCCAACGCATGATCAACCAGAACCGCAACGTCTTTGCGGCCAGTATGGTGGCGACGGGCGATGCTGATGCCATGGTCACGGGACTGACGCGCAACTTTATCGTCAACTATGACGATGTGCGGCATGTGATCGATGTTTCGGCGCCCTCCGGCGCGTTCGGCTTGTCGATCGGCATCGCGCAGGATCACACGGTGTTTCTGGCCGATACGGCGGTGAATGTGACTCCGTCGCCGGAGCGTATGGCGGACATCGCTATTCGCGCGGCGGAGTGGGCGCAGCGTTTGGGACATGAGCCGCGCGTGGCGATGCTGTCCTTCGCCAGTTTTGGCCAACCTCAGCGCGATCATGCCGAACGCATTCGCGCCGCCGTCAAGGTCTTGGATCAGCGCGGCGTGAAGTTCGAGTATGACGGCGAGATGTCGGTGGACATCGCGCTCAATTACCCGTTGATGAAGCGGCTTTACCCGTTCTGCCGTCTGACCGGCCCGGCCAACATTCTCGTCATGCCCAACTTGCAGGCGGCGCACATCGCGGCCAAGCTGTTGGAGAACATCGGCGGCGTGAATATGATCGGTCCGATCATGGACGGTTTTGACAAGCCGGTGCAGATCTTGCGTATCAGCTCGACCGTTTCCGACATCGTCACGTCGGCGGTGCTGGCGGCGTATCAGGCGCGGTAATGTGACTGTGAGAGAAGGGCTTAGAACAGCCCTTCGATCAACCCGGCCTCGTTGACGCGAATGCGGTGCGCCGCAGGATCGCGCGGCAGGCCGGGCATGGTCATGATGTCGCCGCAGAGCGCGACGACGAAACCGGCTCCGGCCGAAAGCTGCACGTCGCGCACGGGCACGATGTGGCCTTCAGGCGCGCCGCGCCGGTCGGGATCGGTCGAAAAGCTGTATTGCGTCTTGGCCATGCAAACCGGTAACGCGCCAAAGCCTTCGGCTTCATAACGCTCCAGCTTGCGCAGAGCGGCGGGGGCGATGTCGATGGCGTTGGCGCGGTAGATTTCACAGGCCACGGCGCGGATTTTTTCGACCAGCGGCAGCGCGTCGGGATACAGCGGCCTGAAGTCGGCGATGCCGCTTTCCGCCAGCGCGGCCACGGTTCCGGCCAGTTCCAGCGCGCCTTTGCCGCCTTCGGCCCAGTGGCGGCAGACGTGCGCGGTGATGCCGATGCGTTCGCAGGCGCTGCGGACGATGTCGGTTTCGGCGGCGGTGTCGGCGGTGAAGTGGTTGATCGCCACGGCGACGGGAACGCCGAATTTCTGCATGTTTTCGATGTGGCGCAGCAGGTTGCCGAGGCCTGCCGTCACGGCGGCGGTGTTTTCAACGCTCAGGTCTTTTTTGGCTACGCCGCCATGCATTTTCAGGGCGCGCACGGTCGCCACCACGACGGCGGCGGCGGGACGCAAGCTTGCCTGACGGCACTTGATGTTGAAGAACTTCTCCGCGCCGAGATCCGCGCCGAAGCCCGCTTCGGTCACCACATAGTCCGCGAGTTTGAGCGCCGTTTGCGTCGCCATCACCGAATTGCAGCCGTGCGCGATGTTGGCGAAGGGGCCGCCGTGCACGAGCGTGGGGGTGCCTTCCAGCGTTTGAACCAGATTGGGTTGGAACGCGTCGCGCAGCAGGGCGGTCATGGCGGGCGCGGCTTGCAGGTCTTTCGCGGTGATGGGCTTTTTGTCGAAGCTCTGGCCGATGACGATGCGTCCCAGCCGTTCCTCAAGGTCGCTCAGCGAGCGGGCGAGGCAGAAGATCGCCATGACTTCCGAGGCGACGGTGATGGCGAAGCCGTCTTCGCGCGTCTGGCCGTTGTTGCCGAGGCCTACGACGATTTGCCGCAACGCGCGGTCGTTCATGTCCATGCAACGCCGCAACGAAACCTTGGCGGGGTCGATCCCCAGCGCGTTGCCCCAATAGATGTGGTTATCCACCAGCGCCGCCAGCAGATTGTTGGCGGCGGTGATGGCGTGGAAATCGCCGGTGAAGTGGAGGTTGATTTCGTCCATGGGGGCGACTTGGGCGTGGCCGCCGCCGGTTGCGCCGCCCTTCATGCCAAAGCAGGGACCGAGCGACGGTTCGCGCAGGCACACGAGCGTTTTGCGCCCCTGCCGCGCCAGCGCGTCGCCGAGGCCGATGGTGGTCGTGGTCTTGCCTTCGCCTGCGGGCGTGGGGCTGATGGCGGTAACGAGGATCAGCTTGGCGTTTGCGGCTTGGCTTAGCCCGTTGATCGCGGCCAGATCGAGCTTGGCTTTGTAGGGGCCATAGCGGTAGAGCGCTTCGGGCGGCAGGTCGATTTTGGTACCGATGGCTTCGATGGGCGACAGGACGGCTTGACGGGCTATGGTCATATCGTCGGGGAAAGCGGTCATGGCACACACGGGTTCTGGTGAAGAGCGAGGCGGGCGCAGTTTGCCTTGTCGCTGGATTTTCCGCAATTGGCTTCCGCTGGCGGGAGAGGAATGCTATTTTTGAGCGGTGTTCCTTGGCTCTGGCGCGCGTGGCCGCTTTTTTATGACAGCATCTCGGTTTCTCGCCGCGCTCGCGGCACCGTTCCGTCCGCCCTTTTCCGGGTTGGCGGTTATCGTGTGGGCGTATTTCGCGGGGTGTTTCCTTGTTGATCCAGACAGCCCGATTTTGCGCGGCGCGTTGACCGACTCCGACGACTATATGCGGCTGGCGCATGTGCTGGACTGGATCAAGGGGCAGGGTTGGTTCGATCTGGCGCAGCACAGGCTCAATCCGCCGGACGGCGCGTTCATTCATTTTGCGCGCGTGGCCGAAGTGCCCTTGGCGGCGATGATTCTGGCTTTGCATGCGGCCGGGATGGATTGGATCGCGGCTTCGACGATCACGGCGGCGGTGTGGCCGTTGATGCTCTTTGCGGGTTTTTTGGCCGTGTTGCGCGGTTTGGCGCGGAGCTTTGTGTCACAAGAATGGACGGGGGCGGCGGCGTTTGTCGCGTTGTTCTGTCCGCAACTGATGTTTCAATTTTCGCCGGGGCGCGTGGATCATCATGGGCTGGCGGCGCTGATTGTCGCCATGGCCTTTATGGGCGTGGCGCGGTTGATGATAGCGCCTGAATCCACGAAGGCGGCGGCGGGCGCAGGGTTTTGTCTGGCGCTGGGGTTGACTGTGGCGTTGGAGACTTTGCCGTGGGCGCTGCTGCTTTCGGCATGGGTTGGCGTGTGGATGATGGCGAAGGGACGGGTTGCGGCGCGATCGGGGGTGGTTTTTGGCGCATCGTTCTATGGCTTTGGCGCTGTGTTTCTTGCGTCGTTCAGGCCGCCTTCGGGGTGGTTCGAGGCCGATCCGTTGGCTTATTCCATCATCTATGTCGTGTTGGCGGGCAGCGTGGCGGTGTGTTGCGCCGGGGTGGCCGTGGCTTCGCGGTTCGGCTCTGGCCGGTTGCGTTATGGGGTCGGGTGCGGTTTGGCGGCGGTGTTGGGCGCGGTATTTCTGGCGCGTTTTCCCGATCTTGTCGTGGGGCCGTATGGCGCGATGGATAAGGATCTTACGGCGCTTTACTTCCACTTCATCCATGAAGCCAAGCCGTTTCTGCGGCTGGGGCCGTCGCCGCTTCTGGCCGTCTTGCATATGCTGTTGCCGCTGTTGGGGCTGGCGGCGGCGGTTGGCTTTGCTGTGCGGCAGAGGGCGGATGGGCGCTGGCTGTGGTGGCCGGTCGCGGTTTTGAATCTGGCGGCGCTGGCGTTGGCGGCGTTTTATCAGGGGCGGTATATGTATTATGCCTGCCTGTTCAGCATCGTGCCTTTGACGGCTTTGTTGTGGCGCGGTTGGGGGTGGATTCCGTCCGTGTTTCCGGGGCGTGAACGGGTTTGGGCGCGGGTGGGGCTTGTCCTGTTGGTGGGGCCGTTGCCCGCGTTGTTGTTTCCGGCTTTGCTCGATGGAACGCTGGGTTACAAGGGCTTGGTTTTGTTTCCGGTGCAGTCCCGTTCAGCCTCCTGCGATCCCAGCGTTCTGGACTCTTATCTCAACGGCTCTGCCTTGGCGGAGGGGCCGCCGCGCTTGATTATGAATATGATGAACGACGGGGCGTATCTTCTTTACAAGACGCGGCATGCGGTCGTTGCCGCGCCGTACAACAACGCGGCGGGCAATCTGGATTCGATGCGGTTTTTTTCTACGCACGATTCCGCCGAAGCCGCGCAAATCGCGCGGCGGCATCGGGTTGATCTGGTTCTGGTGTGCCGTTCGGTGCCGGAGGTCTATCGCCTGTTTGGGCGCATGGAGGCGGGTGAAGGCGGCGCTGACGCAGCGGACGATGACGGCTTGATCCGGCGCTTGGCGGACGGCGAAGGGGCTGCGTGGCTCCGGCGCGTCGATTTACCCCAGCCCGGCAACTATCTTCTGTACGAAGTGTTGCCGGAGCCGGGAGAAAACCTTAGTGCAATGCCACCCTGAAGGCGGCTTCGGTGCGGGCCTTGATTTCGTCGACGGTGACGCCGGGGGCGACCGCGACCAGAGTTAGGCCTTCGGGCATGAATTCAAATTCGCCCAGATCGGTGATGATCTTGTTGACGACGCGCGTGCCGGTGAGGGGCAGGTTGCACTTTTTCACCAGTTTGGCTTCGTCTTTGACGTTGTGTTCCATCAGGACGATCACGCGCTTGACACCCGCGACGAGATCCATCGCGCCGCCCATGCCTTTGACCATCTTGCCGGGCACCATCCAGTTGGCGATGTCGCCTTGCTCGGAGACCTGCATCGCGCCGAGGACGGCGAGGTCGATGTGGCCGCCGCGGATCATGCCAAAGGAGGTCGCGCTGTCGAAATAGCTGGAATAGGGCAGTTCCGACACCGTTTGCTTTCCGGCGTTGATGAGGTCGGGGTCGATCTCGCTTTCCAGCGGGAAGGGGCCGACTCCCAGCATGCCGTTTTCGCTTTGCAGCACGACATGCATTCCCGCAGGAATGTAGTTCGCCACCAGCGTCGGGATGCCGATGCCGAGGTTGACATAGAAACCGTCGTTCAGTTCTTGCGCGGCGCGGGCCGCCATATCTTCGCGTGTCCAAGGCATAGGTGTCGCTCCTTAAGAAGCTTTGCGCGTGGTGCGCTGCTCGATGCGTTTTTCAAAGTGGTCGCCTTTGAACAGGCGCTGCACGAAAAGGCCCGGCGTGTGGACCTGATCGGGGTCGATCTGGCCGACGGGAACCAACTCTTCGGTTTCCACGACCGTGACCCGTCCGCAGGTCGCGGCAAGCGGGTTAAAGTTGCGCGCCGTTTTGCGGTAGACGAGGTTGCCCTCTTCGTCCGCTTTCCACGCCTTGACGATGGAGAGGTCGCAGACGATGCCGCGTTCCAGCACATAGGCTTGGCCGTCGAATGTCCGCGTTTCCTTGCCGTCGGCGACGATCGTGCCGACACCGGTGCGGGTGTAGAAACCGGCGATGCCCGCGCCACCGGCGCGCATGCGCTCGGCCAGCGTGCCTTGCGGGTTGAACTCAACCTCCAGCTTGCCCGACAGATAGAGTTCCGCGAACAGCTTGTTTTCGCCGACGTAGGACGAAATCATTTTGCGGATCTGGCCGCGTTCCATCATCTTGCCAAGCCCGAAGCCATCCACGCCCGCGTTGTTGCTGACCAGAGTCAGCCCCTTTACGCCGGACAAGGCGATCGCCTCAATGCAATGTTCGGGAATGCCGCACAGGCCGAAACCGCCTGCGGCAATGGTCATGTCGTCGCGCAGCAAACCAGCCAGCGCTTCGGCGGCGTTTTTGTAGAGTTTACCCATCCCCGTGAATCCTCCCCCCGATTCGATTTGTGTCGAGTGTCGGGAAGAGGGAGTCGCGTGTCAAGGGGATTGCGCCGGAAGGACAAGGACGGATCGTTGGGTTGGAGCAATGATGGCGGAATAGCTGGCTTGGACTCGCAACAATTCAGCGGCTGCGTCCCGTACAGGGCTTAGGGTAGTGTGGTTGATGGCGTTCTGCGCGACGAGTTCCGCCACGACTTGGTCGCAGGTCGTACGCACCACCGCCATTGTTTCCGTGATCTGGCCGCGAAGGCTGGTCGGGGTTGCCTCGCGGCAAGATGTGGGCATGCCATCCCCGTCAAAGACGCAACTGCGGCTAACGTAGGGTGTCTGGACGAGGGTTCGGTTCGAATCGAAGGAGTCAGCTTTTTCAGCGACGGGGGTGCCGGACATCCAGTGATAGACCACGCTCTTGTTCTCGTTGGGGTCGTCGATGGCGAGGACATCAATTTCTGGCAGGCGCGTTACTTTCGCGTCATCGAGGCCGATGCCGCAAAAGGTTGTGATCAACGGCGCGTTTGGGCCTTTGTCTTGCGTTATGATGATAAAGGGGGCGCTTTGTTCTACGCTTAATGCTGCCTCGTCTTCGGCGGGCTTTTCCGGCGCGGGCGTTGTGATCATGGCGCGCGTGGCTGGGGTGGACAGCAGAAAGGCGGCTGCGCCCAGGAAGGCGTTGCGTAGAGAGTGTGACATCGCTTAGGTGTCCTCTGTTGAATACAAGCCGAAGGTTTTGCCCTATGTTGGGTGGAACCGTTTAGCAGGCTCGTATCGACAAAGTAACAGCTATTTTTTACTTGCGTATTGAGACGTCAGCGTTTGATCTTGTTAACCATGAGTTGCAAGACATCGTCAACGCCCATGTGCGCGACGGCGGAAATGGGATAGACATCCTTGCGGCTGGCCTTTTTCAGCGCGGCGATCTTGCTTTTGATCGTGGTGGCATCGAGCGCGTCGCATTTGTTGAGCGCGATGATCTCCGTTTTGCGGCTCAGGTTGCTGCCGTAGGCTTTTAACTCGGCGCGGACGGTTTTGTAGTTCTTCACGACATCCTCGTCGGTGCCGTCGATGAGGTGGAGCATGACCTTGGTGCGTTCGACGTGGCCGAGGAAACGGTCGCCGAGACCATGGCCTTCGTGCGCGCCTTCGATCAGGCCGGGAATGTCCGCCAGCACGAAATCCATGCCGTCTTCCTTGCGGCTGCCGCGCTTGCCGATCCGCACCACGCCGAGGTTGGGCGACAGGGTGGTGAAGGGATAGTCGGCGATCTTGGGCTTGGCGGCGGTGCAGGCGGCGAGAAAGGTCGATTTTCCGGCGTTGGGCAGTCCGATCAATCCGGCATCGGCGATGAGTTTGAGACGCAGCCAGACCTCGCGCTCTTCGCCCGGCCAGCCGGGCAGGTAGGTGCGCGGGGCGCGGTTGGTCGCGGTCGTGAAATGCAGGTTGCCGAAGCCGCCGTCGCCGCCTTTGAGGAACACGAGGCGTTGGCCCTTTTCCGTGAAGTCGGCGAGGATGGTTTCCTTGTCGTCGGCCAGAATCTGCGTGCCGACGGGAACTTTCAGGACAACGTCCGCGCCGTCCGCGCCGGTGCGGTTGCGGCCCGCGCCGCCACGGCCGTTTTTGGCTTCGTGGTGCTGCTGGTAGCGATAGTCGATCAGTGTGTTGAGGTTGTCGGCGGCTTCAAAGATCACGTCGCCGCCCTTGCCGCCGTTGCCGCCGTCGGGGCCGCCGAATTCGATGTATTTCTCGCGCCGAAAACTGACGCAACCCGCGCCGCCGGTGCCGCTCTTGATATAGATTTTGGCTTGGTCGAGGAATTTCATAGCGGTGTGTCTTTCAGCTCAGCGGCCTGTTTCGGGCGTTGTTTTTTAGCAAAAAATTTGTATCCCAGAAAGATCGGCGTCGTTAGCAGCAGGAGACTTAGGCCAAAGAACAAATGGCCCCGCCCCAAATCCGTCTGGGTAACAAGAAAGGCGAGCAGGAGGGGCGCTCCCACGGAGCTGGCTTGCGCAAAAAAGTTCAACACGGAGATCAACGTCGCTTTGTGGTTCGAGTTCGGAAATTCTTCAAAAACATGCGATTCAAAAATAATGTCCCGTGTCCTACTGTAGGTGGGAAACAGAATGAAAGCAAAGGCAATGACGATGGGTTCTTTTGTTATTCCGATCAGAATATAGGCCGCGCACAGGTAAAGGATGTCGAACGCATAGAACGAGGCCGCCGACAGCCGTTTCAGCACATGGATATAGCGACCGACCAGCGCGGCCAGAAGGCTGCTGACGGCCAGAATTAGGCCAAAATAGTCAACCGGAATCCCGATGGCTTTAAATTCAACCTCGCGGAACGTGATGGCGCTGTCGTAACCCGCCGACGTGAACCCGAACAGGATGAACACGAGCAGCAGTTGAAGCCGCGTGCTTTTTCCCGTGTGGAAATGTTTAAGGTTGGCGATGAGGTGCGCGAGACCGGGGCGATTGGTCGCGATGGGGCGCACGGGCGGCTTGACGAAAGAGCAGGCAAGGGCGCACGACACGGCGAGGCACACAAAGCCAAGCACGAACGGCATAAGCGGGTCTATTTTGTAGGTCAGGGGGACGAGGGAAATCAGCAGGACATTGCCCAGCAAACCCCGGCTTTGCGCCAGCCCCATGACCCGGCTGTATTCGTTCTCTCTGTTTAAGGCCATCAGCGTTTCATGCATGAAGGCTTGCGCCGTGCCCGCCGTGAAAGCGTAACCGACGGAAAACAGGACGGAGGCCAGCAGGCCTCCGGCAAAGCCGTTGATGAAGATATAGGGCAAGACGGAGATGGCGGTCAGGAAGGAGCCAAAGACCAGCGTTGGTTTATGGCCCCATCGGTCCGCGACATACCCGGTCGGGACTTCCATAAGAATGCGGGCGATGGCCGTAAGGCTGGCTATTGCCGCCAAATCGCCGAGGCTCACATGTCCGTAATCGATCAGGAAGATGGGGATGAGGGGGAGAAAAACCCTTTTCGTGAATATCTTGTACAGCCCGTACTTGATAATGTTTTGTTCGAGGCTTTTCTGCATAGGGGATATTCCCGGCAAAAAGAAAACGCCATTTCAGCGAAATGACGTTTTCTTCACAAAACATAGGACGGGCTGAAAGTTACTTCGCCGCTTCCGCTTCCACCGAAACGTACATCCGTTCCTTGATCTCGCGGAACTTCACGTGGCCTTCGACGGTGGCGAAGATGGTGTGGTCTTTGCCGATGCCGACGTTCGTGCCGGGGTGATATTTCGTGCCGCGTTGGCGGATGATGATGTTGCCGGGTTCGGCCAACTGGCCGCCCGCGATCTTGACGCCCAGACGGCGTCCGGCGGTATCGCGACCGTTGCGGGATGAACCGCCTGCTTTTTTATGTGCCATGTGATCTCTCCACGAATTCGGTATTAGGCCTTGATCGCCGTGATTTTCAGCACGGTGTATTCCTGCCGCTGATGCTTTTTGCGGCGATAGTTCTGGCGGCGCTTTTTCTTAAAGACGATCAGCTTGCCGGTGCGGTTTTGCGCCACGACTTCGGCGGTGACCTTCGCGCCTTTGACCATGGGCGCGCCCACGGTCAGCTTGCCGCCGTCGAACAGCGCCAGGACTTCGTTAAGCTCGACCGACTTGCCGGCTTCGGCAGGCAGCTTCTCGACTTGAATGACATCACCTTGGGCAACTTTGTATTGCTTGCCGCCGGTCTTCACGACTGCGAACATGATTTTGATCCTACTCAATGTTGGGAACGGCCCGTTTTCCGTTTTCGGCGGGCCCCTCTTCGCGCCGGTGCAAGCGTCGCGAAGGCGCTTTATTGGTCAAAACGGGCCCCTCTGTCAAGGGAAAGGGCGTCGTTGGCGCAAAAAAGCCGATTAACCTATTCCTCGCGGCCTTTATCGGGGGCCGGGGTGCGCTGAATCAGCCAAATAACGCCGATCATGTCGAACAACCCCTTGATCGCCCTGCCCGCGAAGTCCGATTTGGAGACTCCGACCTTGCGGGGGCGGTCGTTGACGGGCGTGAAGACGGTTTCATGGCCGTAAAGGCTGAACAAAGCGGGCATAAAGCGGTGCAAGCCGTTGAAAAAGGGCAGGTCGAGGTAGGTGTCGCGCTGGAACAGCTTGAGGCTGCAGCCGGTGTCGGGGCAGTTGTCGTCGAGCAGGAATTTGCGGATGCCGTTGGCGAAGCGGCTGGCGAGGCGTTTGCCCAGTGTGTCGCGGCGGTTGACGCGGATTCCGGCGACCAGCACCTTGCGCTCCATCCCTTTGCTCCACGCGAGGGCGCAGAGGCGGGGGGCATCGGCGGGGTCGTTTTGGCGGTCGCCGTCGATGGTCATGATCCAATAAGCGCGGGCGTGGCGGACACCGTTGCGAATCGCGCCGCTCATGCCGAGGCGGCGGGGGTGGCGGACGAGGCGCACTTGGGGGCAGGACTGGCGGGCGCGTTTGACTTCGTCGGCGGTGGCATCGGTGCTGCCGTCGTCGACGCAGACGATCTCGAACGCTTCGCCCACGGCGGGATAGCTTTGTAGGGCTGTGGCGATTTCGTCGATGAGGGGCGCGACGTTCCCGGCTTCGTTCAGCAGCGGGATGACGACGGAGAGGACGGGGGCGGGGCTGTTCACGGGGCAGGCTCGGTTGGTTTCAGGAGGGGCTTTTGTGATGCGTCTTTGTAGCAGCAACAGTCGGTTAAGGGTAGTCCGAATGGGGGTAAAAACCGGGGCGATTTAAATTCTTTGCTTTTCGTGGCCGATTTGTCTAGTTTGCCCCCCTTCGCAGGACGAACGAACGTATTGCTGTTTCCGAGGCCTGCACGAGCCGCACCCGTAGCTCAACTGGATAGAGCATCTGACTACGAATCAGAAGGCTAGGAGTTCGAATCTCTTCGGGTGCGCCATTATTTCAAGTACTTAGCCGACATTTCTTTTTCGGTTGTACACTTTTTTGAAATACGGTTGTACATTTTTGCTCCATCAGATGGATGGCTGATCGAGCGCGTTCCTTCTGTTTTGCCCCGGCGACGTAGTGAGAAACCATGCGATCTGTCTTATGCCCGGTGATCGATTTGATCTGTTCGCTTGAGCATCCGGCCTCCGCCAAATAGCCTGTCGCCGTTTTGCGCAGGCCATGAAAAACATAGCCATCGAGTCCAGCCTTCAGTGTTGCTTCACGCCATTCGTGCTTGAAATGATCGCTGGTGTATGGCTTTCCTTGGGCGCTGGATAATATCGTGATCGCCTTTTTTGGTGCGCTTTCGAGGGCTTTTCTCAGAGCCGAGTGCATCGGTATCCAAAGATCGACACCCGTTTTCCCCTGTGTGATTTTTATTCCGCCGTCCACACGTTGATTCCATCGCATGCGCAGGATGTCTCCTTGGCGCTGTCCAGTGTATAGGGCCAACGCCAATGCCAGATTCATACGGTCATTGGCAACTTTGCTGAAGCGTTTTATCTCTGGCTCTCCCCAAGGCTTATGCGCCCCTGTTTTTAGGCGCTTGGGCCGTAAGGCATAGTTGATGGAAATGACACCGCGATCGCAGGCGAATGAAAGAAGTTTCCGCAGCACCGCCATGGCATAATTGGCTTTTGACGGTGTCGGAATCGTCGTCTCGTTTCCATCCTCATCGATGATGGTTTTAACGGCCATGGCATCGCGATAGGCCAAAGCGATTTTCCGCGACAAATTCATGACAGCAAATTTACCGAATTTTGTTTTTATGTCGTCCAGATAGTGACCATAGTCGCGCTTCGACGCATCGCTTAGCCCTAAATAGTCGGTGCTGGCACGATAGTCGCGCACAAGGGCTGCGATGCTGCCGGGCAATATAACGTCGCTCTGGTCTGGCGTTTCAAAACTTGCATGAATCTTCTGATAGGCCTCAAAAAACTCCGACGAAGACGGATCATGAGGCAGGGATATGAGTTGGCCGTTCCGCCGATAACGGTAATACGGTCGTCCCTTGGCGATGCTTCGCTGAACGTAAGGCAGGATTATTTTCCCCACGGATGGCTTCCAGCATTTGTTCTTCGATATTTGACGCATCGCGCACCCCTGAACGTCTGTCAAGCCAAGCTTCAATCGTGTCGCTGTCCCACCCGCCGAGAACCTTGTCTTTTTTGGGAAACCCCATGCCTTCTAAGGCATTGCGATTGCTGGCAAACCACTGTTCGCTCTTGTTCAAACGGCAGGCGACCTGATAGGTGTTCAGGATGCGCGGGGCGGGGATAAACTCTGGTTTAGGACGCGCCATTTTCTACCTCACAAAATCAGCAGGGTAACAAAAGCCGCTCCGAACGCGGCGGCGAGGGCGAGTAGGTGCCGGTCGGTCATGGCTCGATCCTATTCTGTTTGCTGTTGGCGCGGCGGAGGGCGCGTCTTGCTAGGCGACCGGACGGGCCTTTGTGATGGCTGACCTCGTTGATGGCGCGGCCCCACACGCGGAGGATGGCGGTCTGGCGCTTGATGATGGCCTCGGCGCGGCGTAGGGCGGCCTCTTGGCGGGCGTAGGCCTCGATCACGGACTCGGTGAGGGCGGCTTCATTTGAGTTCATTTTTCTGGGCCTCCATACGATCCAGCATCGCAAGAATTTCTTGGGCGTTTTTTCTGTGAAAAATCTCACCACTGATTTTAGCAAGATCAAATTGTAGCCACAGCAGCAGAGTAAGCGGCATCATTCGTGGGTCTTGGTATGGTTTCTCGTTCATGGCTGCACGTCCCATTCCCGCGCGTTCATGCGCTCGGCTCTGGCTGAGATCATCGCGTCCACGATTTGCAGTGTATCCGCTGCCTCGTCCAAGTCATCTGACTCGATTAACAGCGCCGCGAGGGCGATTTCCGTTGTCATGGTTTTGCCTTTCTCTCGATGATCGCGCCGATGTCGTTGATGGCTTCGTGGGCGAGGAGTTGGGGGTTGATGATGGCTTTGTTGACCGCGATGGTGGCGAGGGCATCGAGGGCGATGAGGCCGATTTCGGACATCTTGGCGTTGCAGGTGTCGATCACGGTGAGGGCGCGGGTGGAGGCCTCGGCGCGTTTCAGCACGGCAAGCTCGGCCATGGTGCGGTGGCGTTTGTGGCCGAGGGCGAAGCCGAGCGCAAAGGTCGCGACGCACAGCAGGGGCAGGGCGTTCATTCCGCACCGCCTTTCTTGGAGGTGAATGAAGCATGATGGCGCAGGCGGCTGTATGGGGTGCCGTCGTTGTCGTGGTGATAGACCTCGAACGCCATCAGTTGGCCGAGGGTTCTCAGCTCGTCGGTGATGGCGCTGAGCGCCGCGCCGTCGCGCAGCATTTTCCAGATCGCGTCCGTCGCGACCAGAAAAGCGTCGGGCAGCTTGGCGAAAGATTGCGGCCGGTGGCGGGACTTTTCCGATTTACCATACAGGCCCATATAGTCGGAAAAGACTTCGATCAGATCCAGCGCGATGGCGCGGTCTTGGCGCGCGCCGAGCGACAGAGCCGGGGAACGCCGACGCGGCGCGGCGGGCAGGGCGGCGGGCTTGGCTTCGACCTGCGGGGCGGGCTTTGCGGCTTGCGCGTTCGGATCGCGGCGGTAGGCCTGATATGCGTCAATCAGAGCTTTGCGGACAAGGGCGGCTTTGGCGGTGCGCGCGAAAGTGCAGATCAGCAAAGCTTGGGCTTCGTTCAGCCAGTATTCGTTATATGACTGCCCACGAGATTCGGTCTGGCGAGTTGCTAATGTGCCATATGTTTCCAATTCTTCTTTATTTCGGTCAATTAACTCGCGGATTTTATAGAATCGCGAAAAACCAAGACGCTCTGCAATTAGCGTATCAAGAACACGCGGTTCGTGGTTGATGGTGGTGTTAAGGTCGGCGAGGGTGATGAGTGCAGACATGACAAGCCCCTGTTGCTGGCGTTGAAACGCGCCAACAAAATGGCTTGAAAGGCCACTGGTGGCGGGAGCTTTCAACCTGACAACAGACAGGCGGACTTCTTGGCCCCGAAGGGTTATCCGTCGCACTCCCACCGTAGAAGTGGGCAAGAAAATAGCCACTGATCTTTCGGGGTGGCTATCCGCTGTTGTTTCACTGCCCCCACGGCGGGGGCAGTCATTGGAGTTGAAAGCTCCGACAGCGACAAAAGCATGAAATTGGTTAACGATCAATGAAAATGTTGCGTTTAACCAAATGTTGCGAGTTTCCAGACGAGAATCCTTGACGTGTCGGCCTTCATATCCGACATAATGGGCAGAGAAGGAGACACGATCATGGCTATTTTCACCGTAACCGCCTTTGAGGAAAACAAACTCTTGGAAGAGCGCATTGCGTTTGAGTTTCCCGGCGACAGTTACGAGATCATGCCGGGCTCGTCGTGGCTGGTCTCGGCCGCCGGAACGTCCATCGACCTTTCGGAGCGCCTTGGTTTGCCAAAAGGCGATGTCGGCAGCGCCATCGTCACCCGCGTTGAAGGGTACCACGGTCGCGCGCCAACGCCTGTTTGGGAGTGGATCAAGGCAAAGTGGGAGGGAAGTTCTCATGGTGTCTAAGCGCGTTGCCGATGAAACATCGCCGCTGCGGCGACCGGAATATCCTACGTCGTCGCCATCGGCTGAGGGATCGTGGGCTTCCCATGTCTTTGTCATGCTCTCCGACATCAAAAAAGACATAGGAAAACTTGACGGCAGGGTCGAAGGTCTTGCCAAGAGCATGGACAAGACCGACGAACAACTGGGCAAGCTGGCGCACCGCTTCACCGCCGCCGCTGCCGTCTTTGCGGTTCTTGCCGTCGTCGGCGGGTTCTTCATAAACCACATGTGGGATGGAATTTGGGCTGCGCTTAGGACTCTCCCGTCAAAGTAACGGGGAAAATCTATGAAACGCTCGAAAGCGACTGAATTCGGCAAGCCGGACAAGGAAAATCCAGAGTGGACGAAGGAAGACTTCGCCCGCGCCCGCTCGTTGGGCGACTTTCCCGACATGCAACGCGCCGTCAAACACGCCCTGCGCGGCCGCCCGGCGGGGCGCACCAAGCAAGCGGTGACGCTCAGCCTCGACTCCGATGTCGTGGCCTCGCTGCGCGGCAGCGGCAAGGGCTGGCAAACGCGCGTCAACGACCTGCTGCGCGTGGCGGCGGGGCTGTTGGTGTAGGCGGGGGCGAAAGTCAAACGGCGGGCGGAAAGGCGTTGCCGCTCTCCGTCCGCCGCCTCTACTGTTGGGATTGCGAATCGACCAACAGAAGGGGAATGGGCTATGGAACGCGAAGCCGAATACGCATTCAGAGAGCTTAAAGAACGCAACGAACTGCTGTTCTCCAGAATAGTAGAGCTTGAGAGGATCGTGAAAAGTCTGGAGCGAGAGCAATACGAGATCAAGCGCATGGTTGCTTCTTCCCGCTGATCGTTTTCACGACCACATCCACTTCAAGGCCATGCCATATTAAGGCCTTCGCTGATCGCTCTATGTTCCAGAGAAGGGCTTCGCGCTGCCTTTTCCGCCTCTCATCGTACTCTGCCATCTTCTCTTTGTGTTTTTCATGTTCGTTCACAATGAGATCTGAAAAATCGCTATCAATCACAACTCACCTCCCTGTGTTTGCGCCATGTCGGCGATCATGGCGGCCAGAAGTTCGTGGAAGAGGGACAGTATCAGCATGGCGTTACCGTGCCGACCTGCACAGCGCCGCGACGACCACGCCGAGGCAGGCTCCGATCACGATCCCTGCGACAAATTCGATCATAGCGCCAGCCTCCCCTCGGTCGGCGGCGCGGTGCCTTGCAGGCGGCGTTCGCAGGTTGTGACCAGTTGTTCGCGCACCTCGAAATCGGTGGTGAGGTGGTGGACAAAGCGGGTGTAGAGCGCCAGCGTCTGCGCGCCGCTGTATGGATTCGCGTCGCCGCCCAACTGGCGGCGATAGTCCATCAGCTCCTGCATCGCCAAAAAGGCGGCGTTCAGGCGCTCGTCAAAGCCGTCGGCGCTCATGCGGAGCCCTCCATCGCGGCGCGGCCAAGGGGCGTGTCGGCCAGCATGCCGAGGGCGGCTTTGTAGGTGTCGATCAGGGCTTCGCGCTCGGCCCGGTCGGCCTCTTTCATGCGGCGCAGGGCGATGATCTGGCGCATGGTTTTGGTGTCAAAGCCCATGGACTTGGCTTCGGCAAAAACCACTTTGCGGTCTTCCTGCACGGCCGCGATGTCTTCGTTGAGGCGTTCGATGCGCTGGATGAAGTATTTCAACTGCGCGTTGTTCACCCTGCCGCTGTTGTGGCCGAACCTGCCCGCGATGTTTTTCAGATCGCTGGCCTTGACCGTCACCGGCTTTTCTTCGCCGCAGGTAAAGATTACGGTGGTATCGTCCTCGGTCTTACGGCGCGGCATGGGTGGCCTCCTGTGTTGGCTGGGATTGCTGGGCGCGTTCCGCCATGCGGCGGGCGTATTCGTTCTCGGCGTAGGCCTCGGCGCGCGAGCCATAGGCGGCGATGGCGTCGCGATCAAAGGCGGCATCGCGCAAATCGCGCTCGGTGCAGCCGCCCTTGGTCAGCATGTGATGCACAATCAAATCGCCCATGCGCGTGATGAGGTCCGCCTCGGCCTTTTGCTGCGGCGTGGTCATAGAGCGCCGCCCGCGATCATCGCATGAAGCTGCGCCACGCCCTCAACCGCATGCGCGGCGGCGTAGGCGAACAGCAGGCTGATGAGGATCGTGGCGGCGCTGGCCACGACATCGTGCGCCAGCGTGGCGTGATGCGTTTTCATACGGCCCCCGCTGTTTGTGCGGCGCGGGCAACGTTGGGCATGGTGACCAGCGCGGCGCGGCGTAGGTTGAGGCGGGCGGTGTTGGCGCGCATTTGGTGGATGCGCGCGGCGAGGGCATCTTTGCGCTCGGCGGCCTCTAACGCCGCCTGCGCATGCGCCCGCCACACCGTCCAAAAAGCCCGAACTTCAAACGGGGTGATGTTGAGGATTGTGGCGCTGGGCATTGGTGGCTCCATCGGTTGCGATGGTTCATATTGTGATAATCACAATTTGAAGTCAATATAAATATTTGGGATAATCACAATATCTTGCGTTTTTGGGGTAGGGTGGTAGGTTGTGGCCGTTAATGGTGCGTTAATCGAGTGTTCACAGGATGTTTGACCGCGATCAGCGCCCCCCCTAATGTAGGGTCCAGCCCGTTGGAGATTCGCCCTATGTCTTATGCAGAAACACAAGAGGCCACAAAAAACCTGCTGCTCTCGCATGCGGGAAGCCGCTTTCCTGTGCCTGTTGTGGAGATCGCCAATAAGCTAGGGGTGACCGTCGTCTCAGATCCAAACTACCCCAGCGATCGCAGCGGGCACATCCATGTTGATGATGCTGGGAATTCAACCATTGTCGTCAACGAAAAGCATTCGCCAGAAAGAAAACGCTTTACCATCGCGCATGAAATAGCTCACTCCTATTTCGACGGAGATTATTTGAAACTACATAAGGTTATAGACCGAAATGGAAATGCCGCCGATGCTAGTTATCGTGAGCGCGAGCGTAGGGCCAATGATTTTGCCGCCAATCTGCTGATGCCGGAAGAACAGTTTATTCAGCAATGGATTGCTTTAGGTGGACTTGAAAAAGTTACCGACTATTTCTTTGTTTCAAAAGAAGCGGCCCACTACCGCGCGATTAATTTGGGGCTTTTGTCTGCATAATGTTGGATTCATCTATATCTGACAATCAGCTTGAGCAAGAGCGTAAAACCGGAAACCACAAGCGCACCGAAAAAATAGAGAATCAAACAACCAATATCATTGTGTTTTGTATGTGGTCAGGCGTTGCCATTATTGTCGTTGCCGGCATCTACCTTGCTGTTCTCTATTGTGTTAACTTATGGAATTGTCCCGATGCTCCTTCAAAAATAGAGGCCATTGCAACCCATCTCGTCGCTGTTTCCGGCGGATATTTGGCGGCGTTTATGAAGCGCCACACCCAAAAAAAAGATAAAGAATAATCGGTCTATCCCAAGGTTTTCTGTCGTTTTTGGGCAAGCAGAACCGGCAACCTGTACCACCGCGCCGCTGCCGTCTGGCCGTCGGCAAAGCGGCGGGGCTCTTCGCCGATCACCACCGCGCCGCGCCATGTGTAATAGGCCTCCGCGACCACGTTTCCCTTGCGGATCGTAAACCGCGCCTCGTCATAGCCATGATCGCGGCACCACGCCTCGCGCGTCCGGCAGAGAAAGCCGATCACGGCCCCTCCGCGCGCGCCGTCGCGGACGTAATCCGAATGCCAATAGGCTATAGCCGGGTCGTCGGGGAGGGGCTTTACCCCAGCAATGGCGACAAGCTTACCGTCACGAAACGCGCCAAACATCGCCGCTCCGGTTGTTTCTGTTGCAGCGGCTTCCCAGTCGGCGCGGGTGCGGCCGCGTTCGGCATCGATGTCGGCGGTGAAAAAACGCCCGTGGTTTTCCAAGGCCTCAAGCCGCACCGTCGCCAGCGCGGCGGCATCGTGAAACGTCAGGGCGCGAACCGTCGTCATACCGGATCGGCCCGATCCCATGCGGCCTCAAAAGCGGCCTTGTAGATTGCGGCAAATGGGCTGTGCTTGTGCAGAACGACGTAGGGCGAGGGGTCGTGTTCCAGCGACACAAGGGCCAGATGCCCACCGAAAACGTAAAACGAGGCCTGCGGCTGGCCGGGGATGGTCTGCTGGCGGCGCAGGTCGGCCCATGTCCGTCGGAAATCGCCGTCCGTGGCCAGAATGCGGCCCGTGATGCGGCCCTCGGCGGTCAGGGCCATCATCCTAGCCCGCCAGTCTTCAAGGTGTTCGTAGGCCCTCTGGAGGAGCCGTTCGTCGGTCACGCTGATGCAAAGCTCGCCGCCGTCGCGCTCGAGCTGGGCGAGGGTGTAGGCGGTGAACTCGGCAAACCGCTCCGGCCCCTCGAAAATCTCCACGCCCTCGGGGCGGCGGCGCACGCCGTCGTGGTCGGTGAATTCGATGCCCTTGGCTTCCAGCGTGGTGCGGATCGCGGCGCGGACGCGGGTGGTCGGCTCGTGCATCGCTGATTTGAGCTTGTACACCGTCTCGGGCGACACTCCTGCCGCCTCGGCCAACTGGTCGTTGCTCCAGTTGAGCAAGGCCATGGCGGCGCGAATCTGTCCGGGCGATAGGGTGTTGTTGCTCATTTTTAGCACCTTGTTTTGTGAGTGTGGTAACGCAAGCACATAATTATACTTTCACAAAGTAAATTCTTTATGTCATGCCGTATTTTCCTTGTCAATATGGCGTATTTTTGTTATGTTTGACCTATCATTTTTAGGTAGCAATCATGGCGCGGCGAGGGCGATATGGGCGATTATGTGACATTCGACGAATTGGTTGCCTCTTATGGGGATGTCGAGGCGATGCAGATTTTGGAAACGCTCGAGGGGGTTGTCGACCTCGACCGCATTACGATGCCACCGCAGGCGCGGTTGGATTTGGTCTGGGGCGCGATGCGGGCGCGGGCTTACGCCTGATAAAGGTCATGATTTTTTACCCTGATCGCGGTAACGCGCGGCGAGCTGTTTGACATAGCGTTCGATTTGCTCGTCGTCGGGGTATTTTTTGCGTTCGACATCAGGCCAGAAAAAAGCGTCAGTCTCATCGCGAATCGCCTGCATAGCCTCCTTCGCCGTTTTGGGCAACGCGTGGCGGAGGATGAGGTTGATATGCTGATCCCACAGGGGGCGCATGTCTGATACGGTGGGAAGTGCTTTTGAATCAGGGAGTGGTATTTCAAGGTATTCAGCGATTACCGGAATTTCACGCGCTTTAAGTTCGCGCTCTCCTTTGAGCAACAAGGATACAGAACCCGGATCGCGATTGATCGCGGATGCCAGGCCTGATTGTGTTTTGCCCGGTTTGTTAAGACCGTCTTTTATCCATTTGATGTAATCCATAAAAACAACCGTTGCGTTTTTCGCAAACAAAATAAATGGTGTATATCACAAAATTTGGCTTGCCATTATGTTGTGCTTATCACAATATGACATTATGAAAAACACGATGTCACTAAAAAAATGGCGGTTGGTTAACGGTCTCAAGGGTTATGAGGCTGCAAAGCTCTTTGGCGTTGATCCCTCCAGTTACTCAAGATTCGAACGAAAAGAGCAATCTCCTAGAACGTCAACGGCCCGCCGCATCGTCGAGCTGACAGGTGGCTTGGTGACGCTGGACGAGCTGTATCTTAGCGATAACACGGAATCTGCCGAGACCGATGTGGCATCGGAGGGAGGCTCGGCGGATAGGAGGGGCGGCGGCGCATCGCCCAAAACGATCGCCGCCGCCAGTGGGGGTGTGGGATGAGCCAAGAGACCATCAACGATACGGTTGACCGCATGACGCAAGATGAATTGCGGGCCTGCGCGGCGTTTTGCGTTTCGTTGCCAAAACTCCTCGATGGCTTGACGGGACGGGCGCAAAACGAACTGTTAGACGACATTTTTGGCCATCTTGACCGCACGCCCTGCACGGCTTTGGTACCAGATGCGCTGGCTGTTGAGGTTATGGCTGAAACACCCGCGTTCACCGAGCTCCAGCAGGGTAATGCTGTCATGGCGCACGGGATTAAAACAAGGCGTGGCGCCTGCTTTCGGGTTATCACGCCCAAAGATCAGAAAATTCCAGATCGTTTTGACATCACGATCACACGAAAGCAGATAGCCGATCTCGGACCAATCCGGGTGTTTGTAGAGAATGGTTGTCTCGGCGTGGAGAGCCCGGAAGGCCTCATGCAGGTGTTTGCCGATATAAGCGGCACCTTCTTTGCTCACCGTTCTGACACGTTCGGTTTTTGTGACGGTCTCCTCGACGAACATCGTTACGGCGAGAAAGTACAGACGGGACATAGGGAATCTCCTGCGGCTGGTGGCGTTGCATCTTCCAGTTTAGCGGAGACGGAGGGCGGCGGCCACATTCTCCTCGGTGTGGCCGCCGCACGGCCTCCTCCGACTTAGACATCAACCAATCCACGACTTTCTGCCTCACGACCCCGCCTGATTTTCTCCTCCTCGTCGTTTTCCCCTCTCGTTTCAGCACACGTTGTCAGCACCATGATCAACGCCACAAAACCACCATCCCGATCGCGTCAAAAATCCGCCACATTGCCAATTTGCCCGCCGCATGAGGCTCCGCGTGGCGGGGAACTCGTGCTGTTGCTGATCAACGGCGAGGTGGTTCCGACCGTGTTTCGGTGGTTCGCCGCGCAGGGCGTGTTTGATCTCACGTCGTCTTTTGAGACGCTGCGCCATTTTGCCAACCTGCCCAACGGCTGGGTTTATCCCAAAAATATCCAAGGCTGGATACCGTTCGACGCGGTGCAAACTGCCATCACCCAAAACATCCATCGCCATCCGGTGGCGTGGAGCCAGCCGCAGGGAGGCCAGCATGGCGCGGTTGTCTGACGCGCCGCGCCCGGCGTGGGAATTGCGGCGGAAAGCGGCGATCACAGGCCTTTGCCCGCACAAAGCCCGTTGGGACGACGACCGTAACGCGCGGCTGCGCCAGTTAATCGCCGAGGGCGTTAAGACCAACGACATCGCCGCGCGATTTGGCACAAACCGCAAGTTCATCGTCCGCAAATGCCGCGAACTCGGCCTCGCGTTGCCCGGATCGCACGGCGACAAGGCCGCGCGGATCGCCGCGTCCACTGAGGCCAAACGCGCCAAAGCCAAGGAAAAAGCGCGTATCCGCGCCTTGGCCGCGACGCGCGACGCGACCTCGTGGCGCAAGCCCGTGCATTTGCCTGCGCCCGCCGTTGTCGCGACGACGCGCTCCTTTGTCGATCCGCAGGCGTTTAACGGCACCGGCACCCATCTGCTGGAGGCCGGGCCTTACGCCTGCCGCTGGCCGCTCGGCGATGGCCGCCGCGCCAACCACACCTGCTGCGGCGCGCGGGTGGTGGCGGATCGTTCCTACTGCGCCGATCACATGCGCGTGGCGTATCTGCGCCCGCGCCTGCAGGGGGAGGCTGAAGGAGAATGAGCAACGTCAAAACCAAGGACTTGGGCGCAAGGCCTGAATTTTTATGGATTCCCATCGACAGCATCGTGGTCGACGAACGCTATCAACGGCGCGTGACGCGCACCGGCAACAGCATGATCGAAAAGATCGTCAACGAATTTCACTGGTCGCGGTTTCAGCCGCTGACAGTCGCCTGCAAAGACAAGAGCGACGATTACCCTGTGATTGACGGCCAACATCGGCTGTTGGCCTGCCGCAAGATCGGCCTGACCGAAGTGCCGTGCTGGGTCGTGGCCTCGCCGCATTTGGCCGACCAGGCGAAAGCATTTGTCGGCACCAACAAATGCCGCGTCAAAATGACCAAGATCAATGTTTTCTGGGCCGATGTCGTCGCGGGATCGCCGGACGCGACGTGGGTCAAAAGGATTTGCGATTCCGCTGGCGTGAAAATCGGGCGCATCGGCACAGGGCGGCAACCATGCCTGACGACGATTGCGACACGCGCGATCATGAACGGGCGGCGTTGCGGCGAGGCCGTGGTCGCGCGGGCGTTGCGTCTGATCGCCGCCGCGCATCCGGAAACGGAAAATGCGTTTCGTGACGCGACGGTCGCTGCGCTGATCGCCGTTCTCGACCGCGCGGGCTCTGTCGTCATCGATGACAAGCGCATGATCGATGTTTTGGCCGCCATGGATTTTGACGACGAAATCGACCGCGCGCGGGTTTACCAACAATCCTTTGGCGGCACACGCGCCGAGGCTCTGCGCGTCGTGGTCATTCGCGCCTACAACAACCGGCTGCGCGACGGATCAAGGATTCCCGAATGACCTTAACGCCTGCCTTTACAGTCGTGCAAGGCGGGAAGGACGCTGCGGCGTTGCCGCCGCCGCACAACGAAGAGGTGGAACAATATTTCCTTGGAGCATTACTTCACAGCAACCAACAATACTTTAAAACATTTGAAATCGTTACGGCGGACGATTTTTACAACCCGCTGCATGCGCGGCTGTATGACGCGATAGCCAAGACCATCGATGCCGGACGCACCGCCGACGCGCACACGCTGCGCGGGATGTTCGACGCGGACGCGGCGCTGGTAAAACTAGGCGGCGGTAGGTATTTGGCCGATCTGGTGGCCAGCGTCATCACGCTCGACGGCGTGGTGGATTACGCGCGGCTGATCCACCATTTGGCGGTGCGGCGGCGCTTGCTGGACTATGCCGACGAGGTCGCGGCGATGGCGCGGAACGAGAGCGCTCCGCCGGAAAACGCCGATGATTTGATCGGCGCGGCGGAAACGCGCCTGTACGCTCTGGCTGAGGTTCGCGAGGGCGGCGGCGCGGTCAACATGGCCACGGCCTATGACGAAACCATGGCCACGATTGAGGACGCGATGCGGCGCGGCAACGGCCTCAGCGGCGTGCCCTGCGGCCTGCCGACGCTTGATAAAATGCTGGGCGGGTTCGAAGGCGGAAACCTGTATGTCCTTTCCGGTCGGCCTAGCATGGGCAAGACCGCTTTGTGCCTCACCATGGCGGTCAATGTCGCCCAGACCGGCGCGAAAGCGTTGGTGCAATCCATGGAGATGTCGCGCAGCCAAATCATGGGTCGTCTGATCGCGCGGCAAACCGGAATCCCCACGGATCGCCAGCGGGCGGGCCTGACGCAGGACGAATTCGGCAAGATTTTTAAAGCCAAGACCGAAATTGCCTCATGGCCTCTGGCGATTGACGACAGCTGCGGCCTCACCGTCGCGCAAATTCGCGGTCGCGCCAAACGCCATAAGCGCCGTTATGGCCTCAGTATACTTGTGATCGATTACTTGGGCTTTATTCGCTCGGAAGACCTGAGGGCCAATCAGGCGGTGCAGGTCGGACAAATTACCGCTGCGTTAAAAAGTCTGGCCAAGGAGCTGAATATCCCTGTGCTGCTGTTGTCGCAGCTCAACCGCGCGGTGGAAAGCCGCGAGGACAAGCGGCCCATGATGTCCGATCTGCGCGACAGCGGCTCCATCGAGCAGGATGCCGATGTGATCATGTTCGTTTACCGCCCAGAATATTACCTCGTTCGTTCCGATCCGCGCCGCAAAGACGGAGAGAGTGAAGAGAAATTCAACGACCGCCACGCGCGGTGGTCGGCGGAGTTGGAAAAATCGCGCCATCTCGGCGAGATCATCGTCGCCAAAAATCGCACTGGAAACACCGGAACCGTCCGCGCCCGGTTTGAGGGGTGGCGGTGCCATTTTTATGAACCGTCGCCGCAACTGGATGAGGCAACGGAGCTGTAATGCGCCGACGCTTCCGGCGTGGTGGGAAGCCTGTGTAGGGAGATAAAGACCATGGGGTATGAGCGTTATCACACCGATTTGGCATGGAACACATTCAGTTTTTCGGCGGAAGAGCGGTTGGTGCTGCTGAAAATTTGTCACGACATCGATCTGGCGCGCGCCAACGGTGAGCGGCTCTGCACGACGCTCAAGCGCGTCGCTTTTGGCACCGAGATCAAGGAAAAGAAAGTCGTGAAGATCCTTGAGGATATGGCGGGGGTCTACATGATCACGATGGACGCTGACCCGGACAACATCCGGCTGCGGCCCGGCGGGCATTGTTGGCAGCTCAACGACGATCCGCTGCCGGACGACGAGCCGATGCCAATGCATGCGGCGCACAGCAGCATCAACTGAGGCGGGGCGGCGCGGGTCAAGGCGGTCCGCGCCGCCGTGGGAACATTTTGGGAAAACGACAGGGGGACATATGGCAATACGCTACACAAACGCGGTCTGGACGATTGAGGGCCTCGGCCACACGGTCAAGATCGTTTTGAACAAGCTGGCGGACAACGCCAACGACTATGGCTATTGCTGGCCTTCGGTGGCCTATATCGCCAAGCTGTGCAGCCTGTCGGAGCGTACGGTGCAGCTCGTCATCCGCAAGCTCGAGGTGATGGGCTATCTCGACACCCAGACGCGGCGTAAGCAATCGTCGCTGTATATCTTAACCAACATCCCACATCTGACCCAGCTGACCGAAAAACGCATCCGGCAACTCGACGCGAAGGGGGTGCGTCCGCTTGCCTGCCAGAGGGAATACACCCGCCAGTGGAGGCTCGCGATGGGCATGGATTTGGACTATGCGGACGCGGCTCGGCGCGACGATGCTCCTGAGGCCGAATTTGCAAGGCCTGACAAGGGGATAGACGTGCCTTCAAGGGTGCAAACCACGGCGTTTATGGGTGAATCTCCTGCACCCAGAACTGTAATAGAACCATTAAAGAGATCAGCGAAGGAAGATTCAGACAGAAAACAGAAAGATTGGAGGGGGGTCTCTCGGGCGGCGCGAGGGGGCGGGGGCGACTACGGCTTCGATCCCAGCGAGGACGACATCCTGTGGCGGGCGCGGATGAGGGGATTCGTCGCGCACAACGTCTGGATCGATGATGTTTACGGCGCGAGCAGGCCGGGGATGGCCGGGTGCAGGGTGCCGGAGCACGTCCAGCGCGAGTTCGGGTATGCGCCATGAGTTTCAGCCACACCGCCACCGCCGCCACCGTCCAGCCTCGCAGGGAGTTACCGATGCCGTCCAAGTCGAAGACGCGATCCAGATACCAACGCCTGAAGCCCTCACCGTCATTGCCGCGCCAAGTCGCCATACCGGAGCGCGAACGCCAGAACGGCGGCATGTTTGTGGCTGGGGTGAGCGTAGCTGATCCGCTCAACGAACTGCACGCCACCATCGTGCGTGTTGATCGCGCCGTGTGCGAATGCTGGCTGGATCGCTATCATGTCAAAGGCCACATCGGCGAGGCCGCGTACAAGGCCGGGCTGGTGTTCCGCACAGCGTGGCTGTCGGCGGCCTATGGCATGTCGGTCGTTACAAAGGATTTGTCGGCGCAACGCATCGACTGCTTTGATCCGATGTCGCTTGAAGAGCGTTTGGATCGTCACAAATGGGCAGATCGTCGTGTTAAGCAGGGGCTTCAGGCTCTTTCCGCTTTGCAAAAGCTTGCCGTTATTGCGGTCTGTGGCAACGACGAAGCGCTTGGGTCAGCCGCGCGAATCCGGACATTACGGCGCGGCCTTGAAGCCATGGCAAAGCGCTGGCGAACCACATTGGAAGACGACTTCAAAATTCAGCTTGACTAGGTCACGTTTTTTAACCTAGAAACGTCATGCTAAGCGAAGCCGCGTCAAGAGCGGTTTTAGATCATCAAGAAAGCCGCACAGATACGTTCTGCGCGGCTTTTTGTTTTTCAAATCCAGAAGATGATCGCGCCATGCCGTGGAAACCTAAGAGACCTTGCCGCCATCCCGGCTGCGGCGATCTGGCGGACGGTCGGTATTGTGAGCGTCATGCTGTTGATGCAGAGCGGGCACGGCGGAAGGAGAGCGATAGTAAGCGCGGATCACCTATCGATCGCGGTTATGGTTATGCCTGGCAAAAGGCCCGCGCCGCTTTCTTGCGCAAGCATCCGCTCTGCTTGCCTTGCCAAAAGCGTGGGCGCGTTGCCGAAGCGCATGTTGTCGATCACATCGCACCGCATCGCGGAGACATGAAACTCTTTTGGGATAGTAAAAACTGGCAGTCGCTTTGCGCGAACTGCCACAACTCGTACAAACAGAGGCTCGAAAAATCAGGACGCGCAAGCCTTGGGTGTACGCCCGAAGGCTACCCCATCGAAGGGTAGGGGGGGGGCAAAAAGTCTGGCGCCTTCGTCTTCTAGACCGCGTGTCCAGTACCACGCGCATCGCCGCGAAATCGAGAAAACTTTTTTTGGACATCAGACAATGATGTTTGTGACGTATGGGTAGAAAAGCAAAGCCAACGGCGCTTAAAGAGCTTGCAGGAAATCCGGGAAAAAGAGCTTTACCTAAAGACGAGCCGCGTCCCGATATCGGCCTTCCGGAAAAGCCGAAAGGACTTACGAAAATCGCGAGCGATGAATGGGATCGACTTGCGCCCCAGCTCGACAAGATCGGGCTGTTGACGAAAATCGACCGGACAGCGTTCATCGCCTACTGCGAATGTCTGTCCGACTATTATGCGGCGCAAGAGCACATCAAAAAGTACGGGCGCGTGCAAAAGGTCAACGGTCTGTTTAAGAAAAACCCGTCTGTGCAGATGAAAAACGACAGCCTGCGCCTTATGCGCCAGTATCTAATCGAGTTCGGACTTACGCCGTCGGCGCGAACGCGCGTCGCTTCGCAAATGTCATCCGATCCGCGTCAACTTGTTTTGCCTGGCACTGATAAAGAATCGGTCGATCCGAATAAGCCGAAGATGCCTGAGGGGCCGTTCTCGGATGAAAGTTACTTTGATTTCGCCGTTCGCCACTAATCGCCATGACGGAATCAATTTTCGATGCCGAAGTATGGGCGCGTGAAACGGCGACCGATGAACACTATTTCGATGAGTCTGCCGCCGCGCGTGCCTGCGCGTTTTTCCCACGCTACCTTAAACACACAAAAGGAAAATGGAGCGGACAGCCGTTTTCCCTAGAGCCATGGCAGCAAAGCCTTGTGCGAGCCATATTCGGATGGAAAAGAAGAAGTGACGGAACGCGAAGATTTCGCATCGTCTACATTGAGATTCCCCGCAAGAACGGAAAAACGCAGCTTGCGGCCGGAATTGCCCTTTATCTGACCTTCTGCGACTGCGAGGCTGGCGCCGAAGTTTATTCTGTTGCAAATGGAAAGGATCAAGCTGGCATCTGCTTTAATGAAGCGGTGCGGATGCGCAAACTTTCGCCATCACTGGTCGATCGCACGCTGGCAAGTAAGTTAAGCATCTTCAATCAAAAATACGGTCAGAGTTACAAGGTTCTTTCCTCTGATTACGGCAACAAGGATGGGTTGAGCGCGAGCGGGATCATTTATGATGAGTTCCACGCGTTCAGAGATCGAATGCTCTTTGACGTCATGCACACGTCGACCGGGGCGCGGTCGCAGCCACTTGAAGTCATCATCACGACGGCAGGAACGGATAAGCATTCAATTTGTTATGACCAGCACCGTCACGCCGAGCAAGTGCGCGACAAAGTTATTCCTGATGATGAATTCCTTCCCGTCATCTACGCCGCCGATAAAGAAGACGACCACAAAGACCCTCGCGTCTGGGAAAAAGCAAATCCGAACCTTGGGAAGTCGATCAATATCGACTATATGCAAAAGCAGGTCGAAAAGTGCAAGAGCCAGCCGAGCTATTTGGATACGTTTTTGCGTCTGCATTTGAATGTCTGGGTTGAAAGTGTGAAGCGGTGGCTACCGATTGAAAAATGGAACCTTGGAGGCCCGCACCGCGATACGCCGCTTGAAGAAGTCAAAGGGGGTCTTGAAGAACTAAAAGAAAAACTTCGCGGACGGCGTTGTTTCGGTGGCCTTGATCTGGCGCGCGTGTCCGACCTCACGGCGCTCGCGTTGTTGTTCCCCCCGCTTAACGACGACGAAAAATGGATTGTCCTGTTTTGGTTTTGGTGTCCCGAAGAAAACATCCGCGAACGCTCAAAACGTGATCGCGTGCCTTACAACATTTGGCGCGACCACGGCTTCATTACGGCCACGCCGGGCGATACGACGGATTTCAAATATGTTGAGAAAGAAATTCTCAACGTCGCCAGCCAGTATGATCTTATCGAACTCGCCTACGACAGGACTTTTGCAGGCGAGATTGTCAACAACCTGATGGAAGAAGGCATCCACCTTACCCAGTTTGGGCAGGGCTTTTTGTCAATGGCTTCGCCCTCGGCGGAACTTGAACGCATGGTGATAGCCGGCAACAAACTGTATCACGGCGGCCATCCAATCGCGCGTTGGAATGCGGCTAACGTGGCCAAAAAAAATGATGAGGGCGGTAACATCAAGCCGGACAAAGCGAGGTCGCCGGATCGTATCGATGGGATCGTGGCGCTGATTATGGCGCTAGGGCGCGCGACCGCAGGCGACTCGCCAAAACCGAAACCCGTACCGGGGATTGTGATCCTGTGATGGCCAACATGCTCAACAAAATGCGCGGAATTTTTGGAACGCGCGGGGAGAAGCCTGCGCATGACGTTCCAGACGTGAAAAATCAGGCCGTCATTTCGCAATCTCTCGCGGACGTTTTCAGTTTTGCAACAACAGCGCCAAGCGGTTATGTCGTGAACGAACGCACGGCAATGTGCGTTTCGGCCGTTTATGCCTGCGTCGGTCTGATCTCAGGCGCGGTTTCTTGCATGCCGTTGCCGATTTTTCGTCAAACAACAACAGGACGCGAAGCGACCGATCACGACTTGTGGTGGCTTTTGAACCGAGAGCCTTCGCCGGCTTGCACGGCGGCGACATTTTGGGAATATCTGACGACATCGCTGTTGCTGCAAGGCGACGCCTTCGCGCGCATCGTGCGTCAAAGTTCGATGAGCCCGAAAATCATTGGCTTTGAGCCATGGCATCCCTCCAACGTCGAGGTTCGGCGCGAAAACGGGCGGATGAAATATCTTTTTAACGATCCACTGAGCGACCAACGCTTTGTGCTTGATCAGGATGACGTGCTGCACATCCCCGGTCTCGGTTTCAACGGCTTGCGCGGAAGAACACCATTGCAACACGCGCTGCGTAATTCGGCAGGAATCGCCCTGGCTGCTGACGATCACACGTCGCATTTCTTCGCCAACGGAGCGCGCCCTGATTTTGTCCTGACGGCGCCCGATGCCGCCGAGATGACCATGGAACAGAAAGAGGAAATACGCGAGTTGTGGAGCCAAATCCATGGCGGCGCGTCGAACTCGCACAAGCCCGCTCTGTTGACAGGAGGGCTTAATCTGAAAGAACTGACGATGAAAGCCGAAGATGCGCAGCTTATCGCGACGCGGCAATTTCAGATCGAGGACATAGCGCGCATTTTTGGTGTCCCGCCGTTTATGATCGGCATGACCGAAAAAACGACGAGCTTTGGAAGCGGCGTCGAAAATATGTCCATCGGTTTTGTCAAATATACGATCATGCGCCATTTGCGAAAGTTTGAGCAGGAAATCAACCGAAAAGCGCTTCGCGACAAAGACATCTTCGCCGAATTCACGACCGCAGGCATCGAGCGCGGCGACCTCAAAAGTCGTTATGAAGCGCATCGCATGTCGATCGGACGTGCGGGAGAGCCCGGATTTATGACGGTGAACGAGGTTCGGAAACTTGAAAACCTTCCGCCGATCGATGGCGGCGACATTCTCAACAAAGGGGACAACAATGCGCCCAATGCTCAAGCTTCTGGCGGATAACCGTCGCTCCGGCTTCTTTCGCGCCGAAAAAAATGACGCGGCGGATACGCTCTACATTTATGACATGATCGTGGCAACCGATCTCGACGCGGAGATATGGGGCGGCGTTTCGGCGGAATCCTTCGTTAAAACGATCAAGACCACGACCGCGCCCGTTCTTCATTTGCGCATCAATAGCCCCGGTGGCGATGTTTTCGCCGCGCGCGCGATGGAACAGGCTTTGCGCGAGTATTCCGGAAAGGTTATTGCGCATATCGACGGCTATGCGGCTAGCGCCGCGAGCTTTCTGGCGATGTCAGCGGATGAAATCGTGATCGCCAAGGGCGGTTTTTTCATGATCCACAAGGCGTGGACAATCGCTGTAGGCAATGCCGATGATCTTTTGAGCGTCGCTTCGCTCCTTGAAAAGCTTGATGGCACGCTGGTGCAAACTTACGCTTACCGCACGGGAAAAGCGCCCGCGCTTATTGCGGATTGGATGGCGGAGGAAACGTGGTTTTCGGCACAAGAATCCGTTGACAACGGTTTCGCCGACAAAATCGCCGAGGACGCGCCAAAGAATAAGGCAAACTGGGATATGAGCGCATACGCACACGCGCCGGAAAGCGTAGCGCCGGAAGCCGCGCCTGTGGCCGCAACGACTGAAGAAAAAGCACTTCCCGATATTGACGCTCTCCGCCGGAAACTGCGGATCGTCGAAAAAGCTGCCTGAGCGTCAGCGCCAGCAGAACCCCCGCGAACGCGGCATAACCCTAAAAAACGGAGTTACCATGAAAAGCATTCAGGCGCTGCGCGAGCGGCATGCCGCCCAGGCAAAAAAGCTTCACGAGCTTTTGAACGAACAAGGCAAAGAGACGTGGAACAACGCCCTTCAGGCCCAATACGACGAGGGCATGAAGGCTCTTGACGATCTTTCGTCTCAAATCGGCCGCATTCAGGCTTTGCATGAGCGCATGGCGGACGAAAAGCTGGAATCCCATGTCACAGAAGCGGCAAATCGCATGGAGCGTGACGGCAAAGCGCCGGCGGCGAAGCTTTTTGCTAAATGGCTGCGGGGCGGCGATCAGGTGATGACCAATGATGATTGGGCGCAGATCCGCAACACGATGAGCACGACGACAGGTTCCGAAGGCGGTTTCACCGTGCAAACGGAAGTCGCGAAGGCCATTGCCGATGCGCTCAAGACGTTCGGCGGAATGCGCGAGGTATCAACCGTGCTGCAAACCGAGGCCGGAAACCCGATGAACTATCCGACCTCGGACGGTACTTCGGAAACCGGCGAACAGGTCGCGGAAAACACGGCTGTCGCCGCGTCCGCCGACATCGTTTTTGGTTCCGTTGCGTTGAATACCTACAAATACAGCTCAAAGCCGGTTACCGTGCCTTTTGAATTGTTGCAGGATTCGTCCGTCGATATCGAAGCGTTCATTCGCAATCGTCTTGTGCAACGCTTGGGTCGTATTACCAACACAAAGTTTACGGTTGGCACCGGCACAAGCGAACCGCGCGGCATCGTGACGGCGGCCGCGTCCGGCAAAGTCGGCACGACGGGCCAAACGACCACGGTCATCTTTGACGATTTGATCGACCTCGTCCATTCCGTTGATCCAGCCTACCGCGCCCTTAATCGGTGCCGGTTTATGATGAACGACGCATCGCTGAAGGTCGTCCGTAAGCTGAAAGACACGGCGGGCCGTCCGGTCTTCCTGCCGGGCTATGACGGGATTGTGGGGCCGATGGCCAACACGATTCTCGGCTTCCCGGTTGCGATCAATCAGGATGTCGCCGTGATGGCCGCGAACGCAAAGTCGATCCTGTTTGGCGATTTCAGCTTCTACATGATCCGCGACGCTCTGGCGTACAGCTTCTTCCGCTTCACGGATTCCGCTTATGCAAAGAACGGTCAGGTCGGTTTCCTGATGTTCTCGCGCAATGGCGGCAATTACGTCGATGTCGGCGGTGGCGTCAAATACTACCAGAACTCCGCTACCTAATCTCAGCGTCTTATCCCCCTGAGAATGGAAGGGGCGGGGCAAGAAATGGCCTCGCCCCTTTTCACTTCCAAACTTTTTTACAAGGAGAAGATCATGGCGAAAGCAAAGAATGATGCCACGCTCGTCACGGCGCGCTTGCTGGTCGATTCGTATGTTGGAAAATGCGATGATCTTGTCGAGGGCGAAGCGTCGGTTATTGCCGCGCTCGTCGAGGCAGGCTTGGCTGACGACAATTCTGATGCCGTCGAATTCAAAAAGAAGGGCGGAGCTATCGCTGTCAAATTGAAAGCCACGCAGGACGCGATCACCGCTGACCCCAGCGTCGACCAATAAGGCGAGCCATGACAACGCTTGTTCTCAGCGCTCCGCCTGCGTCGGAACCGCTTACGATTGCCGAGGCGAAGCTGCATCTTCGCGTGGATGAATCGGATGAGGATGAGTTGCTAAGCGCCTTGATCATTGCCGCGCGACAAGCGGCGGAAGCGCGGACGGCGCGAGCGCTGATGCCGCAAACGTGGCAATTGTTTTTGCCAAGCTTTCCCCTCGACGATGCCGCGCTCCGCTTGCCGCGTCCGCCATTTATCAGCCTTACGTCCATCGTTTACGCCGATACGACGGGCGTTCAGCAAACAATGGATGAGGGTGCTTATACGCTTGTAAGAGACCGCTTTTTCACGGCGATGCGTCCTGCTTTCGGCACTTTATGGCCCACGACCCGCGTTGTCGATAACGCGGTCTGCGTTACGTTTCAGGCGGGGTATGCTGGCGCGTCAGTGGTGCCTGAGCCGATTAAGGCATGGATGAAAATCATGATCGGAACGCTCTACGCGCATCGTGAAATTGGGGTCATAGGGCAAAAAAGCGTCGCGTCGTTTGTCCCACGCGGGTTTAGCGATGGTTTGCTCGATCCTTATATCGTTCCGGCGGTCGCATGAATGTTCCCGGCGCAGGCGACCTGAATAAGCGCATTGCCATTCGCACATGGCAGGACGTGCCGAATGCCCAAATGGGAAGCGACGTTCAATATGGCGCACCGCTTTTCGTTTGGGCCTGCGTCCATCCTGTTGGCGGAGCGATTTATTACGGTGCGCAGCAAATCGGAGAGGCCGTTACGCACCGTTTTATCGTCCGGACGGGCGCGGACGTGACGGCGCAGCATATCATCGAATGGGACGATAAACGGTTTCGCATCCGTCGCGTCAATAAAATGGCCGAAGCGCTTCACTTTACGGTCATCGAAGTCGAAGAATTGGGGAAAATTCAGCCATGAGCTCTCCTCTTTCCGGAAATCAAGCGTCTGTAGACGTTAACATACGCGTTACAAGCCCTGATGGAATCATTTTCGAAAAGAAAATCGTCCGCAAGGCGATGGGCATCGTTGGGAGGGAAGTTCAAAAGGAGGCGCGTGGGCTCGTTGCGCATGGCGGCGGCAGCCATCCGGGCGAATATCCGGGGACAGTTTCGGGCTTTTTATCGAGATCAATCGCCTACAAAGTCAGCAAACCGGGCTTTCTTGTTGTCGTGCGGCCGCAACGACCTTCCGCATTCGGCGGTAAGGAATTTTATCCGTACTTTTTGCATTACGGCGTGCACACCGCGTCGCGCAAGAAAAGCCATAAGAAACACGCCGCTGATACGGCTTTTCGTGTCGCTCCACGCCGTAACTATATGTCGGACGCACTAGAAAACAAAAGCGCCCGCGTCCGCGCCGTGATAACGGCGGCGGTTAAAGACGCTCTGGGGGCCTAATGGATACAAACATTATCATCGCTGCGTTGCGCGCCCGCGCGACGGCATTCGGCAATCGTGTGTCTGGCGCCGCCGAGTTTGGCCAGGCGCTTGAGAAGGATTCCGTCACAGCGCCGGCGGCTTGGGTCGTGCCTTTGGGCGATGATGCGTCCGATCAAACCATGACCGGATCTAGGTTTACGCTCACGGAACGCTTCGCCGTCTTTGTTGTCGTCGATAACAGCGCCGATGAGCGCGGCCAAGCGGCGCAAACCGATGTTTACGCCCTTCGCGCCGCCGTGTGGAGCGCGATTTTGGGCTGGCAGCCTTCGAGCGATTACGACCCCATCAACTACGAAGGCGGCGAGCCCATAAAACTTGATCGCGCGCGGTTGTTCTATCGCTTTGAGTTTTCAACCAAAACCTCCATCGAAACGGCAGTGTGCCGTCAAGGTCTTGATCTTGCCGCGTTGCCGAACCTCGAGAAAATCGACGTGCGCATCGACATGATTGATCCCGCTGCCGATCCGAACACGCCGCCCGTGACCGATCCTGAGAACGGAGGCTATGCGGGCGGCGCTCCTGGGCCGGACGGGCGGATTGAGCATGAAGCGAGCCTCATCATTCCAACAACCTGAAAGGCAAAACGATGAAAATCAAACCTGTCGAAGGACGTGACGTTCCCGATCCCGAACGCGGCGGACTTTTTCCGCCCGAAGGCCGTAACGTCGAGCCGACAAATTATTGGCTACGCCGTCTGGCTGATGGCGATGTGGTCGAGGTTACCGTCGAAAGCGCGGAACCTTCAGTCGAACCCGCTCCCGCAACCCGTCGCAGCCGTCAAGAGGAGGCCTAAGCCATGACCGTTCCGTTTAACAACATCCCGCAGAATCTTCGCGTCCCGCTCTTTTACGCCGAAATGGACAATAGCGCGGCAGGCTATTTTCAGGTCTCGCAACGCGCGTTGTTGGTCGGCCAGAAATTGGCTGCGGGGACAGGAATCGCCAACAAGCCCGTCATCGTGGCGAGCGAAAGCAACGCGATTGCGCTTTGCGGTCGCGGCTCCATGCTGGCGCGTATGTTCAATTTTTATCGCGCGAACGATCTTCTTGGCGAAATCTGGCTGATGCCGCTCGATGAACCCCCCGCTGGCGTGGTCGCCACCGGAACCATTGCGTTCGCCGGAACGGCCACGGCGGCAGGAACGCTATCACTATGGATTGCCGGCCAGCGCGTGCAAACGGCGGTCGCCTCAGGCGATGCGTCCACAGCCGTGGCGACGGCTGTCGCCGCCGCCGTCAATGCGGCGCTCGATTTACCGGTTACGGCTTCCGTTGCCACATCGACCGTCACCTTGACGTGCCGGTGGAAAGGCGATACCGGCAACGATATCACGATCATTTCCAATTATCGCGGCGCTGCAGGCAATGAAATCACGCCGGCGGGCATTACGCCCACCATTACCGCTATGGCCAGCGGCACGGGCGCTCCGGTTCTCACTACGGCCATCGCGGCGATGGGCGACGATGAATATGATTTTGTCGTTATGCCCTTCACCGACACGACGAGCCTTGACGCGCTTAAGACGGAAATGAACGACACGGCCGGGCGCTGGTCGTACGCGCGGCAAGTTTACGGCCATGTGTACAGCGCCAAGCGCGGGATATTGTCGGCGCTGACGACGTTCGGGGGCGCTCGCAATGATCAGCATGCCACCGTGGCGGCGATCGAAGCCAACGTGCCCACGCCGTGCTGGGAGTACGCCGCCGCCTACGGCGCGCGGAACGCGGTATATATCAAGGCCGATCCGGCGCGTCCGACGCAAACGGGCGAACTCACAAATGTGTTGCCTGCCCTGGCCGGACAACGCTTTACTCTCACGGAACGTCAATCGCTGTTAAATTACGGCGTGGCGACCAGCTACTTCGGCGGCGGCGCCGTGCGGATTGAGCGCGCGGTCACGACGTACCAGAAAAACACATGGGGCCAATCCGATCCATCGTATCTTGACAGCGAAACGTTGCACACAAGTACATATGTGCTTCGTTATCTGCGCCAACGCATCACAAGCAAATATGCGCGACATAAGCTGGCAAACGACGGAACGCGCTTCGGCGAGGGATCGGCGATTGTCACGCCGTCGATCGTCAAGGGCGAGTTGATCGCCGCTTACCGCGATCTTGAGGAGAACGGCATCGTCGAGAATGCGAACGCCTTTAAGGCGGCGTTGATCGTCGAGCGTCCGACGACCGATCCGAACAGGCTCGATGTCCTGTTCGCGCCGGATTACATCAACCAGCTTCGCATCTTCGCGGTTCTGGCGCAGTTCCGGCTGCAATTCTAACCCCCTATCATAAAGGAGACCGACGATGCCACGCGTTGCAGGTGTATGCTATATCAAGGTCGACGGCGATCAGCTTGAAGTCAAGGGATCGGTCGAAGTTCCGCTTTCGGACATCAAACGGGAAACCGTTATGGGCCTTACCGGAGCGGCAGGCTACAAGGAAACAGCGGAAGCGGCTTATGTCAAATTGACGGCTGTGTTCGTTCCGGGGTTTCCCTTGGACACGCTTAAAAACGGGACAAATATGACCGTCACCGCTGAGCTGGCAAACGGGAAGATTTACACGCTCGCGGGGGCCTATTTGACCGACGCGCCGGCGATTAAGGCCGATGAGGGCGAGGTCGAGCTGAACTTTGGCGGCATGCGTGGAGAGTTCCAATGAGCGATCCCATGATTGCCTTAACGCAACCGATTAAGGCGCACGATGAGACGGTTGAAAGTCTCACCTTGCGCCGCCCAACAGGAAAGGACGTGCGGGAGCTTGGTTATCCGTACAAAATCAGCGCCGATGAATCCGTCTCGCTGCAAGCCGACGTGATTGCCCGGTACATTGAGCGCCTTGCCGCCATTCCGCGTTCCTCTGTCGATCAAATGGACCCGGTTGATCTGAACGCGGCTGCATGGGCCGTCGCAGGTTTTTTTCTGGGCTCGGCGGCGAGCCCGAAAAACTAGTCGACCGCCTTTTCGACATCGCCTATTTCTGGCGGCTTGCGCCCGATGTTGTTTTGAACATACCCCTTGCGGAAGCGCTTGATTTTGAACAGCAGGCGCTTCGCATCGCCAAAAGCATGAAAGAAACCTGACATGGCGCAGCAACAGTTTCAGTTGAAAGCCCTCATCACGGCTATCGATAAGCTGTCGCCGGCGCTGAATCAGATCAAAAGAAACATTTCCAGTTTTAGGCGTTCTATCAAGTCGTTCGGCGACGGGGCTGTGCCTATGGCCGTGGGGTTGGGGGCGGCGGTTGGGTTGACGTCAAAAGCCTTTGCGGACTTCGAAGATGCCGGCGTTCGCCTCAAGGGTGCCATGATGGGCATGACCGGTGCGGTAGCGCCGGAATTTGCCAAGATCAACGATCTCGCCATGGAACTCGGCAATCGTTTGCCGGGCAACACGGCGGATTTTCAGAACATGATGACGGCGCTCGTTCAGCAAGGCATCGCGCCGCAGGAAATTCTGTCAGGCCTTGGCCAAGCTGCGGCTTATCTTGGCGTTCAACTCAAGCTTGCTCCGGAACAGGCGGCTGAATTCGCGGCAAAGATGCGCACGGCCACGGGCACGACCGCGCAGGACATGATGGCGCTGATGGATGTCATTCAACGCACGGCGAACCTCGGCGTGCGCAGCGACGACATGCTGCAGGGCTTTTCCAAGCTTACGCCCGCGCTAGACATGATGCGGATCAAAGGGCTTGCGGCCGGGCAAGCCATGGCGCCGCTGTTGGCGATGGCGATCCGCACAGGCATGCAAGGCGAAAGCGCCGGCAACGCTTATCGTAAGATGTTCACGGCCTTTTTCGACGCGAAGAAGCTAGCGTCGGTCAATAAAGTTTTGTCCGGAAAGGGCGTCGCGCTCGACTTTACGAACGGGAAAGGCGAATTTGGCGGCGTTGAAAAAATGTTCACGCAGCTGCAGAAGCTTCGTGACCTGACGACGGCTGAGCGTGTGCCGATCCTTAAAAAACTTTTTGGCGACGACGCCGAGACCCTTCAAATCGTCCAGCTCATGATCAGCAACGGCATGGCGGGCTACGACGCGATGAAGCAAAAGCTGGAAGCGCAAGCCAGTCTGCAAATGCGCGTCGAACAGCAGCTTGGTACGCTTAAAAGTCTCTTCGACGCGGCAATTGGCAATGCGCAAAATCTTATGGCATCGATCGGCGAAGCGTTTTCGCCGCAAATAAAAATGCTTGTCGAAAGGTTGGGGGCACTTTCGGCGTGGGGGCAGGAATTCTCGCGCAACAACCCCGAGTTGATTCGCGCTATTTTGTACATAGCCACGGGCTTTGTCGCGATTAAACTGGCCGCGCTTGGCGTGGCCGGCGCGCTTGCCGTCATGACTGCCGTTATGGGGATGAGCATTATCGGTTTGGCTATTCGTGGTCTGGTTCTTGGAGCCGGTCTTGTTATTGCCTATTGGGAGCCGATTTCCGGTTTCTTCAAAAATCTTTGGGACGGAATTACATCCTTCTTTGTCGATGGTTGGAAGGGTATCAAATACATCCTTTCGGAAATGATGGCCTTTATCGAGCCTCTGTTATCCGGCATGCGATGGATCGGGCAAAAAGCAGGTGGCCTCCTTGGCGGCGGCGCTTCACAGGCCTCATCGACGCAAGCCGCTTCGCCGTCGCTGCCTTCCATGACCTCACGCGGCCAGCGTCTTAACGGGGCTATTGCTGTGCGTTTCGATAATGCGCCGCAAGGAATGCGTGTTTCGAATTCAGGCACCAATCAATCCGGCGTCGCGCTTAATCCCGATGTCGGGTACAGTTCGTTTGCTCTGGGAACGCCCTGATGAGTTGGCGTGAAACCTTACGTGCCGCTACGTTTCGCGGTGTCCCGTTTGAGGTGGAAAGCGTTGACCTGTCGGCGGGCCGCCGCGTCGTCGTGCATGAATATCCGCAGCGTGACGATCCTTATCCCGAAGACATGGGCCGCGCGGCGCGGGAAATGACGTTTTCGGCCTTCGTCATCGGCGAAAATTATATGCTCGCGCATGACGCGTTACTGGCGGCGGTGGAAAAGGCAGGGGCCGGGGAACTGATCCATCCCTTTTATGGAACGCTACAGGTCGTCATAACGCGCTGCCGCGTCGCGCAAAGCCGGGACGAAGGCGGCATGGCGCGGTTTGATCTGGCTTTTGTCGAAGCGGGCAAGCTTGTTTTCCCCTCGTCCTCAATCGCCACGGGACAGAAAATTGAATCCGCTTCGGCGAACGTGATGAGCAAGCTCTCCGGTTTGTTCACAAGCCGCTATTCATTGAAAAATCTGCCGGATTGGGCGCGGCGCGTGGCTGGCGACGATGTCAGCAATGTGTTGTCTGAGGCGCGCGGGCTCGTCGCGCAGGCGGACACGGGCGGATCGTGGCTTGCGCAGTTCGATGAGAAAGCGTCCGTGGCTTCGACGCAGACAAACAATTCGATGGCGCTCGCCAGCACGGTTTCCGCCGCTTTAACGCCGCCGGAAACTTCAACGGTAGCAAAAATTGGCAGCAAAGGCGACGCTCTTGGCCCGATCACGCGCTGGGCGGCATCATACAATGCCGCGCTGGCCTCCCCAGTTGTATCATCGGCGGTCGATCCTGTGAGCACGCAAGCGGCTCAAAATGCCGCCGCGCTCCGCGATCTTGTGCGCGGCGGCTTTTTGACCCAAGGCGCGTTTGCCGCGAGCCAAACGGACGTGACGGTTTATCAGGACGCGATGAACGCGCGCGCCGCATTGACAAGAGCGATCGACGCCGAAATGAGCCTCTCCGCGTCGGATGATGTTTATCAAGCCTGGGCGGATCTTCGTTCGGCTTTACACACGGATTTGACGCTTCGCGCAAAAAACGCCGCTCGGCTCAAGACGATGACTCCGGGAGAAACAACGCCAGCGGTCGCGCTGGCCTATGATTTGTATGAAAATGCGGGACGTGACGATGAAATTGTGACGCGCAACGCCATCCGTCATCCGGGCTTCGTTCCGGCAGAGCCGTTGTTGGTGTTGAACACATGATAGCGCCTTCGAACATCGTGTCCTTACGCGTCGCGGGGACGGTTTATCAAGGCTGGACGCGCGTGAGCGTTACGGCGGGCATCGAACGCGCCGCGCGGGACTTCAGGTTTGACATTACACGGCAATGGCCCGGCGATGAAGGGATGCAGCACAACTGCCGTCCCGGAGATTCTTGCGTGCTGATGATCGGCGATGATCGCATCCTTACGGGGTACATCGACGCGGTTCCGGTTCAATACGATTCGGGGCGGATTACGCTTGGCCTATCCGGGCGCAGCAAAACGGCTGATCTTATCGATTGCAGCGCCCCTTCGTCGCCGGGGCAATGGCTGGGGCAAAGCGTCGAACAGATTGCCTCAGCTCTTGCCGCGCCTTATGGCATTTCCGTGCGCTCGGAAGCGGATACCGGCGCGACGATTTCCGATCATCAGGTGCAACAGGGCGAAACGGCGTTTGAAAGCATCGATCGGTTGCTAAAACAACGCCAATTGTTGGCCACGGACGATTCCGACGGCGCTCTTGTTTTCATTAAACCCGGCACGCGCAGCGCCACAACGGCGCTTGTGTTGGGGCAAAATATTCTAACGGCGGATTATCCGAATGATTGGAAAGACCGCTATTCGACCTATACCTGCAAAGGGCAGGGGAGCGGGACGGACGATGCCTTCGGCGCGGATGTCTCGGAGGCTGAGGGCACGGCTACGGATACGGCCGTGACGCGGCACCGTCTTTTAATCGTCCAGCAATCCGGACAAGCCGACACCATTTCTTGCGACGATCGCGCGGCTTATGAGCGCGATCTGCGCGCCGCCCGTTCGCAAGCCGTAACGTACACGGTTCAGGGCTGGCGTCAGGCTGACGGCTCCTTATGGCAGCCGAATATGATTGTGCGCGTCACGGATGCTCTCTTGGGGCTTGACCTCGCGATGCTGATTACGGAAGTCACCTACACCCTCGATCAATCCGGCACGCTCGCAACGCTCGCCGTCATGCCGCCCGAAGCGCATCTCGGTGTCGAGCGCCGACGCAAAACGAAAAAGAAGAAATATGTCTGACCGTCCATTATCAAGGGCCTTGGCACCGCTGTCACGGCGCATCGCGAACATGGCATCGCGCGGCGTTGTGAGCGTCATTAACGCAGCGCTTCGCATGCAGGGACTTCAAGTCCGATTGCTTGCTGGCGAGGTTAAGGACGGACTTGAACACTTTGAACCGTATGGCTTTACGGCGCATCCTCATGCTGGAGCTGAGGCCATTGTGCTGTTTCTCGGAGGCGATCGTAGCCACGGCATCGTTCTGGCAACCCCCGACCGGCGCTATCGGCTCAAAGGACTGCAAGCTGGCGAGGTCGCGCTCTACGATGACCTTGACCACGTCGTGAAATTGGGGCGGACAGGTATCGAGATTGACGGAGGCGGGCACACGCTCAAAATTACGAACGCGCCCATCGTCAGGTTCGAAACGCCGTTGCTTGAAGTGACGGGCGACATCCAAGCGCATTGCGATCTATGAGGCCGAATAATGTTGGGGAACGACGCGCAGGTCATCATCGATGGGCGGCTCGTCAATGCCGACATGACTCCAGTCGACACCTTGGTACGTTCGGTCATGATCAGCCTGTTCACGTGGCGGCGCGGACTGCCCGGCGATACGCTGCCGGGTGAACCGCGCTTCGGTTGGTGGGGTGACACCTATGCCGAGCAGAAGGGAAGCCGCATAGGTTCGCGCCTGTGGCTTCTGGCGCGCGAGAAAATGACGAAAGAGACGTTCGCCCGCGCCAAGGATTACGCGACGGAGTCTTTGCAATGGCTGATCGACGACGGCGTTGTCAGCGCCGTCAACGTGACGGCGGAGCGCAACGGCATAGACCGCCTTGAACTCATGATCGTTTTGACACGCGAGGACGGATCGAAACTCGATCTACGATTTACCGATTTGTGGAGCCATTTGCATGTTTGACCGCCCTTCGCTCGACACGCTGGTTACGCGCACCCGCGCCGATGTCCTCACGCGCCTGACGACGGACGATGTTTTGCGCCATTCGGACGCTGAAGTTCTGGCGCGCGCCGAGGCGGGAGCCGTTCATGGGCTTTACGGCTATCTTGACTATCTGGCGTTGCAGCTTTTTCCGGATACCGCGACGGATTATCTTGATCGCCACGGCAGTTTGTGGGGCATTGTTCGCAAACCCGCAGCCCGCGCGACGGGAGCGGCCACGCTGGCGGTGACCCCCGGAACAACAGTGCCTGCGGGAACGCTTTTACGCGATTCGAATAACGCGCAGTACGAAACGACGGTAGAGGCGACGGCCGCAGGCGCGAGCCTTGTCGTCTCTCTGCAAGCTGTTGACGCGGGCGCGGCGGGCAATCTAGCGTCCGGCGCGCCCCTTTCGCTGGTTAGCCCGGTTGTCGGTGTGCAAACGGCGGCGAATGCGGACGAGATTTCCGGCGGCGCCGACCGCGAGAGCGATGAAGTCTATCGCGCGCGGATACTGACGCGTATACGCAAAACGCCGCAGGGCGGTTCGTCCTACGACTACGAGGCCTGGGCTCTTCAGATCGAAGGCGTAACCCGCGCGTGGTGCTATCCCGAAGAATTAGGCCCCGGAACGGTCACGGTGCGCTTTGTGCGCGACGATGATGCCGGCCCGATACCGGATTCGTCCGAGGTCGCGACGGTGGCGACGCATATCAACGCGCTACGTCCCGTAACGTCACAAGTGACGGTTGCCGCGCCGATTGCCGTGCCTATCGTTTTCCAAATTCAGGCGCTTAGCCCAAGCACGGCTGCGGTGCAGGCGGCGATTGAATCCTCGTTGCGCGCGCTTTTGCGGCAGGAATCTGAGCCCGGAGAGCCGCTCTTGATATCGCATATCCGCGAGGCGATTTCCTTGGCTTCGGACGAATACGATCACGTTCTTGTCAGTCCGTCGGCGAACGTGACGCAGACGACCGGCCATATGGCGACCTTTGGGAGCATCACGTGGCTTTAAGCGCGAACGATTATCGTGAACAGATGCAGGGGTTGTTGCCGCAGGGGCCGGCGTGGCCCCGGGCCGACGATGCGCCGCTGACAAAGCTACTTGACGGTCTTGCGCAGGAACTGGCGCGCGTGGATGCGAGCGGCGATGATCTTTTGAATGAATCCGATCCGCGCCTCGCTTATGAAACGCTGTCCGATTGGGAGCGCGTGGCCGGTTTGCCTGACCGTTGTTGGATGACGTTTTACAGCAACAGCGTGGCTTCGCGCCGTGACGCTCTTCTGATGCGCCTGACGGGACTGGGCGGGCAAAGTCCGGGGTACTTCGCCACGCTCGCGGTCATGTTGGGCTACACAGATGTCAGCGTAACCGAATATACGCCCATGACGTGCGCATCGTCCTGCAACGCGTCATTGAACACAGCATCCGTCGGGTGGCCCTTTACATGGACACTTAGCCTGCCGATAGACCGCATCGCCGTTATGCCTTGCAACGGAGCCTGTACCGATAGCCTGCGCGACTGGGGCGACGACATTCTGGAATGCGTAATTCGCAAGCTGCGGCCTGCGCACACAACCGTTCTTTTTTCTTATGGAGCCTGACACATGAAACGCATCGACACGTCGACCAAATCCATCGATCTTTATGGCGCCGGCAAAGACGGATTTACGGACGGAAATCCGGGCTCCGGCGTTCCGGCAACGCAGCTGAACGCCTCATGGTTTAACACGTTGCAGGAAGAGATCGCACACGTTGTTGAAGCCGTCGGTTCCGCGCTTAATCCGGCGAGTTTGACGCAACTCTATGACTCCATTTGTAGCCTTATTACTGGCATCGGTGATGGGCGTTATTTGAGGCTTGTCAATGTCCGGACAAAACTCACCGCCAATATGATCTTGTACGTTGCGACAACGGGCAATGATAGCAATGATGGAACCGTCGGCTCTCCGTTTCTTACGCTCTCCAAGGCCTGGTCTGTCATAAAAGCGTATGACCTCAATGGTTATCAGATCACGGTGCAGCTTGCTGATGGGACGTACAATGCCGGTGTCACTTGCGGCGGTGTCGCCGTCGGAAGCTCCGGGTATGGGAATGTTGTTTGGAAGGGAAACACCGCAACGCCGGCTAACGTCATCGTCAACGAGGCGGCTGGCGTGTGTTTTAACGCTACCGTGGGGTGCTCTATAACTGTGAAGGATATGAAGTTAACCGGAAATACGGGTCTTTCCGCTTCCTACGGCGGATTTATTTCCTTCAGCAATATCGTCTTCGGCACCTGCACGGGGCAGCACCTCAGCTGCACAGAGTACGGACAGGTCTATGCGACGGGCAATTACAGCATCGCGGGCAACGCTCCGATCCACGCGCAGGCCAACGGCATGGGCTCCATTACAATCGCTGCCGTGACCGTCACGCTGACGGGCACGCCGGCCTTTTCGTCTTGTTTTGCTCAAGCCTCATCGTTGGCATTCATGTCATTGACGGGGAATACATTCTCGGGAGCGGCCACAGGATCGCGGTACAGCAGCAGCGTCAACAGCGTCATCAACACGAGCGGAGGCGGCGCGTCTTACCTGCCGGGGAACGCAGTAGGAACGACGGCGACAGGAGGTTTGTATGTATAATCAAGGCGACTGGTATTGGCAGCTCAAAGATGCCAAGGAAGAAATTTATTCGAGCCAACAGGATGCGTTCATCGGTGAAGACGATGAGGGCTATGTTGCCTTTCTTTCACGCGGAGGCGTTGTCACCAGCATCGCGCCCGACGACCTTATTCTTCTTCGCATCGAGTGGCTCGAGCAATCCGTGACGGAGAGGCGGCGGCGCGAAGCCCTGATTTCGGACGGCGGCAAGGCTTGGGTGAAGTCTGTCGACGATAAAATTCAAGCCCTTCGCGCGCAACTGAACGCGTAAAATATTCGTTTTACACAAGAACGTCTGGGGGAGTTTAGCAATGGTTGATAATGGGGATAAAGTAGCATGGTACAAAAAAATTCCCATTACGTTTTTATTGGCCGTTTTTTTGCAAACGGTCGGGCTTGTGAGTTGGGCCGCGCGGTTCGAAGAGCGCACGCAGTTTAAGCTGGAAGATCTTGATCGGCGCATGCTTCGCGGCGAAATGCTTGACGATCGTTATTCGTCGTCGACCGCCGATCTTTGCCAGCGCCTTGCTCGCGTTGAGGAAAAGTTGGGCGCACAGCTTTCCGCTTCGGAACGCATCGAAGCCTTGGTGCGCGATCATACCAATATGGGGACGCGCAGATGATCGTCTTTCTCATCACTTTTGTCGCGGGCGCCTTGGGCGCCTTTTTTTATCGTTGTCGCGGCGGCTTTCTTGGCATGAGCTTCCCACAGCTTGCGCGGCTGATCTGGTGGGCCATTCCGACTTCCGTTGCCATGACGGGCGTTTCTCTCGCGCACGGTTCCTGTTTTTTGTCGGCGATTGAGGTCGGGTCTGTGTGTGGCGTGACGGCTTTTTTGGGCTTGATGCTGCCGCATGGGCAGTACATGGACAACAACCCCGTCTATGACGATATGGGGCACATGTCGCTGATCGGAGGCGTTCGTTGCGCCCTGATCGCCCTGCCGATTATGACGCATGTCCCCATGATGGGCCTGTTGCCGCTTTTTGGTGCGCTGTCGGGGGCGGGATACTGGATCGGTTGGCGTTTTCTCCATGGTGTCGATAGCGGCCTTCATACGGCCGGGTTCACGCTCTTTGGGTTGCAGGTCAGTCCCGGCAAATTCGCCGTGGGTGGCAGCGAATGGGGCGAGGTTCTGACGGGCTTCGCTTTTGGGGCGGGCATCGGATTGCTGGGGTCGCTCTAAATGCCGCGCGCCATACCACCGGCAGCTCTTACTTTGATCAAAAGATTTGAGGGCAGGAGTCTGCAGGCTTATCGTTGTCCGGCTGGCAAGTTGACCATTGGCTATGGCCACACCGGGCCTGATGTCTGCGATGGGCAGACGATCCTTCCTGACGTTGCCGAAACGCTCTTGTTGCAGGATGCGGGGCGTGTGGGGATAGCGATAGAGAAAGCCGTGACGGTTCCTCTGACCGACAATGAATTCGCGGCGCTGATTTGCTTTACCTTCAATGTCGGCGTGGGAAATTTTCTGCGCTCTTCGCTGCTTATTATCCTCAACCAAGGCTGTTACGAGTTCGTGCCGCTGCAACTTGTACGATGGAACCGTGCGGGCGGCGAGGTCATGGGCGGCCTGTCCCGCCGGCGCGCGGCCGAGGTCGCGCTTTGGAACAAGAAAACGGAGGCTTAGAGGCTGATGGCACTATATCGTAGAGTGACAGGGCGGGTCTTGTATCCCAGTGGCGTAGGTTGGAGCGGCGGGGTCATTACCTTCCGTCTGAACGCGTCCTCCTATACGGGGGACGCTCAGTTTGCTGCCGCCGCCGTAAAGGTGACGCTGGGTGCCGATGGGGAAATTCGCGGATTGTCGGGTTCTGTCAGCGAAGAACCGGGTGTATCGCTTTGGTGCGAAGACGAGGGGTTTGTCGCGGTTCAATACCTTTGCACGCTCCCCGACAAAACAGACTTTAGGTTCCACCTCGCGCCGGGTGACGGCAGTTCTATCAGCCTTTCAACACTGCGGACGGCTGGGGCAACGGCGGCGCCATCGTCTGACCCGCTGTATGACGTCATCCGCGAAATGATCGAAGAATCGGCTTTTCTCAACCTGGACGGCGGCGAGCCGGATAGCCAATACGGGGGAATCCCCGCCCTAGATGGAGGATCAGTATAATGCCAACACAGATTCAGTTGCGGCGCGGGGCATCGTCTGAGTGGACATCCGCGAATCCGGTGCTTGCCGAAGGCGAAATGGGTGTCGAACTCGACACCATGTTTTACAAGATCGGCGACGGCGTAACTCATTGGACTAATTTGTCCTATGCCACGGTGCGCAACGTTACATCCTTGACGATGGCGGATATGTTATCGCAAAGCACGCCATCCACTCCCGCTGACGGGCATCTTGAGTTCTATGCCAAGCTTACGGGCGGTAGAATGCTGCCGCAACTCAAGGGGCCAGATGGCGTTGAAACATGGGTGCAAACCAGCATCGCGCAAAATTTTATAACGGCGATCTTTCCCAGCTCCTCGACCACAGTGAGTATTCTGGGAATGGGTAACTCTTCAGCTGGGACGATATCACACCCGGGTGTTTCTGAAATCTACGGTTATGCAGCGAATTTTGTGACGGCGGGCACTGCTTCCGCGCCGGCGGGGACGGGAGGTACAAATGCGCATCTCTTCCGTGGCAGTGTTCCCGGCGGCAGCAACGGGTTTTTCTTTTTCTGTCGCCTCGGTTTTCCGGACTCAACCTACGACCAAGCGGGGGCAAGCACAGGGTCACGATTCTTTGTCGGGCTTACATCCGGCACCATGCTTGCCTCAGTATCGGTTGATACCCTTGCGGGCCACAACGCCGGGTTTCAGCGGTGCCATACAAACGGTGCGCGAACGGATACCAATTGGCAGTTCACCACCACAAACGGCGTATCGCAGTCCCTTGTCGACACAGGAATGCCGTTTGTCGCGCAGCACGTTTATGACTTTTATATCTTCTGTCCGCCGCTTGGTGGCGTGATTTCATGGCGTGTTGATGACAAGACGGCTGGAACTTCGAACGAAGGTAGCACCAGCACATATCTTCCTGATCCGGCAACGGCTATGCGCGGCGGCTTCCACATCCTGTCAGTCGATGCCGTCGCTCGTAATGTGCGGATGAACAGGGTCTATACAGAAAGCAAACGATAACCTTCCGCTGCGCCACGCACAGGCCCAATTGCGCATTAAACCTATGGAGGAAAAATGCTTGGCATCGACGACATGATCTCAAGCGGAATCAAGCTTGTGGACGATATTATGAACACGGCTTTCCCGTCTCCGGAGGCAAAGGCCAGCGCCGAGGCAAAGATCGTTCAGGCGCAGGCTGATGCCTATGTCACGCAATTAAAGGCCTCTCAGGCTGTCATGCTGGCGGAGGAGCAAAGCGCCGACCCATGGACAAGCCGCGCACGTCCGACGTTCCTGTATGTCATTTACGTCCTGATTCTCGCCAGCCTGCCCATGGGGGTTCTGTTCGCATTCCGGCCCGACACGGCGAACGGTGTTATACAGGGCTTCCACAACTGGCTGGCCGCCATCCCTGACCCATTTCTGCAACTTTTTGGCGTTGGCTATCTTGGCTATACTGGCTCTCGGACTTGGGAAAAGCACCTCGACTTGAAGGCAAAGCTCGGAAAGTGAGCTGATCAGTTGCTTGATGTCAGGAAAAGGGTCTTCCGCTCCGGTGAAAATTCACCCAGAACCCACCATACGCAAAAAACGCCAGCAAAATCAGCGCATACGCAATCCGCGACGGCTGGTGAAATTTCACCGGGGATACCGACCTGCTGGCTGTGAGAATCATCTCTTCGCGTTGACCAAGTCCTCCATGTGAACATTGAGGGCCGCCGCGCATTTTTTTAGCGAGACGGCGGAGCCAGGTTTCTTTCCCGACTCGATCTCGCTGAGATAGCCAGCCGCCACGCCGGTTGCCCGGCTGAGGGCATCAAGCGTCATGCTGCGATGCTCGCGCCACAGGCGCAAGGGATGTTCGCCCGCCAGCATGCGTTCGACCAGCTTCTCTGACCAAGCATCGTCGCTCTGGCCGTCCTCCTGCGCGCGCAGAAGGTCAAGGCTATCCTCAATATCCTCCATGCGGGCCAGTAGGGCATTATACTCGGCGCGGGTTACCGTTGCGCTTTCGTGACGACCACGCGGGCGGGTTTCCGTGTTTTGGGTTCTCATTTGTAAGCGTCCCCCCTTGGTTTGATGGCGACAACGCGGAGCGTCGTGCCGTCGATGATCATTAAGGCTCGCCAATCGCCTTGACGGAGCCTGTAGCCTCCCTCGATGCCTTTCAGCGTTTCGATATCCAGATTTGGTCTGCCGCTGCGCGAGGCGAAGGCGGCGATTTTTTCCTTGATCTGCAACGCCGTTTTGACTGGCATTTTTGCCAGAGTCTTGACGGCTTGTTTCTCGTACACGATAGGCATACCCGTATATTCTCTGATGGAGAATATTTTGTCAAGCTAAAATTCTCTAGCAGAGAAGGCCCGCTCCCGATAAGGGGCGGGGATTGGGGCTGTATCAGCAGCCCAAATCGTGTGAAGGAACCACACCTGACCCAAACCGGCCGCATCAGGGCCAGCCCGCCACCGGATCACCGGCGGGCATCATTCTATCAGGGGTAGGTTATGTTGCCGTTAACTCACGACGGACGCCGTCTTGTGCGTCCGGTTTCGCCTGTCGCCGCCTATATTGGCGGAAAACGCCAGCTTTCGCGCGATCTGGCTGTCCGTATCTCTAAAATACCCCACAAAGTCTATGCAGAGCCCTTTGTCGGCATGGGCGGCGTCTTCCTGCGCCGCACGGAATCCGCGCCTGTCGAGGTTATTAACGATATCTCCAGCGACGTGGCGACGTTTTTCCGCATCCTTCAGCGCCATTACACGCCATTTATGGATATGCTGCGCTTTCAGCTCACCAGCAGGGCTGAATTTGAGCGCTTGATCGCGGTTGATCCTGCAACGCTGACGGATCTCGAACGCGCCGCCCGTTTCCTGTACCTCCAGCGTTGCGCGTTTGGAGGAAAGGTGAGGGGGCGTAACTTCGGGGTCAGCGTATATGAGCCGGGATCGTTCAACGTCAGGCGGTTGGAGCCGATGCTGGAGGAGCTTCATGATCGTCTGTCTGGCATCGTAATCGAGCGTCTTCCGTGGCAGGATTTCATAACACGCTATGATCGCCCTGAGACCCTTTTCTACCTCGACCCGCCCTATTGGGGCTGCGAGGACGATTACGGCAAAGAGGTTTTTTCCCGCGCCGACTTCGCCCGGATGGGGGATTGCCTGCAGGCGATTCAGGGAAAGTTCCTACTCTCGGTTAACGACGTTCCGGAACTGAGAAAACTGTTCGCGTGGGCAACGGTGGAGACCGTTGCCTTGACCTATTCAGTCGGTGGCGGTGAGCATACGAAGGAGGTCACAGAGCTGATCATTTCAAGCCCATAAAGTTGTACACCGCCCAAAAAGCATTGGTTTTTTGAGGTGTTCTTAAGACCATAAGTTTGTACAACTTGGTTGATATACAACAACAGTCGTGAAACTACGAATCAGAAGGCTAGGAGTTCGAATCTCTTCGGGTGCGCCATTTTTTCCTGTTCGAGATGTTGCTGCGGCCGGATTGCGGCTTTGTCGGCGTTCCTGTTTGTAACACACAACCCCTGACCTAGAGCGTCATCGCCGCGCAGGGTTTTCGGTCGGATGGTGTGGGGCGGGGATTGTCCATGAAATACGGAATGGACAGCCTATGGTTTGCAATCTAGGATTGCGGACGTTTCCCAGTGTCATGAACATTCCCAGAAAGGGATCCATCAATGAAGAAGATTGTGGTCGCGTCGTCGCTGCTCCTGCTTACGGCCTGCTCATCCATCATTGAGGGCACGTCACAGGAAATTCTTGTGAATACAAACCCTCCTGGGGCCTCTTGTGATTTCGTGCGACAAGAAAACGTCATCGCCAATATCCCGTCCACACCCGGCGGTGTTACGGTCAAAAAGACGAAATATGACATCAAAATCCTCTGTAAAAAGGAAGGGTATATTGATGCTGTTTATCTCAACCACTCAGGCTCTGCGGGGGCTACCTTTGGCAACATCGTGGCAGGTGGCTTGATCGGGTGGGGGATCGATTCGGCATCTGGCGCTGACAACAAATATGATAGCCCAGTTAACCTGAGTTTTGCGATGTCTCCTGCGGTCGTGTCGGAGTCTTCCGCCGGGGTGAAGTCAGGTAAGCAGGTTATCTCTAAAAAGTAGCGAAAAGCCGATTCCGTTTGAATTAGGCATGGATAGCGGTAGGGCTTTTTTCCCCGTTTTTGGCGGGGGGTAGAGGTGGATGGGGGCAGCGGATTATGCTGTGTGCCCTTGTGGCTCTTGTGTTACCCGCCCCCTATCGCCGACCCTGCCGCCCAGCCGCTTGACCAAGCCCATTGGAAGTTATAGCCGCCGAGCCAGCCGGTTACGTCGATGGCTTCGCCAATGACATAAAGGTTGGGGACGGTGGTGGATTCCATGGTTTTTGAGGAGAGGGACTGGGTGGCGATGCCGCCTGCGGTCACTTCCGCTTTGCCGTAGCCTTCGGTGCCGGTTGGGGTTAGTTCCCATGCCTTCAGTGTGTTGGCGACATCCTTTAAATCTTTGTGGGAAATTTCACTGATGGGCGCGGTTGGGAAAAATCCGTCGCTTAGGCTCTGCGCCAGACGTTGGGGGAGAGCTTCGCTCAGTATGGTTTTTAACCCGGCTTTGGGGCGTTCCTTTTTGCGGTCGAGCAAGAAGGCTTCCGCGTCGCGATCCGGCATCAGGTTGATCGTGAGCGGCTGGCCTTCGCGCCAATAGGACGAAATTTGCAAAATCGCCGGGCCGGAAAGGCCTCGGTGCGTGAAGATCATGTTTTCGCGGAATGACTGTTTACCGCACGACGCGGTGACTTCCAACGCGACGCCGCTTAGCGCGCTGAAAAAGGCGAGGGCTTCGCCGTCAAAGCGCAACGGCACCAGCGCCGGACGCGTCGCCGTGACCGGAAGGCCGAACTGCTTGGCTATCCGGTGGGAAAAATCCGTCGCCCCCATTTTCGGTATGGACAGGCCGCCGGTCGCGAGGACGAGCGCGGGGGCTTCGAAGGTCGTTTGATGGGTTTGCACGCGGAAAACATCGGACTTGCTGACATTTTCGACACGTTGCCCCAGGCGAAGGTCGACGTGGGCGGCTTGGCCTTCGGCCAGCAGCATGTCGACGATGGCGCGGGCCGGCGTGTCGCAGAACAATTGCCCCAGCGTTTTTTCGTGATAGGCGATGTGGTGTTTTTCCACCATCGCGACGAAGTCATGCTGCGTGTAGGTTTTTAGCGCCGACAGGCAGAAATGCGGATTGTCCGAGATATAGCGATCCGCCGCGATGTGCCGGTTGGTGAAGTTGCAACGTCCGCCGCCGGAGATGAGAATCTTTGATCCAGCCTCTGCCGCGTGGTCGAGAAGAAGGACTTTGCGGCCCCGCTGCCCCGCGCGCAGGGCGCACATAAGCCCGGCGGCTCCGGCCCCCAGTATGATGACGTCATAGTTCTTCATGGCCAGAGGCTCCTTCTCATTGTCCATCCTATTGATGCGGGCATAGGAAGTCACGGTTTGTGAAATCTCGAAAAAGAACGCAAATCGCCATGATTTTGTCGCTGTTGCAGCGCCTCATGAGGCTCCGGCGCGGCGATTGGGTTCGCGCTTACACGGAGGGAAACATGAAAAAGTTGGTCGCGCTGTTCGTTGTGGCGGCTCTGCTGGTTCCGACGATGGCAAGTCAGGCTTTTGCCGACAATGACCGTGGGCGAGGGCGTGATCATGAGCGTTTTGATGATCGTCGCGACGATAACAACCGTCGGTGGGATCATAATCGCTGGTACAACGACCGGGATCGCGGGTGGGATCATGATCGGCACGATCAGCGGGGGCGTTGGGTTGTCTCGGGTGGCGTTTGGCGCTGGTTTCCCGCCTATCCGACTATGATTTATCCTTATCCGCCCGGCGTGTCCGTGGTGTTGAGCCCGACACCGCCTGTTCCCTTGTATTGGAACTATTACAATCGTCGGCCTCACTGATTTTTCGGGATCGTGGAGCCTATGGTCCTAAAGCCGGTTCCCTTTTCGGGGAATCGGCTTTAGCGTGCGGCGATGCGGCGGAAAAACAAAGCGGGTCTCGGTTTTCTCGCCCTGCTGCTCCTTGTCGGGAGCGCGGGGCTTGTTTTTATGACGTCCAAGCCGTCGCGTCCTGTGGCGGTCTCCGCGCCGCCGTCGTGGAGCGCTCCGGTGCGCGAAGCCGTTCGCGAGGCGGAAGAAACTCCGGTCTTGCCGTCGCCGATTCCGCCTTCGCCGCCGACGTTGGAAGAGGATTATCCGGCGCCGGAGCCGTTGCCGTCGCCCGCCGATATGATGGCCATGGTCGCGCCCGTGATTCCGAAGCCTGAGACAATTCGTCCTCCCGTTTCGGGGCATCCGCGCATTGCTATTGTGATTGACGATATGGGGCTGAACGCGACGGGTTCGGAACGCGCCGTTCGTTTGCCGTCCTTTGTCACGTTGGCGTTTATCCCCTACGCGCCGCGTTTGCAGAGTCAGGCTGATCGCGCCATCGAGGCCGGGCACGAGGTGTTGCTGCATTTGCCGATGGAACCGGTGGGGCGCGAGTCGCCGGGGCCGGGGGCATTGCTGGTCGGCTTAGCACCGGACGAACTGCGCACACGGCTGCAAAAGGCGCTCGATAGTTTCACCGGCTTTGATGGCGTCAACAATCACATGGGCAGCCGATTTACCACCGACCAAGCGGCCATGGAGCAGGTGGCGGACGCGTTGCGGGAACGGCGGCTGTTCTTTCTCGATTCGCGCACCACCCTGTCGTCGCTCGGCGAAAAGGTCGCGCGTGAACGCGGGTTGCTGGCGGCCAGCCGCGATGTGTTTCTCGACGACGACATGAGCGCCGCCGCCGTTAGGGTCCAGCTTGCGCAGACCGAGCGCATCGCGCGGCGCAAAGGCTTTGTCATTGCCATCGGTCATCCTCATCCCGCGACTCTGGCGGCGCTAGAGGCGTGGATTCCGGAAATGGAGCGGCTGGGCTTTGAGTTTGTGCCGTTGCGGGCGTTGGTGCGGTAACGCGGGTTGGTTTTTAGGCTCCCGCTGGCGGCTCCAGCCAGTCCCAGCCTTGGGGGCCGAGGGATTGGAGGGGGTGGAAGCGGATTTTGTAGGACATTTTGCGGGCTTCGCGGATCCAATAGCCGAGATAGACGTAGGGCAGCTCTTGCCGCGCCGCTTCGGCGATCAGCGTCAGGATGAGTTGCGCGCCGAGGCTGCGGCGTGGCGCGTCGGGGCGGAAGAAGCTGTAGACGGCGGAGAGGCCGTCCTTGACCTGATCCGCGATGATGCCACCCATCAGAGGGCCGAGCGCGTCGTCCGGCGCGGGGCCGCGCAGTTGATAGACCCGCGTGTCGACGGCTCCTTCCTGCAACATGGCGGCGATGTCGGCGCGAGTCATTTGGGCCATGTCGCTGTCGGGGTGGCGGCCTGTCTGGTACGCCATGAAAAGTTCGTAGGTTTCGTCCGTCAGCGCCGTGTCGGCGATGTGGAGCGTCAGGTCGCGGTTGCGGGCGGCGATGCGGCGCAGCGAGCGCGAGGGCCGAAAGGCGGCCACGGGAATGCGCACCGGCAGGCAGGCTTTGCACGACGGGCAGGCGGGGCGATAGACGATGTCGTGGCTGCGGCGGAATCCGGCTCTTGTCAGCGTGGCGTTGACTTCACGATCCGGCGCATCCTCGCCGTTCAGGCGCGCAAACAGTTTGCGCTCCACACGGTCGGGGAGATAGGGGCAGGGCATAGGGCCCGACAGATAGAATTGCAGCAGGCGGCTCAGGCCTGGCGCGATGATCGACATAGCGGCATCCTAAGGCATTTTTTGCAGAAGACGCAATGAAAATCCCCGCTGGTGGCCGGTCTGCTATGGCTTAAATATCATCTTATTCAATGGCATAGCAATGGTTGTGGTTGTTTGATCTTGCGGAAAGGGCGTGGGGAAATAGGGCGGATGGGGTTTTTGCTGCTGACGACGTTGGTGCGGCGCAGCAATTGGGTTGGCTTTTGTCCTGATTTCAGAACGGCGTGGACACGGCATTGCCAAGAATCGCGCTATAAAAATACCACATTGGGGGCATTGACGGTCAATTCCGTTGGGGCTATACCCTGCGCCACGCGAGGTTGTTAAACGTTGACGGGGGCCTTTGCTGAAGGCCTCTTTTGTTGTGTTCGGTCAGGTGCGCCCAAAACTCAGCTTGTTCATCAAATATCATGGATTCTAGCATGTCTTTAACGGTAGCTCAGCTGGCGGTTCTTGCGACCCTCCTGTCTTCGCTTGTGGCTTTGGTTCTCGCAAAGCAACCGCGCCTTATGGTTCGGCTCTCCTTTTTGCTGCTGGGCGCGTCAGGCGTGGCCGCTGTTTGGTCGGGCGTGACGGCGCTCTTGTCGAATCAGATCGACGAGGTCGTTTTGCCCATTGGGCTTCCCTGGCTGCACGTCATTCTGCATCTTGACGCATTGTCCGGCTTTTTCCTCGCGGTTGTCGGGTTGATCACGATCGCGGCTTCGTTCTATGGCCCGACCTATATTCGCCGCCATGTCGAGGACGGGTTGCATCCCGTGGCGACGTTGACGTTCTTTACGGGGTTGTTCGTGAGCGGCATGTACCTTGTGCTGCTGTCCGCCGATGCCTTCTCGTTTATGATCGCTTGGGAACTCATGTCGGTCGCGAGTTATTTCCTCGTCGCCTACCAGCATGACCGCGCCGAGAACCGAAGCGCTGCCTTCGTTTACCTGTTGATGGCCGTTGTCGGCGGCGCCTTTATTTTGCTCGGCTATGGCGTGTTGGCCGGATTTGGCGATGGCTTCAGTTTCGCGGCTATGGCGGATGCCAAGCTGAATTCGACGTGGGCGACCATTGCTTTCCTGTTGGCCTTTGTCGGTTTCGGCTTGAAGGCCGGTGTCGTGCCGTTGCACGTCTGGCTGCCGCAGGCGCATCCGGTCGCGCCTTCGCATATTTCGGCCATGATGTCGGGCGTGATGCTGAAGGTCGCCGTTTATGGCTTTATTCGCTTTGTGTACGACCTTTTGGGCGGGATTCAGTGGCAGTGGGGCGTTCTGGTTCTGCTGGTGGGGGCGTTTTCGGCGCTCATGGGCGTGTTGTACGCCCTGATGCAGCATGATCTGAAGCGTCTGTTGGCCTATCACAGCGTTGAAAATCTGGGGATCATCTACATTGGTCTTGGCCTTTCGATGATCTTTGCGGCGACGGGGCATCCGGCGATTGCCGCCGTGGCGCTTGTCGCGGCGCTTTATCACTGCTTGAACCACGCGCTGTTCAAGAGTCTGCTCTTCTTTGGCGCGGGCGCGGTTCTGGAACAGAGTCGTCAGCACGACATGGATCAAATGGGCGGGCTTATCAAAAAGATGCCGGTGACCGCCGCTTGCTTTTTGGTCGGCTGCGTCAGTATTTGCGCTCTCCCGCCCTTCAACGGTTTTGTGTCGGAGTGGCTGACTTTTCAGGCCGCGTTGCAGGCTACGGCTTTGCACGGCGGCATTCTGGGCGCGGTGATTCCGATCACGGCGGCGATGCTGGCCCTGACCGGCGCGCTCGCGATTGCCTGTTTTGTCAAAGTCTACGGCGTTGTCTTTTTGGGGCTGCCGCGCAGCAAGCAAATCGAGGAAGCCCGCGAGGTTCCCTTTGGCATGCAGGTTTCCCAAGTCGTTCTGGCTGTTCTTTGCCTCGGTTTCGGTCTGATGTCGACGTGGACGGCGACGGCTCTCAACGTCATTCCCCAGAAGTTTTTGGGCGAGGGTATGGCGGGAATCGAAAGCAGCACATGGCTGTGGCTGGCTCCGATCAGCGAGAAGACCGCTTCGTACGGTGCGCCCGCCGTTCTCATCGGTTTGCTGCTGAGCTGGACGGTGGCGTATCTGTTGCTCCATCCTTTGCGGCGCAGCAACCGTACGCGCATTTCGATTCCGTGGGATTGCGGGTTCGGGCCTTTGTCGCCGCGCATGCAGTACACGACGTCGTCCTTTGCCATGCCGATCCGCCGCGTCTTTTCGTTCGCCTGGCATGTCTCGGAACGGGTCAAGCCCGCGCAGCCGGACAGGGGGCCGCATTACTCCTTGCAGGTGAATGACTGGATCTGGCTCAAGTGTTATTTGCCTGTCGCGACGATCATTCACAAGACGGCCGAGCGGACGGCGCGCATTCAGGGCGGCAACCTTCGGGTCTATCTCTGCTATTCCTTCTTTACCTTGCTCTTTTTGCTGTGGGTGGTCGTATGACGGGCTGGATTTTAGCGCTTGTTCAAACGCTCTTCGTCGTCCTGTTCGCGCCGTTTCTGGTCGGCTGGGTCAAGTGGGTGAAGTGCAAGCTTCAGAACCGGCAGGGGCCGGCTCCGTGGCAACCCTATCGCGATCTGCTGCGGCTTTCGCGCAAGCAGGTGGTTTTGGCCAACACGGCTTCGCCGATCTTTCGCGCGGCGCCCTATGTGGTGTTCGGCGTGACCGTTCTTGCGGCTTCTGTTTTGCCGACGATTTCGACGCAACTGCCGACATCGTCTCTGGCCGACGTTATCGTGCTCGTCGGGTTTTTCGCGCTCGCTCGTTTCTTTCTGGCTTTGGCGGGCATGGATGTCGGAACGGCTTTCGGCGGCATGGGGTCCTCGCGCGAAGTCACGATTTCGTCGCTCGCCGAGCCTGCGATGCTGATGACGTTCTTCACGTTGTCGATGTATGTGTCCAGCACCAATCTGTCGTCGGCCGTGGCGTTTTTATCGGCGGCGCATTTCACGCTGGCTCCGTCGCTGATCTTTTCCTTCATGGCGCTTATTCTCGTCGCCGTGGCGGAGACGGGCCGGATTCCGATCGACAATCCCGCGACGCATCTTGAACTAACGATGATTCACGAAGCCATGATTCTGGAATACAGCGGACGGCATCTGCTGTTGATCGAATGGGCCTCGATGCTCAAGCTCACCCTTTATTCGATCCTGATCGTCAATCTGATCGTTCCGTGGGGCGTGTCCCTGACGCTTGATCCGCATGATATGGCGTTCGCGGCGCTGACGGTGCTGGGCAAGGTGATGGTTCTTGGCCTTTTGCTGGCCATTGCCGAGACGGTGCAGGCGAAGATGCGGCTGTTTCGCGCTCCGCAATATCTCGGCGTGGCCTTCATCTTGGCCCTGCTTGGCATGATGAGCCATATTATCCTAGAGGTGCAATGACATGCTTATAACCGCTTTGTCCCTGCCGGAGCAGGTGGCGTTGACGCTGTCCGCGCTGATCCTGCTGTCCTCGTTCCTCATGTTGGCGCAGACGCGCATCGACAGCTTGATCAACACCTTTGCGTTGCAGGGCGTGTTGCTGTTTTTCGCCACGGTGATCATCGCCTTTATCTCCGGCAAGTATGATCTTTTGATTTCGGCTTTTTTGACGCTCGCGCTCAAAGTCATCTTCATCCCGGGGCAGCTACGGCGTCTCGTGGTCCGGCTGGACATCCGGCGCGAGATTGAGGTCATCGGCAAGCCATCTTTGATCATGCTTTTCGCAGGCGGGCTTGTGCTTTTCAGCTATTACGTCGCGCTGCCGATCCGCGAATTGTCGCTGTTGACCACGCGCAACACGATCGCGATTTCTCTGGCCGTCGTTCTGATCGGCATGCTGATCATCATTTCGCGCCGCAAGGCGGTCGCGCAGGTCGTCGGCTTTATGTCGATGGAGAACGGCCTGTTCTTTGCGGCGGTCGTTTCCACGTTCGGCATGCCGATGGTCGTCGAGTTGGGAATCGCGTTTGACGTGCTGGTGGCGGTGTTCCTGTTTGGCGTCTTCTTCTTCCAAATCCGCACGGAAATCGGCAGCCTGGACACGGACCGCATGAATCGTTTGACAGAGGTTGAGAAATGACTGCTCTTGCTTGCGCCCTTCTTTCCTCGGCCTTCGGCGTTCTCCTTATGTCGGTGATCGGGCATTGGCGGTCGGCTTCCCGCATCAATCTGGGCATCAATGTGGTGACTTTTGGGGCGGCCCTGTTTTTGGCGGTTGGCGTTTTCGAACATGGCCCCATTCTGTCCGACAACAAGCTGTTCTACGTCGATGCCTTTAACGTCTATCTCATTCTGCTCAATGCCTTCGTCGGCATGACGACATCGATTTTCTCCGGGCCGTACATGGCGCACGAGCGGGAGCTGGGCCGCGTCGGCAACAAGCGGATGCGCCTTTATCATTCGATGTTCCAATGCTTTCTGCTCACGATGCTGATCGCTTTGTCGACGAACAATCTGGGCATTCTGTGGGTCGCCATCGAGGCCGCCACGTTGGCGACGGTTTTGCTGGTCAGCTTGTATCGCACGCATGAGTCGATTGAAGCGGGTTGGAAATATTTCATCATCTGCGGCGTCGGCATTTCGCAGGCTTTGTTCGGCACCATCCTTGTGTATTTCGCCGCCGCCAAGACGGTGCCCGGCCATGGCGATGGGTTGCTGTGGACGGTGCTTCAGGCGAACGCCGCGCACATGGACGCGGGTGTGCTCGCCTTGGCCTTTGTCTTTCTCCTCGTGGGGTATGGCACAAAGGTCGGTTTGGTGCCGTTGCACAACTGGCTGCCGGACGCGCATTCCGAAGGCCCGACGCCGATGTCGGCCATTTTGTCCGGCTTGCTTCTCAATGTCGCGCTCTATGCGCTCGTTCGGTTGAAGATGCTGGTCGATCCGGCCCTCGGCAATCATTTGGCCGGAAGCCTGATGATGGGGTTCGCTTTGCTGTCGTTCGTGGTCGCGGGAATCCTGTTGCATCGTCAATATGACGTTAAGCGCATGTTCAGCTATTCCTCCATTGAACACATGGGCTTGATGACCTTCGCCTTTGGGATGGGCGGGCCGCTGGCCACGTTTGGCGGGTTGCTGCATATGATCGTTCATTCGCTCACAAAATCGGCGATCTTCGTTACCGTTGGCCATGCTTCGCACGTTGCGGGCACACAGGTGATCGGGAAAATTCGCGGTCTGATCCGTTCCAATCCGCCTGTCGGATGGGGGCTTTTGATCGGGACGTGCGCTATCGCGGGCTTTCCGCCGTTCGGTGTCTTTACCAGCGAGTTCCTGCTCTTTACGGCGACGATCAAGGCCTATCCGTGGTTTGTGCTGCCGCTGCTCATGGGGCTGGCCGTCGCTTTTGCGGGGTTGTTCCGGAATGTTCAGCCGATGGTTTTCGGCGAGCCGCCGGAGGGACAGCATAAAGTGGACGCGAACATGTGGCCGGTGGTGATCCATCTGGCTTTGGTGCTGCTGCTGGGTATTTCTATCCCGACGTTTTTGGCGCAGTGGCTTAATCAGGCGACGATCATGATCGTCGGGCAGGGCGTGCTATGAACAAGATTGTGAACCAAGGACAACTCGAAGCCCCGACCGTCGATGCTCTCGTCGATCTGCTCAACCGGAGCGGCGTGCCCACGACCGATGTGACCGAGATCAAGGGGCGCGCGCGCACCGTGGCGATCGAGTCGAAACTCTGGGGCAAGGCCGCCGCCGTGGCATCCCGCCACCATGTGCGCTGGAGCGCCGTGTGGGGCGAGCATCGTCCGCCGGAGATTTATGTCACCGCCGCTTTGGCGGGCGTGAACGGGCATTTGCTGCTTCGTACGACCGTTCCGGATGTGGGCGGCGAGCTTCCGTCGCAGACACCGTATTATCCGGCGGCCAATCGTCCTGAGCGTTATCTGCATGATATGTTCGGGGTTCGCCGTTTTACGGATCAGCCGGACGTTTTTCTCGACGAGCGTCGCTGGATGCGCCATCAGGCGTGGAAAGCCGATCAGCATCCGTTGCTGAAGAGTTTTCCCGTGGCGGGCAAGCCGTTGGACGAGACGCCGCCGGACTGCGAATATGTGTTCGTTCCGGCCGAAGGCGAGGGCGTTTACGAGATTCCCGTCGGCCCGGTCCATGCGGGCATCATCGAGCCGGGCCATTTCCGTTTCAACGCCATGGGCGAGGACATTCTCAGCCTCGAACAGCATTTGGGCTATGTCCACAAAGGCATCGAGAAGCTGGCTGAGGGACGCGATGTTCACGGCCTCGCGCGGCTTGCCGCGCGCGTTTCGGGCGACAGCACGGTGGCGCATTCTTGGGCTGCCTGTCAGGCTTGCGAGAACGCGGCCGACGTGACTGTGCCCAAGCGGGGCTTGGCGATTCGCGCCATTCTCGCGGAAAGAGAACGTATCGCCAATCATCTCGGCGACATTGGCGCGTGCTGCAACGATGTGGGCTTTCCGTTCGCGCTCGTGCAGTTCGGCCGCTTGCGTGAGCTGTGGCAGCGCCAGAACGCGACCGTCTTTGGCCATCGCTTTATGATGGATGTCGTGACACCGGGCGGCGTGACGCGCGACATTTCGCCGGAGCATGTCACCTTGCTGCGCGACGGCATTGCGCAGTTGCGCCGCGAGCTGGACGAGCTGTTGCCCTTGTTGTTCGAATACCCGTCGCTGCAAGATCGTTTGCGCACGACCGGCATTCTGTCGCTTGAGACTGCGCGGCGTATCGGCGCAGTCGGGTATGTCGCGCGCGCCAGCGGCGAGTGCTGGGATCTGCGCCGCGACGCGCCTTACGCGCCTTATGACAAGGTCACGGTCAAGGTTCCTCACAGCGTCGAAGGCGACGTGGCGGGGCGTGTGCATGTGCGCGGCGAGGAGATTTATGTTTCGCTCGATCTGCTGGATAGTTTCCTGTTGCAGTTGCCGACCGGAGCGATCAAGACGGATTTCCACCCCGTTAAGGCCGCGTGCAGCGGCATCGGGCTTGTCGAAGGATGGCGCGGCGAGATCGTCAGCTATGTCGCGCTGGATGCCCACGGGAAGGTTTCCCGGTATTTCCCGCGCGATCCCAGCTGGCTGACGTGGCCTGCGCTCGAAGCGTTGATCGGCGGCGTTATTGTTCCCGATTTCCCGCTTTGCAACAAATCGGTCAACGGGTCGTACTCAGGACATGATCTGTAATTCGACTTCAACTTTTGACTTTTTGGGTAGCTGCCATGTTTGACGTTCTTCGCAAAAGCCTCAAGACCGGATGTTTGACGGAAAAACTGCCCGTCCGTGACGAGGCGGTGAGCAAGGCCGGGACGGCTTGCCAGAAGGAAATCGCGCGGGTGTTCGGCAAGAGCATGGCCGTCCGCATGGTCGATGCCGGATCATGCAACGGGTGCGAACTGGAAATGCACGCGGTGAACAACGGCTTTTACGACATCGAGCGCTTCGGTATTCACTTCGTCGCGTCGCCGCGTCATGCGGATATGTTGCTTGTGACCGGGCCGGTGTCGCGGCACATGCAGGCCGCGCTCAAGCGCACCTATGACGCGACTCCGTCGCCCAAGCTGGTTATCGCCATGGGCGACTGCGCCGCTTGCGGGGGCGAGTTCGGCGTGTCGTATGCCAGTTGCGGGGCTGTCTCCAACGTCATTCCTGTGGACGCGGTCGTTCCCGGCTGCCCGCCGACACCGCTTCAGTTGCTCGAGGGCATTCTGACCGCGCTTCGCCGCCGTTAAGCCCGAAGGTTTTCCCCGCTTATTTCGTCTGTTCCAACAGGGCGCGCGCTTCGTCGATTCCGACGTAGGGGGCGACGTCGCCGACGGCTTTGACGAGGTGGGCTTTCGCGCCCTCGGGTTGGCCCATTTTGAACAGCAGGCTGCCGTAGTGGTATTCCATCTGCGGAATGGCGGCGTTGTTCATCAGAGTAAAGACGCGTTCGTAAATGGGCAGGGCTTGGGCCAATTGGCCCTGACGTACATAGATCCATCCCAGCGTGTCGAGGAAATAAGGATTTTGGGCTTTGGCGAAACGCTCGGCGAGGACGCGCGCTTTGTCCAAGGCTGCCGCGTCGTTGCTTTGGTGATCGGCGACGAGTTGCGCCATGTTGTTGGCGGCCACGTCGAGATCCGGGTTGCGCGTCAGCAGGGCATCGTAGGCGGCGATGGCTTCGCCATGCCGTTTTTCGGTGATCAAAATGTCCGCCTCCATCAGGGCGGCGCGAGGATCGGAGGGGATGGCTTGCGCGGCTTGCCGAAGTGTCGCGAGCGCCGTGTCGACTTGCTTTTTGTTCAATTGGAGCCGCGCGAGGTTGAGGTAGGGCGCTTGAAGCGGCGTGTTGTTCCGGATTGCCTTGTCGAGCGCCGCTTCGGCTTCGTCCGTTTTCCCCAGTTCCAGCAGGACTTCACCGTAGGCCGAGATGAAGAAAACGCTGTCCGTCTTCAGCGTGGGGATGTACGCCGCGATGTCCTCTAGCTGGCTGTCCGCCTTCGCCTGCGCGATCAACGCGGCCAAGGCGTGCTCGGCCAAGGGAGCGGAGGGGTCGGCTTCGATCACATGTTTGTAAAGGGCGACGGCCTCGGCCTTGTGGCCGGTTTCGGTCTGCACTTGTCCTTGCAGGAATGCGGCGGTCAGGGTTTGGCCTTCGATGGTTTTGAGTTTTTCGATGGCTTGACGGGCGGCATCCCAGTCCTTGCCGCTGATGGCGGTGCGCGCCAAGCTTTCCCAAGCGACGGGATAGGTCGCGTCCATTTGGGTGACGAGGTTGAGCAGTTCCTGCGCACGGCGGTTGTCGCCCTGAACGGCGTACAGTTGCGCCAGACGCGTGCGCGCCTTGAGATCCTGCGGGTCGATGTCCTGCAGTTGATTGAGCGTGTCGATGGCCAACTCGACGCGGCCTTGCGCCACAAAGGTTTCCGCCAGAACCAAGAGCGGTTTGGCCGCGCGGGGGCTGTTCCTGAGAATGGTGCGAAGATCTGACACAGCTTTTTGATAATCGCCGTCGTCATAGGCGAGGCGGGCGCGGACAAAGAGCGCTTCGTTGTTGTCGGGCGCTTTGGCGAGGACGAAGTCCACCAGTTTTTGCGTAGCGCGGCGGTCGCCTTGCATGAGGCGGAGCCGCGCCAGCGATGTGCGGGCGTTCAGCCCCATATCGTCCAATTTGTCTTTTCCGGCGAGGTCTTCCAGCAACGCCACAGCGCGATCCATGGCGTCGTGTTGCACATAAAGGTCGGCCAGCCAGAGGTAGAGTTCGCTCTGCGTCGCGTCGGTCTTGATGTAGGCGCGAATTTCCGCCTCCGCCGTTGCCAGATCGCGGTGTTGGCTTAGGAACGCGATCAGTTTGCCTTTGACATCCAGTCGGTCGGGAAAGGCCGCTACGGCTTCGCGCAGGATGATTTCCGCTTCGGCATCCTGTTCGGCCTTTGTGAAAATCTCGGCCAGATCGAGGCGATAGCTGACATCGTTGGGGCGCAGCACGAAAATTTTCTGATAGGTCGCCTTGATTTGCGCCCAGTCGTTCTTTTCCGCGTGGAGCGTCGCTTTGAGCAGGAGGAGGGCGAGTTCCTTTGGGTTGCGTCGGATGCCGTCTTCGATGGTCGCCAGAGCCTTTTCTGGCTCGTTCTGGTTGGCGTAGAGTCCCGTCAGAACCGAGAAGCCGATGATGTTGTCGGGGTCGATGTCGAAGGCGCGGCGCACTTCTTTTTCCGCCATGGCGAAGTCTTTGTCGTGCAGGAAGGCCGAGCCGAGCAGCGCGTGGGCTTGGGCGTTGTTGGGGTTGTCGATGAGCAACAGGTTGAGGCGTTTGCGCGATTCCTCCATCTGCCCTGCCGCCAGAAAATATTGCGCCAGCTTGAAAACGGCGGGTTCGAAATGGCCGTCTTGTCTTTCCGCCGTGAGGAAATTCGTCATCGCGTTTTGAAGATTGCCTTCGATCTCGTCGACGAGGCCGAGGCTGTAACGCACTTTGGGGTCTGTGGGGTTGATGCGCGCCGCGTTTTTGTATTCGACGCGGGCTTTGGCGTAGCTGCCCTGCTCAAAGAACTTGTCGCCGCGCTCGATGTATTTGGCTTCTCTCTCTTGCTGGCTGTCGCAAGCCGTGAAGAAAAGGCAAAGCATCGTGATGCTGAGGGTCAATAGAATTTTCGGGCTTGTCATCGAACAAGGGCCTGTCAGCAAAAAAGTTGCGGGGCAGCGCGCCGATGGTAGCGGGGAGGCCCGCAGCGGCGCAATAGGGAAAAGACGGCGGAAAGCCTTATGTTTCGTCCAAAAGCCAGCGCAGATCGTCTTGCGTCAGGGCGGCGGCTGCGGCGGGGTTGTCGCCGAAGAGGGCTCCGGCCAGATGGGCTTTGCGGGCCTGAAGGTCGAGGATGCGTTCTTCGACGGTGCCTTCGGCGATGAGTTTGTAAACGAACACCGGTTTGTCCTGCCCGATGCGGTGGGCGCGGTCGGTTGCTTGGTTTTCCACCGAGGGATTCCACCACGGGTCATAGTGGATCACCGTGTCCGCCGCCGTGAGATTCAGGCCGGTGCCGCCCGCCTTGAGGCTGATGAGAAACAGGGGCACGTCGCCGCGTTGGAACTGCGCCACGGGCGTGGTGCGATCCTTGGTTGTGCCGCGCAGTTCGACGTAGGCGATTTCGGCTTTGTCTAACTCCGGCTTGATGAGGTCGAGCATGCTGGTGAATTGCGAGAACAGGAGGATGCGCCGTCCGTCTTCGATCAAGGTCGGCAGCATCTCCATGAGTTCCGTCAGCTTGGCGCAGGATTTGACTTTGCTGGCCGCCGTGATTTTGACCAAGCGCGGATCGCAGCAGACTTGCCGCAGCTTGAGCAGCGCGTCGAGGATGACGATCTGGCTGCGGGCGAAACCCTTGGCGGCGACTTCGGCACGCACCTTTTCGTTCATCGTGTGGCGTACGGTTTCGTAGAGATCGCGCTGGTCGTCGGACAAGGTCACCCGTCGCACCATTTCGGTCTTGGGCGGGAGTTCCTTGGCCACGTTGCCTTTCAGGCGGCGGAGGATGAAGGGCTTGAGGCGGCGTGTCAGCAAGTTTTGCCGTTCGATGTCGCCGTTCTTTTCGATGGGGTTGCGGAAGCTGCGCGTGAAGCTGCGGTGGTCGCCCAGCAGGCCTGGCATGAGAAACGCGAACAGCGACCATACTTCGCCCAGATGGTTTTCCACCGGCGTTCCGGTCAGGCAGAGGCGCTGTTTCGCTTGCAGCGCGCAGACGGCTTGCGTGATTTTGGCCGTCGGATTCTTGATCGCTTGCGCTTCGTCGAGGATGACGAGTCCCCACGGCCATTCGCGCATGGTGTCGATGTCGCGCACCAACAGCGGATAGGTGCTCAACACCACGTCGGCCTTGGTCACGTCCTCGAATTTTCCGAACCGATCTTTGCCGTGCAAAGTCAGGATGCGCAGGGTCGGCGTGAAGCGCGCGGCTTCGGCTTGCCAGTTGCCGACGAGGCTGGTCGGCATGACGACGAGGCAGGGATGCTCAAGCTTTTTCTTTTCCTTGAGCGCGAGAATATAGGCCAGCGCCTGAACCGTTTTGCCGAGGCCCATGTCGTCGGCCAGAATGCCGCCCAAGCCATAGGTTCCGAGAAAGTGCAGCCAGTCGTAGCCTTCCTTCTGATAGTGGCGCAGCTCGGCTTGGAGACCGCGCGGCAGGGGCGCTTCGGCGATGCCGTCGAAGTCGCCCAGCTTTTCGACCAGTTTCCGCAGTTTGCCTTCGCCCAGCCAGCGATGGCGCGTGACCGCCTGAATCTTTAGCAGCGCTGCCGCGAGATCCATCGAGACGCGCAGGTTGCCGTCGGCATCCAGCGGCTTGTCGCCGAACAGTTCGATCAGGGTTTGCAGGATGGTCCGCACCCGTTCGGAAGGCAGCGCGACGTGGCGGCCATCGGGCAGCGGCGCGTAGCAGCGCGGGCCGGAGGTGAGGCGGTCGACATCGGCGGGCGTGTGCACGTCGCGCAGCAAGGCCACCAGAACAGGCAAAAGCGCGAGGCGCTGGCCGTTGACGGCGATGCCGAGGTCGAGCGCGAACCACCATTCGCCGTTTTGGGTAAAGGCGGCGTCGATGTCGTCGGTGTCGGGCGTGACGATGTCGCCGCCGAAGTTTTCTTCCGGCGTGATTGCGATGCCCTTTTGCTCCAGCGCTTCTGCCTGTTGATGCAGGAAGTCGAGCCAGAACCATGGGGGAGCTGAGCCTGCGGGCGCGAGGCGAAGGCCCGTGGCTCCGATGGGCGACTCCTCCGGCGCGACGAGCTGCGCCGCTTCGAGCGTTTTCAGGGCTTCGGCTTCAGCTTTGCGGTTGCGTTGGCGCAGGACGATGCTGTCGCCCTGCGTGACGGCGTAGCGCGGCGTGGGATCGCCGGGATGAACCGTCGTGCCTTCGTAATCGAAGGACAGCGCGGCAAAACCCTTGCCGTCATCCGTGCGCGACAGACGCAAACGCGGTTGGGGTTTGGCCGCCGCCGCGTTTTCATGCGTGACGCGGTAGGGCGCGGGTACGGCAAGTTTTTTGCCTTCCATTTGCGCGCGGAGGATCGCCGCTTCGCCTTCGCTCACTGGCGGCGCGTCGAGGAAGCTTTGGGTTTGGTCAAAGGTCAGGGGGCTGCGCAAGCGGCCGCAGACATGCGCGACGGGGTCGATGTACCACGGGCTGTGCGACATCAAGAGCGTTAGTCCGGCTTGCGGCGCGGTCAGAGTCGGCCTCTGCCGACCGTCGGGCATCAGCTCCCACGTCAGGCGGCCTTCCAGATCCGCGCCCTGTAACAGAGGGAAGCGCGTGTCGTCGGCATCATAGGCGCGTCCCGTCGCCATCACGCGGCGCAGAAACACATCGACCAGTTCGGGATCGGCGGGCGGTTGCCATCCGCCGCCGACACCATAGCCGTAGCCCGAACTGGCGCTGGCGAGGCGGAACACGGCGCGGTCGCTTTCTTCCAGAAACGAGGCGTGTTGGTATTGAAAGAGCATGTTTTGGAAACTCTGGATGCGCGGCTTGCTCCAGATTCCGTTTTTCAGGCGGTAGATTACGCCCGGCGTGACGATGAGTTCCGTTTTGCGGCCCGATGCCGTCGTGCCCAGAAGATACACGAGCCGCTGTTCTTCATCGGGGCCCAAATGCGGCGCGGCGTGGTCTTCGATCTTATCGAGCCATGAAGTCAGCGCCGGACTTAGGGTCGCAGCCGTCTTGCCGTGGCCGCCGCCGCGTAGGCCGGGCGCGGCGATTTTTTCGCGCTTGCGGTCGGCCTGCGCGATGGCTTCCAGCAGCGCGGCCACTCCGTGCTTGCACATATAGCCTACAGGACAGGTGCATTCGGCGTGAATTTCGATGCCGCGTGGTTTGCGACGCAGAGCGACTTCGACATCGTAGGGGCGGCTTTCCGTGCCTTGAACTTCGGCTACGACGCGGGTGCCTGAGTCTTCGACATGCACGGAAAGGACGTGGCCTTGACTTTGATACACGCGCCCCCGCCGGTAATCCGGGTCGTCGAAGTTGCGAATGACATCTTGGGCGTTGAACAATAGCGGCACGGTGCGGCATCCCCTTTGGAAAACAGGGCAGGGTAGAGGGCGCGGGGGGCGCTGGCAAGCTTGTTGATGCGTGTGGGGCGAAACGTCGGGACGGTAAATAAACCATGACCGGACGCGCGGATGGGGTAGATTGGCGGTCCGATTCCTTATGCCAGCCGTTCTTATGCCTCACAGCAGCCTTTCCATGCGCGATCCTCTCGAAGCTTTGCCGTCCGACGCGATGGCGGAGGCGCGGCGGTTGTTGACCGATGTGTTCGGTTTTCACGACTTTCGCGGGCATCAGGCGGCGATCATCAAGCATGTGGTGGAGGGTGGCGACGCTCTGGTGCTGATGCCGACGGGCGGCGGCAAGTCGCTGTGTTATCAGATTCCGGCTCTGTGCCGCAGGGGGATGGGCGTTGTGATTTCGCCGCTCATCGCCCTGATGCGTGATCAGGTGGAGGCGTTGCGGCAGCTCGGTGTTCGCGCGGCCGCGCTCAACTCGACGCTGGAGAGCGCGGAGGCTTCACGCTTGATCGGCGACATGCGGGCAGGGAACATCGATTTGCTTTATGTCGCGCCGGAGCGGCTGTTGTTGGAGGGGACGTTGGCGCTGTTGGCGCAATGCCCGCTTTCGCTTTTCGCTATCGACGAGGCGCACTGCGTGTCGCAGTGGGGGCATGACTTTCGGCCCGAATATTTGAAACTGGCCGTCCTGCATGAACGCTTTCCCGACGTGCCGCGCATCGCGTTGACCGCCACGGCGGACACGCCGACGCGCAACGAGATCGTGCGCCAGTTGAAGCTGGAGCAGGGGCGCATTTTCCTCACCAGCTTTGATCGGCCCAACATCCGCTATCACATCACGCCCAAGGCGAAGCCGCGCGATCAGCTGTTGCGCTTTATCCAGGACGATCATGCGGGCGAGGCGGGCATCGTCTATTGCTTGTCGCGCGCGCGCGTCGAGGAGACGGCGGCGTGGTTGTCGCAAAAGGGAATCACGGCTCTGCCGTATCACGCCGGTTTGGCCGCCGATGTTCGCGCCCGCAATCAGGATCGTTTTTTAAAAGACGACGGTGTCGTCATGGTGGCGACCATCGCGTTCGGTATGGGGATCGACAAGCCGGACGTGCGCTTCGTCGCGCATATGGATTTGCCGAAGAGCGTCGAATCCTATTATCAGGAAACGGGCCGCGCCGGACGTGACGGGCTGCCGTCCGAAGCTTTGCTGCTGTTCGGGATCGAGGATGCCGCCAAGCTGCATTCGATGATCGAGAGCGGTGACGGCGGCGAACGGCGCAAGCAGCTTGAGCATGGCAAATTGGATGCGTTGGTCGGGTTTTGCGCGAGTTCGCGTTGCCGCCGCCAGATGTTGCTGGAGTATTTCGAAGAGAGCCGTCCGGAGCCTTGCGGAAACTGTGACACTTGCATGCATCCCGTCGCCAGCGTGGATGGAACGGTGGCGGCGCAAAAGGCGTTGTCGTGCGTTATCCGCACCGGGCAGAGGTTTGGGGCGGCGCATTTGACGGATGTTCTGGTGGGCGCGAACACGGAGCGCATTCGTCAGTTTCAACATGACGCTCTGCCGACCTATGGCGTGGGCAAAGAGTTCAGCCGCGATCAGTGGCGCGATATTTTTCGGCAACTCGTGGCGCATGGTTTGTTGGTGACGGATATGGAGGGGCATGGCGGGTTGCGCCTCGGCGCGGAGGCGTTGTGCCGTCCGGTGTTGCGCGGCGAGCGATCCGTTCTGTTGCGCGAAAGCCGCCAGAGCGAGACAACACGGGCGATGAGGGCCGAGGTCGGCAAGAAACGACCTGCGGCGCGGGCCGCGCGCGAGGAACTGGTCGACGAGGGCGACGAGCGGTTGTTTCAGGCCTTGCGGGAATTGCGGCTTGCGCTGGCGAAGGAACAGAATGTGCCGCCCTATGTCATTTTTCACGATACCACGCTTCTCGCGATGGCGCGTTCGCGGCCACAGACTTTGCAGGACTTAGCGCGTACGCCCGGCGTGGGGGCGAGCAAGTTGGCGCGATATGGGGACGCGTTCCTTCGCGTTATTTTGGGGGTTTGAGAAAGCCAACAAAGGTGTGCCTGCGCGGGCGTGACTCGGGTGGGGGGGAGGCTTTTTGCCCTTACGCCTGGGCTTGCAGGTTGAGGCCGCGCGAGGCGAAGAGGCTGCGGGCGTGGGTGACGGATTCGGGCGTGGGTGTCGGCGTGTGGTCGAGTTGGTAGGGGATGCCCAGTTCCTTCCACTTGAAGGAGCCCAACTGGTGGAAAGGCAGAACGTCGACGCGCTCGACGGTCGTGCCGAGGCTGGCCGCGAAGTCGGCGAGGCGCAGGATGTCGTCGTCGCCGTCGGTTAGGCCAGGAACCAAAACATAACGCAGCCAGACTTTTTTGTTCAGCCGCGCCAAACGTTGCGCGAAATCGAGCGTCGGTTGGAGCGCTTGGCCGGTCAGTTTGCGGTAGACCTCAGGGTCGGAGTGTTTGATGTCGAGCAGGACGAGATCGACCGCGTCGAACCATTCGTCGCTGACGGAGGCGTGGAGGAAGCCTTGCGTGTCCAGCGCGGTGTGCAGGCCGAAGTCGGCCTTGATCCTTTTCAGCAAGGCTCCAACAAATGGCGCTTGGACGAGCGGTTCGCCACCTGAGACGGTCACGCCGCCCGCGAATTTCAGGAAATCCTTGTAGGGTTTGACTTCGGCGAGCGCTTCATTGAGCGTGATTTTGCGGCCGCCGTGAATTTTCCATGTGTCCGGGTTGTGGCAGTACAGGCAGCGGAACATGCAACCGTTCATAAAGAACACAAAGCGCATGCCCGGCCCGTCCACCGCCGCGCCGGTTTCGACCGAATGGAGATAGCCGACAAGATCGTCCTCCTCGTGCTGCCGCGAGGCGGTACGAGGAGGATTCTTATCGGATTTCTGAGACATGGATGAGCTGTGGCCTTACATCGCTTGATGGAAAGTGCGGCTGATCACATCCATTTGCTGTTCGCGGGTCAGGCGCACGAAGTTCACGGCGTAGCCGGAGACGCGTACCGTCAGTTGCGGATACAGTTCCGGATGCTCCATCGCGTCGAGCAGCGTGTCGCGGTTGAAGACGTTGACGTTGACATGAAACCCGCCTGCCGCCGCGAAGCCGTCGAGGCAGTTGGCCAGATTCCGTTTGCGCTCGTTGCCCGTATGACCCAGCGTGTCGGGCGTTGCGGATGCCGTCCAGCTGATGCCGTCGAGCGAGCAGCTGTAGGGGATTTTCGCCACGGAAGCGCCCGCCGCGACAAAGCCCTTTACATCACGTCCGTTCATGGGGTTGGCACCCGGCGCGAACGGCGCACCTTCGCGGCGACCGTCCGGCGTGTTGCCGGTCTTTTTCCCGTACACGACGTTCGATGTGATCGTCAGGACGGATTGCGTCGGCATCGCGTCGCGGTAGAAGTGGGGTTGCGCCTTGATCTTGTCCATGAAGCTCGAGGCCAGCCAGACCGCGATGTCGTCGGCCCGGTCGTCGTTGTTGCCATAGGCCGGATAGTCGCCTTCGATCACATAGTCGGTTGCCAGACCTTGCTCGTTGCGGACGACTTTGACCTTGGCGTGCTTGATGGCCGAGAGTGAGTCCGCCGCCACCGACAAGCCCGCGATGCCACAGGCCATGGTGCGCAGGATGTCGCGGTCGTGCAGCGCCATTTCGATACGTTCGTAGGCGTATTTGTCGTGCATGTAGTGGATGCAGTTGAGCGCCTTGACGTAGGTCTTGGCGAGCCAATCCATCATCAGACCGAACTTCGGCATCACTTCGTCGTAGGTCAAAACGTCGGACTTGATCGGCTCGAAACCGTCGGCGACCTTTTTGCCCGTCTTTTCGTCGACACCGCCGTTGATGGCGTAGAGGAGCGCTTTGGCCAGATTGGCGCGCGCGCCAAAAAACTGCATCTGCTTGCCGATGCGCATGGCTGACACGCAACAGGCGATGCCGTAATCGTCGCCCCAATGCGGGCGCATCGCGTCGTCGTTTTCGTATTGGATCGCGCTGGTGTCGATCGATACCTTGGCGCAGAAATCCTTGAACGCGCGTGGCAACTGCGGGCTCCACAGAACCGTCAGGTTCGGTTCGGGGGCCGGGCCGAGGTTGTAGAGCGTGTGCAGGAAGCGGAAGCTGCTCTTGGTGACCATCGAGCGTCCGTCCGTGCCGATGCCGCCGATGGATTCCGTCACCCATGTCGGGTCGCCGGAGAACAGCGTGTCGTATTCGGGCGTGCGCAGGAAGCGGACGATGCGGAGCTTGATGACCATATCGTCGATCATCTCCTGAACTTTTTCTTCGGTCAGGATGCCTTCCTTCAGATCGCGTTCGATGTAGATGTCGAGGAAGGTCGAGATGCGGCCGATCGACATGGCCGCGCCGTTCTGTTCCTTGACGGCGGCGAGATAGGCGAAATACGTCCACTGAATGGCTTCTTTCGCGGTCTCGGCGGGGCGGCTGATGTCGAAGCCGTATTTCGCGGCCATCTGTCTCAGTTCGTCGAGCGCGCGCCATTGCTCTGACATTTCTTCGCGCAGACGGATGACCTTGTCGTCGAAGACCTGGTCTTCCAGTTCGCGATAGGAGCGTTGTTTTTCCTGACGCAGAAAGTCGGTGCCGTAAAGCGCGACGCGGCGATAGTCGCCGATGATGCGGCCACGGCCATAGGCATCGGGCAGGCCGGTGATGATGCCGGATTTGCGCGCCGCGACGATTTCGGGGCTGTAGACGTCAAACACGCCTTGATTGTGCGATTTTCTGTGCTTTGTCCACGTTTCCTTGACCGCAGGATCCATGTCGTAGCCATAGGCTTCAAGGCCCGCTTCGACCATGCGCAGACCGCCGTTCGGCATGATGGCGCGTTTCAGCGGCGCGTCGGTTTGCAGGCCGACGATGACTTCGTTGTCTTGGTCGATGTAACCGGCATCATGCGCCGTGATCGACGCGGGTTTGTCGGTGGAAATGTCGAGGACGCCTTTCGCGCGTTCTTCTTTCAGCGGGGCCGCGAGTTTTTCCCACATCTTTTTGGTGCGCGCTGTCGCTCCGGCCAAAAAGGCTTCGTCGCCGTCATAGGGCGTGTAATTGTTTTGAATGAAGTCGCGCACGTCGACGCACATTTTCCATGCGTCGCCAACGAAACCACGCCATGACTTTTCGGGGGCCGGAATTTTGATTACGGCGGTCATGTTTCTTTTTCCTTCCATCTGATGCCGATTAGGAGACTGGGTTTGAACGGTTCAAACATACCCATCTGCGTCGTTTGCGAGGAATCAGTCCGGGCAAAAAAACAGTGGGCTGCGGCGAGGTCAGTAGGCCCGATTCGCGCACCAAAGGTCAAGTGCAGAACGCACTTTCATCATGAGAAAAATGCAAGAAAACGCTTATCTTGATTGATGTTCCGGTTATCGCTACCTTTCTTCGCACTGCGTCATGCGATGCTGCATTGCGGCAAACGGCGTGGCTCTATTTTCAGTCCGGATAACCGGGACTGCAACGTTCAGGAGATGTGTGTCATGGCCGAAGAGCAACTCACCGCCGACGAAGCCCTGTTGCGCGCCGTCGATAGTCATCGCGGACGACGGTTGGGGGAGGCCGATCAACTGTATCGCGCCATTCTGCAGGCGCTGCCCGATCATCCCGAAGCCAATCACAATCTCGGCGTTCTGTGTTGCGAGACGGGGCGCGCCGCTATGGGGTTGTCGTTCATGGCCAAGGCCATCGAGGTCGCGCCAAACCAAGCCGTTTTTTATTGGTCGTATGCGAACAGGCTGTTGGGGGCGGGCCGTGCCAGCGATGCTTTGAGCGTAATGGAGCAGGCGGCTGTGCATGTGGGTTTGACCGCCGAGGGGCAGGAGGTTCTCACGCGCGTTCACGCAGCGTTGGCGAATCCTGAACCGTTTCTGGGACAAGACGATACGGCGGCGACGGCTTCGGAGGGCTTTTATGCCACCAATCGTTCGTTTTGGAGCGACGCGACGATCGCACAGGAGTATGCGGTTTTGGAAGGCGTGTATCCTGTGGAAGCCAGCTTGTTTGAGAAGATGGGACCCAGCATCATGGGCAAGCGCATTTTGGAAATCGGCGTTGGTGCCGGTCGGTTGACGCCGTCGTTGACGAAACTGAGCCGCCAGTATCTCGGCGTGGATTATTCCGAGGCGATGGTGCGCAATTGCGCCGTCAAATTTCCCGAATACAAATTCCAGATTTGCGATGCGCGGGATATGTCGCGTTTCGCCGATGCCTCGGTCGATTTTCTGATTTTTAGCTTCAACGGCATCGACAGTCTTTTGCATGAGGAGCGCTTGAGCGTTTGGAGGCAGTTCCGCCGCGTCGTCGCGCCCGATGGGGTGATGGTGTTTTCGTCCCACAACCGAAATTACCTCAAGACCGTCGATCGCCAGCCGCGCAACGCCGAGGAGGAAGCCAACAAGGCGAAGGCCGCGCAGTTCGAACACACCTGTGAAGAATACGCCATCGTGAACGACGGCACCCATGGTTTCCGCATTGCGCAGTATTACATCACGATTGAACAGCAGATCGCGCAGCTTCGCCGTTGCGGCTATAAAGATGTGAAGCCCATTGATCTGTCGGGGAAGTGGCTGGTCGAGGACGAGTATGCCGCCTGCACCTCGTGCTGGGTGTATTATGTGTGCTATCCGGACTGATGGGCATGTTGCGGTGCGGGAGAACGGCTTGATTTTCGGCTTTCGCCTTGGTAGGGTCGTGGCATGAGAACTGAAGCGACAAACCCCTCGCGTGTTGGCCGCCCCTGTGTCGGGCGTGGTTGGGGCTTTGCGCGCTTTTTTTGGTTCCGGTAATACCGGAAACAGCGCGCTCACTCTTCCCCACACATCCAAATTTTTTCAACCGTCGGCAGGAAACGCCGCGACACTGATGAAAGTTATTTGTCATGACACAGCATAATTGGACTCCCGACAGCTGGCGCGCCAAAACCGCGAAGCAGCAGCCTGTATATAGTGATGCCGTTCGTTTGCAGGAAGCCGAGGCGCGGTTAGCGCGTTTGCCGCCGCTGGTGTTCGCGGGCGAGGCGCGGCGCTTGAAGCGGGCGCTGGCGAATGTCGCGGCGGGCAACGCGTTCCTGTTTCAGGGCGGCGATTGCGCGGAAAGCTTCGCCGAGTTCAGCGCCAACAATATCCGCGATACTTTTCGCGTCATCTTGCAAATCGCGGTGGTGTTGACCTATGGCGGCGCGACTCCGGTGGTCAAGGTGGGGCGCATGGCGGGACAGTTCGCCAAGCCGCGCTCGGACGACTCCGAGACGCGCGACGGCGTGACGCTGCCCAGCTATCGCGGTGACATCATCAACGGGCTGGATTTCACGTCGGAGGCGCGGCAGCCGGACCCTGAGCGCATGATTTCGGTTTACAACCAGTCCGCCGCGACGCTCAATCTGCTCCGCGCCTTTGCGCAGGGCGGCTATGCCGATTTGCATCAGGTGCATCGCTGGAATTTGGGATTCGTCGAGCGCAGTTTGCAAGGCGAACGCTACCAAGATCTGGCGCGGCGTATCGGCGAGGCGTTGGAGTTTATGGACGCTTGCGGGATCAACGGCGACACTTCGGCGGCGTTGCGCGAGACGGATCTTTTCACGTCGCACGAAGCTTTGTTGCTGCCCTATGAAGAAGCTTTGACGCGTGTGGATAGCACGACCGGCGATTGGTACGACGTATCCGCGCACATGCTGTGGATCGGCGACCGCACGCGGGAGCCGGACGGCGCGCATGTCGAGTTTTTGCGCGGCGTGAAAAATCCGCTTGGCCTCAAATGCGGCCCGTCGCTGGCGACGGATGATCTGCTGCGTTTGATCGACGCGTTGAATCCCGACAACGAGCCGGGGCGTTTGACGCTCGTGACACGCATGGGGGCGGACAAAGTCGCGTCGTGCTTGCCGCCGTTGCTGCGGGCGGTGAAGCAAGCCGGGCGTTCGGTGGTGTGGTGTTCCGATCCTATGCACGGCAACACGCAGATGTCCGCCACGGGCTATAAGACGCGCGACTTTAACCGCGTCCTGTCTGAGGCGCGCGCGTTCTTTGACGTGTGCGATGCCGAAGGCGTGTGGCCCGGCGGCATTCATCTGGAGATGACGGGGCGCGACGTGACGGAATGCACGGGCGGCAGCTCGGCGGTGACGGAGCTAACCCTCGCCGACCGCTACGACACCCACTGCGACCCAAGGTTGAACGCCTCGCAAGCCCTCGAAATGGCCTTTCTGGTGGCGGATCATTTGAAGACTGCGCGGCAGAAGCGGGCGAAAGGCGGGGATGCGTCCTGACGCTCGTTGTCGTGGCGCATAAAAAAACGGCGAGCAACGGGGTGTTGCTCGCCGTTTGGTTTTTGTGGGTCGGGTTAAGCGACTTCTTGGATGGCTTCTTGGGTTGCCGCTAGGCTTTGGGCGACTTCCTTCATGTTGGGTTGATTCCCTGCCGGCTGCTGCTGTTGCTGGTTCGGATCGCGCGCGCGCGCGATGTGGGGCATCAGGTCTTGCAGTTCGATGAAGTTGTCGGCCTGACGGCGCAGTTCGTCTGCCACCATGGGGGGCGAGGAGCGCATCGTGCTGGCGACGCTGACGCGCACACCCTTGCGTTGCACCGCTTCGACCAGACGACGGAAATCGCCGTCGCCGGAGAAGATCATGATGTGGTCGACGTGTTCGCACATCTCCATGACATCGATGGCCAGCTCGATGTCCATATTGCCCTTGATCTTGCGGCGGCCAAAGGCATCCGTGAATTCCTTGGTCGGCTTGGTGACCATGGCGTAGCCGTTGTAGTCCAGCCAATCCACCAACGGCCGGATCGGCGAGTATTCTTCGTTTTCGATGAGGGCGGTGTAATAGAACGCCCGCACCAGACGACCACGTCCGGCGAAGAGTTCCAAAAGCCGCTTGTAATCGATGTCAAAACCGAGCCCCCGTGCGGCGGCGTACAGATTGGCCCCGTCGATGAACATCGCCATCCGCTCTTCTTTATAGAATATCATCTTACCCTCATACAGTGTGAAGCTCGATATTAACCATGCTTAACGGCCTGACTCGCAAGGCTCAAAGGCGAGGCTTTCATTCTACCGAGGCTGCCAAAAAAAGGCAACCGAGAATATAGAATGCCTCCGAATCAGGGCCACAAACAAAACTAGTCCAAGAAAAATTAAGCCGCAAGGCAGGGATTGACAAATTCTCCCCACCTTTCGGCATGATTATAACGCAGCGACGCTTTACATGCACTCACAAAAACGGTTAGTATAGACGCGGTAAGCTGGTTTGTTTCGTTGTTCATATCTTTTTGGGGTAATTTGCTTCCAATCAGAGGTAATGCGGATAAGCAGGCGAATTTTCTTCTCATCGGCAGGGGTTTTTGGAAATGGCGCGCGTGACTGTTGAAGACTGTGTTCTGCAAATTCCCAATCGGTTTGAGTTGGTGATGCTGGCCGCGCATCGCGCGCGCGCGTTGGCATCCGGTGCCGAGCTGAAGCTGGAGCGTGATCGTGACAAAAACCCGGTCGTGGCCTTGCGCGAGATCGCCGAGGAGCGTCTGGATTTGGCGAGCCTGCATGAAACCTTGGTCAAGGGTTTGCAGAAGCGCGTTGAACCCGACCAACCGGAAGAAGAAGTCGTTGAACTGATGGCGGGCGAACAGCAGAGCTGGATCAACGCCGATCTCGGCGGCGAGGAAGAAGGCGACGAAGATTTGGATGCCGAAGAAGTCGAATCCGATGCTGACCAAAGCGGCCTTGTGACCAGCTTTGAAGACGCTGACGTGAAGGATTAAGCGAAGCCGTATTTTTGGAATTGGGTCTATTGCGGTAAGGGTTTGTGGTTATGCCTCGACGCAGGTCAACGACCAGAGCTTATGATGTGTTGACGCTTCCTTCTGGCGGCGATGACGGTCAGGCGGCTTTGGCGCGTCGAATCGGCAGTTTCGTCATTGACGTTGGTCAGAAGCTCCATCCTCGCAAGCAAGATCTTTATGATCTGATTCGCGGCATCGACGGCGATGTTGGCTTGGTGACGCAGGCTGTCAATCTGATCGAAGAGAGCGACCATCCTCGAAAATTGGCGCGGGCTCTTGAGTCTCATGAACTGGACTACGGTCGAACTTTCGAGAGCGACCTCCGTGTGGCCATGACGGTGGCCGCCATGAATATTGATCGCGTCCAGCCTGATGCGGCGGTGGCAGAACCGTCACGCGGCGGTCGAAAAACACAGTCCAGCGCGTCAACGCAAAAAGCGCAACGAGTCATTTCTGTCATAGCCGCGTTGCTGCAGGAATATGTGGCCTATGACATCATTCCCATCAGCCGTGTGCAGGAAACCTTTGCCGCGCACCCGCCGATTGTGGCGATGGTCGAGGAGGTTAGCCGCATCACCCGCCAGCCGATTACCAGCCGTATTCCTGACGCTCAAGGCATGCTCCGCCGAAGGGACATTTTATTTAACAAGACGCAATACGCGTTGGGACAGGATTTGGTGCTCGGCACCAGAAATCCGGCGCGTGTTGCGCTCATCAAGATCGCGGATGCTTTGGAAAAGCTCCGGGTTATGGGAAAAGGGCGAGGGGACGAGGCTGCGCGAACGCTGCTGAGGCTTCATATTCAGGAAATGTATTTGCCGCTGGTGGGTGAAATGGAAACCCTCCGACCCATTCAGCGGGAAATGCAGCATCTGTTGCTGCATCAACTCGATCCGGACGCGGAGCGCTCTATTCGGGTGCAGCTTGATGCCATGCGTGCGCAAGCGAATCTTGCCGTTATTCAGGAAAAAATCTTGGCAGGACTCGAACGGCAAGGGTTCGGCACAGATTCCATCGCTTCGGTGACTGGTCGGGTCAAAGCCCCTTGGTCGATTCAACAAAAGCTTCTGGTTATGCCGAGAGAGGATGACGAAAAAGCCTTTGATTCCGCGCGCGAGGCTTTGGCGGGACAATTGGACAGAGGCGAGCTTAACGCGGGCGCGTATAATGATGCCATGCGACAGCTGCAGAAGGATTTCGATGAAAAGTGTTATCCGGTTTATCGGTTGTCGCCTGACGCCAGAATCACGGGCATTTACGACATCTATGCGTTTCGTTTTGTTTTGCCCGATAGTTTTACATTGAAGGGGCACATCAATGCTAGACAGAATCATGCGCGATTGAAGGGGCTTAGGAACGCGCTGATCCACGCTTTTGAACCTATGCCGCGCCGGCACAAGGACTATGTCGCGAAGCCGAAACCCAATGGTTATGCCGCGATACATGACGGGCTGATTATCAAGCAGCTTGGGACTGAACAAGGACTTGAGGTCGAAGTTCAGATGGTGACCCAATCGATGCACGAGGCGAATGGGCATGGCGAGGCGCACCATGGCGTGCACAAGGCAATGCGGGCTGCGGGTAAGGACCTTACGGACACAAGACCGCATCCGGATACTACGGGGCCGACGCGCGGCAAACTGCGCCATAACATGATGGCCCATTTGCAAATGTGGATGGGGGCCCGTTTGAATGGGCGCGAGTTGCCGGAGCATCAGGAGTGGCCTTATATCGTGGTGGGCGGGGCGGACGGTGTCTTGCATCGCTTGGAAAAGACTGACGGGCGTGCGCCGACGCTTGGCGACTTTGGCCGATCTCTTCGCATTGATTTTTGGTCCGGCGTTGAAGCTGCGGAAATCAATGGCCAGAGGTTGACCGATGATGCTTATCGCCAGGCACTGAATAGGCCACTGCCTCACGCTGCTACGGTTCGGTTCACAATGGCATCTCAGCCACAGCCGATGGCAAGGCCGCCGCGGGGCTTTGCTTTGGCACTACGGCGTGCCGCCTCCATCCCCGCTCCCTTGCAAACGACGCCCGCCTGAACTAGGCTTCCTTATGCCCGATGGTTTGAATGTACCGCCGACCGATGGCGTTTCCGCTCCTGTGAAGCCGCGTCTGATGCGGCAATATGAGCTTGTGGAGCGGGTCAAGGCGTATGATCCCGACGCGAACGAAGATCTGCTGAACCGCGCCTATGTGTTCGCGATGCAGGCGCATGGCGCTCAGATGCGCGCTTCGGGCGATCCTTATTTTTCGCATCCGTTGGAGGTGGCGGGCATCCTGACCGGGATGAAGATGGACAGCACCACCATCGCCACGGCGCTGCTGCACGATACGGTCGAGGATACGCTGGCTTCGCTGGCGGACATTGAAAAACAATTTGGCCCTAGCGTCGCGCGACTCGTGGATGGCGTTACCAAGCTCTCGCGCATCGAATTCCAGAACGATCAGGCCAAACAGGCCGAAAATTTCCGCAAGCTGGTGCTGGCGATGTCGGAGGACATTCGCGTGCTGCTGGTCAAGCTCGCGGATCGTCTGCACAACATGCGGACGCTTCACCATCTGAAGAATCAGGACAAGCGCCGCCGCATCGCGCGCGAGACGCTGGACATCTATGCTCCGTTGGCGGAGCGCATCGGCATCGAGACGATGCAGGACGAGTTGCAGGACTTGTCGTTCGCCGAGCTGAACCCCGACGCGCGTAACAGCATTATTGCCCGCCTGAATTTCCTGCGCAGCGAAGGCGGCGACGTGGCCACCAAGGTTCAGGACGAATTGCGGAAAGTTCTGGCCGCAACGGGGATCGTCGCCACGGTGGAGGGGCGCGAAAAGACTCCTTATTCCATCTGGCGCAAGATGAAGCGCAAAAACGTCGCCTTCGAGCAACTGTCCGACATTATGGCGTTCCGCATTCTCGTCGATTCGGTGGAGCAGTGTTATCAGGCTTTGGGCGTGATCCACAGCCATTATCCGGTCGTGCCGGGCCGGTTCAAGGACTATATTTCAACGCCAAAGCCGAACAAATACCAAAGTTTGCACACAGGCATCATCGGCCCGCATCGTCAACGCATTGAAATCCAGATCCGCACGAACGCCATGCACGAAGTGGCGGAGTTGGGTGTCGCGGCGCACTGGGGCTACAAGCAGGGCGAGCAGCGCACGGACGGAACGCAATACCGCTGGCTCCGCGAGTTGCTCGACATTGTGGAGCATGCGCAGAAGCCGGAAGAATTTCTGGAACACACTAAGCTGGAGCTGTTTCAGGATCAGGTTTTTTGCTTTTCGCCCAAGGGCGATTTGATCGCCTTGCCGCGCGGCGCGACTCCGGTGGATTTCGCCTATGCCGTGCATAGCGGAGTCGGGGACTGTTGTGTCGGCGCCAAGGTCAATGGGCGGATGGTGCCGTTGCGGACGGTGCTGCACAACGGCGATCAGGTCGAGGTCGTGACGCAAAAGGGCGGCACGCCGTCGCCCGCGTGGGAGCGTTTCGTCGTCAGCGGCAAGGCGCGCGCCCGCATACGCCGTTTTGTTCGCGCCCAGCAACGCACGGAATATGTCACGCTGGGCCGCGCCATCCTCGACAAGCTGTGCAAGCAGGAAGGTTTGGACTTCGGCGAAAAGCCGTTCGAGGCCGTGGCGAAGACTTTTCAGGCGGCGACGTTTGAGGATTTGCTGGCCAACATCGGCGCTTCGTTGCAGTCGCCGCGCGATGTGCTGAACGCGGCTTTTCCGCAGCATCGGGCGAAAACCGCCGAGAAGGCAATCCCGCTCTCCGAAGCGGGCATGGTCGCGCCGCAGAAGGGCAAGGCTCACGCGCATCCGCCTTTGGCACTTAAAGGGCTTATTCCCGGCATGGCCATTCGTTTCGCCCGCTGTTGCCATCCGCTGCCGGGCGACGCGATTGTGGGCATCGTCGCGACGGGGCGGGGCGTGACGATCCATACGCTGGATTGCGAAACGCTCAGCTCGTTCCGCGACAAGCCGGAGCGTTGGGTGGATGTCGGTTGGGGCGATGCTTACGGCAAAGAATCCAGTATGGCCGGGCGGCTCAGCATCGTCGTCACCAACCAGCCGAACAGTCTCGGCTCTCTGACGACGATCATCGGCAAGGGCGGCGGCAATATCCTTAATCTTAAAATCACCAATCGCACGACGGATTTCTTTGATATTCTGGTCGATGTGGAGGTCAAGGACTCGGCTCACCTTATGAATGTCATCGCGGCGCTGCGCGCCAGCACGGCCATCATCTCGGTGGATCGGACGAAGGGGCGGTAACGCTCCCCCGAACAAACGTTTCTTTTTGGTTAATTCGGGGTTGCATTCGTAGCTTGGGGCTTTACTATTGGGCCTATGAGCAACCGCGCTGTCTATATCGCCTCGGATCATCGAGGATTCGCCCTGAAAGCCCAGTTGGTCGCATGGCTGCGACAGGAAGGGTACGAGCCGTTTGACCTCGGCCCGTCCAGCGATGCCCGCTGCGACGCTTTGGATTATGCCGTCAAACTGGCGGAGGCGCTCAGGAAGGACACGGGCGCACGGGGCGTTCTGATCTGCGGAACAGGGCAGGCGATGACGATGACGGCCAACCGTTACCGCCACATCCGCGCCGCGCTTTGCTCGAACGCGACGATGGCGCGGATGGCGCGTGAACACAACGACGCGAATGTGCTGACGCTGGGCGCGGATGTCGTCGGCGTTGGCATGGCGCAGGAGAGCCTCGCCGTGTTTCTCGACACCGAATTTCTGGGCGGGCGTTATGCCGAGCGTAACCAGCTTTTGGCCGATCTGGGTGGTCTTTGAGTAAAGTCGAGGGGGTGAGACTGTGAAAAACAAAACCGCCGTTATCGCTCTCGTTGTGGCGACCTTAGCTTTGGTCACCTCGTTTCTGCGTCCAGCAGTGATGGGGGGTGAGCGAGAAAATAATAAGGAAACGGCGTACGACCGCGTTATGCGCACAAACGTGCTGCGTTGTGGATATTTCTCATGGCCGCCTTATATGTCGCGCAATCTGCAGACTCAGGCTTTTGAGGGGTTCTTCTACGACTACCTTGAGGGGCTGGCGCGACACATGGGGATTAAAGTCGAATGGACTGCCGAAGTTCTGTACGGCAATGTCTATGAGGAAATTCGAGACGGTCGTATTGATGCATTCTGTTCTGGCATTTGGCCAACGGCTGGGCTCGCAAAACTATTAGATTTTACCTCGCCGATCAGCTTCAACAGCGTGTTTGCCGTGGTTCGGGCTGATGATGTGCGGTTTGATGGCAACCTCATGGCGATCGACGATTCGGTTGTTCGGGTTGCTTCGATGGAAGCATCCATCGCCTCGGTTATCGCCAAGTCTCGTTTTCCTCGAGCAACGCTTGACGAGACACCTGCCGTTTCCGGTGCCTCGGCTCCCTTTATGGAACTCATGTCGAACAAGGCTGATGTCACGTTTGTTGACCGTCTCATCATGAGAGAATTTCTGAAAAGCAATCCTGGAAAGCTCAAGCTTGTCGAGGGGGTTCCGCCTGTTAACGTTTGGGGCAATACGATTGCTTTCGGCAAGCATGAAGAATCGCTGGTGAACGCCGTCAATACAGTTACGCAGGAAATGCTGTATAGTGGCGAAATTGAGCATATCTTGAAAAAATATGGAGACGTAGCGGATGGTCTTTATGGTGTTGCTGTTCCTTACAAAGGACAGCCGCCCATTTGACCTTTAGGCTACCGTTTTCTAAGAGAAACGCTCGAATGTACGATAGAGGATCTTGTCACAATGTCATCACCACAAAACTCGTTTTTCACCGCTTCCGTCGCCGAAGCTGATCCTGAGTTGTATCGTTCCATCACCGGCGAGTTGGCGCGGGAGCAGGACAACATCGAGTTGATCGCTTCGGAAAACATCGTCTCGCGCGCGGTGTTGGAAGCGCAAGGCTCCGTCCTCACCAACAAATACGCTGAGGGGTATCCGGGCCGACGCTATTACGGCGGCTGCGAGGATGTGGACATCGCGGAGAACATCGCCATCGCCCGCGCGTGCAAGTTGTTTGAATGCGCCTTTGCCAATGTGCAGCCGAATTCGGGTTCACAGGCCAATCAGGCGGTTTTTTTGGCGCTGCTGCAACCCGGCGACACGATTTTGGGCATGTCGTTGGCGGCGGGCGGGCATTTGACGCATGGCGCTTCGGTGAATATGTCGGGGAAGTGGTTTAAGGCCATTCCCTATGGCGTCAGGGCGGACGATCACCGGATCGACATGGACGAAGTGGCGCGGTTGGCGCGTGAACATAAGCCGAAGTTGATCATCGCGGGTGGCTCCGCCTATCCGCGCGTCATCGACTTTGCGGCGTTCCGTAAAATCGCGGACGAGGTCGGCGCGTATCTGATGGTGGATATGGCGCACTTTGCCGGTCTGGTGGCGGGCGGCGTTCACCCCAGTCCTTTGCCGCATGCGCATGTGGTGACGACGACGACGCACAAGACCTTGCGCGGCCCGCGCGGCGGCATGGTGTTGTCCAACGATCTCGACATCGGCAAGAAAATCAACTCCGCCGTTTTCCCCGGCTTGCAGGGCGGCCCCTTGATGCATGTGATCGCCGCCAAGGCGGTCATGTTGGGCGAGGCGCTGCGACCTGACTTCAAGCTTTACGCGCAGAATGTGGTGGCCAATGCGCAGGCTTTGGCCGCGACGCTCAAGTCACACGGTTGCGACATTGTGTCGGGCGGCACGGACACTCATTTGATGCTGGTCGATTTGCGCCCGAAAAATCTCACAGGCAAGGCGAGCAGCAAGAGTCTGGAAAACGCGGGCATCACCTGCAACAAAAACGGCATTCCTTTTGATCCGTTGCCGCCGACGGTCACGTCGGGCGTTCGGCTCGGAAGTCCGGCGGCGACGACGCGCGGGTTTGGCGTGGTGGAATTCGGGCAGGTCGGCGAGCTGATCGCCGAAGTGCTGGAGGCGCTCCGCACGCATCCGGACGATAACACAGCCGCCGAAAAGTCCGTGCGTCAACGTGTTTTGGAACTTTGTCGTCGTTTCCCGATCTATTAACCCGGAAAGGAATGCGTCATGCGGTGCCCCTTTTGTGGTTATGATGACACGCAAGTCAAGGACAGCCGCCCCAGCGAAGACAACGCCGCGATCCGGCGACGGCGTTTTTGCCCGCAATGCGACGCGCGTTTTACGACTTTTGAACGGGTGCAGTTGCGCGAACTGATGGTGTTGAAAAGCGACGGGACGCGCAAGCCGTTCGACCGCGACAAATTGGCCCATTCGATGCGGATTGCGCTGCGCAAGCGGCCCGTGGACGACGACAAGCTGGAGCAGACCATCAACGGTCTGGTGCAGCAGATGGAGCGTATGGGCGAGGGCGATATTTCCACCAAGCAGATCGGCGAGATGGTGATGGAGTCGTTGCGCAAGCTCGACCATGTCGCCTATGTGCGCTACGCCTCGGTGTACCGCGATTTCCGTTCGCCGGGCGATTTCAACGAATTTGTCGAAACTCTGAAGAAGGAAACGGCCTGAGTGTCCGTCCGGAAACTTAAAAAGCAAAAACAACCGTTAATTAAGGTCATCCCCGCGAAGGCGGGGATCCATCTCCCTGTGATAGGATTGAGCGCAATTTTTCCAGACCGACGCTATTCATTCGATAGGAGATGGATCCCCGCATTCGCGGGGATGACAGTTCCCTTTATAAATCGTTGTCAACATACGACCAGTTTCTGGGCCGACACTGAGACTTTCCTCTCGCCGTTTCCGTTTGTTGCGCTGTTTTTTTAGGGACTATGGGCTCGCGATATGTTCACCGGGATAATTCAGGACACGGGCGCGATTACGGCCCTTGATCAACAGGGCGATTGGAGGTTGACCGTCGCGACGGCGCTGGCGCTTGGCGATGTCGCTTTGGGCGCTTCGGTGGCTTGTTCAGGCGTGTGTTTGACGGTGATCGACAAGTGTTCCAACCATTTTATGGTTCAGTTGTCGGCGGAAACGCTGGCGAAGACCACGGCGGGGCATTGGCGCGTCGGCACGCGGCTGAATCTGGAACGCGCTTTGCGAGTGGGGGACGAACTGGGTGGGCATATGCTGCTGGGCCATGTCGACGGCGTTGCGCGTGTTTTGGAACGAAGGGTCGATCAGGACAGCTTGCGTTTTACGTTCGAACTTCCTGCCGCGTTCGCGCGTTTTCTGGCACCCAAAGGCTCCATCGCGTTGGATGGCGTGTCGTTGACGATCAACGAGGTGGAGGGCGCACGCTTTGGCGTGAACATCATTCCCCACACGCAGCAAATGACGACGTTGGCCGAACGCTTGATCGGCGAGGATGTGAATTTTGAAGTCGACATGATGGCGCGTTACATCGACCGCCTTATGCAGAACAGGGCGTAATCGTTATGACCGAAGCCCGCAGCGTTTTCGCGTCGCCCGAAGACATCATCGCCACGGCGCAACAGGGCCGCATGTTTATTTTGGCCGACGACGAAGACCGCGAAAATGAGGGCGATCTGGTGATTCCGGCGCAGTTTGCGACTCCGGAGTTGATTAATTTCATGGCCAAACACGGGCGCGGCCTTATCTGCCTCGCGATGGCGAAGCAACAGGTCGAACGGTTGGGCTTGCCGCTGATGACGCAGCAGAACGGTACGCGGTTTCAAACGGCGTTCACCGTTTCCATCGAAGCGCGCGAGGGCGTGACGACCGGCATTTCCGCCGCCGACCGCGCCCACACCATTCAGACCGCCATCGCGCCCGCGAACGGGCCGCAGGACATCGTGACTCCCGGCCATGTGTTTCCGTTGCTGGCGCGTGAAGGCGGCGTGTTGGAACGCGCGGGACAGACCGAAGGTTCCGTCGACATCGCGCGGCTGGCCGGGTTGATTCCCGCCGCTGTCATTTGCGAAATCATGAACGACGATGGCACCATGGCGCGGGTGCCTGATCTCGTGAAATTCGCGCGGAGGCATGATCTCAAGATCGGCACTGTCGCGGATCTGATCGCCTATCGCCGCGCTACTGAAACTTTGGTCGAGCGCCGCTTGACGACGAATTTCAACAGTCTTCACGGCGGCGACTTCACGCTGCATATCTATGTGAACAAGATTGCCTATGCCGAGCATGTGGCGCTGGTCAAAGGCGATCTGACGCAGGGCGATGCGCCGCCGTTGGTGCGGATGCATGCGCTGAACGTGTTGGAGGATGTGTTGGGCGACCGTTCCCAGCATCACGGCGGCGAGCTGCAGGCGGCGATGCAGGCGGTTGCCGATGCCGGGCGGGGCGTGGTCGTGCTGTTGCGCGAAGCGCAGGCGGCCAGTCTGTCGCAAAGCCTCGAATCCCGACCCGTGGACACGCCGTCTTTAACCAAACAACTGCGCGATTACGGCATCGGAGCGCAGATTTTGCTCGATTTGGGCGTTCGGGACATGATTCTTCTCTCAAATTCCCCGAAAACCATCGTGGGACTGGAAGGATACGGGCTGCGTGTGGTAGAGCAAAGGCCGATACGAAAGGGCTGATGGGTTTTGACATGCAACAAGAACGCGCTCCGGCGACATTCGCTTTTGAAGACAAACCGCACATCATGATTGTGGAGGGGCGTTTTTGCGAAGCCATTGCGGACGATTTGCTGCGCGGTGCCAAGGACGTTTTGGAACGCGCGGGCGCGACTTACGATGTTTACACCGTGCCGGGCGCTTTGGAGATTCCGGCGGCTATTCTGTTTGCGGTCAAGTCGCTGAATTTCGACGCGGTGCGTCGCCGTTATGACGGGTATGTGGCGCTGGGCTGCGTTCTTAAGGGCGGCACGCATCATGATCAAATCGTCGCCGCCGAAAGTGCGCATGGGCTGCAACAATTGGCGCTCGAACACACGCTGGCCATCGGCAACGGCATTTTGACGTGCAACACGATGGAGCAGGCGGCGGAACGGGCCGATCCGGCGCGGATGAATCGCGGCGCCGAGGCGACCGAAGCCTGCCTGAAAATGGTCGAGCTGAAGCATCGTTTCCGCCTTTCTTCGAAACGACGTTGGGTAGGACGATAAATTATGACCACGAAGACCAACACGCCTGCGGCGACGCATGCCGCAAAACGATTGGCGCGTCTTGCCGCCGTGCAGGCGCTTTACCAAAACCATTACGAGCAGCAGCCCTTGGCGCAGATCGTGCAGGACAGCGCGGCGCATGAATTCGCGGGGTTGCGCGACGATGTCGATGGCGGCGAAGCGATCCCCGGTTCGCCGGATGCCGAATTGTTCGGCGATATTGTGCGCGGCGTGGCGGCCAATCTGGCGGCTTTGGACGAGATGATCGCCGGGGCGCTGGATGCGCGGCTGTCGCCCAGCCGTCTTGAGCTTCTGCTGCGCTCGATCCTTCGCGCGGGCGTTTACGAACTTCTTCATCACGTCAAGATACCGGCAGGTGTCATCATCAACGACTATGTCGATGTTACGCGGTCCTTCTTCAACGGCAAGGAGTCGGGGCTGGTGAACGGTGTTCTCGACAAGCTGGCGGGGAAGTTGCGGGCGGCCTGACGGTTGCAGGCCGTTGACGGCGGCTTTTGAATTTTCGCGGGAGGCGGCATGCGGCGCGTGGGATTCGGCTTTGGCTTGGCGGTTTTTCTTGTTGTCCTCGCGCTCGTTTGCGGCCCAGCGACGTTGCGGGCTTCGGAGACCGAAAAATCCGAAAAAGCCCCTGCCGCCGAGGCTGAAGGTCATGGCGGAGGCGAGAAAAAAGAGAAAGACGGTGTCATTACCGGCGGGCGGTTCAAGGGCGACAACATCTATGTCCATTTGCAACCGTTGGTATTGCCCGTTATTTCCGAAAACGGGGCTGAGCAGATCGTCACGCTACGGATCGATTTGCAGGCGCACGATTACGATGCCGCTCAGGCTATGCATTCCAATATGCCCCGCGTGCAGGACTCCGTCATGCGCGCGCTGTATGGTGGGTTGGGGCAGGGGACGCTCCGTAACGGCCACATGATCGATATGGCCAAGGTCAAAGCGAGGGTCGCCGAAGCGCTGGAACGAACTTTGGGCACCGGTAAGGTGGACGACGTTTTGGTTCAGGCGGTCGCGCAGCGGATGCTGTAGGCCTTGTCGGACTATGGTTTTTAACGCGGACGAAACGTGCTTGAATAGGGCCATGAGCGCAACCGATACCATCCCAACCGCCGCCGTCCTGATCATCGGCAACGAAATTCTGTCGGGCCGTACGCCGGACCGCAATTTGAACGTCATCGCCCAAAAGCTGCAAGCGGTCGGAGTCAGGCTGACCGAAGCGCGGGTTGTGGCCGATGTGGAGGCGGACATCGTGGCTGCCGTGAACGCTCTGCGGGGGCCTTACACCTATGTGTTCACCACCGGCGGCATCGGCCCGACCCACGACGACATTACGGCGGCCAGTATCGCCAAGGCTTTTGACGTGCCGTTGTTGGAACATCCCGAAGCCTTTGCGCGGCTGATGACCTATTACACGCCCGCGAATCTGAACGCGGCGCGGCGGCGCATGGCGCTGATGCCGCTGGGCGCGGCGCTGATCGACAATTCCGCCAGCGTCGTGCCGGGCTTTCGCATGGATAACGTTTATGTGATGGCCGGTGTTCCCGATATTATGCGGGCCATGCTGGACAGCGTGGCGGCGGAACTGCGCCACGGGCCTGCCATTTACACGGCCAGCGTGGCTTGTTCGCTTGCGGAAGGCGCGGTGGCGGACGATCTGGCGGCGTTGGCGGCGCGGTATCCGCAGCTCGACATCGGCTCGTACCCCTCGTTCCGCCTTGGGAAAATCGGTCTTGCGCTGGTGGTGCGCGGCGTGGAGGGGGCGATGGTCGCGGCGGCGGCTGCCGAAGTCGCGGCGCTTGTGCTCCATCACGGCGGCGAACCGGTCGTCGAGATGCCGGACAGCGCGAAAAGACCGTGATTCCGGCTTGTGCCGGATTGCCATGTGCCATCGCCGTTCGCTATAAGTTCCGGCTGACATCCATTTCCAAGACAGGGGCGCACCGTGGCTGAAGCGACGAAACAGAAGTTTTTTCCCGTGAGCTGGGACGAGTTGCACCGCAACGCCAAGGCTTTGGCGTGGCGGCTGCATGCGTTGGGGCCGTGGCGGGGGCTGGTCGCGATCACGCGCGGCGGGTTGGTGCCTGCCGCCGTTGTGGCGCGCGAGCTGGAAATCCGTATGATCGAGACCGTGGCGGTCGTCGGTTACGATTATGACGACAGCAATCCGCAGCGTTCCGACGAGGCCAAGGTTCTCAAAGGCGCGTCGAATGTGGGCGATGGCGAGGGCTGGCTGGTCGTCGATGATCTGGTGGACACCGGGCGCACGCTTGAGCTGCTGCGCCGCATGATCCCGAAAGCGCATTTCGCCACCGTTTATGCCAAGCCGCAGGGCCGTCCTCTTGTCGATACGTTTGTGACGGAGGTCAGTCAGGACACTTGGATTTATTTTCCGTGGGACATTGAATTGCAGTTCGCGCATCCCATCGCCAAGCAAAACAAAACAGAGTGAGATTTTCAGCGTGACCGATACCAGCCCCGTCGTCCGGATTCAGCCGCAGCGCCATAAGCGCGTCGCGAACGGCCATCCGTGGGTTTACTCGAACGAGGTCGTCATGGACGGCGCGGCCAAGGCTTTGGAGCCCGGCTCTATCGTCCGGTTTTGCACCCATGATCAGAACTTCATCGGCCTTGGCAGCTTTAACCCGCATACGTTGGTGGCGGGGCGCATCTTTTCGCGCGAGCTGTTGGCGGTGATCGACGCGGCTTGGCTGCGTGTTCGGCTTGAGGCGGCGGCGGCGCTGCGGTCAAAGCTGGTGGCGGAGCCTTATTACCGTCTGGTTCATGCCGAGGCGGACGGCTTGCCCGGCCTCATCATTGATCGTTTCGGCCCGCATTTCAGCGTGCAGCTCAACACGGCAGGGATGCAGAAACTGTGGCCGGAGCTGGAAGCGGCGCTGGTCGAGCTGTTCGCGCCGGAGTCGATCATTCTGCACAACGAGAGTTCCGTACGCGCGTTGGAGGGGCTGGAGCGTTCGGTCACGCAGGTTCGCGGCACGTTGAATGCGCCGATCCAAATCCGCGAAAACGGTCTGGCTTATTTCGCCGATCTGGTCGGCGGGCAAAAGACGGGATGGTATTTCGATCAGCGCGACAACCATGCGTTGGTGGCGCGTTACGCCGCCGGAGCGCGGGTGTTGGATTTGTATTGCCATGCGGGCGGTTTTGGCTTGCTGGCGGCACAGGCGGGCGCGGCGGAAGTCGTCAGCGTCGACTCCTCGCAATCGGCGCTGGATCTGGCGGTGCGCACGGCGGCGTTTAACCGTCTGTCTCCACAGTGCCAGTGGCGACGCGCCGATGTGTTCGAAGAATTAGAGCGTTTGATCGCGGCCAAGGAAAAATTCGGCATTGTCGTCGCCGATCCGCCGCCCTTTGTGAAAAGCCGCAAGGATGTCGCCAGCGGCGCACGGGGTTATCGCAAACTGGCGAAACTCGCGGCGCAAGTGACGGCTAAGGACGGTCTGTTGTTCATTGCTTCATGCAGCCACAACATGGAACTGACGGCCTTCATCGAGGAAGTGGCGCGGGGGTTGAGCGAAGCGCGACGGCAGGGGCGCATCCTCTTCACCGTCTTCGCCGCGCCCGACCATCCCGTCCATCCGCATTTGCCGGAGAGCGCGTATTTGAAGGGGTTGCTGTTGCAGGTGGATTAACGCGTGAAATGCGCGGCGAGTTCCAAGTGGGTTGACCATAGGAATTGATCGACGGGTTGCAGCGATTGCAGACGGTAGCCGCCTCGGAGCAGGATCGCGGCATCGCGGGCGAAGCTGGGCGGGTCGCAGCTGATGGCGACGACGTGGGGGACGTGGCTGTGCGCCAGTTGCTCCGCTTGCGCCTTCGCGCCGCCGTGCGGCGGATCGAAAACCACGGCATCAAACGCGTTGCTTTCCTGCGTCGTTACGGGCTCGCGGATCAGGTTGCGTTGCTCGACGCGGTAACGCGGCGAACGTCGCGCCACTTGTTCCAGCGCCGTCACGGCGGGGCCGTCGAGGTCGATGAAGCTCACCTGCTGCGCGTCCGGCAACGACAGGCCGAAACCGCCGAGGCCACAGAACAGGTCGAGTATCTTTGCGCTTTGACCCACGGCGCGGCGCGTGAAGTCGAACAGGGCGGTTTCACCGGACTGTGTCGCTTGCAGGAACGAGGCGGGCGGAAACGGAACGTCCGTGCCGCCAAACGTCACGGTGAGCGGCAGACGGTGCGCCACCGGCTCGATGGGACTGCGATCCCATTTGCGCCATGACATTTTGGCGATGTTCAGCCTTTCGGCCAGCATCGCCAGATTTTCGCGTTCGGCCAGTCCCAGCGCCGGGCCGCCGATCAGCACCATGTCGATGCCGCCGCGCAAGGCCGTGAGCTGCACGTCGCAGCTGCCGCCTTCGGGCAACCACAGCGGCAACGCTTCACGCAAGGCTTGAATAAACTGTTCCAGCTGCGGCAACAGAACCGGGCACGCGTTCTGGTTCACGATGTCGTGGCTGCGCCATGCGTTGAAGCCGAGCGTTACGCCGTCTTTGCCGTGCGAGGCCGCCAGACGGGCGCGGCGGCGCGTGCCGGGAGCGGTCACGATGGGCGGGAGCAACGGCGCGTCGTGGAGCCCTTCGCGCTCCAACGTGCCCATGAGCTGCTTGATTTTCCATGCGCTGTAGGCCGTGTCGCTCATGTGCTGCAAACGGCAACCGCCGCAGCGCGGGAAGTGCGGGCAGGGCGCGGCGGCGCGGTCGGGGCTGGGGGTGAGAATGTTGTTAAGCTCGGCGCGTTGGAGGTCTTTGTCGCGCATGCCGGGTTTGACGCGCACGCGTTCGCCCGCCAGTGTGCCGGGCACGAACCATGTCGCGCCGTCGTGATGCGCGATGCCGTCGCCTTGCGCGCCGAGATCGGCGATGGTGAGTTCCTGTGTATCGCTCACAGCGTACCGTCGAGATAGGCGGTCAATGCTTGGCGCAGATCGGCGGGCAGTTCGGCGGGCTTGCGCGTGGTTTGGTCGATGAGGACGGAGACGTTCTCGCAATAGGCGATGCCGACATCGTCGTGAAAAACCGCGTTGGCCATTTTCATCGAGGTGCGGCCCAGTTCGGTGATGCACGAGCCGATCCGCAACGACGCGGGCATGTGCAATTCGCGCCGGAAGTCGATGGTGGAACGCGCCAGCACGAACAATTGCTTTCGCGCGGGCCAGTTGGGCGTGACGAGCGCGAACAGCGTGGCGCGCGCGTTCTCGAAATAGGTGCCGATGGCGTTGTTGTTGACGTGGCCCAGCGGGTCGAGATCGCTGAAACGCACGCGGTCGTCGATCCAATGCCGGTATCGCTTCTGGTTAAAACGCTGCTGGTCGTCCATCATGGCCTATATTGGGTTGTTTTCGGCACTTTACCTTGACCGCGTTTCCGGCGAAAGTGGGAATGGCAGCAAAACATTTGAGAAAAGCGTTTGCGAAAGACGTTAACGGTTGAGAGAGGCGAGGAAAATGCGCGGTTATTTTGCGGTTGGGGTCGAGGAAATCAGCAAGGGGTTCAATCTGGGCAATCTGGTGCGCACGACGCATGCCTTTGGCGGCAGCTTTTTCTTCACCATCAACGCTTCGGCAAAATACGCCGACATCAAGGCGACGGACACGTCGCATGCCGATATTCATATGCCGTTTTACAGCTATCCGAACGTAGGCGCGTTTGATCTGCCGAAGGATTGTTCGCTGGTCGGCGTGGAGCTGCTGGACGAGGCGGTTGATTTGCCGACCTTTCGCCATCCGTTGCGCGCCGCCTATGTGCTGGGGCCGGAGAAGGGCAGTCTGTCGCCGGAGTTGGTGGCGCGGTGCGATCATATCGTCAAAATCCCGATGAAGTTTTGCGTCAACGTCGGTGTAGCCGGAGCGTTGGTGATTTACGACCGGATGATCAGCCTTGGCCGCTTTGCCGAGCGCCCAGTACGGGCGGGCGGCGCCGTTTTGCCCGCTATTTGAACGATATGGGTCTTTATTCGGCCACAAACGGAAGGGATAAAGTCCGCCATGCGCACTATTGTATTAGCACTTCTGGTTGTGTTTTTGGGAGTGACTCCCATCGTCGCGGCTCAGGCCAAGACCAAGCACAGGGCTCACTCTGTCCAGTCGGTTGAACCGCCGCCGCCACCGCAACCGCAATTGCCTAGTTTGCGTCCCGTCGTGACGTCTTATGACGTTTATGTGGGCGGCGTGCATTTGCTGGAGGTGCGGTTTTTGTTTCAAGAGGAGCCGGGGCGCTATCGCATCAAGGCTTTGGCGCGGACGCGCGGTTTCTGGCACTTTGTCGCGCCGTGGGAGTCGCACATTGTTTCGGAGGGCAAGATCGAGGGCGCGCGCTTTGCTCCGGTCGAACATACGAACACCAGCATTTGGAAGAAACAGCCCAAGACTCTGGCGATGCATTTTGACGCGCAGCACAATGTCGCCGTCGATTTTGATCCTCCCGATCCGCCGAGCGACAAGCGCAACATTGTGACGGAGGAACAGAAGCGCGGGGCGCTCGATCCTTTAAGCAGCGTGTTGCAACTGTTGGGCAATCTCGCGGTCAACAAATCCTGTGCGGGCACCGAGCCGGTGTTCGACGGCAAGCGGCGGTTCGATCTGACCGGCACGGATCTTGGGTGGGACGACACGGACCCTGACGATTATGGCGTTTACAAGGGCCGCGCGCGCCTGTGCGACATCGGCTTTAAGATGGTGGCGGGCGAGTGGAAAGACCGCGAGCGCAGCAAATTCTGGCAAACCAAGACGGGCGAGAAGGGACGGCGCGAGCCGTTCCGCATCTGGTTGGCCAGTCTCGCTCCCGACATGCCGGAACTTGCGGTACGCGCGGAGAGCCAGAGCGTTTGGGGCTGGATCATCGTGCATCTCAGCGAATGGCATTACGCCACGTCAGCCGAGCTCGCTGAACCCTAACGCCGCCAGAGCCTTGGGAAGTTCGCCGAAATGGTTGATGGTGTGGTCGGCCCGCAGGTCGTCTGATTCGTCGCCATAGCCTTGGCGGATGATGATGCAGGGGACGCCCGCGCCGTGCGCGGCCAGAACGTCGTTCCTGCTGTCGCCCACCATGACGCAGTTCTCGCGCGGTACGTCGAGCGCCGCGATAACGCCGTAGACATGATCCGGGTTCGGTTTGTGTGTCACGAAAGTATCGCCGCCCGCGATGAAGGTGAAGTGGTGCGCCAGATGGAGTTTTTGAAGCTGGTGATGGGTCGCGTTTTCGGCTTTGTTGGTGCAGACTCCCATTTTGACTCCGGCTTTGCCGTAATGCTCCAACAGGTCGACGACATGCGGGAAAATTTGGGAGGGGTCGGCGCTGAGGCTGCGGTAGTGCTTGATGTATTGCTGCACAAAGGGGAACAAGTCGGTGCTGGGCACTGCGCCCGTCGCCGCAAAGGCGCGGCGCACGGTGTCCATCATGCCGTCGCCGATGGCTTGCTTGACCTCTTCGAGCGTCAGGGGGCGACGCCCGTTTTCCGCCAGCATCAGGTTGATGGCTTGGCGAAGATCGGGGGCGCTGTCGAGCAATGTGCCGTCGAGATCGAAAATCAGCCCCTGCAAGTGCTTCATAACCCGTTTCCTATCTTCCTGTTGGCGACCTGCGCCGAATATGGCAAATAAGCATTATGACCGACACAGCACAATCCCCCATGTATCCGCTCGCTTGCATCGTTTTGGCCGCAGGGCAGGGGACGCGCATGCGTTCCGAGCTGCCTAAGGTGCTGCACCCCATCGCGGGGTTACCGATGTTGCGGCATGTCACGAACGCTTGCGCCGCGTTGGCTCCTGAACGCGTGGTCGTGGTCGTGGCCCCCGGTATGAAGGCGGTGCAGGAGCTGGTGGTGCCTCATCGTTGCGCCATTCAGCAAGAGGCTTGTGGGACGGGTGATGCCGTTAAGGCGGGGCGGTCGGAGCTTAAAGGGTTCGTCGGCGATGTGATGGTGCTGTTCGGCGATACGCCTTTGGTCACGTCGGAAGCCTTGCTGGCGCTGCGCCAAAAACGGGCGGCGACCGGGGCGGCGATTGTGGTCGCGGGCTTTACGCCTGTCGATCCTGCGGCCTATGGGCGGTTGATCCTCGACAATGACGGGCGGTTGGAGGCGATTGTCGAAACCAACGATGCGACACCTGAACAACGCCTCATACGGCTTTGCAACGGCGGCATCATGCTGTTCGACGGCGCGACGTTGGGGCCGCTGTTGGACGCGATCAAAGACGACAACGCGAAGAAAGAATTCTATCTGACCGACTGCATCGGTTTGGCGCGGGCGCAGGGGTTGAATTGCGCGGTGGCGGAAGTTTCCGCCGAGAATGTGCTGGGGGTCAACACGCGCGTGGAGTTGGCCGAGGCCGAACGGCTGATGCAGCAGCGGTTGCGGCGGCAAGCGATGCTGGGCGGCGCGACGCTGACGGACCCGGATACAGTCTATCTGGCGGCGGATACGAAAATAGGACGCGATGTCGTCATCGGCCCTAACGTCGTGATCGGCGCGGGTGTTGAGATTGCCGACAATGTGGAGATCAGGGCTTTTTGCCATTTGGAGCAAGTGCGGGTTGAGGCGGGGGCCATCGTCGGCCCGTTCGCGCGGCTGCGGCCCGGCTCGGTCGTTGGCGCGGGGGCGCATATCGGCAACTTTGTCGAGATCAAAAACGCCGAGGTCGGCAAGGGCGCGAAGATCAACCATCTGTCCTACATCGGCGATGCCTTTGTCGGGCCCAAGGCCAACATCGGCGCGGGGACGATTACCTGCAACTATGACGGTTTCCTCAAATCGCGCACGCATGTCGGGGCGGGAGCCTTTATCGGCTCGCATACGTCGCTGATTGCACCGGTGACGGTGGGCGACGGCGCGTACGTCGGCGCGGGCAGCGTTATTTCCATGGACGTTCCCGCCGATACCTTGGCCGTGGCGCGGAGCCGCCAATCCAACATCGACGGCTGGGCCCGCCGCTATCGCGAGCAAAAGACGCGGGGGGCGGGGGATAAGTGAATACGGGGTAAAACTTTTGTGTTGGCCAACTCATTGAAAATAAAGCGCTTATGTTTTGGCTGACGTGGTCTGGAGGGGATGAAACTAAAACGTTGGGCTTGTTCTACCCTAACGGCGCGGCTAGTTTTGTTACAACCTGTCCATTTTTTGCAAGGAATGACTTTCTATAATATCAGGGAAGGATGGACAGAGGGGTTGATGCTTGTGGGAAACTATTTTCAACGGAGGAAATTTTGTCTGTAGCGTATTGTTTGGACGGGCTTGTTGCGGAATCTCGCATGCGTTTTGTGATTAATAAGCTTATCGTCCCTTCTCCGGGAAAGGATGTTGAGCATTCCTCGTGTTACGATGTTTTTGAGGCGGTGAGAGACGGGACGCACCCATGGGGAATGGTTGTGGCGGAAGGAAGCTTGTTTGGGCCCAATGGTGGCTTTACCCAGGGTTTGGCGGAGTTGGCTTCGAAAAGAGGGGCGAGACTGAGTAACTTTAGGCTGGCTGGTGAGTACATGCTGAGTCCTACAACCCAGGCTGGGACTGTTCGTCTCGTTGCTGTAACGAACGATGGAGGCTCACCTATGAAACTGCGCAGTGACGAGGTGTCCGACGGTCGTGTCTTGGTCATGGCGGTCCCGTCTTATAGTCGGAAAACTCAGGCCATTTAGGTTGCTCTTGAGGCAGCTCTGGCTATCCATCAAGGCGTGGCTGTGACATTCGGCGACAGATGCGGGTTTGGGGTTATGCACTGGAGTATTTACGAACTGTGCTCAGGTCTAAATGAAGCAGGCGAGAGATCAATGTTGGGTATTGTTGCTGCGCTGAAAAAAGCTTTTTGCGGCACGGTTACCTTTGGTAGACCATACCGACCAGATGAGAACCGCGTGGAGCTGACAAAGGGCGACTATATGAATCAGCAAACATACGGTCTCCCGATGGCCAGAGGTTGGCTCCAGAAAATCCCATAAGGCGGTTCCGATCTTTGTGAGCGAGCCAACAGATTTGCGGTGGCGGTGCTCACGTACGTGATGGGGCGTCTGGGTGATGTGGGGTGAGCCTATGCCCTCAAAAGTCCGTAACCACAGTCCGCTCTACGCCACCAAAACCACCATCTGCCCCGGCTGGCGTTCGGCGCGTCCGGCGAGTTCGAGTTCGAGGAGGATGGTGAGGACGATGGCGGGCGGCAGCTGGCTTTGCCGGATCAACTCGTCGACCGCAACGGGCGTGTAGCCGATCGCTTCGAGGATTTTTTCGCGGTGGGCGTTGCTATGGGCTTCGTCCGCGCTCACGGGTTCGTCTTCGAATGTTGGCGGAGATTCGCAGAGTGTGCGCGGCATGGTGTGAATGTGACGTAAAACGTCGTCAGCGCCTTCGGTCAGGACGGCGCCTTGTCGCAGCAGATCGTTGGTGCCGTTGGCGCGGGGATCGAGCGGCGAGCCCGGCACGGCGAACACTTCGCGTCCCTGTTCCAGCGCCATCCGCGCGGTGATGAGCGAACCGGACTGCCGCGCCGCTTCCACGACGATAACGCCGAGGCTGAGGCCTGAGATCAGACGGTTGCGCTTGGGGAACAACTGGGCGCGTGGTTCGCAGCCCAGCGGTTGATCGGAAATGACCGCGCCACGGTCGACCAGTTCGTCGTACAGACCGCGATTCTCTTCGGGATAAACGATGTCCACGCCGCCCGCCAGCGCGGCGACGGTGCCGGTGGGCAGGCTGGCTTTGTGCGCGGCGGTGTCGATGCCGCGCGCGAGGCCGGAGGCGATCACCAGTCCTTGCGCTCCCAAATCATGCGCCAGTCTTTCCGCCATCTTGCGTCCGTTCAGCGAGGCGTTGCGCGCGCCGACGATACCGATGCCGCGCCGGTGCAGCAGATCGGTTTGCCCGCGCACGGACAGGACGGGCGGCGCGTCTTCGATGGCGGCCAGCGCTTCGGGGTAATCGGGTTCGGCCAGCGCGATGGCGCGTCCGCCCAGTTTTTCCAGTCGGGCGAGTTCGTCTTCCACCGAGGCGGCGGACGGCGCGACCAACACGCGGCGACCGCCGCCGCGTTTGGCCAGTTCCGGCAAAGCGTCAAGGGCGGCGGTTGCCGTTTTGAAACGCGCCAACAACTGGCGAAAGGTGACGGGGCCGACGTGCTCGGTGCGGGCGAGGCGCAGCCAGTCGCGGCGTTCGGCGGGGTTAAGCGGGCGGTGTTGCATGATCGCGCTTGTCGCCGATCTTCGGCTCGGTGTGGTTCCACAGGCGGCGGATGTTGTGCGCGTGTTTGTACGCGACCAGCGCGGCGATCACGACGGTGAGGCTGATGATGTCGTGATACTCAAAGGCATAGGCTGCGAGCGGCGACAGGCCCAACGCGACCAATGCGCCCAGCGAGGAATAGTGGAACGCGGCGGCGGTGAGAATCCACAACGCCAACGCCGCCAAGCCGACCGGCCATGCCAGCGCCAGCAAGATGCCCAACGATGTGGCGACTCCCTTGCCGCCTTTGAATTTCAACCACACGGGGAACAGGTGGCCGAGCAGCGCGGCCAGACCCACCCAAGCTTCAACGCCGGGGGCGCATTGCGCCGCGAGAAGAACCGCCGCCGCGCCTTTGCCGCCGTCGAGGAGGAGCGTTAACAGCGCCAGACTCTTTCGGCCCGTGCGCAGAACATTGGTCGCGCCGATGTTGCCGGAGCCGATGCAGCGAATGTCGCCCGCGCCCGCGAATTTGGTCAGAAGCAGGCCGAACGGAATGCTGCCGAGGAGGTAGCCAAACAGGAGGAGTGCGGCGGTCGCGAGCGTCATGGGGAGTCCTTTGTTGCAACACGCTGCGGGGGGAGGCGGAGACCCGCCTCGCGCGACAGGCCCGCTTTGTCGTTCAGTCCGTTCCTTGCAGCAGGTCGAGCGCGGCCATGCGCACGGCCACGCCGTTTTCGATTTGTTTGAAGATGACGCTGTACTGCGGGTCGTCGGCCAGTTCGTCGGTAATTTCAACGCCGCGATTCATCGGCGCGGGGTGCATGACGATCACGTCCGGCTTGGCCACTTTCAGCTTGTCGTGCGTCAGGCCATAGCGTTCGTGATAGTCCTTGAGCGATATGGCGAATTCGCCGTCGGCCAGACGTTCGTGCTGGATGCGCAGCATCATCGCGACATCCACGCCGCGCAGTCCGTCGTTCATGTTGTCAAAGGCTTCGACACCCAAGGTGGCGAGGTCGTGCGGCATGAACTGCGCCGGGCCCATGATACGGACTTTCGCGCCGAACTTGTTCAAGAGGTGGATGTTCGACCGCGCCACGCGGCTGTGTTCGATGTCGCCGCAGATCGCCACGGTCAGGCCTTCGAGGCGGCCTTTGCGCTGCTGCATGGTCAGGGCATCGAGAAGCGCCTGTGTGGGGTGTTCGTGCGAGCCGTCGCCCGCGTTCAGGACGGAGGCTTGCACATGTTGCGCGATCAGTTCCGGCACGCCGTTTTCATGATGGCGGATGACAAAGGCATCCACCTGCATCGCGTCGACCGTGCGGACGGTGTCGAGCAGCGTTTCGCCTTTTTTGGTTGAGCTGAACTGGATGTCGAGGTTGACCACGTCCGCGCCCAACCGCTGCGCCGCGAGCTGGAACGACGTGCGGGTGCGGGTGGATGGCTCAAAGAACAGGTTGGCGACGGTTTTTCCCGCCAGCCGGTTGTTCTTTCTCTGGTGGGAACGATTCTGGACGGCGTAGGCGGCCGCCCGCTCAAGAATGGCTGAAATGTCGCTGACGCTCAGCCGTTCGATACCAAGCAGATGCTTGTGGGGGAATGTGTGTGTCATCGGGGCGGCACTATAATGGGGGAGGCGACACCTGACAAATGCATTTCGCGGACGGGTTGTTTGAGGCGAATCAGGGGGCTGTGGCGTGATGGTTAACGTTGTGACGGTCGATTCCGGCTTGTTTTCGCCAAAACGGGAGACGCGACGCATCGTTCGCAGGGTAAGGAAAAGGCCTTGATTTGTCGGGGCAAAGCTCTATGATACGCCTTGATCCGATAGGTTGACGGGGTGGGCCAAAAGCCCGCCTTTTTTATTGGCCGGTTGGGAAGGTCGTCGTAACGCAAGAAGGACGAGGGTTAAAGACATGGAATTGTTGCATGTAGCAGATGCCGTGGCGCGCGAGAAAAACATCGATCGCGACGAGGTGCTGTCGGCGATGGAGCAGGCGATCCAAAAAGCGGGTCGCGCCAAATACGGCTATGAGCACGACATCCGGGCCGAGATTGATCGGCGCACCGGCGAAGTGCGGTTGCAGCGATTCCTGCAGGTGGCTGATCCGGTCGAGAACGAATTCACGCAAATCACGCTAAAGGCCGCGCGCAAGAGCAAGCCGGACATCGCCATGGGCGAATTTCTGGTGGACGATTTGCCGCCGATCGATCTGGGCCGCATCGCGGCGCAGACCGCCAAGCAAGTGATCGTGCAAAAAGTGCGCGAGGCCGAGCGTCATCGCCAGTTTGTCGAATATCAGGATCGCATCGGCGAAATCGTCGGCGGCACCGTCAAGCGCATCGAATACGGCAACGTCACCGTCGAACTGGGGCGGGCCGAAGCGGTCTTGCGCCGCGACGAAACCTTGCCGCGCGAGCATTTCCGCAACGGCGACCGCGTGCGCGCCTATATCTATGACGTGCGCGAAGAGCAGCGCGGGCCGCAGATTTTCCTGTCGCGCACCCATCCGCTGTTTATGGCCAAGCTGTTCGCGCAGGAAGTGCCGGAAATCTATGACAACATCATTGAGATCAAGTCGGTCGCTCGCGATCCGGGCAGCCGCGCCAAGATCGCCGTGTTGTCGAACGACAGCTCCATCGATCCGGTTGGCGCGTGCGTCGGCATGCGCGGCAGCCGCGTTCAGGCCGTGTCCGGCGAACTTCAGGGCGAAAAAATCGACATCATCCTGTGGTCGCAAGACCCCGCGACGTTCGTCGTCAACGCGCTGACCCCCGCCGAAGTGGCGAAGGTCGTGCTTGATGAAGACAACAACCGCATGGACGTGGTGGTGCCGGACGAGCAACTGTCGCTCGCCATCGGCCGCCGTGGCCAGAACGTGCGTTTGGCTTCCATGCTCACCGGCTGGGACATCGACATTCTGACCGAGAAGGAAGAGTCGGAACGGCGGCAGGAAGAGTCGCGGACAAGGACCGCGCTGTTCATCGAGGCTTTGTCGGTTGACGACGTCATCGCGCATTTGCTGGTGACCGAAGGCTTCACGCGCGTCGAGCAGATCGCCGACACGCCGACCGACGAATTGGCCGAGATCGAAGGTTTTGATCTTGAGGTCGCCGCCGAGCTGCAACAACGCGCGGGCGCATGGCTGGCGGAAACCGCCGCCAAGCTGCTGGCGAAGCGCAAAGAGCTGGGCGTGACGGACGATGTCGCGGAACTGCCGAACATGACGGTCGAGATGGCGGTCAAGCTTGGCGAAAAGAACATCCTGACGCTCGACGATGTGGCTGATTTGGCCAGCGACGAGCTGCGCGAGATTCTGGGTTCCGATTTGACCGAGGGCAAGGCCAACGAGATCATTATGGCCGCGCGGGCTCACTGGTTTGAGGGCGAGGCTTCGGCCCCGGCCCAGTCGTAAAATGAGGTGCAACGGCTTTCATGGTTATGGTTCTCACCACCATCCAAGACGAAACGGCAATGCCCGCAACGGCTTTGCCAGAGGTTTCGTCCTTAACGCCAGCGGCGGAACGCCGTTGTCTGGCGACGGGTGCGGTGTTGCCAAAGCCGGAGCTGATTCGCTTCGTCGTCGGGCCTGAACAGCAGGTTGTTCCTGATCTAGCGGCGCGTCTGCCGGGGCGGGGCCTTTGGGTTGCGGCGCGACGCGACGCGTTGCGGCTCGCGGTGCAGAAAAAGCTGTTCGCCAAAGCCGCCAAGGCTTCCGTCATCGTCGATCCCGAATTGCCGCAGCAAGTGGAGCGCCTGTTGGCGCGGCGCTGTCTTGAGCTTTTGGGTCTGGCGCGCGGCGCGGGCCTTGCGATCACGGGTCAGCCGCAGGTGGAGCAGGCGGTCAAGGCGCGAGAGCTGGCTTTCGTGCTGGTGTCGAGCGACGCGGGCGGCGACGGGCCGAAGAAACTGCATCACGCAAAGCTCGTGCCGTCCGGCTTTACGCGGGACGAATTGGGCGAGGCCTTGGGCCGCGAGCAACTGGTCTATATCGGCCTTCGGCCGCATACCCTTACGGAAAAATTGCACACCGAACTGACGCGCTGGCATGGCGTCAGGGAAGATTCGCCTTTGCCGATTGACGCAACCCCAGATAGTGAACAGCCATGACCGATCAAGAGCCGAAAAAAGTTTTGAGCCTCGGCGGCAGCAAACCGAAACTTGAGCTGAAGAAACCGGTTCATCCGGAGGGTGCCGCGTCCGCCGGACAAGTGCGCCAGAGCTTTAGCCACGGCCGTTCCAAGACGGTGGCGGTGGAGGTCAAGCGCAAGCGTTCCGAAGCGCCGTCGTCGGCTGCCGAATCCAAACCCAGCGCGCAGCAGCTCGTGCGCGGGCCTGAGGCCGGAACCTCGGTCGGTGTGAACGAACGCGGCCGCGCCACCAGCGCCGTCATTCGCAAGTTGACGCAGGAAGAACGCGACACGCGCATGCGCGCCTTGCGCGGCGCGGTTTTGGAAAATGAGCAAAAGCGCAGCCATGCTCCCGCCGCAACCGGCGCAGGGGATGCCGATGCGGCGGCGGTTGAACCGGCCGTCGAGGCGGGTCCGCCGTTGACCGAACGCGAGCGGTTGCGTTTGCGCGAACTCGAAGAATTGCGCGACATCCAAAGTCAGGAAAAATCCGACAGCGAGCGGCGTAAGCTGGAAGACGAACAACGCGCCCGTAATCTTCCCGGCGGCAACCGCGCGGGCGGCGAAGCGGAACGGCCGAAGGCTCCCGCCACCGCGAGCGAAGTGGCGGCGGCCAAGGCTTTGTCGCTGTCGTTGGCGCGTCGCGGCCTGATCGCGGACGAGGAAAGCGAAGAAGCGGCCCGTCGCGGCAAGGGCGGGCGCGGCGCTCCGCCGCCTCGCCGTGGCGCGAGCACGGATCGCCGTCGCGTCGGCAAACTCACTGTGACGCAAGCTTTGTCGGACGACGAGAGCGGCGGACGCCAGCGCAGTATGGCCTCGATGCGCCGCCGCATCGAACGCGAACGTCGTCAGGCGATGCAGCAGCAGGAGCAGGTGAAGATCATCCGCGATGTTGTCATCCCCGAAATCATCACCGTGCAGGAATTGGCCAACCGCATGGCCGAGCGCGCGGCGGACGTTATCAAGTGCCTCATGAAAATGGGCGTCATGGCGACGATCACGCAGAGCATCGATGCCGATACGGCGGAACTGGTCACATCCGAATTTGGCCACCGCATCAAGCGCGTGACCGAGGCCGACGTTGAAGCCAATCTTTCGACGACGGAAGATGCCGCCGAGAACCTGAAGCCACGGCCTCCGGTCGTCACGGTCATGGGCCATGTCGATCACGGCAAGACCTCGCTGCTCGACGCTTTGCGCAAGACTAACGTGGTATCGGGCGAGGCGGGCGGCATCACGCAGCATATTGGCGCGTATCAGGTCGTTATGCCCAAGCCTGTGCATGGGTTTGATCGCATCACCTTTATCGACACGCCCGGCCACGCCGCCTTTACCGAAATGCGCGCGCGCGGCGCGAACGTCACCGACATCGTCATTCTGGTGGTCGCGGCGGACGACGGCATCATGCCGCAGACGGTCGAAGCCATTCGCCATGCCAAAGCGGCGGGCGCTCCCATCGTCGTCGCCATCAACAAGTGCGATTTGCCCGCCGCCAATCCGTCGCGCGTGCGGCAGGAATTGCTGCAGCATGACATTCAGGTGGAAGAGATGGGCGGCGACGTGCTGTCGGTCGAAATTTCCGCCAAGACGCGCATGGGTCTCGACAAGCTTCAAGAAGCGGTCTTGTTGCAGACGGAAATCCTCGATCTGAAAGCCAATCCGGATCGTCCGGCGGAAGGCGCGGTCGTCGAGGCCAAGCTTGAAAAGGGCCGTGGCTCGGTGGCCACCGTCTTGGTGCAAAAAGGTACGCTCAGGGTCGGCGACATTTTCGTGGCGGGCAGCGAATGGGGACGCGTTCGCGCTCTCATCGACGATCACGGCTTGAACGTGACGCAAGCGGGGCCTGCTACGCCGGTCGAAGTCCTTGGCCTCAACAACACGCCCGTAGCGGGCGACGAACTGACCGTGGTGCCGACGGAAGCGAAGGCGCGTGAGATCAGCGAGTTCCGTCAACGCCGCCGCCGCGCTTTGCATGCGACCGCCAACCAGCGCGGTTCGCTGGAGCAGATGTTGCAGAACATCAAGGCGGGTTCGGCCAAGGAATTCGCCGTCCTTATCAAGGGCGACGTGCATGGTTCGGTCGAAGCGCTCAAGAACGCTTTGGTCAAGCTGTCCGCCGACAACACCGAGGTCAAGGTGCATGTTCTGGATGCCGCCGTCGGCGCGATCACGGAATCGGATGTGACGCTCGCCAACGCCTCAAAGGGCCTCATCATCGGCTTCAACGTCCGCGCCAATCCGCAGGCGCGTGAGATGGCGAAGCGCGATGGCGTCGAGATTCGCTACTATTCGATCATCTATAACGTCATCGACGACGTGAAGCTGGTTCTCACCGGCATGTTGGCCCCCGACTTGCGCGAGAAATTCCTCGGCAACGCGCAGATTCTTCAGGTGTTCAACATCACCAAGGTCGGCAAGGTGGCGGGCTGTAAGATCACCGACGGCATCGTCAAACGCGGCGCAAAGGTTCGTCTGCTGCGCGACAACGTCGTGATCCACGAAGGCTCGCTCAAGACCCTGAAGCGCATCAAGGACGAAGTGAAGGAAGTCCGCGAAGGCTTTGAGTGCGGCATGGCGTTCGAAAGCTATGACAACATTCAAGCGGGCGACGTGATCGAATGCTTTGAAATGGAAGAAGTGGCGCGGACGCTGTAAGGGGTAGGGGCCAGCATGCGTAACCAGAGACAACTCCGCGTCGGCGAGGAAATACGGCATGTTTTGGCCGCGATCCTGATGCGCGGCGACGTGCCGTGGCCGAGGGGCTTTTTGCCGTCCACGGTGGTCACGGTGACGGAGGTGCAGGTTAGCCCCGATTTGCGCAACGCGACGGCGTTCGTTATGCCCATGGGCGGCCAGAATATGCCGGAGACGGTGCGCGGGTTGAATGATGTGGTCGGGTTCTTCCGCCACGAAATCGCCAAGTCGGTCAAGTTGCGCTATGTGCCGAAGTTGCAGTTCAAGTCGGACAACAGCTTTGAGTACGCGCAGAAGATCGAGACTATCCTGCACGACCCGGTTGTGGCGAAAGACCTTGCTCCGTCTGATGAAGACTAGGCGGGCATGAGTTCTCCGAAAATCCAGATTCCCGTTCACGGTTGGTTGATCCTCGACAAGCCTTTGGGGCTGACTTCGACGCAGGCGTTGGGGAAGGTGCGGCGGTTGCTGGGCGGCAAAAAGGCAGGGCATGGCGGGACGCTCGATCCGCTGGCGACCGGGATTCTGCCGCTGGCGTTCGGCGAGGCGACCAAGCTGATCCCCTATGTCATGGACGGCGACAAGACGTATGAGTTCACCATCCGTTGGGGCGAGCAACGCTCCACTGACGATGGCGAAGGCGAGGTCACGGCGCAAAGCGACGTGCGGCCTACCGAGGCGGCGATCCGGCAGGCGTTGCCGCGCTTCACCGGGCTTATTAACCAAACGCCTCCAGCTTTTTCGGCGATCAAGCTGGACGGCGAGCGCGCCTATGACATCGCGCGGGCGGGCGGGGTGCCGGAACTGGCTTCGCGGCAGGTGATGATTTACGGGCTGGAATTGGTGGAAAGCGCTTCCGCTCCGGGTGGAGGGTGTGTTCCTCAGGGCGCTGAATTTGCGGGCGAATCGCGGGTTTCGACCCCCCACCCAACCCTCCCCCCAGAGGGGGAGGGCTCTAGGGGGGGGGCGGGCGATTTTGCTTCGTTTCGCGTGACGTGCGGCAAGGGGATGTATGTGCGGTCGCTGGCGCGGGATTTGGCCTTGGCGTTGGGAACGTGCGGCCATGTCAGCGCCCTGCGCCGGACGCGGGTGGGGCCGTTTGGGCTGGATCGCGCAATTTCGCTGGAAAATCTGGAAAATCTGGCGCATAAGGGCGCTGCCTTAACGGCATTGTTGGCGCTCGGCGCGGCACTGGACGACATCCCGGGCCTGCATCTGACCGCCAGCGAGGCGCAGCGTTTGCGCGCCGGACAAGGCCTTTTGATCAGGCCGCAGCATATCGATCTGATGAACGCGCCCGTTATCATGGCCGAGCATCAGGGCGTTCCTGTGGCCCTCGTTGAGGCCAAAGCCGGTGAGTTTCGCGTGGTGCGCGGTTTTCACTTTTAACGCATGAAGGAGACTACGATGTCGAAGCACCTCTTGGCCCACAAGTCTGCGGTCATTCAAAAGCACGCCCGTAAAAAGGGCGACACCGGTTCGCCGGAAGTTCAGGTCGCGTTGCTGACGCAGCGCATCAATCACCTGACCGAACATTTCGCCATGCACAAGAAAGACCACCACTCGCGCCGTGGTCTCCTCATGATGGTCGGCAACCGCCGCCGTCTGCTGACCTATCTGAAGCGCGTCGATATGGCGAAGTACGAAAAGCTGATCGCCACGTTGGGTCTGCGTAAGTAAGCATCGGACGTTCGTTTCTGATCGGGTGAGCGCGCTGCCATGTTGTGGCGCGTTTTTCCGTGTCTGGATTCCTGCGCTTTTGTTTTCAACGCATGGCTTGCGTTGCGGACAGGTGATGGATCGCCGCCTGCGCGGCGATGACGCTGGAGGCAGAATGTGTTCTGCATGGGGGATGGCATGTCTTTAACCGAGATTTCCGATACGATAACGGAGGCTGACCTTGCTGCGCTTGAGGCGGGGTTGGCGGAGCATACGGCGGCGAAGGGGGTTGCTCCGATTGCTTTTCGTCCTCTTGCTGCACTCCGGCGCGACGCGAGCGGGAAGATTGTTGCGGGTCTTTATGGCAAGACGTTCTGGGATTGGCTGTATGTGGACACGCTGTGGGTGCATCCCGATTTGCGTGGGCAGGGTGTGGGGCGTGCGCTTATGGCCATCGCCGAGGAGGAAGCCCGTCGGCGCGGGTGCGGGGGGATTTACCTTTGGACGCAGACCTTTGACGCTCCGGGCTTCTACCAAAAGATCGGTTTCCAGCAATTCGTGATTATGCCCGATTTTCCTGCCGGGCATCAGCGTTATGGGTTTATGAGGCGGCTGGCGGATCGTTAACGCCCCATCAAAACGCTGGCATTACAGGGCAATTCCCGCTAGGTTCCGGGCGCACTCATGAAGCAGAAGCAACATGAAAGCCGTCGGTCATGGGGACCTGCGGGACTCAAGGATAAGAGGAAAAGTGGATGTTTACAGTTTATCGCAAGGAAATGGACTGGCAGGGCAAGAAGCTCGTGTTGGAAACGGGCAAGGTTGCGCGTCAGGCCGATGGTTCGGTGATGGCCTCCATAGGCGGCACGACGGTGCTTTGCACGGTCGTCGCGGCGCGTAAGGCGAAGCCGGGGCAGGATTTCTTTCCGCTCACGGTCAATTATCAGGAAAAGACTTTTGCCGCCGGTAAAATCCCGGGCGGTTTCTTTCGTCGCGAAGGCCGTCCTTCGGAAGCCGAGACGTTGATCAGTCGTTTGATTGACCGTCCGATCCGTCCGCTGTTCCCCGAAGGCTATCTCTGCGAAACGCAGGTGATCGCCACCGTCCTCAGCCACGATCTGGAGAACAGTCCGGACATCGTCGCGTTGATCGGTTGCTCGGCGGCGCTGACGATTTCGGGCGTGCCGTTCCTCGGCCCGATCGCGGGCGCGCGCGTCGGCTATGTCGGCGGGCAATACATTCTGAATCCGACGCTGCTTGAAATGGAAAGCAGCGAGATGGAACTGATCGTCGCGGGCACCAAGGAAGGCGTGCTGATGGTCGAGTCCGAGGCTAAGGAACTGCCGGAAGACGTAATGCTCAAGGCCGTCATGTTCGGCCACCAGAACTTCCAGCCGGTGATCGACCTCATCATCAGCCTCGCGGAAATGGCGGCGAAGGAGCCGCGCGAGCTGCCGCCGCCCGCGTTCGACAAGAAGGCGCTGCAAGCGAAGCTGAAGAGCGTCGTCGGTGCCGATTTGACCGATGCCTACAACGAAACGGCCAAGGCAATCCGCTACAGCAAGCTCGACGCGATGAAGGAAAAGGCTTTGGCCTCTATTCCGGCGGAAGCGTTTACGGCTGAGCAGATTCTCGACGGCATCGACCAACTGAAATACGATCACGTCCGCGCCATGATTTTGGACAGCGGCCGCCGTATCGACGGACGCAACACCAAGACGGTGCGCCCGATTGTGGCCGAAGTGGGCGTTTTGCCCCGCGCTCACGGCTCGGCGTTGTTTACACGCGGCGAGACGCAGGCGCTGGTCGTCACCACGCTCGGCACCGGGCAGGATGAACAGATCATCGACGCGCTGGCGGGCGAATACCGCGAGCATTTCATGCTGCACTACAACTTCCCTCCCTACTCGGTCGGTGAGACGGGCCGCATGGGCAGCCCCGGCCGCCGCGAAATCGGCCATGGCAAGCTGGCTTGGCGCGCGGTGCATCCGTTGCTTCCGGCGAAGGACAAGTTCCCCTACACCATCCGCGTCGTGTCCGAGATCACCGAATCCAACGGCTCGTCGTCGATGGCCACGGTGTGCGGTTCGTCGCTGGCGTTGATGGACGCGGGCGTTCCGCTGGCTCGTCCGGTGGCGGGCATCGCCATGGGCCTCATCAAGGAAGATCGCGGCTTTGCGGTGCTGTCGGATATTCTGGGCGACGAGGATCACCTCGGCGACATGGATTTCAAGGTGGCGGGCACGGACAAGGGCGTCACCTCGCTGCAGATGGACATCAAGATCACCTCGATCACCGAGGAGATCATGAAGATCGCTCTGGCGCAGGCGCAGGAAGGCCGGATGCACATTCTTGGCGAGATGGCGAAGGCCTTGACGGCGGCGCGCGACGGCGTGAACGACAACGCTCCGCGCATCACCACCATCACTATTCCAAAGGACAAGATCCGCGAAGTGATCGGTTCCGGCGGCAAGGTGATTCGTGAAATCTGCGAAGTCACCGGCGCGAAAGTGGACATCGAAGACGACGGCACCATCAAGGTCGCCGCCGTTGACCAAAAGGCGGCCGATGCCGCCATCGGTTGGATCAAGGGCATCGTCGCGGAGCCTGAGATCGGCCAGATCTATGTCGGCAAGGTCGTGAAGGTCGTCGATTTCGGCGCTTTCGTGAACTTCCTCGGCTCGAAGGACGGTCTCGTGCACATTTCGGAAATCAGCCAGCAGCGTATCGCCAAGGTTGCCGACGTTGTGAACGTGGGCGACGAAGTGCGCGTGAAGGTTATGGGTGTCGATGATCGCGGCAAGGTTAAGCTGTCGATGAAGGCGGTCGATCAAAAGACCGGCGAAGACCTTTCGCAACGCCCGGCGGTGTAAACCTCCGCGTGCGATAACCAATGAGGGCGGGGTGGGCAACCATCCCGCCTTTTTTGTTGCCGTATTGGCCGCTATGCCGCGTGGATCCGTCGCAGGAAAGACCGGAATGGGCCTTGAATGAAGTTTTGCACGCGTCCGAGCAAAACGTCGGCCGTCGCCCAGAACGCCGTGCAAACGAACACGACCGCGTTAAAATGCTCGCCGGAAAAAGCCGCCGTGTACAGCGTTGGAATTCTTAGGAGGAGAGTCACGCTTCCGGCAAAAGGAGGGATGGCGTTCGCCGTTCTTTGAAGCTGATCGCTCCAGCGTTGGGAACGGGAAGCGATGGCTTTGCCAAGCCGTTCCAGCGGATAGCGCAAAGCGCCGATGGCCCAAGCGATGGTGAGCGCGATCAGCGTTATTTTAAGGGCCGTCCCCCCGCTTGTCGCGTCCGAGAAGCAGAGCATGCCGTCGCCAAAGCTCAGTCCGGCGCAACCGAGGGAATAACCCCAGCTGGTGTGGCCTTTCCGGACGAAGCAGATTTCCGCCCCGACGAAACTGACGGTCGAGATAAAGCTTTGCGCGTCTCCGGCGGCGACCGTGATGAGGCTGCCGGTCATGCTGGCCCAACCGCCCCAGTTTTCGGACTTCATGTTCTTGATTGCTTGAAGCACAGGCTTTCCGAGCTTGGCGGTTGTAAGAGGCGTGAGTTGACCGCATTGCCGCTGCGATTGCAATCATCCAAACGGGGCTTAAGCGGGGATGGGGCGGCCTATTGCGTTGCATTACCTGTTTTTTGGTAGCCATGCTGTGAGAAAGCTTGGAATGGCTTTTAAAATGTGCGCTATATTCGGGTTCCACGTTGAAAGGATGACGAAACCGTGAAAGCGCTGCAACCATTGCTCATTTCTGGACAAGAAGTTTTGCCTTTGATCGAAGGCGGGAAGGGCATTTCCGTGTCCAATGGCGAAAGTTCCGGCGCTTGGGCGGCGGCGGGCGGCGTGGGCACTTTTTCCGGCGTGAACGCCGACAGCTATGACGACGACGGCCATCTGTTTCCGCAAATCTACAAGGGCAAGACACGCGGCGAGCGGCATAAAGAGCTGATCACGTTTTCCATTCGCGGCGGTATCGCGCAGGCGCAAAAAGCGCACGAGATCGCGAACGGGCAGGGCCGTCTGCACATGAACGTGCTGTGGGAGATGGCGGCGGCCGAGCAAATTCTGCACGGCATTCTTGAGAAGACCAAGGGACTGATCCACGGAATCACCTGCGGCGCGGGCATGCCCTATAAGGTGGCGGAGATCGCCGCGCATTTCGGCGCTTACTACTATCCCATCGTGTCGTCGGCGCGGGCGTTTCGCGCCTTGTGGCTGCGTTCGTACCACAAGTACCGCGAATTTCTGGGCGGCGTGGTGTACGAAGATCCGTGGTTGGCGGGCGGTCATAACGGTTTGTCGAACAGCGAAGATCCCCTCAAGCCCGAATCGCCGTTTCCCCGCGTGCTGGCGCTGCGCCAGTTGATGCGCGAGTATGGCCTTGGCGATGTGCCGATCGTTATGGCGGGCGGCGTATGGTGGCTGAGCGAATGGCAGGACTGGATCGGCAATCCCGACCTTGGCCCCATCGCATTCCAATATGGTACGCGGCCCTTGCTGACGCAGGAGAGTCCGATTTCCAACGCGTGGAAACAGCGGCTGCTGACGCTCAAGGCGGGCGACGTTTATCTCAACAAATTCTCGCCCACGGGGTTTTATTCGTCCGCCGTGCGCAATCCGTTTTTGAAGGAACTGCAGGAGCGGTCGGAGCGGCAGGTCGCGTATGCTCTGGAGCCCCTCGGCGAACTGACGGCGGCGTTTCAGGTCGGGACGGTCGGCAAGCCGGTTTACATGACTCCCGAAGATTTGACGCGTGCGCAAGGCTGGATCGCCGCCGGATTTACCCGTCCGATGCGCACGCCCGACAACACGCTGATCTTTGTCGCGCCGGACAGGGCGCAGATGATTTTGGCCGATCAGATCAGCTGCATGGGCTGTCTTTCGGCTTGCCATTTCTCCAACTGGTCGCAGAGCGAAGCGGGCACCACGGGGCGCAAACCCGATCCGCGCAGCTTTTGCATTCAGAAGACGCTTCAGAACATCAGCCATGACGGCGATGTCGAAAAGCAGCTGATGTTCGCCGGGCATAATGCCTATCGCTTCGCGTCCGATCCCTATTACGCCAACGGCTTTGTGCCGACGGTGAAGCAGTTGGTGGAGCGTATCGCGACGGGGTATTGACGCGCGGCGCGGATCAGAGGCATGAGCCGATCAGACGGATGAACGGCATCGCGTCGCGCAGGAACGTCACGGCGGGCACAAAGACGAAGTCCGCCGGGTCGATGTCGTCCACCAAAAACTCGCCGCGCACGACGATCTGGTTGTCGGCGTTGATGCCGAACTTCGCCGTTGTCTTTGACGATCCGGAGCCTTCCAGAATGCGCAGCACGATTCGCCGCCGCTGCGCTGATTCGGCGCTGTAGGGCATATAGCCGAGGATTGCGCCGATCCGCAGCCTGATTTTGCCTTCGCCGACGGTGTGGCTGGCTTGAAACAACACGCCGTCGAACTGGAAGGTAAAGCGGCTGGCGCAGGGCGGCGGGACTTGGCGCGCCAGCGGGCGCGAGTCGCCCATGATGTTGCGCATCGACGGGGGGAGCTGCTGCGCGTGCGCGTCATAAAACGGCGCGGCGGATGCGGTCGGCAGAGGGGATGACATACAGTGCTGGCCTTCCCGGTCAAGGGGCGGTGAAAACGCGAATTTCCGACAGGGTTGTCATTCTAGGTGCGTATCTTTAACATAGCTTTAACATCCCGCCTTTGGCCGTATGCGCGGCTCCTTTGATCGTATGAAAACAACAGGGAAACATGATGAAGCTTAAGAATCTCGCGGCCTATATCCACCCCGCCGGGTGGCCCTTCATCGGCTTGTTCGCCGTTGCTGCGGTGGCGCTGGGGCTGTTCGGCCTTGTGCCTTTCTTCTTTGGCATCGTGTTGTTCGCGTGGTGCATCTATTTCTTCCGCGATCCGGCGCGGGTGACTCCGGCGCGTCCCGGTCTGGTCATCAGTCCCGCCGACGGGCGCGTCATCGCGATTTCCGAAGTGGTGCCCGATCCCGATCTGGGGCTGGGCGATCAAAAGCGCACGCGCATCAGCATCTTCCTCAACGTGTTCGACGTGCATGTGAACCGCAGTCCTGTGGACGGCAAGATTGTGCATGCGCATTATCGCCCGGGGAAATTTGTGAACGCCTCACTCGACAAGGCCAGCGTGGACAACGAACGCATGGCGCTTGCGTTGCAGATGAGCGGCCAGCATCCCTATGACGGCCAGTTGTTGGGGGTCGTGCAAATCGCGGGACTGATCGCGCGGCGCATTATCTGCACGGTTCAAAAGGGCTATGTTTTGCAGGCGGGCGAGCGTTTCGGCATTATTCGGTTCGGTAGCCGCGCGGATATTTATCTGCCGCAGGGGCTGCATCCTCTTGTATGCATCGGGCAGCGCATGATCGCGGGCGAGACGGTGCTGGCGGATTGCCTCGGCACCGAAGCGGCGCGTAAGGGCGAGGTGCGCTGATGAGCGATGCCGATCAAAACGAACCCCGTCGTATTGTGCGCGATATGCCGTTGACGCGGTTGTTGCCCAATATGCTGACCATGTTGTCGTTGTGTTCCGGTCTGTCGGCGATGCGCTTTGCTTTGCAGGATAAGTGGGAAGCGGCGGCGTTGGCCATCGTGATCGCCAGTGTCTTTGACGTGCTGGACGGTCGCGTGGCGCGGTTGCTCAACATCACGAGCAAGTTCGGGGCAGAACTCGACAGCCTTGCCGACCTTATCAGCTTTGGGGTTGCGCCGGGGTTCGTGCTTTATCTGTGGGTGCTGCGCGACGGCGAAGGCCTTGGCTGGATCGCCGTTCTGGCTTTTGTCGTTTGCACTGCGTTGCGCCTCGCGCGCTTTAACACGATGCTGGAGGATCACTCGGCCCCCGCTTGGGCCAAGAGCTATTTCACCGGCGTTCCCGCTCCGGCGGGCGCAGGGCTGGCTCTGCTGCCGCTGTTTCTGGCGTTGGAGTTCGGCGATATGCTGAAGCCGCCGCCGCAGGCGATGGCGATATGGCTCCTTATTGTTGGTGGGCTGATGGTCAGCCGACTGCCGACGTTGTCGATCAAGGGCCGTCGCATCGCGCCGGTGATGGTCGCGCCGGTGATGGTGCTGGCGTGTCTGTTCGTCGCGATGATGATCACCAAGACATGGCTCACGCTGTCGATCGCCGGTGCGGTTTATCTGTTGAGCGTGCCTTATGGCTCCTACAGCTATCGGCGGCGGGCGCGGCGGGATTTGTAGCTTCTTGGAAGGTGGTTAACTCGATAGCGGACGGAAGTAGAATTCTAACCATTTAGAGCGGGGTGGTCGATGTTTCGCACAGATTTTGGGAAATTTAAGTACATTGGCCTGTTTGCTGCGCTTAATATAACGTTCCTGTTAGCGTCAAACTTTACAGCCGCGAGGATTGTCACGATTTACGGTGTCGGCGTGTCCGTGTCGGTATTGTATTTTCCGCTCACTTATCTGATTGCGGACATTTTGACTGAAGTTTATGGCTATGCGCAGGCTCGCAGCGTTTTGTGGTTGTCTATTCTTTGTTCGATTACAGCATCGTTTGTTGTTGGACTGCAGCTGCTAGTTCCGCCAGCCGCGTTTTTTCATGACGACGCTGCTTTTCAATAGGTTTTTTCAGCGGCTCCCAGAATAGCAATCGCGGGGCTGTTGGCTGTTTTTAGCGGAGATATATGCAACAGTTATGTCCTTGCCAAAATGAAGATATGGAATAACGGTAAGCATCTATGGGCCCGTTTTGTTGTTTCGACAGTTGTCGGAGAGGGGGTCAATACAACGGTTTTCTACGGAATAGCCTTATACAGTGTTTTGCCCAACGAGCTGTTAGTTCAGGGCATTCTCATGGGGTGGGCCGCAAAAACGTTGGTTGAAGTCGTAATGCTTCCTGTTACCTATCCTGTCGTTCGCTACCTGAAAAAAGCCGAAGGTATGGATTATTACGACCGAAAAACAAACTTTAATCCCTTTATTACCGATGCTCCGGGGCGGTGAAAATCGTGCCTGCGTGTCCTGTGGTCGCTTGTGTTGTTCCCCTTTGGTGTGGGGTGCTGGCGGGGAAATTTGGCACTGCCCCCTAATGCGCCTCGGCCCAGTTTTGCGCGTGACCGGCTTCGGCGACGAGCGGGACTTTGAGGGTGACGGCGGGGGCGGGGGCTTCCTGCATCACGCGTTTGACGATCTCGGCGGTGAACGTGATTTCCGCGACGGGGACTTCGAACACCAATTCGTCATGCACCTGCAGCAGCAATTTCGCCTTTAGCCCGGCCTCGTCGAGCGCCGTGGGAATGCGGATCATGGCGCGTTTCATGATGTCGGCGGCGGTGCCTTGCAGCGGCGCGTTGATGGCTTGGCGTTCGGCGAAGTTGCGGCGGGCCGCCATTTTCTCGTGGATGCCCGCGATATGCACGCGCCGCCCGAACAGGGTTTCGACATAGCCGTGGTCGTGGGCGAATTGCTTGGTCGCCTCCATCCAGTCGCGCAGCTCGTGGAATTTGTCGAGATATTGGCGGATGAAGTCGTTGGCTTCGCCGGGCGCGATGCCGAGTTGTTTGGCCAGACCAAAGCCGCTGATGCCATAGATGATGCCGAAATTGATCGCCTTGGCCTTGCGGCGGATGTCGGGGGTCATGTCTTGCAGCGGCACGCCGAACACTTGGCTGGCGGTCAGGGCGTGGATGTCCGCGCCGTCTTGGAACGCGCCGATCAACGCCTTGATGTCGGCGGCATCGGCGGCGAGGCGCAATTCGATTTGCGAATAATCGACCGAAAGCAGCTCGCAGCCTTCGGCGGCCACAAAGGCGCGGCGGATGGCACGGCCGTCTTCGGTGCGGATGGGGATGTTCTGTAAATTCGGGTCGGTGGAGGACAGCCGCCCCGTCGCCGCGCCCACCAACGAAAACGATGTGTGAACGCGCCCCGTTTTCGCGTCGATCTGTTCCGGCAGCGCGTCGGTGTAGGTGGATTTGAGTTTGGCCAAACCGCGCCAGTCGAGCAGCTTGGTGACGATCTCGTGTCCCTGTTCCGCGAGCGGTTCCAGCACGTCGTGGCTGGTGGAATAGGCTCCGGTCTTGCCCTTGCTGCCGCCGGGCAGGCCCATTTCGCCGAACAGAACATCGCCCAACTGTTTGGGCGAACCGACGTTGAAGGCGTGTCCGGCGAGCGCGTGAATCTCGCCTTCCAGAACTTGCAAGCGTTGCGCCAGTCTGTGGCTTTGCGCTTTGAGGATGGCGGAATCGACGAGGATGCCGTCGCGCTCCATTGCTGCGACGACGGGGATCAAAGGGCGATCCAATCGTTCGTAAACCCGCGTCACATGCTGTTGCGCCACTTGCGGTTTGAGCAAGAGCCAGAGGCGCAGGGCGAAGTCGGCATCTTCGGCGGCGTAGGCGGTGGCTTTGTCGAGCGGGACGCGGTCGAAGGTGATTTTGTTCCGGCCCGTTCCGGTCGCGTCCGCGAAGGAAATCATCTTGTGCTTGAAATGCTTCAGCGCCAGTTCGTCCAGCCCGTGCCCGTGCAACCCCGCGCCCAGCGCGTAGGACATCAGCATCGTGTCGTCATAGGGCGCGATCTTGAGGTCGTGTTGTTCCAGAACCTGAAGATCGAATTTCAGATTGTGCGCGATTTTGATCGTCGCAGGATCGAGGAGAAGGTCGCGCAGCTCCGCGACCAGCTCGGCGATGGTGATTTGTTGGGGCGCTTGCGGCGCGTCAAAGCTGAATCCGCCGTCGGGGCTGGCGTTGGGATCGACGTGATTGATGGGGATGTAACAGGCTTTGCCCGGCGCAATCGCCAGCGATACGCCGACCAGCGTCGTCGTGGAGGGCGTGAGCGAGGTTGTCTCCGTATCCAGCGCCACATAGCCTTGCGCCCGCGCCGCTTCGACCCAGCGGCGGAGGTGCGCGGCGTCTTGGACGCATTCGTAGTCTTGCGCGACGAGCGGCAGTGGCTCCGTTTCGTCCGGCGGCGTTGCGGCGGTTGGCTCCGGCGTTGAGCGGGCCGCAGCGGGGGCGGGTTTGCCTTCGATCCGCGCCAGCAGCGAACGGAAGCCTTGTTCTTGCAAAAAGGCGATGAGTTCCGGCCTGTGGTCGGCGCGGGCGCGGAGGGTGTCGAGCGGTTCCGGCAGTGGCGCGTGGTCGTCCAGCGTGACCAGCTTCATTGAAATGCGCGCCAGTTCGGCGTGTTGCGTCAATAGCTCGCGCCGTTTGGGTTGCTTGATGTCTCCAGCGCGATGCAAAAGGTTTTCGAGGTCGCCGTATTCGAGGATTAATTGCGCGGCGGTCTTGACGCCGATGCCGGGGACTCCGGGGATGTTGTCGGTGCTGTCGCCCGCGAGGGCTTGCACGTCGATGACTTTTTCCGGGGGTACGCCGAATTTCGCTTCGACTTCGGCGGGGCCGATGGCCACGGCTTTCATGGGGTCGTACAGCTCTACGCCGGGGCGGATCAGTTGCATCAGGTCTTTGTCGGCGGAAACGATGCGGACGTTTTGCCCCTGCGCCATGGCCTCACGCGCGTAGGCGGCGATCAGGTCGTCGGCTTCATAGTTTGGGGCTTCGATGGAGGGGATGCCATAGGCGCGGGTGGCTTCGCGGATTAGCGGGAACTGCGGCACCAATTCCGGCGGGGGCGGCGGGCGGTGCGCTTTGTAGTCGGGGTAGATGTCGTTGCGAAAGGTCTTACGCGCCGCGTCAAAGATCACCGCGATGCGTTCGGCTTTCAGGTCGTTGAGGAGCTTTTGCAGCATGTTGCAAAAGCCATAGACCGCGTTGACGGGCGTGCCGTCGGGGCGGGTCATGGGCGGCAACGCGTGAAAGGCGCGGAAGATATAGCCGGAGCCGTCGATGAGATAGAGCGTGGAATCGTGCGGAGCTGTCATAAATCCGCTTTTCGCACGAACCCTAAGCCGTGCCTAGTGCCCTTGCGCTTTTGCGCCGGTAGCCAGCACGAAACGCCGCCCGCAGTAGGGGCAATCGACCCTGCCCGTGCCGTTTAGGGCAAGGAACACACGCGGATGACCGCCGGGGCCGCCGTTGTTGCCGTCACAGGCGATGGAGGGGGTTGTTACGGCGATGGGGGCGGGGGCGTTGTTTGGCATGGGGTGGCCTCAGGGGGACGTTGTCCACCCATGTTATCAGAATTCAGCGCGGCGTATAGATCGGGGTGGTTTTTGGCAATGAAGGCGCAGGCAAGGACCCCGTGATCTGTAAGCGAATATCGGTATTGAAGGCTTTTGTTCGGTTGAGAGATGTTCTCACGCTGAATGACATTGCATCTTATCAGCCTGATGATGTGATGCCCTATGGCGCTTTCGACTATTTCGAACGACGAGTTTTGCAATCGGCTTCGGATCTGACCAAAAGAAGTGAAACTTTCCCCGCGTAGCGCGAGAATAAGCGCCATTTCTTCGCGAACAAGGCGTTTGCGCCGACTAAATACAAACTCGCCGGAGCATTGCCGTGTTGTATTGTCCGGAGATGTTGGGCCAACTGCATCTTCAGTCGCGTTCGGAGCGGCGCGGTCGGCTACGGCCTCTGACATTCTGCACGGTTCCGCCGGCACGGCGCGTTGGGAGGAACACTGGTGTCTTTTTTCTTGGAGCAAGATAGTTCTGTATTCCAGATGATCCTCCGTCAGGGGCGGCGATGTTTCGAGAAATTTCAGAAGGGCATCGCTACCTTGCGGCGTGAGCCGATAGTGGACACGATCACGATCTTTGTGGTGGAGGCTGCGAGCCAAGAGGCTCCTTGTCGCGAGATCATCCATCGCCGGTTCTACCGTGCCGAGCGTGATTACCATTCCGTCCGCGTTCAGCCGGGCGTTGACGCGTATGCAGGACGTCAGCACACGCGCGTGCGTTTCGAACAAAATTTTAGCTTCGAGGTCGGAAAGTGGGGGGCAATCCGGGGTGGTTGCGACGGGAGGATGATCGGGGCGAGGGAAGATTCGCACCGCGTTTTGCCGTTTCTTGGCGCTGTGTTGGTAGCCGAGCGTTTTGGCGAGGGCTGCGCCTTGCGGTGACTGACGATAGAGACGGTTATCCCGATCGGTCGGGCAAGGGGCTCGATACGAGGATGCGCGCGATCTCGAGGCCTTCTATGCATTCCTGCACAGTGTCGCCGTCCAGCTCCGGATCTTTGATTCGAAGGCATCTCAGCACATAATCGTAGGACATCGCGATGTGGGGGTGCGTTTCGCGAAGGATGTCTCTTTGCAATTCGTTTGGTTGTAGCTCATTTTGTTGCCCTTCCATCAGGGCTTCGACTTCAGAAGGAAGGACTCCGCTCATAAAATGCCATGCTCCGAAAAAGGTTATGCCGCGAAGGTATAATTCGTGTGAGTGTAAAAACCAATAGCGCGGTTTGCGCATGTATTACGCGAAGTTGAATCGGCATCGCATTTATCCTAACATCGGCGAAGCTAGCCTATAAGTTTCCCCTCCTCAAATTTGGCCGTGGTTTCATGCCTGACATCGCCCCTATGCCCCAGCAGGCCGAGGTTACGGATTCCGTGGCGGATTTGCCGGAGTTTGCCGTTGAGATCAGCGGGTTAACCAAGACTTATCCGGGATTCAAGCACGCGCCGCCTAAGGAAGCGTTGAAGGACATCAGTCTTTCCATCCCGCGCGGTTGTATTTTCGGTCTTTTGGGGCCGAATGGGGCGGGGAAATCGACTCTCATCAACATTCTGGCGGGCCTGACGATCAAGACTTCGGGCGAGGCGCGGGTTTGGGGGTATGAGGTTGCCGAACAGCCGCGCATGGCGCGCAGCGCAATCGGCGTGGTACCGCAGGAGTTGAACCTCGACGCTTTCTTCACGCCGCGCGATTTGCTGGAGCTGCAGGCGGGGCTTTACGGCGTGCCCAAGCGGGAGCGCATTACGGACGAGCTTTTGGCTGCCGTGGATTTGACCGAGCAGGAGGGGGCTTATGCCCGCACCATGTCCGGCGGCATGCGCCGCCGCCTCATGGTGGCCAAGGCGATGGTGCATAATCCGCCCGTTTTGGTGCTGGACGAGCCGACCGCCGGGGTGGATGTCGAACTGCGCCGTTCGTTGTGGGCCTATGTGCGGCGGTTGAACGCGGCGGGCACGACGATTTTGCTTACCACGCACTATCTGGAGGAAGCGGAAGAACTGTGCGATCAAATCGCGATCATCAATCACGGCCAGTTGGTGGCGCTTGATCGCAAGGATAATCTGCTCCGTCGCCTCGACAACAAGCAGGTGACGGTGACGGTTGCCAACGATCTGGCCGAAGTGCCGGACAATCTTAAAACGCAAGGCTGGCAACTGACCGCGCCGCGCCAGTTGACGTTGAGCTATCAGCCTTCGCTGGGCAGCATCGGCCAATTGCTGCTGTCGGTGCAGGTGAACGGCCTCGGCATCACCGACCTGACGACGCGGGAAACCGCGCTCGAAGATATTTTCCTGCAACTGACGAGCCGACGGTAGGCGGTTATGATTTTTGCCGAAACGAACCGTTTGATCCTGCGCGCGCTGACGCGCGAGGATCTGCCGCGCTATACGCGCCTGATCGGCGAATGGGACGTGACGCAGTGGCTTTCGCGCGTGCCTTATCCTTTTACGCTGAAAGACGCGGAGAAATTCTTGCGGCACATGGAGGAGGGCTATCGCGCCGATAGGCCGGAGCTGTTCCTGATCGCGAACAAGGCCAGCGACGCGGCGATGGGCGGGGTCGGGCTGCATCCTTCGAACACGCAGGAGCGGCTTCCTGAAGAAGTCGAGATCGGCTATTGGCTGGGCCGCGCGTACTGGGGGCAGGGCTATATGAGCGAGGCGGTGGCGGCGGTTTTGGCGCTGGCGTTCCGGCGGCCGGAAATCGAACGGGTTATTTCCACCACCGACCCTGCCAACGAGGCTTCGCAGAATGTGTTGCGCCGCGCCGGACTGACCTATGTCGGGCTGCGTCCCCGCGTGGGCGAGGCGCTGCGCGGCGGGGTCGAGGTCACGCGCTGGGAGTTGACGCGCGTTGTCTATGAGCGGAATGAGCGCCGGAAGGGGGCGCTGTGAGTTCCGGCAAGCTGATGCTGGTGGCGGCGGTTGCGTTGATCGACGGCGCGGGGCGCGTGCTGCTGGCGGATCGTCCGGCGGGCAAGTCGATGGCGGGACTGTGGGAATTTCCCGGCGGCAAGATACACGATGGCGAGACTCCGGAGCAGGCTTTGGCGCGGGAGCTGGATGAGGAGCTTGGCATCACGGTTGCGCTGGAAGACCTCGCGCCGTTTACGTTCGTTTCGCACGCCTATCCTGATTTTCACCTTCTGATGCCGCTTTTCGTCTGCCGTGTCTGGCGGGGGGAGCCTCAGCCGCAAGAGGGCCAGAGGTTGGTTTGGGTGCGGAAGGATCAGCTTACGGCCTACCCCATGCCTCCGGCGGATGTGCCGGTGGCGGCCTTGTTGGCGGCGTGGCTATAAGGGCTGCGCGATATTTCCTGTGGAGAGCAAGAGGGTGTAAATGGCACATGAAACCGCGAGGCGCATTTTCGAGGAAATACGGTCGCGCCCTTATCGGGTATCAGATAAAATCGGGATGCCTGCGGACAATTGTTATTTCAAAGGGGTTGAACTGCTCCAACGCTTGGGGGTCTTAGGGTACGCTGTCCGTGGGCGTGTAGGTGAAACGCGTTGGGACAGAACCATCATTCCTGATCGAATCGTCGATTTGTATCCGGCCCGGTTTCTTGTGACGCATTTTTATGTCGAGGCTGAAATCGATGGGGCTTGGCGCATTCTGGATCCAAGTTTTGATCCTGCACTGAGAAAAGCAGGTTTTCGCATAGCCGAGTGGGATGGGGAAAACGCGCCATGCTTTGACATGGTGAAGGTACACTCGCAGGAGGAGGCCGTTGCTTATCAGGCGATGTGGAACGACCCTGTGTATGCCTTGGGATATTTTGAACAGGCGGGAGCTTTTCTTACAGAGCTTAATGCGTGGCTTGATTCTGTTCGGGCCTGAGCTTGTCGGCGGCTTACGGCGCAGCGCGGTGGGGGAGGGCGTCGAGGGCATCTTGGAGGATGTAGGCGGCGACGGCGGCTTTGTCCACCACGGCTTCGCCGCCTTCGCGGCGATGACTCTTGGGGGGCTTTATGGCGTGGCGCGAGGACGGATAGAGCCTTGTGCTGGGCGCGATCGGTGAGGTGTGTTGTTTCGTGGCAAAGCATGGTTTATGTTTGTTTTGACGTTGTTTTGTTGCCTTGTGCGCGAGGGACTGTCGGAGGACGTTTGTTATGATCAGGTTCATCGTGGCCCTGCTGGCCATTTTTATTCCGGTAGAGGCGATGGCTGCCGATATGACCGCCTTTGACATGTTTATGTTGAATGCTTGGATTATATTGGCGATAGACTCTTTTGTGTTTTTGGGACTCTTGGCCTTCGCAAGGATGCGTTTTGTCTGGACCTATCTGGCGGTGTCGCTGTTGTTCTTTGCTGTTTTTGTCTATGCTACCCGAGAACAAATTGTTGACGGTCTATTCATAGCTGGTGCTTATTTTTGTTTAACGGTGCTTCCCTTGTTGGCCGCCTTTTTGTTGGTTAGAACGAGAGTGTTCGGTTGCGGGCAAGGTGGCAAAAAAAAGTTGCGCTGAGCGGCGTTCTTTGAGTTGACGACGCTTTGGAGCGTTTTACGGCGTAGCGCGGTGGGTGAGGGCGTCGAGGGCGCCTTGGAGGATGTAGGCGGCGGCGGCTTTGTCCACCACGGCGTCGCGGCGTTTGCGGCTCATGTCGCCTTCGATCATAAAGCGGGTGACGGCGGCGGTGGAGAAGCGTTCGTCCCAAAAGGCGGCGGGCATGTCGTGGGGGTTGTCCGGCAGTGCTTTGAGAAACCGCAGCAGGTTGGACGCGAAGGTGCGGGCCGACTGCGCCGAGGGGCCTTCGGTGCCGTCCATGTTCTTGGGCAGGCCGATGACGAGGCCGCCGATGGCCCGTTCCCGGATGATTTTCGCCAGAGTTGCCGCATCCGCCGCGAATTTGCCCCGCGTTAACCCCATAAGCGGCGAGGCTACGCGCAGGCCGGGGTCGGAAATGGCCACGCCCACAACGACACTGCCCGGATCGAGGCCAAGCAGGCACTGACCGGGTTTCAGCAAGGGGGGCAGATCGGCGAGGTTGCAGATGGGCATGCCGAATGATAGCTTGCCTTCCATCATTTTACCAACCCTTGTGCGAGCAGGGGCGGGGAGCGAATAGAGGCTCTCCGGCATCCGAAGATTAAGGAAACGCCGCATGTCGATTGACCAGACCACCGTTGCCCGCATCGCGCATTTGGCGCGGCTTAAGGTTCCGCTCGAAGAACAACAGCAGGTCGCGGGCGAATTGTCCAAAATCCTCGATTGGGTCGCCCAGTTGAACGAGGTCGATGTCACCGGCATCGAGCCGCTCACCAACGTCAACGACATGGCGCTGCGCTTGCGCGACGATGTCGTCACCGACGGCGGCAAGGCGGAGGACATCCTCGCCAACGCGCCTTCCAAGACTGCCGATTTCTTTACCGTTCCGAAGGTTATCGAATAATGACCCAGCTTACGCATCTGTCCATCACCGAGGCCGTGACGCGCCTTGCGAAGAAAGAATTCAGCGCGGTTGAACTCACGGCGGCGCATATCAAGGCTGCCGAACGAGGGCAGGCGGAAACCAACGCGTTCATCACCACCACCTTTGATCTGGCGCAGGAACAGGCCAAGGCCTCGGACGCGCGGCGCGCGGCGGGCACGGTCGGGGCTTTGGACGGCATTCCGCTGGGCATGAAGGATTTGTATTGCACCAAGGGCGTGCGGACGACGGCGGCGAGCCGTATCCTCGATAATTTCGTGCCGACCTATGAATCCACCGTGTCGCAGAAATTGTTCGACGCGGGCGCGGTTATGCTCGGCAAGACGAATTTGGATGAGTTCGCCATGGGCTCGTCGAACACCACGTCGGGCTATGGCAATGTCGTTAGCCCTTGGTCGGGCGCGGAACCGTCCAAGGCCGCGCGCAAGCTGGTGCCGGGCGGTTCTTCGGGTGGTTCGGCGGCGGCGGTGGCGGGACGTTTCGCCATGGCGGCGACGGGAACGGACACGGGCGGTTCGATCCGCCAGCCCGCAAGCGTCACCGGCATCGTCGGCGTCAGGCCGACCTATGGTCGTTGCTCGCGCTGGGGCATCATCGCCTATGCTTCGTCGTTGGATCAGGCCGGGCCGTTGGCGCGGACGGTGGACGATGCCGCGTTGATGCTGCGCACGATGGCCGGGTTCGACCCGAAAGATTCCACTTCGGTCAACCAGCCGGTGCCGGATTTCACGACGGCGACGGGCCAGTCCGTCAAGGGCTTGCGGATCGGCATTCCGCGCGAATACCGCATCGATGGCATTCCCGCCGAAACCAACGCGCTGTGGGACAAAGGCGCGGCCATGCTGCGCGACGCGGGCGCGGAGGTGGTGGAGGTCAGCTTGCCCCACGCCAAATACGCTTTGCCGGTTTATTACATCATCGCGCCCGCCGAGGCGTCTTCGAACCTCGCGCGCTATGACGGCGTGCGGTTCGGCGTGCGCGTCCCCGGCGACAATTTGATCAGCATGTACGAAAACACGCGCGGCGCGGGTTTCGGCAAGGAAACGCGGCGGCGTATTTTGATCGGCACCTATGTGTTGTCGGCGGGCTATTACGACGCTTACTACCTCAAGGCGCAGAAAGTGCGGCGCTGCATTCGTAACGATTTCGAGGAAGCGTTCAAATCCTGCGACGTGATCCTCACCCCGACGGCTCCGTCCACGGCCTTTGCCATCGGCGAGAAGCAGGACGATCCGATCCAGATGTATCTGGAGGACGTGTTCACCGTTACGCTGAATCTTGCTGGGCTGCCGGGCATCTCGGTGCCGGTGGGGCTGGGGGCGAACGGGTTGCCGATGGGCTTGCAGATGATTGGCCGCGCTTTTGACGAGATGACGCTGTTTAAGGCGGCCTCGGCGCTCGAAAAGGCGGCGGGCTTTACCGCGACTCCGCCGTTTATGGGGTAGGTTCCGGGGCGGCGCGCGTAAGGCTCCATCGGGCGATGGATGCCTTCGCGGGGATGACACAAAGGGGCTTTCTCTCCGCAAGCGTCATTGCCGCGTAGGCGGCAATCCATCACCTGTCGGCAACGTTTGCGCTGGGTTCTGAAACTGTGCGCTTGGGGCTCCATCGGGTGATGGATGCTCGCCTTCGCGAGCATGACTCTGGAGGGTGTTTTTTATTGTTATCATAAGGTTATCAGCCGGTCTTGTAATTGCGCTGTGCTGCCACAATATTGCCGTTAGGCCGAGAGGCGGGATGCTGTTAGCCTGCGCGGGCAGAGGAGGCGTTTGATCTTGAACGTAGCCGTGACCAATCTTCCGGTGCTGAGGGGGGAAGGCAATCTTGCGGTTTACTTGCGCGAGATTCGTAAATTCCCCATGCTGGAGCCGCACGAGGAGTACATGCTCGCCAAGTCGTGGCGCGAGCATGGCGACCTTGAGGCTGCGCACAAGCTTGTCACCAGCCATTTGCGTCTGGTGGCCAAGATCGCCGTGGGCTATCGCGGCTATGGCTTGCCTCTGTCCGAACTGATCGCCGAGGGCAACGTCGGCATGATGCAGGCGGTCAAGCGTTTCGATCCCGAACGCGGCTTTCGCCTTGCGACCTATGCCATGTGGTGGATCAAGGCGGCGATGCAGGAATATGTTCTGCATTCGTGGTCATTGGTGAAGATCGGCACCACGGCGGCGCAAAAGAAGTTGTTCTTTAATCTCAGGCGTCTCAAGCGCGAGATGCAGGCGATTGATGACGGCGATTTGTCGCCGGAGCAGGTGAAGAAGATCGCTTTTCAACTTGCCGTGCCGGAGGACGATGTCGTCCAGATGAACCGCCGTTTGGCGGGCGGCGACCAATCGCTCAACGCGCCCATCCGCATGGACGGCGAGGGCGAGTGGATGGACTGGCTGGCCGACGAAACCGAAAGCCAGGAAAGCCACATGGGCGCGCAGCAGGAATTGCGCCTGCGGCAAAAACTGTTGGCCAGCGCGATGCTGGGGCTCAACCAGCGCGAGCGCGAGATCATCGTCGCCCGCCGTCTGACCGATCCGCCCGCTACGCTCGAAGACCTCTCCCAAAAACACAACATCAGTCGCGAACGCATCCGCCAGATCGAAGTGCGCGCGTTCGAGAAACTGCAGGCGAACATCCAGAAATCGGCGGCCAAGGAGGGATTGCTGCCGGTGGCGTGATGTGGGGGTTACCCCTTCCTCCGCCGTATCTGCATCACGCCCAGCAGAAACGCGGCGAAGCCGAGTTGGAGGCCAGCGACGATGCAGGTGACGGCGACGATGAGGAGGCGCATGGCGTCGCGGTAATCGAGGGCTCCGAAGTTCACCGCCGACCAGCGGTGCATCGCCCACGCCACCGCGATCAGTCCCAGCAGGATCAGCCCGCCCGCCAGCACAAGAAGCCGTTCGAGCGTGAGGCCGACCATGAGTTTGTCGTAGCGCGAGGGCGTTGGGATGATCCCGTTCGCCATGGCATAGCTGCGCGCCATAAAGCCGAAAGTGATGCTTTGCACGCCCACAAGGATGCTCATGGAACCGACCAGCAGCGTGTGGACATCCAGCCCCACGCCGTCCGCGATCATCATGGGGCCGGGCAGCAGCAGCGCGGCGATGGCCAACCCCGCCACGATCATCGCCAATCCCGGATAGAGGTAAAGCCAGCGCGGCGAATAAAGCAGCAGAAAGCGCAAGTGCCGCCAGCCGTCATGCCATGGGTGCAGGTGCGATTTGTGGCCGCGTCCGTCGGGTTTCAGCACCACGGGGACTTCGGCCATGCTGAGGCCGTGGAGGGCGGCGCGGACGATCATCTCGCTGGCGTACTCCATGCCGGTGGTGCGCAAGTCGAGCTTTTGCATCGCTTCGCGACCAAAGCCGCGCAGACCGCAGTGGAAATCGCCGAGCGGAATGCGGAAAAACAACCGCCCCAACGCGCTTAAAACCGGATTGCCGAGAAAGCGGTTGAGGAAGGGCATGGCTCCCGGTTCGATCCCCCCTTTGAAACGGTTGCCCACCACCAGATCGTAGCCTTCGCGGAGCTTGGCCAGAAGGGGCATGAGGTTGGCAAAGTCGTAACTGTCGTCGGCATCGCCCATGATGACATAGCGCCCACGCGCCGCCGCGATTCCTCCTGCCAACGCCGCGCCATACCCGCGCTCTTCGACCGTCAGCACCCTTGCGCCATACTCGAGGGCCAAGGCCGCCGAGCCATCCGTGCTGCCGTTGTCGGCCACGATGATCTCGCCGGAAACGCCGTTTTCCGCTAGAAAAGCCTGCGCTTTTTTGAGGCACAACGGCAACGTCCGCGCCTCGTTCAGGCACGGCATGACGATGGAAAGCTCAAGGTTCGAATCGGACATAGGGCCGAATCTCGCAGAACCACCTGATCTTGTCGATCAAGTTTGCCCCTTTCCGCCATCCCAAGGTTTTGTTATCTGTACCCCCGTTGGATGGGTGTCCGAGCGGTTTAAGGAACCGGTCTTGAAAACCGGCGAGGGTGCAAGCTCTCCGTGGGTTCGAATCCCACCCCATCCGCCATTTGCCATTGATATTATTTGGTTATTTCAGCTTTATCGGTTTTGCCCCACCAACTACCCCACCAGTTTGAAGCCAACGACAGGGTACAACGTGGCACAAAGAGGGGGGCTTAAAGACCCTCCAGCACCTCGCGCAGGAGTTCCCGAAGCCGTCGCCTTTCGGCTCGCCTTGCCGGAATAGCGCCCGTGTTTCAGGGCGTTCTGGTGTTACGGAGCGGAAACGCCCCCTTTAGTCATATCAATGATGATTCGAAGGCTGGCGTTTTCGTCATTGGGGAAGCGGGCGGCGGCTTGTTCGTAGGTTTCGCCTTCCTCTATAATGACGACGGATAACCCACTACGTTTGGGGGCGGCGGCTTGTTCAAGGTTCGTCACGCGGTGGTCTAAACGGTTTCCCATCGTTATCTCCTCTTGGTTGATGATTGCAGGTTGGCTTCCAGCGCAGTTAGGCGTTGCTCTAAATCGTTGGTCTCTATGGTTTTGCGCAACCCATCTGTCAGTGCAGCCAGTGCAGCGCCTTCGCTGGGGGTTATCTCGCCGGAGGCTACAGCGGCCAGAATCGCAGATTGAGCCGCGACAATATCCGCAGCCGTAGCGACAGGCGGCAGATCAAGCGCAACAGGCGCATCCTTGCGCGGTGGGGCCAGACGTTCGAGACATAGACGCAAGGCCACCATATCGCCCGCCAGTGCCAGTTCGATAGCGCGACGCGTCAAAGCCTCGCCCTCTCCGTCAAGTAGCGACTGAATGGCTAAGGTGGTCTTATGACGCGCACCGACAGGACGGCCCGCAGGATTGCCAGACTGGCCCTTCTGAAAGGGCTTGCCGCGTTGTTGTAGGGCTGTTGTTTCAGTCATGCCCGTATCTCCCCCTCCCATAGCGCCACCGCTCCGGCGGCCATTGTCTTGCGGTAGAACGTCCCGCCGTTGTCGATCCGTGCTGTGTCGGCAGTGATGGCGACGACTTTTCTGCCCGTGAGCAACGGCACAAGCCCCATGCCATGATAGGCCGTCTCTGGTGCGTCAGGACTCACGCCAAACACATCCACAGCCATCCAGCCCAGCGCCGCCGCTTGGCGGCCCCATGTGTCCAGAAAGCGCCCACCATCGTCCATAAGCTGCGCCCAGCGCTGGGGCGCATAGGACGATGGGCAAGGCTTGGCGCAGAGCGTAGCGAAGCCCTCGGCCCATGCGCGGGGAATCCCGTTCGCCTCGATGATGGCTGCGCGTTCGGTGAAAGCGTCCGCGTCAAGAGTGTTTGGAGAGTTTGCTACGGCTACACTTGCTACAGTTGCTACAGGTGGGGCGGTCTTTTGTGAGCTTGTGTGGTTTGCCATAGTACTGGACTCATTTTTGAACACCCTGTAATATCAGCATGTTAGGTTGTCTTTTGGGGGATGAGGGGGAGGTAAAGAATATTTTTTGGGCTTCGTTTTCTGCTCCGGCGAGGAGCCTTGCGAGAGTTTCGAGGCCTCGGCGGATGACGGATTTTGCCTTGCGCCCGT
>CAIXHP010000031.1 GCA_903919315.1 uncultured Pseudomonadota bacterium | reverse complement strand
CGCTATTCCAAAGCAACCTACGCCGCCAAGTTCTCCTCCATCGCGGGCATCGTCAATCTCATCGCCGGTTTCTGAACCCAGCTCATCCGCCCAAGCCCGCTCCGCGCCCAAATCCCTCCGACTTTCGCAACAGGTCTAATGCAGGGGTCAAGGGTCGATATAATTACACATTGATCCGCAGCCGGAAGTCTCTCCCCGGCCTGGAGCCGCGTCCAATAGTCCTGCATAACGAGCATTTCAGCGTGACGGGATGGATACAGCTTGCCAGTATTGAAAAATTCATTGCGCCTTTCAGTAATAGGCTGGCCGTGCCTGTCGACCAGCACTGCCCCAACGCCAAATGTGTTGTCTTGAGCGGCAATTTCGGCAAGCCCAAGCGCACGCTCAGCGTTTGATCTAAATTGCACCACGAAATTATTGTACATACTACAATCCCGTAACGTTAACCATATGATTTAACTATCGAGACCATTATAACAAAAAAAAGTGAAACTAATAAATAAACCGAAAGCCAATTAGGGAGCAGCCTCATCAACATCATATTATGCATACCGACAAAAAATACACTCCCTTCCTCAATGCGCATGGGATCAGATAGCGACACAAAATGACTTTTCTCGACTGAATGCATAATCAAAACACTGTTTTATGAGCAGACGCTATTATGCTAAGACAAATGGGTAGTGTGCGCATAAACATGATGTCCTAACACAGGAGACTCTCCTCATGAACCGTCGCTTTATAAGTCTTCTCTGCGCCGTATGTCTCAGCCTCTCTATCTCTGCTTCGGCTCAGGCATCAGGCAATTGGTCGCCAGAGAAAACCATAACAGGGACAGATGATGTTCTGGTCAAGTTTGAGAAATTATACGGCATCAAGCCGTTGACGGTCGAGAATGCCTATTACAATCTCGATGGCATCACAGTGCAGATCAATACGGTAACAACCAAGTCAAATGAAGAGTCTGTCAATGTTGCGGAGCGCATGAGTGTGGCGGTTCGCGGCACGCACCCCATAATTGCGAGAGGTTCCGAAGTTATTGAGATTCGCGCCAACGATGTCTGGGCGCAACAACGGGCTCTTGCGCATTATGACGCAACAGGATTGCAGCCGGTTCTTCTGGACAAAAGCGATGTTCCCGCAGATTGGAAGCTCGAAATGCTTGTTTTTGATAACACGAAAAGCGCAGCTATGATTTCGGCCCGCATGAAACTTCCGGTTCGTGCGATCGCCAATCAAATCTTCGCCGTCGGAGGCCAGAAAGTGCAGATCAACTATATCAAAACAGCCAACGATCCGGATAAGGCAAAGGTCATCGCCATTCTTAAAGAGTCGGGCCAAACCGGCCGCGCCGTTTTGTCGGGCAAACAGGGCACTCCAGTCGAGATTATCGCAAATAACGACAACCTGCTCAAACAGGCCAAGGAACTCTTCGACAAACCATGACAACCCGAAGGCCGGTTGGAGAACGACATCATCAACCCCTTCGCCTAAAGACGAGGGCTTCATTTCGCAGATTTAAAGAAGGTCAAGCAGGCAAGACTGGCGTGGCTGTTAGATCCGAAACGCAAGGTTTATGCCGCCAAATCTGTCGGGAGTTCCCCTTTGGCCGTAAAATTCCTTGGTGCGTTGCGTGACAGTAAAATCGACGCGGATCGCGGACGACCAGAACAGCGCCGCTCCGCCGGTAAAATCAGCCACCAAGGATTTACTGTGAACGCCGTGGCTTGACGTGAAGCTGTTGCCGTCCAGAAAAATGCTGTGGCCGACGACGCGGCCTTGCGTACCCAGAAAAACATACCAACCCAAATCGCCGTTCATCGCCGCTGCATCAAACCAACTCGTGCCGGACAGGCTGGGCCGGATGCGGTTTGGCCCATAGTCCGCCGCCAGATTTTGGCCAAAGCGCACGATACCCCCGCCCGCGCCATAGGTTAGAATATTGCCACCGCTCACGCCGAGTTCCGGAATGACATCGATGCCAAGATTCCCAAACAGATCCTGCTGAAAACGCCATTTGCGTTCATAGGATAAAATGAACCCCGGTTCGTTCTTCAATTGATTTTTCCAGCCCAGAGCCGAATTGACCCCAACGAATTGGTGAAAATCATTTTGCGTCACGCCACCCAGCGCCGCTGGCCCCACGATTCCAACAAGCAGTTCCGCGTTTTCAAGCGTGTGATGGCTATCCCTGTTGGTGTCCTGAAGCAGGCTCGCGCCGGTATACAGCCACGCCGCATAGGGCCGATCTTTTAGCGATGGCGCCACGCGCATCGTGTTGGTCGGTGTAAAAATGCTTTGCCCGACCACCGTCCATTCGTATTTCCTGTGCCGATCATTCCCGTCAAAGATCGGCAAATTGTCGCTAAACAGTCCAAAAGGCTGATCCCAAAAACCGCCAGGCGTAACCGCGCCGGATAAGTACGAAACGCGCAACCCCTGCGTGTAATGCTTGTCTTTATGCGAAGCAAACTTGTCGTTTTCCTCCATGATCATAATCCGGCCATAGGCGTAAGCATCACCCGTCGATTCAGCCGCACAAACCTGCGCGCCCGAAAATAGAACAAAGGAAAGCACGACAATCTCCGGCCGCCAAACCCAGCGACAAAACGGCAAGGTCATTGCTTATCCTTGATTTCATCCTGAATAACTTCAGCCGGTGTACGGCTTTCCAACTGCTGCCCCGCCTTATCAAGGCCCTGCGGCAAGTCATGTATGGCATCGCCGACCTTTTCGATGGGGCTGCGCTGATCCTTCATCGTGAGCAAGGCATAGGCCAAAACAGCGGCAACAATCACGATGCCCAGAGCCATCGGCCACTTATAGGTACCTTCGTTCATCGAGTCCTCCTATGTGCTGACACGTTACGCATTAGTTCCCTAAGTCGATCTGCTGGTCGCTCGTCGCGGCTCCGGTCGCAGCGCCAACGGCACCGCCGACAATCACGGCGGGCAGCAACGGAGCGCCCAAGAGCGCCGCCCCAACACCGGCACCGGCACCAATACCAGCACCGCTCAAGGCGCGTTCGCCGGGGTCATGACCGCACGCCGCAATTGAGAGAAGCAGCGTCAACGCAGCCGCTAGTTTATAAGAGTTGATCATATTTGTATTCCTTTTCGAAGTTGTCGTAATTTGACTCTTTCCCAGAACGGGTCCTCCGCAGGGTGAACAATCTATCGAAATGCAATCGTGGGCCGCATTATCCTCAAGCTCTCTTTAGAACGAGATAGATGACCAAAACGGCAAGCAGGATACCCGCTCCGCTGCTGGGGTAATAGCCCCAGTCCACACTGTGCGGCCAGACAGGAGCCGTCCCGATCAAAAGGAAGGCGAGTATGATGGCGAAAATGAGGGTCATAACGTGTCCCTTCCTGTGCGATGTTGTCTTCCTATTGTATAGGCTTCTCACAACGCTTCATTTTGACATATATCAACCAAGCTTCGCCGATCGTTAGAGGAAGCGCCGCTTTGTGATGAGCGGCGCTTCTCAGTCAACCTATCCGTGAATTAAGCGGCCTTGTCAGAGCCGCTGCAACATGTCTTCTCCAATTCGCTGAAACGCTTCTGCGCTTCTTCTTTGCTTAGCCCATAGGTTTCCTGCAACTTGCCAAGAAATTGATCCACTTTTCCGTTGGCAAGAGCGATGTCGTTATCGCTCAGGCGTCCCCATGTTTCCTTGATCTTACCGCTAAGCTGCGTGAACTTCCCTTGCATCTGATCCTGATTCATAATGACCTCCTCATAGTGCGGGTTTAAGAACCGGTCTTGCTTCATACCCACGACCTTTGCCGGATAAGGCCGCCTGCGCACTAATTGATGTACAGCGGAATGATCAGATTTATTCCCGGCTCCTCATAACGGGGCGGGTAGTAAATCAGCGGCGGCGCATAGACGGTGCTAGGGGCACGTCGCATGTGTGACTGGCCCCAGTAACGGTTGGCGCGTCGTTGATGGTCGTTCCAACCATAGTCCGCCGGAGCATGGTTCCTGATTTGACGCTGGTTATATTGTGTTTGCTTGCTCCAATCATGGCCCCGGCCGTTATCGGCGTGAGCTGATCCGGCGAGTACGCTGATCGCCAATACAAGGCCTAGCGCTGCGCTTCTAAGGACAGGCCAGCAGGTCGAGCGGGAAACTGTTTTCATGGCGTTCCTCCATAAAGATAAATGTTATAACGGATCATTTTGTCATCTTCTGGCCACGATGCCCCTCGAAACGATTAAAGACTTTGTCGGCCTCAAGCTTTTGCTCGTCAGACATGTCGTCATAAAGCGTTTGAAAAACCGGAATTAATCTCTGCAAGCCGTCGACATGCGCCTGTGCGATTTTTTGATAAGAGATAAGGTCGTCAATTGCGGTCATCGCGGCGGGATCCTGATGACGCATTTGAATCAGTTGGCCGATAGCGGCTTCATTATCGCGCATCACTTGCGCAACATTTTCCCACTTCGCTTCTTGCCCTGACGAAATGTTCAGCTTGCTGTGCAAGGTCTTGATGCGGTCTTCCACATGCTTCGCCATAGCTTTCGGATCTGCGATGTTGTCATTGCGCCCATACGCCGTGGAGTCGGCCGATACCGGCTTTGAAGCGTATTGTGGTTGTGAAGGCGTATCGACAACGGTTGCGTGCAAAGGCGTCGCAAGGGATAAGCCTCCCACAAAAGAAGCCACGGCGACAACGCGAAGGATTGAGCTCGGCCATAGTACCGGACGCAGTTGGATAAAGCCTTGAAGAGATTCAAGATAAGGATTCTTTCCGACCAAAGAAGGAATCCAAAATGCAAGGAATACTGTCCAAGGCTCTATCCAGTTGGAT